>NZ_FOQC01000011.1 GCF_900113645.1 Trichococcus flocculiformis
ACCCGTTTCCGGATGTTATCCCCCTCTTATGGGCAGGTTACCCACGTGTTACTCACCCGTTCGCCACTATCTTCTCAGTGGAAGCAAGCTTCCATAGAAAAGACCGTTCGACTTGCATGTATTAGGCACGCCGCCAGCGTTCGTCCTGAGCCAGGATCAAACTCTCATGTAATGTGGGCTCTTGTACAGAAACCCTCATGAAAAGCTGAAAAGCTCTAAATTTCTTACTGACTTTATGTTTGCGATACAATGTATCGCCTTCGTTTGCTTCGACCGAAGTCTAAGCTCCCTGCACATTTGGTTCGTTCATTCTTTGTTCAGTTTTCAAAGGTCTAATTGTGTCGCACGCTCTCACATGACAACTTCTATATAATACCACTTGCACATCCAGTTTGTCAACAACTTTTTAAAAAATGTTATTAATGAATTGGCCTGGAAGTTCATACTGTCATCAACGACCTTGGATACTTTTGCGGTTGTCCATTTGATCTGCCAACGAATAACAATCTTACCTGTTTCAGAGCTTTTTGGCAAGTCTTTTTTGATTGAATATATTTTTTTATTGCATAATGACGGCAAAAGATCTCTGCAATAGGATAAAACATTCATTTGCAGCAAAAAAGAAGGTTCACTCCAAAGTCATTTCTTCGGAATGGACCTTCTTTTCAGTATGGTTTCGGCACATTTTCTACTTTTTCCAATGTGATTCGATATACGAATCTCGCCCTGAATGCGAACGGTATCCGTGATAATGCGCGCTACTTTTTTTGTAGAAATCCTGATGATATTCTTCTGCTTCGTAAAACGGTTGGGCCGGTTCGATCGAAGTCACGATTGGCTTAGTGAATTTCCCACTGTCCTGTAAAGCTTGTTTCGATGCTTCCGCTATCTCCTTTTGTTCCGGTGTATGATAAAAAATTACCGGACGATAAGAAGTGCCGCGATCTACGAATTGACCCATGGCATCAGTTGGATCCGTCTGCTGCCAGTAGACCTCCACCAAGTCTTTGTACGGGAACAAAGCTGGGTTAAATGTGATTTGAACAGCTTCCGTATGCCCGGTCGTTCCGGAACACACTTCTTCATAAGTAGGGTTTTCTGTGTGTCCGCCCGTGTACCCGGAAACGACTGATTCGATGCCTGGTAGACTGTCGAACGGCTTGACCATGCACCAAAAACAGCCTCCAGCAAAAGTAGCTTTTTCCAATTTTGATTCGCTCACTATCCTCATTCCTTTCGTATGCGTTTACGTATGAAATGATTGTATCATATACCCAGAAGCTTACGCGCATATCTTGCTTATGATCAGCGTTTGTTGCTTGCGTTCTCTTTGGTTATTTTTGTGATGCCGCCCATATATGGCACAAGTGCATCAGGGATTGTGACGGAACCGTCTTCGTTTTGGTAATTTTCAAGTATCGCAGTTACAGTGCGGCCGACAGCCAGCCCTGAGCCATTCAACGTGTGCACAAATTCCAGTTTCCCTGTTTCTTCGTTACGGTAACGGATTTTCGCGCGGCGGGCTTGGAATGCCTCGGTATTTGAACAAGAACTGATTTCCCGGTAGGTATCTTGAGCCGGGATCCAGACTTCTATATCATACGTTTTGGCTGCGGAGAAGCCCATGTCGCCCGTGCATAACGTGATCGTACGGTGCGGCAAGTTCAAGCCTCTCAGCACCGCTTCAGCATCGTCCGTCATTTTTTCCAACTCTTCATAGGAAGTTTCCGGTTTGCTGAATTTCACCATCTCCACTTTATGGAACTGGTGCATCCTGATCAGTCCTCTTGTGTCGCGTCCTGCGCTTCCGGCTTCAGAACGGAAAGACGGACTCATCGCTGTGAAATAGACCGGCAAATCTGCTTCATTCATGATTTCATCGCGATAATAGTTCGTCAAAGGAACTTCCGCCGTAGGAATCAGCGTAAAGTTGCGTTCATCCGTCAATTGGAAAACGTCCTCTTTGAATTTAGGGAATTGTCCCGTACCGAACATGGACGCTTCATTCGCCATGTATGGCGGAATCATTTCCGTATAGCCATGCTCTTCGGTATGCAGATCCAGCATATAATTGTAGCAAGCGCGCTCCAAGCGGGCTCCCAGGCCTTTATAGAAGACGAAACGGCTGCCGGTCACTTTAGCGCCGCGTTCGAAGTCCAGAATATCCAATGCCTCGGCGATATCATAGTGGGCTTTTGGTTCGAAATCGAACGCGCGCGGCGTCCCCCATCTTCTTACTTCCACGTTATCCTCTTCATCTGCACCGACAGGAACGGAGGCATGCGGCAAGTTAGGCAATCTTGTTGCGATGAAAGTCGTCTTCTCTTCGATTTCATTCAGTTCTTCATCCAATGCTTTGATTTTGTCGCCGACTTCTTTCATTTCGGCAATCTTATCATCCGCATTCTCTTTGTTGCGTTTCAATTGCGCAATTTCCTGGGAAACGCCATTGCGGTATTGCTTCAGGTTTTCCGTCTCAACGATTTTCTCCCGTCGTTGCGCATCCAATTCCTTGAATGTCACTAACTCTTCCGTTTTAACGCCACGTGCAGCCAATTTCTCTGCAGTATCTTCAAATCCATCCCTCAAAAATTTTACATCCAACATATGCTTTCCTCCTCATTATTTGTACAAAAATAGCCACTCCATCCCTAGAATAATCTGGGACGAAATGGCTTTAACGTTCGCGGTACCACCCAACTTCAGCCAGTCCCGATCAGGTCTGGCTGCGCTTCATTGCGTTAACGGACGGATCCGGAACAATTTAGTCAATTTCTTGTTTTCATTGTTCGCTTCATGTGGGGATTCAACAGGTGAAGGGTCAGTTCTCACCGAACCACTGACTCTCTGGGGCGCTTCACATCATCTACTGGTCACATGCATGGCTTTCTCTATTCAATTGGTCTAAGCTTCGATACCCTCATTTTACTGAACAAACCCTGTGCTGTCAATAATGCGACGGTTTTCCGTTAAACCCTCAGCTCTTCAGGATCAGTCAAAAAACCCTCCGACAAAATCGGATACTGTTTGCCAAGCTTTTCCGAACAGGTCTCCGACAACACGACCGCCGCGCACAAATATATTGGCTTTTTCAACGCTGCTTGCCACTGCGACTTTGACATCCTCGGAGGTCGTGCCGTCCAGATAACCAAACTCATCACCTTCGACCGTCACAGCGACGGACCCGACTTCAGTTCCTTTTTCGATAGGCGCTTCAATCTCGCCGTCCTCATTCAGGCTCTCTTCCGCCGGTGTGAAAACAGTTGTGAGCGCGAGCTCTTCCGCACCTTTTTCGGTAACGGTCACCAGGTCTTCGTTGTAGACAAGCCCGACCTCTGTTTGCTTCCCTTTGGCCACGGTAATCGGTTCTTGCGTGGAAACAGCCTCGCCTTTTGTTGCTACCGTCGTCTTCTCGAAGGTTGAGAAGGCATAGTCCATCAAGCGCCCCGTTTCCTTAAAGCGCTTGGTGCTCTCATCAGCACCGATGACCACGGTGATGATCCGCATATCATCCTGAACGGCTGTACCAGTAAAGGATGCACCCGACTCCAGTGTTGTTCCGGTCTTCAGACCGTCCACACCTTCACGATAATAGAACATGCCAGGCAACATCAAGTTGTAGCTGTGCATCATGATTTCATCGGATGTTCCCGCTTGGAAAGCCAACTCCGGCACGGCAGTCGTTTCCAAAACTTCAGGGTAATCATCGATCAGATGATCCGCAACCATCGCTACCCCGCGCGCAGTCATTTTGTTGTAGCCATCAGACGATGCACCCGGATAAAGATGCTCTTCCGGCATATCGCTGTTCGACAAGCCGGTGGCATTATAAAGTTCATAATTATCTACGCCCCACTCATCCAACTGAGCCTTCATCAAATCAACGAACTTCGCCTCCGAACCAGCCAAAGCTTCCGCTAAAGCGATCGTCGATCCGTTTGCGGAATAGATCAATGCGGACTGATAAAGTTCTTCCACGGAATACGTGATGTCCTGACGCAAAGGCACATTGGAAAAGTTGTAGTTCTGGCTGACTTCATAGACGTAATCGCTGACGGTGATTTGCTTGTCCCAAGCCAATTTGCCTTCTTCGATGGCTTCGAGTATCAAGTAGATACTCAGCATTTTTGTCATTGAGGCGATGCCCAGTGCCTCATCCCCATTTTGGTTCATAAGCACTTTATCTGTTTCATCTTCTATCACGAAAGCGGCTTTCGCATCGATAGAAGGTTGTTCAGCAGCCAAGGCAACCGGTGCAACAAACAAGCTGTTCACCAATACCGAGGCCGCCGAAATTGTTCCCATGATCATTTTTCTGTTTTTTATAGTTATCATTGTTTGTAGTTATCTCCAATCAGTCATTTCGTTCGGTTGATATACCCTTCTATGTTAGCGGAAATGGCATAAAAAGACAACCAAAAAAAGGAACGTACACAGAAAACGTACGTTCCTTATTCCTTGGCAACCGGAGTCTGTTTCAAGGGGAGATGCAGCACGAATTTGGTTTCCGCCTCATCCGATTCCGCATAGATATATCCGCCATGGAGCGTGACGATGCTTTGGGCGATCGCCAATCCAAGCCCGGTTCCCCCAGTCTCCTTCGAACGGGAATTTTCCACCCTATAAAAACGCCCGAACAACTCCTGCAGCGATTCTTCAGGGATGTGCTCCCCATTGTTCTTCACGGAAACAATCACTTCGGAACCTATCTTTTCGGCTTCGATGTGAACCCACGTGCCGCCATGCGCATACTTCAGGGCATTGGAAATCAGATTGTTGAAGACACGGGCCATTTTATCGACATCCATTTCGATCATCAACGGACTCGTTTTCATGATCACCTCAATCTCCATATGGCGCTTGCGCGACTCCAACTCATAGTCCGCGACAATCTGCTCCAAAAAATTGCCGATGTTGATTGTCTTCAACAACAGCGGTGTCGTCGGTTGTCGCACTTTCGTGTATTCGAAGAGATCATCGACAAGCACCTTCATCTGCAGCGCTTTTGTGTAAGCGATATGGATATATCGCAAAGCATCCTCTTCACTTGTGAATTGCTTATCCTCTATCAATCCCAAGTATCCGATGATGGATGTCAAAGGAGTACGGATGTCGTGACTGACGTTCGTGATCAACTCATCCTTCGACTGTTCAATCTTTCGTTCCTCTTCCATCGCTTGGACCGTACTTTCCACGAGCGTATTGATACTGTCCACAACATCAACATAGCTTCCGGCATTGTTTGCGTCGATCCGATGGTCAAAGTTCCCCGCGGCGATGTAATGCAGTTCGTCCAGGATATGCGTCAACTGCATCTGCTTGTATCTCCTGACCAAACGCCAGCCAGTGAAGATGGCCGCAAAAATGGCCGCTATCCATTGAAAAACATCATCGTAAATAGTCAAGAACGCATCGACTACCACCACGAATCGCCTCAAGGAGGGAACTTCCCTCAAAATCATCGGAGGGTTTGCGACCAGTCGGTTGAACATCAGCTCCATCCCGATGTAGAGCAGATAGACGATACCCAGCGTCAACGCCCCTTCAAAAACGAGTTCACTCAGTTCTTTTTTTTTCAACTTGTTAAACAAAGCTGCAGCCTCCCAGCTGTTTTTTTTTGCCAATGTGCCTACAGGCTTGCTTATTCGCCGATCTTATAGCCTACACCCCAAACGGTCTGGATGACCTTCTCGCCCCCTGTAGCCTCTTCAATTTTATCGCGGAGATGACTCACATGCACCATAACGGTCTTGGCCGATACGATACTCTCTTGTTGCCAAACACGTTCAAAAATTTCATCGGCACTGAAGACGCGATTCGGATGGCTTGCCAATAGGTGCAAAATACCAAATTCCAGCGCGGTCAACTGGATACTTTTCCCGTTCAGCGTCTTTACCTCATGGGAATCTTTCTTGATGATCAGCGGACCTATTTCGATCGAATCCACCTCTGCTGCATCTGCCTGCATAGTGGTCCTGCGCAAGAGCGATTTGATGCGAGCCATCACTTCCAGTGGATTGAACGGCTTGGAAACATAGTCGTCCGCACCTGTCGTCAACCCTTGGATTTTATCCATATCGGCGGATTTTGCGCTCAACATCAGAATCGGGATCGGATTGTTCTGTTCCCGCAGCTCCCTCACTACCGAGATGCCATCCTTCTTCGGCATCATCACATCCAAAATGATCAGTTGGATATCCGCATTCTCCTCAAGCTTGTGGAAAGCGTCCACGCCGTCATAGGCTTTTATCGGATCGTATCCTTCATTTTTGCAATAAATGCTCAACAAATCCACGATTTCCCTGTCGTCATCGACGATCAAAATTTTACTCATATCGGACAACCCTTTCCCCAAAATATGTATTTTTCCCCATCGTACCAAAGTGTTCTAAATTTTTGCTTAAGGAAGCATAAAGAAATTCCATTTTAATTATATCAGAAAGCCCCAGCAAACTGCGAACATAAGAAAAAACGCCCGAGAACAGTGTCCCGGGCATTTTGGTTTCTTGCCTGTTTATCTATGGATGGAGTAGTTTGGTGCTTCTTTAGTGATTTGGATGTCATGCGGATGGGATTCGATCAATCCGGCACCGGACATCTTGATGAATTGTGCATTTTCGCGAAGCTCCTGCAGATTGCCGGCACCAACATAACCCATACCGGAACGGACACCGCCGAGCAGTTGGAAGATGATATCGCTGGCTGCCCCTTTATAAGCGACACGGCCTTCGATACCTTCCGGAACCATTTTCTTCGCTTCATTCACCCCGCCTTGGAAGTAGCGGTCGCTGGAGCCTTTTTCCATTGCCGCCAGACTGCCCATGCCACGGTATGTCTTGAAACGACGGCCTTGGAAGATTTCGAATTCGCCCGGAGACTCATCCGTACCAGCCAACATACTGCCCAACATGACGGCATGTCCACCGGCAGCCATCGCTTTGACGATGTCTCCCGAATACTTGATTCCGCCGTCAGCGATAATTGCTTTGCCGTATTCTCTCGCCACACTTGCAGCATCATAGATGGCTGTGATTTGCGGAACACCAACACCGGCTACGACACGGGTCGTACAAATCGAGCCCGGTCCGATTCCGACTTTGACTACATCGACTCCGACGTCAAACAAAGCGCGGGTTCCTTCTGCAGTCGCTACATTTCCGGCAATCAAGGTTGCGTCAGGGAACTGATCGCGGATTTCTTTAATTTTGCGGATAACGCCGGCGCTATGGCCATGCGCTGTGTCGATGACGATTGCATCTGCACCGGCATCCAATAAGGCTTGGGCACGTTCGAACGTATCGCTTGTCACACCTACTGCAGCCGCAACGATCAAACGGCCGTGTGCATCTTTTGCGGAGTTGGGAAACTCAATTACTTTTTCGATATCCTTGATTGTGATCAGACCAGCCAGACGGCCACTGTCATCAACTAGAGGTAATTTTTCGATTTTATATTTTTGCAGGATGGATTCGGCATCCTTCAAAGAAGTCCCTACAGGAGCGGTAACCAAGTGTTCTTTTGTCATCACATCGCCGATCGGAACTTGGTAGTCTGCAATGAATCGCAGATCGCGGTTCGTCAAAATCCCTACCAACTTGCGGTCTTCCATATCATTGACAACAGGCACACCGCTGATACGGTATTTACTCATGAGATTCTCTGCTTCAGAGACCAAGTGATCCGGGGTCAGGAAGAATGGGTCGATGATGACGCCACTTTCGGAACGTTTTACTTTATGCACTTCTTCAGCCTGCGCTTCGATGGTCATGTTTTTATGGATGACGCCCAACCCGCCTTGGCGGGCCATTGCGATTGCCATCGCCGAATCGGTAACTGTGTCCATACTTGCGCTTATGATAGGAATATTCAAGTGTAAATTTTTAGCTAAATCAATCGATAAATCCACATCGTTAGGTAATACATGGCTTTCAGCCGGGACTAATAATACATCATCAAAAGTAAAACCTTCTCTAGCGAATTTTGTTTCCCAATTTGACATTTTCGATGAACACTCCTTTTTATTTATGCTGATTTTTTATCATCTAAAATACCACCCTCAACAACCCACGTCAAGCGCAAAGCCCCCTTTATCATACAATTCTCATATAGCAGCGCTTTTTATCGAATGCTGTTTATTTAAATCTGACATAACGTTCGGAATTAACGCGTTCGGTTATGTCCTTTGATTCATTTTCAGTTTTTTTCTCTATCAATATACGAAAATAGCCGAGATACAAGTATTCCTTTGCATCTCGGCCTCCACCAATTGACGGGCTACAATATGCCGCCCATGATATGATATTTTTTCTTCAAATATACTTTTGCAGCAAAACCTATCCCAGCGATTCCAAGGTATATCCACGCAGGTAGCGCGATATTAATGCTTGCTGGAATAAGCATCATGGAAACAGTCATGATGAGCATCCAAAGCAGCATAGCACCTGTCGTCGCAAAGATATATTTCCCAAAGCCTTTTTCGCCTTTTGGAGCGTCTGGATTCGGCGTGTATTTAGAGATGACGAGCATGGCGATACCGCCCACAACAAAGTTCAGAATCAAGCTGATCAGACCCATTCCGATGACATCTTCGCCACTGTTGGTCAGCAAGGAAATCCCCGAAATCATCGCGAAAAGAGACCCTAGCAATAAACCGCCATCCAAAGCGATCAGCCAATCAGACGAACGTACTTTCACTTCGTTGTCTGACGGATTCACCAGGATATTCGAGGCGCACTCAGATACTGTGCCATATAATTGGCGGGCGGTTTTACCGGTTTTTTGGGCTTCCAGCAACTCCCGCATCATTTTATTGTAGATTTCCTCTCTGCGTTCCTCTTCCAGGTTTGCAGCTCTCAAGGTCCTGTCCAGCCCCATCATGTATTGTTCATTTCTTTTTGTCAAACTCTGCCATAAGGCTTTGTTTTCGACCTTCATTTGTGCAACGCTCTTCGTTTCTTCCAATGATAAATCCTCCCTTGATTACATGCGGCACCCTTGTCAAACGTGTTGTGAATCCCTGAATCTGAAATAAAGAGAGATTCATCACATGCTCTTAGTTGAACTCTGAATCCCAGAAACCTCCGCCTAAGTTGCCAAACTCACACGGACAAAAAGCGTCCGCTTTGTGCTTGGCCCCTTAGTGCTCGGTTTCTACCCGGGATTCATCGTATCCTTTTAGTTGAACTCTGAAATGCAGGGGATTCCGCCTAAGCTGACATTACGTCACGGCCAAACTGCGGCCGTTCTCGTAATATCCTCTTAGTGCTCATCCCCTCCCGCATTTCATCGTATCCTTTTAGTTGAACTCTGAAATGCAGGGGATTCCGCCTAAGCTGACATTACGTCACGGCCAAACTGCGGCCGTTCTCGTAATATCCTCTTAGTGCTCATCCCCTCCCGCATTTCATCGTATCCTTTAGTTGAGTTCTGATTCGCAGATACCGCTCCCGTTTCACACCCAGCGTAGTGAACAAAAGAGGTTCACTTCGCTGGGTGCTCCAACGTCCGGGTATCTAAACGCGAATCATCACATCCTAAACGTGTTCTGAATCCTAGAGTTCTCCGCCTAACGCTGTTCAGGCCCACTCAGCCAAGACCAGGCTGCTTGGTCCTGAACCTCGTTAGTGCTCAAACTCTGAGCTTAGGATTCATCACACTCTTATACGTTAAATCTGAATTCCATTACGTCGCCGTCTTGGACTACGTAGTCTTTTCCTTCTAGTCTGACTTTCCCTGCTTCTTTGGCGGCTTGCATGCTGCCGTAAGCCAACAGGTCAGCGTAGGAAACTGTTTCGGCACGAATGAAGCCGCGCTCAAAGTCGGTATGGATGATTCCTGCCGTTTGTGGTGTTTTCATCCCTAGTCTGAAGGTCCAGGCACGAACTTCTTTTTCGCCTGCCGTAAAATATGTTCCCAGGCCAAGCAACGTGTAAGCTTTACGGATTAGTTGATCCAATCCGGATTCTTTGATGCCCAACTCCGCCAGGAATTCAGCTTTTTCTTCGTCATCCAGTTCAGCCACTTCTTCTTCGATACGGGCGCAAACGGTAACGACCTCTGCGCCTTCTGTTGCCGCAAATTCACGGACAGCTTGAACCATTTCATTGTCTCCGCCGGCTATTACGTCCTCTTCGGAGATGTTTGCGACATACAGAACAGGCTTTGTCGTCAAAAGGAATAAGCTCTTCACAAGCGGTTCTTCTTCGGGTGTGAATTCAATCGTACGCGCGGATTTGCCTTCTTCCAAAGTCGTCTTGATTTTTTCCAGGATTTCCAGTTCGCGCACAGCATCTTTGTCTTTTGTGCGGGCAATTTTGCTGATGCGTGTATAGCGTTTCTCGATGGACTCCAAGTCGGCAAAAATCAGTTCCAGGTTGATGGTTTCGACGTCATCCAAGGGATCCACTTTACCGCTTACGTGCGTGATGTTATCGTCTTGGAAACAACGGACAACATGACAGATAGCATCCACTTGGCGGATGTTGGCCAAAAATTTATTCCCCAAACCTTCCCCTTTGCTGGCGCCTTTTACGATGCCGGCGATATCCGTAAATTCAAAAGTTGTCGGGACGGTTTTTTTAGGTTTCACTAATTCTGTTAATTTATTCAAACGTTCATCGGGAACTTCGACTACTCCAACATTGGGGTCGATCGTTGCGAATGGATAGTTTGCGGCTTCCACTCCCGCTTTGGTGATGGCGTTGAATAAAGTGGATTTCCCGACGTTCGGTAACCCTACGATTCCTGCTGTTAATGACATTTCTTCACACTCTTTCCACTTATATTGCTTTTCATTTGTTCGTTCAAAGACCTATTCGACAGTTTCTTCTGCCTTAGTCAGTACTTTTTTCATTTTTTTCTCGAATTCGCGGCGCGGCATCATGACCATCTGCCCGCATTTCAGGCATTTGATGCGGATGTCCATACCCATTCGGATGATTTCCCATGAGTTGCTTTTGCAAGGATGCGGTTTTTTCATTTCGACCACATCATGCAATCCATAATCTTGTTGTACCAAGGCCAAATGCACCTCTTTCTGATGTCTTCGTCTATTCTTAATCGTCCAGCGAAATTTGCAGGATATCCAAAATCCGGGTCAGGTCGGCTGGAGAAAGGTATTCGATCTCGATTTTGCCTTTTTCACCCTTACTGGATATTTGTACGGATGTCCCGAATTTGTCCATCAAACGTTCTTCACTCTCTTTGATGTATACCGGCTTCGTTTCTTTTTTCTTTTTATTTTTCTTTTTGGCGACATCACCGGGATTATTCAATTGTTGAACCAACAATTCCAAGTGTCGGACCGTGATGCCTTCTTCGGCAGCTCGTTTTGCCAGTTCGCTGATCAACGATTCATCGTTCAAACCCAAAAGCGTACGGGCTTGCCCCATAGAGATCAATCCCTCTTGCAGCATCCCCTTGACGTCCTGAGGCAGATTCAACAAGCGCAGATGGTTGGCGATGTACGGGCGGCTCTTGCCTAACCGTTGGGCGACATCCACTTGCGTAAGATTCAGCTTGTTCATCAAGGTTTGGTAGCCTTCTGCCTCTTCCAGCGGAGTCAAATCTTCCCGCTGCAGATTTTCCAGAATGGCGACTTCGATCATGGCTGTTTCGTCAAATTCACGGACGATTGCCGGGATTGTTGTTTTGCCGGCCAAACGGGACGCGCGGACGCGGCGTTCGCCTGCAATGATTTCATAACCCTTCACACTGGATTGGCGCAGGATGACCGGCTGGATGACACCGTTCAGCATGATCGAGTCAGCTAATTCCCGCAAAGTCGAATCATCAAAGGTTTTTCGTGGCTGATAAGGATTGGGACGGATCTCATCTAAAGGGATCTCCTGTACCTTCTCTGTCTTTTCATCGATTTTTTCGATATCTTCAAAGTTGCTGAAGAGCGCGTCGATGCCGCGTCCTAGCCCTTTGCTGTTTTTATTCGCCATCTGCTAACACTTCCTTTGCCAACTCAAGATAAACTTCCGCTCCTTTTGAACGGATATCATAGTCAACGATTGATTGTCCATAGCTTGGCGCTTCCGATAAACGGACATTGCGCGGAATGATTGTCTTGTATACTTTCTCTTTGAAATACTTTTTGACCTCATCCACGACCTCAAAGCCGAGGTTTGTGCGAGCGTCCAGCATCGTCAACAATACCCCTTCCAATTTCAGATCCTTATTGAAATGCTTCTGAACCAAGCGGAAGGTGTTCAACAGTTGACTCAACCCTTCCAAAGCATAGTATTCGCACTGAACCGGAATCAAAACCGAATCACTGGCGGTGAAGGCATTGATCGTCAAATGTCCCAGTGAGGGCGGGCAATCAATAAAAATGAAGTCGTATTCCTCACGCAATGACTGCACTGCCTCATAAAGGCGCGCTTCACGATGCGGCTGATTCGTCAACTCGATTTCGGCGCCTGCCAATTGGATGGTTGCCGGTACGACCCATAAATTTTCCCGTGAGGATTCTCTGATGACGTTCGCGATGGGCTCTTGGTTCACTAATACATCATATATATCTTTTTCAACATCTGCTTTTGAAATGCCGAGTCCGCTGGTGGCATTCCCTTGGGCATCACTATCTATCAATAACACTTTTTTGCCTAAGTAGGCCAAAGACGCTGCTAAATTGACGGTGGTCGTCGTTTTTCCGACGCCGCCTTTCTGATTTGCGACTGCAATAATCCGTGCCATCTGTTCTCCTCCGCTTTCTGTCTTTCATTTGAAGCTACTGTGCCGCCGTTCTACTTTTTTGCCTAAAAAAAGAGAAAAAACGATACCTGCGCCTTTTCTCCTACGCATTTCTTCAAAATGAATCATCATTTATCGCTCAATATGTCTATTTATAAAAAAGGCTATAACTTTACCAGACTATTGTAACAAAAAAGTTCAGAAAAATATAGGATAGATAAAGTCTCTGCGGGAAAATCAATTCAAGATCGTCCTTCCCACTAAAAACGACCCGGCCATCCTGCAGATCAACAGGTGGCCGGGCCGTTCCTTTTCCGGTTTACAACGGATTCTTATTCGGTGTCCCGGCTTTTCTCGGGTAGGTTTTGGGTGTTTCTTTCGTTTTCTTGATTTTTACGATATGGCGTTCGCCTGCATCATTCGGCAGTTCAAAGAAAATATCCTCTTCGATTTTGCCGCCCAGTGTTGCGATGGCGCGCTCTGCATCGCGAAGCTCTTCTTCCGTGCTGGCTGCTTTCATCGCGACGAAAGTGCCACCTTTTTTGACCAAAGGCAGACACAGTTCGCTCAAGACACTCAGTCTCGCAACCGCACGTGCCGTCACCACATCAAATTGGGCACGGAATTTCTTGTTCTGTCCGAAAGTCTCCGCACGGTCATGAAAGCAGGACACCCCCGTCAAACCTAATTCGGAAACCAAAGTCTCCAGGAAAGTGATCCGTTTGTTCAACGAGTCCACGATCGTCACCTGCAATTTCGGGAAAGCAATTTTGAGCGGGATACTCGGAAAACCGGCACCGGCGCCGACATCACAAAGGGTGACTTCCGCTTGGGTAAAATCCATATGGAAGCCCAGCGAAATGGAGTCATAGAAATGCTTCAGATAGACTTCATCCGGCTCGGTGATGGCGGTCAGGTTGATTTTCTCATTCCACTCGCGCAACAGGCGCAAATAAGTTGCGTATTGTTCGAGTTGCGTTTCATTCAAAAGGATCCCCTTTTCGGCAAGGGCTTGGGCAAATTGTTCTGGATTCATAGGTGTTTCCTTTCATCATTGGCTTCGTCTGTTTTTCTACCTCTCTACTTTATCCTGAAAGTGCAGTCTGTACAAGGGCTAAATCAACTTTAAAGCCGCTGTCCAGAATAAAGGACAACGGCTTTTTCCAATCTATTTAAGCATCAAGCAGGCTTGCGATGATGATTTCCAGTTCCACAAAACAGTTGGCGATGCGATCCGGATTTTCCGCGCGCAAGGTTTGGGCGGAACTCCCTCCCCAGGTGATGCCGACGGTCTTTACGCCTGCCATTTTCCCCATCTGCATATCATAAATGGTATCACCGATCATCACGGTTTCTTCTTTCGCCATCGGGATTTTCTCCCAAGCGGTGAAGATGCCTTCGGGATTCGGTTTGTGCTGGTCCATGTTTTCCAATCCGATGACCACTTCCATCAGGTCCAACAGATCTACTGCAGCAAGACTGCGCAACAAAGCTTTGGTTGCTTTGTTGGAAATCACGCCCAGATGGTGTCCGTTCCCTTTCAGTTCCATTAAGGACTCCCGCGATAAATCGTATGGTTCCAACAGCATATTTTCATATTTTTCGTAGTTGTCCCAAAAGACTTCCATCAGCTTATCCAGTTCGACCGGAGAGAGTGCATGTTTCTTCAGGTAGCCGATAAATTTCACAAAATGGGGCTTTCCTCTATCCTCACACAGTTGCTCAGGGGTTGGAACGGGATAGCCAAAATGTTCAAATGTATCCATTGTAGCCATTTCGCTAATTTTGCATGTTTCCGCCAAGGTACCGTCAAAATCGAATAATAGTAATCCCATCTTCCATCTTCCCTTCGATCGCAAATATGAACCGGATGCGGACAATAGAGTGTACTCTACTTTTGGCGCAGGAGTTCAAAAATTCCGAATGTTCACTATAATCAAAATTATAGCAAACAAAAACGACAGAATAATGAGGTTTTATTTAGAATTTGGAAAGAAATACCTATTTTTGATCCTATAAAACCGGATATTCACGAATATTAGGAGGAAAGATAATTATAAACGTACTGATTTTGAACCTCCAATGCTTACCCGTTGTAGTCTCCATCTGTGGACAGGGGTAATTGACGGAATATCAAAATTTACGTATGCTTTTGAGTAAATCCAGAAAGGGAGTTAGAAGCGAAATGGAACAGAAAAAAGAACTGCGGCGCCAATTTGAAGCGGTCCCGGTTGAAGCCGGTATCTACGAAGTACAGAATACGGAAAATCAAAAGATTTTCATCGGCAAAACCCCTAACCTGAAGACTTTGAATGGCATGAAACATATTTTGAATATGGGTGCGAACAACAACAAGGAACTCCAAGCCGATTGGAACCACTTCGGGCAGGATGCCTTCACGTTTACAATTTTGGAAGTGGTTGAAAAGAGCGAGGACCCTTCCTTCAACGAGAAGAAAGCCTTGGAACAACTGGAGGAGAAATGGCTGATCGAAAAGCAACCTTTCGGGGAACGCGGCTACAACCGCAAACCTAAAGCATAAAGACTGGCTAACTTTCCAATAAGAAGAAAATCCGAACTCCGGCGAATGTAGGCTTCGCCGGAGTTCGTTCTGCATTTTAGTGCGTTCTCCGGCGAGCCTGTCTTCCCCGGAGTTGAGGTCAAAAGTTACTGATGTCTTCCGGTGAAAGATCCGTCCAACGGCACTCAAAAAATAAGGGCTCTCAATTGATGACTCGAGAGCCCTTCTTTTTTAGTTGATGCGGTAAGCATGATTGAGTGGGCCGCTGCCCTTGCCCAGATCCAGTCCGTCACGCAGTGCGCCGGTGATGTAGGCTTTGGCTTGGCGGATGCTCGCTTCCATTCCGTGACCTAAAGCCAGATTCGCGGCGATGGCCGAGGAAAGCGTACAGCCGGTGCCATGAGTATTCGAGTTTTCGATCCGTTCCGACTCGAACCAACTGACTTTCCCGTCCATAAAGAGCAGATCGTCGGCGCTGTCCTTGAGATGGCCGCCTTTCAGGAGCACGCTGGTCCCCGCTGCTGAAGCGATGCGCTCCGCCGCAGCCAGCATATCCGCCTTCCTCTCGATTTTGACACCGCTCAATACCTCTCCTTCCGGCACATTCGGTGTGATCACATCAGCCCACGGCAACAGCAGCGTCCGCAAAGCTTGGCTGGCATCGTCCTGCATCAGGCTGCTGCCGCTTGTGGCCACCATGACCGGGTCCACGACGATATTTTCCGCTTTGTATTCGATCAGCTTCTCCGCAATGACTTTGATGATTGCGGCGTTCGACACCATGCCGATCTTCACCGCATCCGGCCGGATATCCTTGAAGACGCAATCCAGCTGTTGCGCCACAAATTCAGGCGTCACTTCCATGATTCCGGCCACGCCTGTTGTGTTCTGCGCCGTCAACGCTGTGATCACGCTCATCCCATAGACTTTATGCGCCATCATCGTCTTCAGGTCCGCTTGGATCCCTGCTCCGCCGCTGCTGTCCGACCCGGCGATCGTCAATACTGTTTTCATGTTTTTGCTCATCCTTTCCAATCCGAAAATGAATAGATGTACTGCTCCGTCAACGCTTCAATGCGCTCCCTATCCTGTGCCGCCGTCTCATCATAGACGCCGACTACCCGAAAACCGGCTGCCGTTGCCGTTTCGATGGCGTGCAGGGCATCCTCAAAGATGACGGTCTTCGTGAGGGGAGCCCCGAGATGTTCGAACGCCCGCTGATAAATGAGCGGATTGTCTTTGCCCGTCTTTACTTCACTGCTGGTCAGGATAGTGCTGAAATATTCCCGGATGCCCAAACGTTCCAAGGCGCTCTCGGCCAAATTTCTTTCGGTCGCGGTGGCGATGCACATTTTCACATTCTGCTCCTGCAAGGTCTGCAGATATTCCGCGGCGCCGGCTTTAAGCGGGACTTCATGACGGTAAAGATCCGCAATCAGCATCTCGATTTCCGTAAGGATCGTCGCTTCGGTTTCATGCAATCCGTATGCTGCACGAAAATGTTGTGCAGCTTGCGTGAGGCTCATCGTCTTCAAGGCATCCTGCAAGCCAGGAGCCGGCTGCAGCTTTTTCTGAAGCAAATACTTTTCTCCCAATCCTTGCCAAATCGGCATGGAATCCAGCAGCGTCCCGTCCAGATCGAAGATGGCTGCTTCCAGCTTCATGGCTGCACCATCGCTTCAGCTAACGGGCGCAGTCGCTTCACAGCCGCGGTTATGTCAGGCTGCGCAAAGATGGCGGATACGACGGCAACCCCATCGATGCCGCTGCCATTCAGATTGGGGATATTCCCTTCAGCAATGCCTCCGATCCCCACAACGGGTATGCTCACCGCCTGGCAGATCTGCTGCAGCGTCTCGATCGATAGCGTATTGGCATCCGGCTTCGTTGCTGTACCGTAGATGGCACCGACGCCCAGATAATCGGCCCCGTTCCGTTCGGCCGCCAGCGCCTCTTCGACGGAATGGGCAGAAACACCCAGGATTTTCCCCTCGCCGATCCGGCTGCGGACATCTCCCGCCTGCATATCACTCTGCCCCACATGTACACCGTCCGCATCCAATGCCAAGGCCACATCGACCGCATCATTGATGATGAAGGGAATGCGGTGGCGTTTGGCCACAGCCTGCAGTTCCTTGCCAAGGGATACAAAGGCATCAAAATCCAGTTCCTTCTCGCGCAATTGCACGACAGTAACGCCCGCCTGGATGGCTTCTTCAAGCTGTTCCGCCAAGGATGCTTCCCCCAGCCATTGGCGATCGGTAACCGCATAAAGCAGCAAATCGTTCTTATCTATTCTCAATTTTAGCGCCTCCTTCCAATTTTTTGGCCGACATCTTGCTGATTTCATCGATGAGGTAGCTGCGATAGGATGAAGTCCCTGCCGCATTGCGGATCATCCTTTCATAAGCCAGCTCGCCGCTGACTCCCATCAGGCATACCGCTGCCGCGGTAGCATCCAGCAACTGCTCCGGGTTGGCTCCGCAATAGGCGGCGATCAATGCCGACAGCATGCACCCAGTTCCGGACACCTTCGCCATCTGCGGATGTCCGTTGCGGATGATGTAGGCTTTGTCCCGGTCCGCAACGATATCGATTGCGCCGGTGATCGCAATGACCGCCTCATTGCGGTCGGCCAAGCGTTTGGCGAAAGCGACCGTTGCCTCGAGCGTCTCCTCGGTCACGGCATCGCTGATGTCTGCATCGACGCCTTTCGTCGTGCCGCTGCCGGAATGGATCGTTTTCATTTCCGAAATGTTCCCTTTGATCACGGTGAAGGCAATGTCTTCCAGCAAGTTGAATGTCGTTTCAGTCCTGAAAGGGGATGCTCCCGCACCGACCGGATCCAAAACAACGGGATGGGCGAGCGCATTGGCTTGGCGCCCTGCCAGCAGCATCGACTCCACGGCTCGGCTGTTCAAGGTGCCGATATTCAGATTCAGGGCGGTGCAGATGCTTGTGATGTCCGCGACTTCCTCGGGGGCATCCGCCATGATCGGCGACCCACCGGCAGCCAGCAGGACATTGGCGACATCATTGACGGTGACGTAATTGGTGATGCAGTGGACCAGCGGAGACTGTTGCTGGACATTTTCGAATAGCGTTTTGAACATGAGGTACCTCCAAATAGTTTTTTTGCGACAAAAAAAAGCGGGAAATGTCCGGATAGGCATTTCCCGCTGAATAGAATCATTCAATGTTATTTCCCTACGTTGGCATTATCCAAATCAGGTAATCGGTCGAAGTTGATTACTTCCTCTCAGCCTGCTGACACAAGCTCCCTTTTTCGTATGTAATTTTGTAACTATCTTAACATAAGCGCCAGCCTTACTCAAGAATCATTTTTGCTGATTCTTTTTATCTTGATTGCGCATTCAGCCACTCGAAAATATTTGTATAAGTGGTTTCACCGACTGTCGCTGCAGCTGTGCCCCCTCCGGTAGCGTTGCTTGGCTCGAAGCCGAATATTTCAGCGTCAGTCGAGGCCGCGATCGCCGCTTTGTCCTGAACGCCCGTCACCTGGTTGTTGAAGAGATAGATCCAGGAGAAGTGACCCATGTAAGTCGTGCCGGGGCTATCCGTTCCTTCAACTGTTTCGAAGTAGGAAACCCAAGTGTTTTCGGCTCCCGCCTGGACAAGTGCCTGGTAAGTCGGCAGCAAGTAGTTCGCAGGGACGACGACCGGGTCATCAGCTGATTGGACAAACCAAATCGGCAAGTCTTTGATTGCCTGGAGTTTTTCTTCCGTGAACCAAACTCGCCCGGTCTTCAAGAAAGCGGAAGTACCGGTAGCTTCCTCGCTTGCTTTCACATACGTACCATCACTGTTGCGCTCGTATTCATAATAAGCATACGCCTCGCAGACCGGATAAGCCGCAGCAAAATATTCCGGGTATTGGATGACCATATTCATGGTCATGTAGCCGCCGTTCGAGCAGCCTCCCAAATAGATGCGATCGGTATCGACATCCGGATGCGCAGCTACATAATCATTGATGGTATCCATCAATATTTCGGTGTATCTGGAGATGCCGCTGCCGTTGCCGTTCGTTCCGTCCCCTTCGTCCATCCAATAGGTAGGCGCTTGGACAGCCAACACGTAAGCTCCGGTCACGTCGTCAGTTTTGAAATAGGACTGGATCTCCTCTTTTGCCAACGCGGAAACTTCATTCCCAAGGATCGCGATGTCGGGATCTGTTCCGCCTTCACCTTGACCGTGCAGCCAAATAACCAACGGATTGGCTTCCCCTTCGGCAAGTCCTTCCGGTTCATAGGCAGCTGTCGACAGCGTCACTTCCTCTTCCTGGTCCGTCAACGGACTCACGTAGCTGCCGCTGAAAGTCCCTCTGGCGGCAAACAGATCCGTATCCGGGGAGATGCGGTTGTTCACGGCATTCTCCGTGATGCTCAAAGAGTAGGTTTCGTCCTTGATCGTGATCGAAGGCGCAGCGATTGCGACCTCATAAGCTGGAGACCACTCATTCATCGATGTCGTCGTATTGTAGGTGAACGGGGATCCGATCACACTGAAGGTTTCATCATTAAAACCGGTCTCCATATCGATCGCGATGAAGTTTGAATTCTCCTGCGGGTTCCCGTTTTCATCGGATGTATAGACGTCCGTCACCGTGCGTTCCGATCCGGCCGTCATGACCTGCCAGCCGCTAGGATCGACACTGTCGACCGCATCCTCCAGTTCGATGATGAGCTTCGGTACGCCCGGTCCTCCTTCATATCCCTTCACATAGATGCTGGTCTTCACGACGCCAGCATAGGCATCGGCTGATTGCACGCCTTCTTGCTGGTCTGAATCCTGTTGATCCACCGATTCTCCGGAACCGCAACCGGCAAGCAAACCTGCCGTTATCCCTAATGTAAAAATAGTGCTGAATGTCTTACGTCTCATTCCCTAATCCCTCCATATCCTTTTTTCCATCCAAACAGGCAATACCCCACCCTGCCGTAAAACGGTTTCATTTCGTTAAAAATCAACCATAGCTGAAACGGGTAGCGCTTTTTCTACTTATTATTTTAGGGGATTTCCGGCAGAAAAAAGGGCGATTTGTGCCATCATTATGGGCAGTTTATGCCCTGTTCTCATCCCGGTAACGTTTTGGCGTCATGCCGTATTTGTTTTTGAAGGCCGACGAAAAGGATTTTTGATTCGGAAAACCGCAGGCGTCCACAATGTAACGGATGTTTTTGTCGGTGAACATCAGCAGTTTCACGGCTTTGTTGAGGCGTTGTTCGACAATATGGCTGTGGATCGTGCTGCCGGTTTCCTTTTTGAACAAGCGGCACAGATGCGTATAAGAGAGATGGAAAGCCGCTGCCAATTTATCGACCGCCAGATCTTTGTCCAGATTCTCGTCGATGTGTTCCGTTATGGCGGAAATCAGCGGCAACGAGGAGCTGCCTCTGTTCTTATCCGTTTTCGGGGCAGAAAAGTACGTATCCAGAAGGAAAAGGATCTGGTACAGCATGCCTTTCAGCAAAAGTCTCCCCTTATCTGCGCCATCGCTTTCCATAACGAAAAAGTACCGGTCCAGCAAGCTGCGCAGTTCATCCAGCTTCTCTCTTTGCAGATCCGAATAGGCAAGCCGGTTCGTCAGGCGGAAGCTTTTGTTGTCGTAATCGGGTATCTCGGATTTGATGAAGGCATACGGGAAAATGAGCGACAAAGCTTTCGTCTGATTATGCTCGTCCCAGATGGAATGGACTTCATTTGAATTGATGACCAGGATGTCTCCGGCATTCGTTTCGTGGACGGTCCCATCGATCTTGAATTCACTGATCTTTCCGGACATCGTATAGCTTATTTCCAATGATTTGTGCCAATGGGCAAGGACACCGGAATCCGTTCTTTCGTTGTGAAAAATATAGAAAACGGGGAGTTCCGGATCCGGTTCGATGATTTCATGATGGTAACGCATCTGCTGCGCCTCCTATCCTTGTTGATTCGGCTCCCAAAGACACTTGCTCTGTTTGCGCCTCTAAAGCTCAAGCTCCATTATACTATAATTTTTTATGCGGCAATTTCACTTTTTTGATAGTTCATTGAGGGGAAAAAACTGTAAACGCCGTTATGAGACTATTTTGCATAAAAATATACCAAATAAACATCAGCATATATATTTCACATGAATATAATTGTGATACAATCAACACAAGTCATTAGAAGTAACGGGTAGCACACTAATAAAAAAGCATTGTGGAAGTATATTTCTTTCTTTGTAGACTAATTTAGAGATGAGGGGCTGATTGGAATGAATTTTCTTAAAAATAATGTCATTTCCGTTATGTATTTAGTTTTGTTAAGCACTCTGTTTATGCCTTGGATTCTGGTTCCAGATTCAGAAACATTCACGGTTCTGCCTGTAACGGGTTTTCGCTTCCTTTCGGATAATCTTCTGATGTTGATTTTGATTTTTTTAATTATCTTTACCTATGTTTTTTCACTCAAATCCAATGGCCTGAGCATCCTGATTTTGTTGGAACTGGAACTCATCTTTCTGGCAGCACTTTTGTTGGCACCTGCTGTTATATACGGATTAGCATTTTTTTCAGGAGTTCGATACGGATATTTTTTAATGTTAATCATTCTGGTCAGTCTTGCTTTTTACAACTACCTATTCATTACAAAACATATTCAAAAAAGAGAGAATGGCTAGTCCATCTTTTTTGATTAGAGCAAAAAAAGAAGCAGAACGCCCATATTAATAGGCGTTCTGCTTCTTTAATTTTACTCTGAAACTTTGGCGATTTTCCCTTGGGTCACGTAGACCATCAATACGGAAATATCGGCTGGATTGACGCCGCTGATCCGGCTTGCTTGGGCAATTGTTTCCGGTTGGATCTTCTTCAGATTTTGTTTGGCTTCATTGGCGATTCCGTTGATTGCATCGTAATCGATGTTCACAGGGATGCGTTTTTCTTCCATCTTCCTCAGCTTGTCCACTTTTTCGACTGCTTTCTTGATGTAGCCGGCATATTTGATCTGCACTTCTACTTGCTTGATGACCTCTTTCGGCAAAGCTTCTTCAAGCGGAGCAAAAGCGATCAGACCTTCATATTTCAGTTCTGGACGCTTCAAAATATCCGCAAACAGAATGCCATCCTTCAGCGGAGCGGAATTTTGTTCCGCAAGGAAAGCCTGCAGCTCTTCAGTCGGTTTCAGGCGCGTACTTTCGAGGCGGGCGATTTCCTTTTCGACAGCCTGTTTTTTCTCAAGGAATGAGGCGTAGCGTTCTTCCGTCACCAAACCGATTTCACGGCTCATTTCGGTCAAGCGGAAGTCGGCGTTATCATGGCGAAGCAACAGACGGTACTCAGCGCGCGAAGTCAGCAAGCGATAAGGCTCCATCGTCCCTTTTGTGACCAAATCATCGATCATGACGCCGATATAGCCATCGCTGCGCTTCAGGATGAAAGGTTCTTTGCCTTGCACAGCCAGTGCTGCATTGATGCCGGCGATGATGCCTTGTCCGGCAGCTTCTTCATAACCGGACGTACCGTTTGTTTGACCGGCAGTGAACAGATTCTTCACCAGTTTCGTCTCCAAGGAAAGACGCAGCTGATGCGGTTTCACGACATCGTATTCGATGGCATAGCCTGTCCGCATCATTTGGGCATTTTCCATCCCCGGAACGGAACGGATCAGATCAAGCTGAACATCTTCCGGCAATGAGGTGGACAAGCCTTGCACATAGACTTCTTCGTTTTCGCGGCCTTCGGGCTCCAGGAAGAGCTGATGGCGCGGTTTGTCGCTGAAGCGGACGATTTTGTCTTCGATAGATGGGCAATAACGTGCCCCTACGCCTTCCACGATACCCGTGAACATCGGCGCGCGGTGGAGATTGTCACGGATGATTTCATGGCTTTCCGGGCTTGTATACGTCAGCCAGCAGGACAGTTGATCCTTCAGATAGTCTTCATCTTTGGAAAGGAAGCTGAAATGGTTCGGCTCAGCGTCACCGGGTTGTTCCTCGGTTTTGGAATAATCGATGCTCGAAGCCATCACCCGCGGCGGCGTGCCGGTCTTGAAGCGCGCCAATTCAAATCCCAGATCAAGCAGATTTTCGGACAGCTTGATGGATGGCTGCGAATTGTTCGGTCCGGATGAATAAGCCAAGTCCCCGATGATGATTTTGCCTCGGGAAGAAGTTCCGGCTGTGATGACGACAGCCCCAGCGCGGTAAACGGCGCCTGTATGCGTCACTACACCCTTGACTTCACCGTCTTCCACGATCAATTCCTCAACGATGGCTTGCTTCAGCAGCAGGTTCTCCTGTTTTTCGATGGTATGCTTCATATGATGGGCATAGTCATCCTTATCCGCTTGTGCGCGCAATGCTTGGACGGCAGGGCCTTTCCCTGTGTTCAGCATGCGCATTTGGATATAGGTTTTGTCGATGTTGCGTCCCATCTCGCCGCCTAATGCATCAATTTCTCTTACGACGACACCTTTCGCAGGTCCGCCGATGGATGGATTGCAGGGCATAAAGGCGACCATGTTCAAATCGATGGTGACCAGCATCGTGCTGCATCCCATACGCGCAGCGGCAAGCGCCGCTTCGGATCCGGCATGTCCGGCTCCTACAACAATCACATCAAAACTTCCAGCTTCAAATCTGTTCATTTTTCCATTCCTTTCGTTTGTGCTATCTATTTGTTCCTAACATTCATTACGCAATTCATCGTATCATTTTTAGAACGGTTCTGAATCCTAGAGTTCTCCGCCTAACGCTCTTCAGGCCCACGCAGCCAAAACCGGGCTGCTTAGTCCTGAACCTCGTTAGTGCTCAAACTCTGAGCTCAGGATTCATCACACACTGTTATTTCCCTAAACAGAACTGTGTGAAGAGTTGGGTGAGGAGTTCGTCTTGGACGCTGTCACCGGTGATTTCTCCGAGCAGGTCCCAGCAACGGGTGAAGTCGATCTGGACGAGGTCGATCGGCATGCCTGATGCGATGCCGCTCAGCACTTCATCCAGCGAATCCATCGCATCGTTCAAGAGCGCGATGTGGCGGACATTTGATACATAGGTAGCATCCTTCTCGCCGGTTTCCCCGGAGAAGAACATCTTCGTAATCTGTTGTTCCAGTTGGTCCAGGCCGGTTTCGCTCAGCATCGATGTTTCGATGATTCTTTCAGGATCGCTCCAAGGTTCCAGCTCACCGGTTGTCATCTTGGCTTCCAGATCCATTTTATTCATAAGGATGATGCGGTTCATGTCCTTCGTGTCTTCCAGAAGCTGCTTATCCTCTTCCGTCAGCCCTTCATTTTGGTTGATCAACAGCAGAATCAGATCCGCTTCGGCCAAGGCTTTACGGCTGCGCTCGACGCCGATTTTTTCCACGACATCCTCTGTTTCGCGGATGCCCGCTGTGTCGATCAGTTTCAAAGGAACGCCTCTGACGTTCACGTATTCCTCGATCGTATCGCGGGTAGTGCCGGCGATGTCCGTCACGATGGCTTTCTCTTCACGCAACAGGCGGTTCAGCAGACTGGATTTGCCTACGTTCGGCCGGCCGATGATGGCTGTCTGAAGACCTTCGCGCAGAATCTTTCCTTGTTTGGCGGTATCCAACAGATGCTGGATGTGTCCGCGCACTTCAATGGTGCGTTCTTTCAAGAGCTTTGTCGTCACTTCCTCGACGTCATCGTATTCCGGGTAGTCGATGTTCACTTCGACCTCAGCCAACGTGTTCAGGATGATCTGACGGATATCCCGAATCATACCGGACAATTTGCCGTCCAACTGATGTAGAGCCACATTCATCGCACGATCGGTCTTAGCACGGATCAAGTCCATGACCGCTTCGGCCTGCGACAGATCGATTCGGCCGTTCAGGAAAGCACGCTTTGTGAATTCCCCGGGCTCCGCCATGCGGGCGCCGTTCTGGAGAATCGTCTGCAGAATCCGGTTGACGCTCACGACACCGCCGTGGCAGTTGATTTCCACGACATCTTCGCGGGTGAATGTCTTCGGTCCGTGCATGACGGACACCATGACCTCGTCAATCATGTCGCCTGTGCGCGGATCATAAAGGTGGCCGTAATTGATGGTGTGCGTGGCGACGTCAGCCAAATGCTTCGTTCCGGCTCGGTATAAGGCATCGGCGATCTGGATCGCCTGATCCCCGCTCAAACGCACGATTCCGATGGCCCCTTCTCCTGGCGGCGTCGAAATGGCGGCGATGGTATCAAATTCATTTGTAATCATTCATTTTCATCCTTTCTCGGTCATTTCAGCGTACAAAAAAAGCGCCCACTCCTCCCCTTCGTTCAAGCGGGAGGAAAAGCACTTTGACTGCAGTTCACTTTGGATATTCTTTTCAGCTTACTTTAAATAGATTTCTAGCCGATTATACAAGCAATGCCGGCGCAATGCAAGCATTTGACGGATGTTTTTTCATTTCATCATCAGATACAAAGCTCCGCCCGCCAACAGGAGGATGCTGTTGCGGATCAGCCAATCTGCAGGGCGATTTTCCCTGTCTGTTCGGCACTTTCCAGCCGTTGGAAAGCCTCCTTGAACTGCTCTGCCGGGTAAACGGCATCGACCACTGGATGGAGATCATGTTCCTCAACAAAACGGATCATCGCTTCATATTCTTCAAAACTGCCCATTGTCGAACCTTTCAGCGTGTATTGTCCGTAAAAGAATTTCCGCAGATCGAAGGTGACCAGATCGCCCGTCGATGAGCCGAAAGTCACGATGGTGCCGCCTCTGCGGACCGCATCCAGCGATTTGTCGAAAGTGGCTGCTCCGACCGATTCGATCACGACATCCACTTTTCCGCCGTCCATCGCTTCGACCCAATCCTCATCGTGCAGCAAGCCTTTTTCGGCTCCGTGCTGCAGCGCCATTCCCAATTTTTCTTGGGAACGGGAAGTGACGTACACCATAGCTCCAGCTGCCTTGGCGAATTGCAGCAGATAGTTGGCTACTCCGCCGCCGATGCCTGGGATCAGAACTTTCATGCCTTCCGATACGCCGCCTTTTGTGAACAAAGCCCGGTAAGCTGTCAAAGCGGACAGAGACAACACGCCGGCTTCTTCCCAAGACAGATGGGCCGGTTTATGGACAGCATTCTCTTCGGAAACAACGATTTCCTCCGCCATCGCCCCCTGCTCCGAACTCCCGAGGATCGTGAAATTTTCCGGTGCCGTATCGCTGTTCTTGCGCCAACCACTGCCGGGATAAAGCATCACTTCATCACCGATTTTGAAACGTGTCACCTCTGCTCCGACAGCCACAACGACACCGGCAGCATCCGATCCGATGACAACCGGATGCTTCTCATGGACTTGGCTCAAGGCAAAAAGGTCGCGATGATTCAGTCCCGCCGCTTTGACCTTTATTTTGATCTCGAAAGGTCCAGCCGGCTGTTCCGCACGGTCTTCCCATTTCAAACCTTCCAGTCCGACTTTTCCGCTGTGAATCAATGTTTTCACCATATCGATCACTCCTCAAATGGATAGTTCTGTCAGATTCAGTATAACTTTTCCGGACAGAAATACAAAGAGGGAGACCCGAAGCCTCCCTCTCACTTGCTATTTTTCGGTAAAACGGATCGCTTTTGCTCCGATATCGGAACGGTAGAACGTGTGCGCAATCGGATTTGCACTCAGGTAACGGTAGGCTTTGTCTTGCGCGGCTTGGAGCGTTTCGCCTTGGCCAGCGATCAACAGGATACGACCGCCGTTTGACAATAGTCCTTGTTCGCCAGCCTTCACGCCTGCTGCATAGACGATGCAATCCGCATTTTCCTTATCCAGATCAGGCAATGGGATATCTTTCATCGGCGCTTCCGGATAGCCTTCAGCGGCAACAACGACACCCAAAGTGTAACGATCGGTGTACATTTCGATGACCGGATCTTTTCCGTTCAGGATGTCATCGATGACTTGCGCCAAATCGGATGCCATCTGATTCATGATGACCTGTGTTTCCGGATCGCCGAAACGGGCATTGAATTCGATGACGCGCAGCCCTTTGGCGGTGATCATCAAGCCGGCATAGACAACTCCCTTGAATGGGATGCCTTCAGCAACCATCGCCTCTACAGTCGGTTTTACGACCGTATCCAGCACTTCTTGAATCATAGCTTCGGATACTTGCGGTACAGGCGAATAAGCGCCCATGCCGCCCGTATTCGGTCCTTTGTCGCCGTCGTAAGCCCGCTTGTGGTCCTGTGCGACGCCTGAATAGTAATACTTCGCACCATTCGCCAACGCGAACAACGAGAATTCTTCCCCTTCAAGGTACTCTTCGATGACGACTTTCGGTTTGCCGGCTGCATATTTGCCTTGCAGGAGCATGTCGTTCAGTGCATTCAGAGCCTCCGTCATCGTCATCGCGACAACGACGCCTTTGCCGGCCGCCAGACCGTCCGCCTTGATGACGATCGGAACACCATTGGCTTCCACATAAGCAACAGCTGCCTCATAGTCTTCGAATGTCTCATAGGCTGCAGTCGGGATGCCGTATTTTTTCATCAGGTCTTTTGCGAATTGCTTGGAGCATTCCAAGTCGGCCGCTTTTTTGCTGGGTCCGAAGACTTTCAGGCCAGCCGCTTCAAATGCATCCGTAACCCCTTCAAACAAAGGGATTTCCGGTCCGACGAAAGTCCAAGCGATGTTGTTGTCTTTGACGAATTGGATCAATCCTTGGTGATCGTTT
The DNA here is from genome assembly GCF_900113645.1 of Trichococcus flocculiformis. Lineage (GTDB taxonomy): Bacteria > Bacillota > Bacilli > Lactobacillales > Aerococcaceae > Trichococcus > Trichococcus flocculiformis. The sequence goes on from NZ_FOQC01000011.1 coordinate 27,909, forward strand.
TCCGCAATGTCTACTAACGTGATGCCGTCCTGGGCCATCCCTGGGTTGCCTTTGGCGCAGTAAATAGTCTCCACCAACGGGCTTTGCATTAATTTTTTAGCGATGGCATGCTCGCGTCCGCCACTGCCGATTACAAGAAGTTTCATCTTTGAGATCCTCCAACCTTTTATATGAAGCTTGATATTGCCTATTAATCGAGTTCTGAATCCCAGAAATCTCCGCCTAAGCTGTCAACTGCACACGGGCAAAAAGCGCCCGCTTTGCAGTTGCCTTCTTAGTGCTCGATTTCTACCATGGGATTCATCACATCTTGTTTTAATCGAGTTCTGAAATCCAGACCCCTCCGCCTAAGTTGACAAACGCACACGGACAAAAAGCGTCCGCTTTGCGTTTGTCCTCTTAGTGCTCAGGGTCTAAACGGATTTCATCTCATCTTAGTGTCTGAAGTGTCTTACGCTTGTTTTCAGCATCGTGATGCCGTATTTGTTTGCCATTTCGATCGAATCTTGGTCCTTGATGCTGCCGCCTGGTTGAACGATCGCTTTGATGCCGTGTTTGGCAGCATACTCTACGCTGTCGTTCATCGGGAAGAAGGCATCACTCGCCAATACAGCGCCTTCGATGGCGTTGGCCGCTTCGGCTTGCTCGATGGCAATTTTGACGGATCCGACACGGTTCATCTGGCCTGCGCCGATGCCGACTGTCTGTTTGCTGTTTGCCAATACGATGGCATTGCTCTTCACGTGTTTCACGACTTTCCAGGCGAAATCCATTGCTTTCATTTCGTCTTCAGTCGGTTGACGTTCGGTCAAGACTTCCCAATTAGCCGGTACGTCTTCTGTGTTGATGTCCTGCGTCTGTTCCAGCATGCCGCCCAATACGGAGACGAATTCTTTTCCGCCTGCTTTTGCAGCCGAGAAATCCAAAGTCATGATGCGGACATTTTTCTTCTTGGACAGAATGGCTAGAGCCGCTTCTGTATAACTTGGCGCCAAAACGATTTCCAGGAACATGCTGTTCAGTTTTTCGGCAGTCGCCACATCCAAAGGACGGTTCGCAACCACGATGCCGCCGAAGATGGAGACAGGATCAGCTGCATAGCAACGATCGAAGGCTGCATCGATGTCGTCTGCGATACCGACGCCGCATGGATTCATATGCTTGACGGCAACTACAGCGGGCTCGTCGAATTCGCGTGCGATACGGATAGCTGCATCAGCATCTTTGATGTTGTTGTAGGACAATTCTTTTCCGTGCAATTGGACCGCGCTCGCGATCGAGAACGGTACAGCCAATGGTTCTTGGTAGAAAGTCGCTGTTTGGTGGCCGTTTTCTCCGTAACGCAGGCTTTGTTTCAGATCATAAGTCACTGTCAATTTTTCAGGTTCGGTTTCGCCGACCACATTGGTCAAGTATTGGGCGATCAAAGCATCGTAGCTGGCTGTATGACGGAACACTTTTGCAGCCAAAGCTTGGCGTGTTTCGAAAGTCGTTTCGCCGGCAGCTTCCAATTCGGCAAGGACTTTTTCATAGTCGATCGGATCGGTCAAAACAGTTACGCTCGCGTAGTTCTTAGCCGCGCTGCGGAGCATGCTTGGGCCGCCGATGTCGATGTTTTCGATGGCATCAGCCAAAGTCACATCGTTTTTGCTGATGGTTTCCTTGAATGGGTACAGGTTGACGACAACAAAATCAATCGGTGCGATATTGTGATCTTTCATGGCTTGCATATGGTCCGCAAGATCACGTCTGCCCAAAAGTCCGCCATGGATCAGTGGGTGCAACGTTTTTACGCGGCCGTCCATCATTTCAGGAAAGCCGGTTACATCCTCTACGGAAATAGTCGGTACGCCAGCCTCTTCCAAAGCTTTCTTCGTTCCGCCAGTTGAGATGATTTCGATTCCTTTTGCTGCTAATGCCTGCGCAAATGCTACTACGCCTGTTTTATCTGAAACACTGATCAATGCTCTTGTCACTGTGTGTCACTCCTTAAATTTATGATGGATTCATGCGGTTTTAACAAAAGGAAGGACTTCCGCAAGCGCGGAGTCCTCATCCATTTTGTTAGCCTATAGGAATTTATAAAATTGTTTTCAACATAAAAGCGCATCACCGTAGGTGTTCCACACATTTGCAAAATGTTTCATGCACCTAATAATGATGGCTAGCTTCACGGGTTAGCCCTTCGGAAAGGATAAAGGAACCCCTTGTCTCTGCGAGCCAAGGATACTATTCGACTAACCTGCTGACGCAGGAAGTCTCTCAGCATATTGCGCTCTACGATGCTCAGTTGCATGGGACTCTTAGGGATTCATCCCTTAGAGCCCCAGTACAAGGTGACCGTAGGGAACGTTGCGTGGACAGATTTCCTAAATTTCTTTCAGGGCTGAACGAACCCGTTCAGCTTTTCTTAGCCTTTATTCTTTTGTGCCAGTTGTTGGATCACTTGTGGGAAAATCCGGTGCTCCACTTGATGGATACGGGTCTCCAAAGTCTCCAGCGTATCCTCCGGAAGGATCGCCACTTTTTCTTGGGCGATGATCGGGCCGGTATCGACCCCCTCATCGACGAAATGGACGGTGACGCCGGTCTCCAGAACGCCTGCTTCGAAGGCATCCTGGATGCCATGCCGACCCGGGAAATCCGGCAGCAAGGACGGGTGGATATTGACGATGCGGTCGGCGTAGGCCGATAGCAAAGTCGGTCCGACAATCCGCATATAGCCGGCCAAGACAACCAAGTCGACATTTTCTTCAGCCAGATGCTTCAAAATTTCATTTTCGTAGGCGACTCGATCCGTGAATCCTTTCGGCGTAAAGGAAATCACCGGGATATTGTGTTGTTTGGCGCGCTCGATCGCATATGCTTTCGGCTTGTCGCAGAACAGGAAAGCGATCGTCGCATCCACTTCGCCTGACGCGATGGCTTCGGCGATGGCTTGAAAATTCGAGCCGTTTCCTGAAGCAAAGACAGCTATCCTCATGCTTGAGCCTCTTTCAGGATAACCTCTTTTTCTGATGTTTTTGCAGCCACGGATCCGATCACGTAGGCTTTTTCATCGTTCTCGGTTAGAACGCCGAGCACTTCCGTCAAGTTTTCGGGAGCGACCGCCAACACCATACCGATGCCCATGTTGAAGATTTCGTACATTTCAAGAGCCGGAATGTTGCCGATTTTTTCCATCACTTGGAAGATCGGCAAGACAGGCCAGCTGCCTAATTGGATTTCCGCTTGGACGTTCTCAGGAAGCATACGCGGCACGTTTTCGACAAAGCCGCCGCCTGTGATGTGGGCAACGCCGTGCAGCAGTTGTTTTTTGATCAACGGCAATAAAGCATTCACGTAGATTCTTGTAGGCGTCAATAAAACATCGCCCAATTCTTGGTCTTCGATGCCTTCGACCTTGTCGGCCAATTTGTAGTCATTGTCCTTGAAGAAGATTTTGCGCACCAAGGAGTAGCCGTTCGAATGGATGCCTGATGAAGGCAAACCAACCAACACATCGCCTTCTTTGATCAAGGCAGGTGTCAACAAAGCATCTTTTTCCGCAATGCCTACCGTAAATCCGGCCAGATCGAAATCTTCCGGATCGTACATATCGGGCATTTCAGCTGTTTCTCCGCCGATCAGGGCAGCTCCGGCTTGGACGCAGCCTTCAGCTACGCCAGCAACGATCTGCTCCAATTTTTCCGGACGGTTTTTACCGACAGCTACATAATCCAAGAAATAAAGAGGTTCTGCACCTTGCGCTACGACATCGTTGACGCACATTGCGACACAATCGATCCCGATCGTATCGAATTTTCCGGCTTCAATGGCCAGCATCAGCTTCGTGCCGACACCATCCGTACCCGATACAAGTACAGGTTTTTTATAATTCAATTCAGAAAGGTCAAAGTTTCCGCCGAATCCGCCGACTTCGCCAAAAACGCCTGGACGTTTTGTGCGGTCGATGTGCTTCTTGATGCGGCTGACTGTTTCATAACCGGCTGTGACATCCACACCCGCTTTTGCATATGCGTTTTCCATCAAGCTTGCCCTCCCTTTAGATTCTCTTTTTGAATAGCTGTCATATTGTTCACGTAATCCGCTTCATAGTCGTGTAGCCCAGTCGGATAATCCCCGTTGAAGCTGTCCATGCATAAGCCTGAATACGGCATATCAAATTTCAAACCGATTGAATCGATCAGACCCTCTTGGCTAAGGAAAGCCAAGCTGTCCGCACCGATGTATGCACAAATTTCATCAACGGTCATTTTAGCGGCGATCAGTTCAGCTGACTTGCTGATGTCGATGCCGTAAAAACTCGGGTAGATCAAAGGTGGGGAAGAGATGCGGACATGCACTTCTTTGGCTCCCGCTTCTTTCAATAACGTCACGATGCGTTTGCTGGTCGTCCCGCGCACGATCGAATCATCCACCATGACGACGCTCTTGCCTTGGACAACCCCTTTTACGGCGGACAACTTCATTTTTACGCCCAATTCGCGCAGTTCCTGCGTCGGTTGGATGAACGTACGTCCGACATATTGGTTCTTGATCAGGCCCATTTCGTAAGGCGTTCCGCTTTCTTCCGCAAATCCGCTCGCTGCGGACAAGGAAGAGTTGGGCACACCGATAACGATATCGGCTGTCACTGCAGGTGCTTCGATGGCCAAACGCGTTCCCATCCGCTTGCGTGCAGTATGCACATTCACGCCGGCAATATTGGAATCCGGACGCGCGAAGTAGATATACTCCATCGCAGCGATGGAGATGGTTGTATCGTCGGTATATTTTTCGATCGTCAAGCCGTTGTCGTCAATGATCGCCAGTTCGCCGGCATTGACGTTGCGGACAAAATCCGCGCCGATCGTATCGATGGCACACGTTTCGCTGGCCATCACATACGCGCCATTCGGCAATTGGCCGATGACAAGCGGACGGAATGAATTCGGATCGACGGCACCGAACATTTTCTCTTCGGTCAAAAGGATATAAGTGAAGCCGCCTTTAACCTGATTCAGGCTCTCTTTGATCTTTTCGATCAGGCTGTCTTTCTGGCTGCGTCTGATCAGATGCATCAGAACTTCCGTATCCGAAGTCGAATGGAAGATGGCGCCGTTTTCCTCAAGATTGCGTCGCAATGATTTGGCATTCACCAAGTTGCCGTTGTGGCAAATGGCGATGTCCATATCATAGAAATGGTACAAAAACGGCTGCACATTCTCGATGCTGTTCTGTCCGGAAGTCGAGTAACGCACATGCCCGATGGCACGGTTCCCTGTCAATCTTTGCAGATCCGCTTCGTCCTTGAACACTTCGCTGATCAGACCAAGATTACGGTGAACCAACAGTTTTCCTTCATCACATGAAACTATCCCTGCACCCTCTTGTCCACGGTGCTGCAAGCTGTGCAAACCGAAGTAAGTCAACTGGCTGGCATTGTCGTCTCCCCAAATGCCGAATACGCCACATTCTTCGTTTAAGCTTTTTGTTTCAGCAAGCATGGAATAGCCTCCTCCCATTTCGTTTGTACTTCTTTCACATCCAAAGTGATTGTTTCGTTCGCGGCAGCGATTTTTGCGACAGCATCAGCAGTCACGGTTCCGATTTGCGCAGCAGCTGATCCGAAGATTGCTTCCACAGCGGCAACATTTTCAGGTTTTACGGTCAGGATGAAGCGTGATTGCGTTTCGCTGAACAACAACGTTTTGTCCATGGCAACCGTTACGTCGAAGCCTAAGCCGGTGTCAAAGACGCTCTCCATCAAGCCGACCGCCAAGCCGCCTTCTGATAGGTCATGCGCGCTTGCGATCAGACCCGCTTTGATTGCTTTCAGGACGTTCGCTTGGTTTTCTTTTTCGACAGCCAAGTCAAAGTCCATCAGTTTGCCTTCGATTTTGCCCAATTCCATTTTTTGCAGTTCGGAACCGTTGAAATCTGCTTTGGTTTCGCCGATCAGAATGATATGGTCGCCTGCAGCTTTGAAAGCTTGCGTAGTGATGTGTGCAAGATCCTCGATCAGACCAACCATACCGATCATCGGTGTCGGATAAACGGCCACGCCGTCGGTTTCATTGTAAAGGGACACGTTACCTGAGATGACAGGCGTATCCAATTGGCGGCAAGCTTCAGAGATACCGTCCGCGGAAGTGCTTAATTCCCAGAAAATTTCTGGTTTATCAGGATTTCCGTAGTTCAAGCAGTCTGTGATTGCCAATGGTTTTCCGCCGCTGGCAACGATATTGCGGGCAGCTTCAGCGACAGCGATCTGTCCGCCGATTTCCGGGTTCAAATACAGGTAACGGCCGTTGCAGTCCGTTGTCATTGCGATCGCTTTTTTGGTGCCGCGGACGCGGACAACTGCAGCATCGCTTCCTGGGCCTACAACCGTGCTGGTGCGGACCATGGAATCATAGGTATCATAGACGCTCTTCTTGGAAGCCAGCGTCGCTTGTTGCAATAAAGCCACTAAGGTATCCTGCGCTGATGTGAAGACTGGCTTATAGTCTTCCATAGCTGCGAATGCAGCGATGCGGGCAGGTACTGCAGTCGGCTTGTAGTAGACCGGTGCATCTTCAGCCAAAGCATCAACCGGAAGTTCAGCGACCACTTTGCCTGCATGGGATAGACGGTACATGCCATCATCGGTAACTTCACCGATCACGACTGCATCCAATTCATATTTTTTGAACAGGTCGACGATGCGTTGCTCTTCGCCCTTCTTGATGCACAACAGCATACGCTCCTGTGACTCGGAAAGCATCATTTCGTAAGGTGTCATTTCTGTTTCGCGCTGCGGAACATCGTCAAGGTTCAAAAGCAAGCCGCTGCCTGCTTTTGAAGCCATTTCCGAGCTGGAAGAGACTAAACCGGCAGCACCCATGTCCTGGATACCGATCAAAGCGTCGGAGTAATCATAAATGCATTCCAAACAAGCTTCCATCAATAATTTTTCCATGAATGGATCGCCCACTTGGACAGCTGAACGTTGCGCTTCTTCCTCTTCCTTGAATTCTTCGGAAGCGAAAGTGGCGCCATGGATGCCATCGCGGCCTGTTTTTGCGCCCACGTACATGATCGAGTTGCCGACTCCGGCAGCTTGGCCTTTTTGCATATCTTTTTGATCGATCAAACCGACGCACATTGCGTTGACCAACGGATTGCCTTTGTAGCAAGGGTCGAAGACCGTTTCTCCGCCGACAGTCGGAATACCGATACAGTTGCCGTAACCGCTGATACCGGCAACGACTTCTTCGAAGATGTGTTTCGTACGCTCATTGTCCAATTCTCCGAAACGCAAAGAGTCAAGGATCGCAATTGGGCGTGCTCCCATGCTGAAGATGTCACGGATAATTCCGCCGACACCGGTAGCTGCACCTTCATAAGGCTCGACAGCTGATGGGTGGTTGTGGCTTTCCGCTTTGAAAACGACAGCTTGGCCGTCGCCGATATCCACGATACCAGCGCCTTCGCCAGGTCCTTGCAACACTTGCGGGCCGGTAGTAGGGAATTTTCTCAGGACTGGTTTTGAATTTTTATAAGAACAGTGTTCGCTCCACATAACGGCAAACAGGCCAGTTTCAGTATAATTCGGCAAACGATGCAAAATTTTATCGCAGATTGTGCCGTACTCTTCGTCTGTCAGACCCCATTCACGATAAATTTTGGATTCTTTTACTTGTTCTGGCGTTGGTTCTAAAAATGCCATTATTTGTTCAGCTCCTTCTTATAATTTTCAACCATGGATTGGAACAGGCGCAGGCCGTCAGCCGATCCCAGCAAAGCTTCGACAGCACGCTCCGGGTGAGGCATCATGCCGAGGACATTGCCTTTTTTGTTGATGATGCCGGCGATGTCTTCGATGCTGCCGTTCGGGTTACCATTAGCATAAGTGAATACGATTTGATTGTTGGCTTTCAGGTCAGCCAAAGTCTCTGCATCGCAGAAGTAGTTTCCTTCACCGTGCGCGATCGGAACAGAGATGATTTCGTCTTCTTTATAGAGGGAAGTGAATTGCGTATCAGCATTCACGACTTTGAGATCCTGCGGTTTGCAGACGAACTTCAAAGTATCATTGCGGCGCAAAGCACCAGGCAATAAACCGGCTTCAGCCAAAATCTGGAATCCGTTGCAAGTGCCGAATACAGGCTTGCCTTCTTCAGCGAAACGGACGACTTCGCTCATGATGTTCGCAAAGCGGGCAATCGCACCTGTACGCAAGTAATCGCCATATGTGAATCCGCCGGGCAATAGGACAGCATCGAAACCTTCAAGGCTTGTTTCATAATGTTGCACATACTCTGCATCTTCTCCAAGAATATCTTTGATGGCTGCATACATATCTAAATCACAGTTCGAGCCAGGAAAAACGATGACAGCGAATTTCATTAAGCTTCAACCTCCTGGATTTCATAACGGTAAGTTTCCATGACCACGTTCGCCAGCAATTTGTCGCAGATCTCTTCGATGACTTGTTCAACGTTCTCTTCATCTTTGGAAACTTGGATTTCGAAATATTTCCCGATGCGGATATCTTCGATCGTCGGGTAACCCATACGGTGGACGGCACCCTTCACGGCTTCCCCTTGCGGATCCAATACTGAGTCTTTATACGTTACATACACGGTTACTTTATACATGTCCAAATTCCTCGCTTTTGTTTTTTTATTTTTTGTTTTTTTTTAGTTGGTTTTGTTCCGGTTGGCTTACATTTTGTTCAGGCGGTCCAGCACTTCCACGTAGACCGGAATCAGATCTCCCAAGTCACGGCGGTAGATGTCTTTGTCCAAATGTTCATTCGTTTCGAGATCCCAAAGGCGGCATGTATCCGGTGAAATTTCATCAGCCAGGATGATTTCTCCCTCAGCTGTCTTGCCGAATTCGATTTTGAAATCGATCAGGCGGATGCCGATTGCCTTGAACATCTCGATCAAGGCTGCATTGATCTTCAGCGCTTGCTGCTTGATTTCGGCAACTTCTTCTTCAGTCGCTGCTCCAAGGACTTGTACATGGGCATCATTGATGAAAGGATCATTGAGCGCGTCGTCTTTGTAGTAGAATTCCAAAACAGGGAACGGCAAGTCGATGCCTTCCTCCATGCCGAAACGTTTCGCGAAGCTTCCAGCGGCTACATTGCGGACAACCACTTCCAATGGGAACATATTGACTCTTTTCACTGATTGTTCGGTTTCTGATAGTTCTTGGATGTAATGGCTCGCGATACCCTTTTCAGCCAGATACTCGAAGATGCGGCCGGTGATCTGGTTATTGAGTCTGCCTTTCCCCTCGATAGTATCCTTTTTTATGCCGTTTAATGCCGTAGCTTGATTTAGGTACTCGGCCCAAAGAACATTCTCCTGATCTGTAGCATACATCTTTTTAGCTTTCCCAGTATAAAGCAATTCTTTTCTTTCCATCTTCCCCGTCCCTTTCCAAAACCGAACATTAATTTATACAAACGCCTTATTCATTCGTTTATATTGTATCATCTGCCCTCTACTTGTCAATGGCATTTTCATGAAAAATGAAATAAATCCCGGTTTTTCCTCAGTGCCTTTCAGTCATCCGATGAACAGAAAAAGGCCGGAACCGTAGTCCCAGCCTTTCCATTAGTCTCCTAAACCAAGTCTTGCGAATACTTCGTCGACGTGACTCAAGTGATAGTTATAGTTGAAGGCATCCTCGATGTCTTCTTTCGTTAATTTTGCCATGATCGCTTCGTCCGCTTCCACCAATGGACGGAAATCGGTCTGATTATCCCATGAAAGGGCAGTCTTCGGCTGTACCAAGTCATAAGCTTCTTCACGGCTCATACCTTTGTCGATCAATTTCAACAGAACGCGTTGGCTATAGATCAATCCGAACGTGGCATTCATGTTGCGGAGCATATTCTCAGGGAACACAGTCAAGTTCTTGATGATGTTCCCAAAACGGTTCAACTGATAGTTCAACAATGTCGTTGCGTCAGGAAGGATGATGCGTTCCGCTGAAGAGTGGGAAATGTCGCGTTCATGCCATAAGCCTACATTCTCGTAAGCAGTTACCATGTAACCGCGGATGACGCGGGCAAGGCCAACCATATTTTCGGAACCGATCGGGTTGCGCTTGTGCGGCATAGCGGAAGAACCTTTTTGGCCTTTCGCGAAGAATTCTTCCACTTCGCGGGTTTCCGATTTTTGCAGTCCACGTATTTCAGTTGCGAAACGCTCGATGCTTGTCGCGATCAAAGCGATCGTTGCCATATATTCGGCATGCAGATCGCGCGGAAGAACCTGCGTCGAAATCTCTTGCGGTCTTATACCTAATTTTTCACAGACATACTCCTCCACGAATGGCGGGATGTTTGCGAAAGTGCCTACTGCACCGCTGATTTTTCCGGCTTCAACACCTTTTGCTGCGTGTTCAAAACGCTCGATGTTGCGTTTCATTTCTGAATACATCGTAGCCAGTTTCAAGCCGAATGTCGTAGGTTCTGCATGTACACCATGCGTACGACCCATGCAGACAGTCTTTTTGTGTTCTTTTGCCTTGTTGCCGATGATTTCCAGCATATTCTGCAGATCCTTGCGCAGGATATCATTAGCTTGCTTTAATTGGTAACCGTAGGCAGTATCGACCACATCGGTACTCGTAAGGCCATAGTGGACCCATTTTCTTTCTTCTCCCAAAGATTCGGAAACGGCGCGTGTGAACGCCACTACATCATGTCTGGTCTCTTTTTCGATTTCAAGGATACGGTCGATATCAAAAGTTGCATTCGCGCGGATTTTAGCAACGTCTTCCGCAGGGATCTCACCTAGGGCTGCCCAAGCTTCATCAGCCAGGATTTCGACCTCCAGCCAGCATTTGTAACGATTGTATTCGGACCAAACCTCGGCCATCTCAGGGCGTGTATAACGTGTAAGCATTTTAAATTGTTCCTCCGTTCCAGATTCGGGTATTGTCTATTTCTGTTAAGGTTGCTTCTTGATCATCTGTCAAAATGGTGATATGACCCATTTTTCTGTCTGTGCGCGATTCCGCTTTGCCGTAGTAATGGAAAGACCAATCCGCTTTTTCTTCCCGCAGCGCGATTGTGCCTTCCATATGCTGTCCCAGGATATTGACCATGATGGCAGGCGACAATTGACGCGCTGTCGGCATCGGCAATCCGGCGACTGCTTGGATATGGGCATCAAATTGGGAAACGTTCATTGCCTCGATTGTGTAATGGCCAGAATTATGCGGACGCGGCGCCAACTCATTGATGAAGATCGTATCATCCGCAGCCAGGAACATTTCGATGCCCAGCGTACCTACCAACTGCAGCGCGTCGGCGATTTGGTGGGCCGCCTTGTTGGCTTTTTCGGCTACCGCAGGCGTGACGCGGGCCGGCACAATCGATTCGTGCAGAATATTGTTGATGTGGATATTTTCGGAGACCGGGAACACCGTCGCTTCACCTTTTTGATTGCGTACGATCATGACCGAAAGTTCTTTCGTGAACGGAACCCAAGCCTCCAAAACGCAGATGCTGTCCGTTGCCAGTTTCATGGCTTCCGCTTTGTCCGCTTCCGATTTCAGGACAACCTGTCCCTTACCATCATACCCGAAACGGGTCGTTTTTAAAACACTCGGATAACCGATTTTAGCGATGGCCGCATCCAATTGTTCCGCATTTTCCACTACCGCGAATTGCGCAATCGATACACCGGCGGATTGAAGGAATTCCTTCTCCTTGATGCGGTCCTGCGTGATCGTCAAAATTCCGCTGCCTTGCGGAATGCTGGACAGTGTTTCCACTTCCTGCAGCGCTACTGCATCGATGTTCTCAAATTCGAATGTCACGACATCGGATTTTTCGGCCAATTCGCGCAAAGCCACCGCGTCAGCGTATGCCGCCTGGATGTGCCAATCCGCAACTTGGGCTGCCGGGCAATTTTCTCCCGGATCCAAAATTCCGACGGTGAATCCCATCCTCTTTGCGGACTGTGCCAGCATACGTCCTAATTGTCCCCCGCCGATGATGCCGATCACGTCGTTCGGTTTCAGTATTTTATACAAGATCTTCACTACTTTCCAATACTTTTTGTTTTAAATCTTCCCGTCTCTTTTCCAATTGATCGGCCAAATCCTGATTTTCGATTGAAAGGATCTGCACGGCCAGCAGACCGGCATTGATTGCCCCTGCTTTGCCGATCGCTACCGTCGCAACCGGAACACCACCGGGCATCTGGACGATGGACAACAAAGAATCCATTCCGCTCAAAGCGCGCGATTGGACCGGAACACCGATGACCGGAAGCGTCGTTTTCGCGGCAATCATGCCCGGAAGGTGCGCTGCGCCGCCCGCGCCGGCAATGATGACTTTCGTTCCCGCAGCCCGTGCTTGTTCCGCAAAAGTGAACATCAGATCAGGCGTCCGGTGTGCCGAAACGACTTTCTTTTCATAAGCGATACCGAATTCATCCAGTATTATGCAAGCTTCTTTCATAGTTTCCCAGTCAGAAGTACTACCCATTACGACAGAAACAACCGTATTCATCCATTTTCCCCCATTATCGATTTTTCATTTTTAATATAGCACATCACCTGTAATTATTCCAAACAATTTTAGATACTGAAGGACCGTTCGTTCGGAAATAATCTATTTTTTTTCAAAAGAGAAGAAATAATGACCTCATTTCACATTAAAAAAGTGAAAATTTTTCACCATAAATGGCAACAATATGATAAAATAATGATATGCAAACCCTTACAAATTAAAATAATGCTGATTCTCTTTTTATTTCCGTGGTTATAATATAGAATAAACGGGAATAATATTATTAAACACGATTATTTCAACTTATTTATTTTATTTCCAATAAACCCATCCACTTACAGAAGGAGTGATGATTATGAATAAATTCTTTGATATCTATATGGATTTGAGAAAAAAAATCGAACATGCTGAATTCGAAACAGGATCTCTGTTGCCCAGCGAAAAAACACTTTCGGACCACTATCACGTTTCGCGGGAAACAATCAGAAAGGCTTTGGCCCTGTTGCTGGAAGGTGGCTATATCCAAAAGAAACAAGGCAAAGGTTCCATTGTACTTGACATCAGACGCTTCAATTTCCCTGTTTCCGGGCTTACCAGTTTTAAAGAGCTTCAAGACTCCCAACAAATCCCAAATGAAACAATCGTCATCAAAAATAAACTAGAGACGCTTCCGGAGTTCCTTGCAGAAAATTTGAAGGTAGATCCAGGCCGCGAAGTAATTTCCCTTGTCCGGCTTCGCAAGATTGCCGGGGAAGTTGTCATCATGGACAAAGACTATCTCTTCCATGATATCGTCGAACAAATCCCTTCCGAAGCTGCTGAAAATTCCATTTATGCGTATTTGGAGAATGAACTTGGTCTGAATATCGCTTATGCCAAAAAGGAATTCGTTGTGGAGCCTGCGACACGGGAAGATCACAAACTGATGAATTTAAAAGATGACACGCATATTGTTGTCGTAAAGAGCGAAGTCTATCTGGAGGATACTCGCCTTTTCCAGTACACCGAGTCTCGCCATCGTTTGGATCGCTTCCGCTTCGTCGAATTCGCCCGCAGAAAACACAGCCTATAAAAGAAAAGCGGGACAAGCCCACTTTGCCTCGAAAGAAATTTAGGAAATCTGGCCTCGCAACGTTCCCTGCGGTCACCTTGTACTGGGAGTCTAAGGGATGAATCCCTAAGACTCCCATGCAAATGAGCATCGCAGAGCGCAATGGGTCAGATTTATCTAATTTCCGAGAGGCAGGCTTGGACCGCTAGCCATCATTTTAGATGCATAAAACGTTGTGCAAACCTATAAAACACCCATGGTGATGCGCTTTTTAGTTAATAACATGCTACAAATTAGAAAAAAGATGAAGCCGGCATGGCCTCATCTTTTTTGGTTGTGCAGGGACTGTTCATTCATTGACTTCCGTATAATCAACAGTAAAATAGGCACCTTCAGCCATCAGGATATGCCCTGATTCGTAAGGGTTTCCGGCCACCGTAAGGTAGACTTCCTGGACTCCGTAATATTCCCCGATCGTATTGACGACTCCCTGCAAAATCAATGATTCCGCTGATGTTCCGGCATTCATTTCAGAAACAAATTCCTGCGAGAAGTCCACATAGACACGCCCATCGTCACTCAAGGACAAGCTGTTGATGGAGACATTCGGCCCAATCAGACTTCCCCCCGGAGCATCCGGAACATTCTTCAGCGCTTCCGCCAGAATGGTGCGGGTAATATCATTGGTCGTATAAGATAAAGCGATGCTTGTTGCATTCAATCCCATCAGCTCGCTGTCCGGATAAAAAACGCGCAACTGTTGCGTTTCCGGAACGTCCTCGTTGCGGGCTTCCAGACTGGAAGAGACAACCATGTCATCCCCAAGGTCCGTCACCCGTTTCACCAAACCCATATCTTTCACATAGTAATCCTTGGTAGTCGAAGCTTCATAAGTCGTCGTCACTTCAAGCGCTTCAAAATTACCCATTGGTGTTTCGATCTGTGCCGTCAGATTCGTGATTTCGGAAGGGACTCCGCTCGCATTCACCCAACTGTTCCCGACTTCCAAAGGCTCCTTCAACAGAATATCCAACTGGTTTGCCGCATCGCCGCTTGCTGTTTTTTCAAGCATATTTTCCCTGAAGTAGGTTTCCGGACGCGTGAATACTTCTCTGAGTTCCCCGTCAGCCAGTTCCAATACCGTCACAACCTGCGTGCCACCGTTGTTGGAAGTGATTTGCATCCGGTTACCCTCGATGTATTGCGGATAGACCGTGAAGGAAGCATACTCATTCCCCTCGCCCAAATATTTAGTGAATACGGATGCGCTGAACGGATAATAAGCTTCGATTGTCACTGCTTCTACATTTTCGGAAGAGGACGAGGAAGCCGAGCCGCTGTCTGTTGAACTGGACACGGAAGAAGATACACTGCTGGCAGCCGAAGAATCGGATGAGGAATCGGATCCTCCAAAGAGACTGCAAGAAGCTAATAGGGGCACCACTAACGCTACCATCAGATTCGGAACTTTCTTTCTCATATTTTTTTCCCACCTTCTGCCTTAGTTATCTTCATTATATCACAACCGCTTTCTAAGGCATTACCCTAACTATTGCTGCCGTGCACGAATGCTGTGGCACTGAGCAGCTCCTTTCAAGTATAATGAAGCCAGCACGAAACTAAAAGAAACATTTCACAAATTTTAAATAGAGGTGGAAAAAATATGAAGGAAATCAGTTTGAACGATACCGTCTACATTCTGGTAAAGCAGTACCCTGAAATCAGGGAGCTCATCATCAGCCTAGGCTTCGAACCATTGCGCAGCGACAAAATGCTGAACACCGCCGGCCGCATCATGACTATAGGGAAAGCCCTCAAGCGCAATGATGTGCCGGAGGAACTATTCGTTGAAACGCTGGCGAAAAACGGATTCAGCGTGAAGGAATTGGCAATATCAGCCGTAACGGTTGCCCCAAGCGAATCCGAAGAGCCCTCTGCTCCAACCGGTGGAATTGCCCGCATGGGTTCAACGGAATTCCAGGAGCGCCAAGACATTCTGCAGAGCCTCATCCTGCGTTTGCATAGAGGGGAGGACTGGGATGCGGTGCAAGCCGACTTCAAGAAACATTTCACGGGCGTCAGTGCCTACGAAATTTCCGTCATGGAGCAAGGCCTGATGGGCAAAGGGATTGACGCCGAAGACATCCAGCGCCTTTGCAACGTGCACGCCTCGCTCTTCGGCGGATCCATCGAAGCGGTCTACACCACTTCAACAGAACAGCAGCATGCCGGCCATCCAATCCAAGTTATGAAACTCGAAAACTTAGCCATCGAAAATACGCTGGAAAAAATCAGCAAATTACTGGCTGTCTATCTTGAAACAAAAGAGCCGGAAATCAAAAAAGGTATCCAAAACCAATTGAATTTGCTCGGCGAATTCGATAAGCACTATGCCCGCAAAGAATACGCCATCTTCCCGATTATGGAAAACAAAGGCATCACAGCCCCACCGAAAGTCATGTGGGGTGTCGATGATGAAATTCGCAGCATGTTCAAGGAATTCCGAACACTGTTGCAGAACGAGGACTTCGATGCGATCCCGAAAGCATTCTCCGACCTGAAATACGAAATGACGGAAATGATCACAAAAGAGGAAGATATCCTCTTGCCGATGATTATCGACATCTTCAACGAGGACCATTGGCTACAGATCGCCCAGGAGTCTGATGAAATCGGCTACTGCATCGTAAAACCGGAAGCAAAATGGGTGCCGGAACGGACCCTCCCAGAAAATGTTTCACATGAAACATTTATAACTGAAGAAAATGCATACATAAATTTCCAAACCGGACATCTGACGCCGCACCAGTTGGAAAAGATGCTGAATAATATCCCTTTGGAATTGACTTTCGTCGATGCCGACAATATCGTGCGCTACTACAACGACAACGGCGAAGAAAAGTTCTTCAAGCGCACAAGCAGTGCAATCGGCCGAGATGTGCTGAATTGCCATCCACCGAAGAGTTTGCCGATTGTCACAAAACTGCTCGCTGACTTGAAATCAGGCGCCAAAGAAAGCGAATCGATGTGGTTCCGCGCGATGGGTAAATTCATCCTGGTAACCTATCGCGCCGTCAGGGATGACGACGGCAGCTACATGGGAACCCTTGAATATGTGCAGGACATCCAGCCGATCATCGATCTTGACGGCGAAAAACGCACCCTTTCCTGAACTACTGTGAAGTGCAGGAGCGATTGCCAAACAACAAAAATACCGAGCGGCCCCATTTTTGAGGCCGCCCGGTATTTTTGGCGTTAGCCGGTAACTTTCTGTGTAATCATCCTTCATCGTCTCCTATCACCGTTCTGCTCCGGTAATAGGAGGCCTCGCCAGATGCCGGCCAACATTTTTCTTGCCAGCTCCTATGAGCGCCGCTTCGTCGGCGTTCACATCGATAGTTGCCGGTTTTCTCCTGTGAGCATGCGTCTTACCGGAGCAGGGCACCAAAAAATGGCCATCTCTAGTGAGACGACCATTTCTTTTGTGCTTATTTGATTATCCTGAAAGCGATGGTTTCGTACGGGTTCAGCGTGAAGGAAGACGCAAGCTGCCTTTCCCCATAATTGCCGACCAAGAAACTGCTGGCCTTGCTTGCCCATTCTTCCGGTACGCTGATTGTGTACTCACCGGCATAGAAATGATTCAGAACCAACACTTTTTCTTCCTCGTTCTCCCGGATATAGGCGAACACTTCCGAATCGTCCAACAGGATACCCTCGTAGGAACCATCCGCAATGACTGCATGCTCTTTGCGGATACGGATCAACTCCTGGTAGTAACGGAAAATTTGGCCCTCAGCGCATTCTTTTTCGACGTTTACTTCTGGATAATTGGCCGCGACCTGCAGCCATGGTTCGCCGGTCGTGAAGCCTGCGTGCCGGCTGCTGTCCCATTGCATCGGCGTCCGGCTGTTGTCGCGGGATTTTTGTTTGATGATCCGCATTGCCTCCTGATGCGTCAATCCGGCAAGTTTCAGCTCGCGGTAGGCATTGTGCGATTCGATATCCCGATAACTGCTGATGTCATCATAATCCGGATTCGTCATGCCGATTTCCTCGCCTTGATAGATGTAAGGCGTTCCCCGCAAGAGATGGATTGTTTGCGCCAGCATGGAGGCTGTCTCGAAAGGATACCGCTCCGGATCACCGAATCGGCTGTTGGCTCGCGGTTGATCATGATTGTTCCAGAACAGTGCGTTCCATCCGTTTCCGTCCGACATCCCTGCCTGCCACTCATTCAGAATTCGCTTCAGTTCAAGAAAATCGAATGGCTGATCCGTCCATTTTTCACCATCTTTGTAATCAACTTTCAGATGGTGGAAACTGAAAATCATCGAGAGTTCGTTTCTGTCCGGATTCGAATAAAGAATACCATTTTCGACAGTGGTCGAGGACATCTCGCCGACCGTGATGATATCCTCCAGCGTCCCGAACGATGCTTGGTTCAACTCACGGATGTACTCATGGACGATCGGTCGATCCGTGTAGAGGCTCTTTTCGTTGCTTCCTTCACTGTCGACCAGCGCGACATCTTTGCCTATCAGGTTCAACACATCGAAGCGGAAGCCCTTGATGCCCTTTTCCAACCAGAAATTGACGACTTTCTGCAGTTCCTCGCGCACTTTCGGGTTGCGCCAGTTCAGATCCGCTTGCGTGACATCAAACAGATGCAGGTAGTACTTGCCGGTGTCCCCGAATGGCGCCCACGCCTCGCCGCCGAATTTCGAACTCCAGTTGGTCGGCAGGCTGCCGTCTTCTTTCGGATCGCGGATGATGTAATAATCCTGGTACTCTTTGTCCCCGGCCAACGCTTTCCGGAACCACTCATGTGTGGTCGATGTATGATTGAACACCATGTCGAACATAATTTCGATGCCATGCTGCTTCAGCTTGCCGATCAGTTCTTCAAAATCCGCCATCGTGCCGAAAACAGGATCGATGGCATAATAATCAGTGATGTCGTATCCATTGTCCATTTGCGGGGATACGAAGATCGGATTCATCCAAATCATATCGATGCCTAACTCCGCCAAATAGGGCACTTTGCTGATGATCCCTTGGAGATCACCGATACCATTGCCATCGGAATCCTTGAATGATTTTGGATAAAGCTGATAGATCACTTTTTTTTGAAAGTCTTTCATTGTAAAGCCCCCTGTCTTCTTACTATGACTGAAGGCAAAAAGCTTCAGTCACAGCTTTTTGTCTTCAGTAATTCACTTTTTATTTTTGCGTTTGGATAACCGGTGCGTCCTCGACTTCGCCTTTAGGAGCGAAAAGTTGTTTCTTTTCGAACAAAACCGTCAACAGGAACGGCACGACAATCGCGATGGCCATACATACGATGAACATTGCCATCGAATCGGTCTGGATACTCAAGAAACCTGGAATCCCACCTACTCCGATACTGTTCGCCATGACGTTGAAGGTCGTAGCCACCAATCCGGCGATTCCGGATCCAATCATGGCTGCAACGAACGGATAGATGTATTTGATGTTGATCCCGAACATGGCCGGCTCGGTTACGCCCAAGTAGCAGGAAATGGCAGCAGGGATGGAAACTTGTTCCTCTTTTTCATTGCCTCTGTGCAGGAAGATGATTGCCAGCACGGCCGAGCCTTGTGCGATATTCGAAAGGGCGATCATCGGCCACAGGTTCGTGCCGCCGAAATCAGCAATCAGCTGCAGGTCGATGGCATTGGACATATGATGAAGCCCTGTGATGACAAGCGGAGAATACAGCGTACCGAAGAACAGACCGAACAACCATCTGAAGTCCCCAGTCAATCCGGCATAGACGACTTCGGAAACCCATTGTCCGATCGTCCAACCGATAGGGCCCAGCACCGTATGCGCGATGATGACAGTAGGAACCAGGGCCAACAATGGGACCACAATCATCGAAATATATTGCGGAACCCATTTACGCAGCCAAATCTCCAGATAGGCCAGCACAAACCCAGCCAACATGGCGGGAATGACTTGTGCTTGATAGCCGATCTTGTTGATCGTGAAAGCACCGAAATCCCAGAACGGAATCTCTGTTGCACCAGCGACACCATAAGCATTCAATAATTGCGGTGATACCAATGTAATCCCGAGAACGATACCCAGAATCTGCGTAGTGCCCATCTTTTTCGTGATGCTCCAAGTGATACCGACTGGCAAGAAGTGGAAAATCGCCTCACCGATCAGCCAAAGAAAATCATTGACGCCTGTCCAGAACTGGGAATTGGAAACGATTGTGCCGTTGGCGAAATTGATCCCTTCAATCACATTCCGAAATCCGAGGATAAGACCCCCTACTACGATCGCCGGAATCAGCGGCGTAAAGATTTCCGCCAGCACAGCCATGGCACGCTGCACTACATTTTGGTTCTGCTTTGCTGCAGCTTTTGCCTCATCCTTCGAAACACCCTCTTTGCCTGATACCTTCGCGAATGCATTATAGAATTGTGGCACTTCATTACCGATGATGACCTGAAATTGTCCAGCTTGCGTGAAGGTTCCTTTGACTGCGGGTATGTCTTCGATTTTCTTGATGTTGGCGGCAGCAGGGTCATTCAGAACGAAACGCATCCGAGTGGCACAGTGACTGACGGCAGAAATATTATCGGGCCCTCCGATATACTCCAGCAAATCTTTTGCATCTTTGTTGAAATCCACCATTTTTTCTCCTCCTCAACTTGTATATACATGTTCCTGACGATTCTATTTTACCGTGAATGGACGGGCAATGCAAACGTTTTCCATCCGCTATTCTTTTTCTTGTATAGACAAGTTCATGGTTTTTACTGTTTCATTAACCATTAGAATACTGGACAATTGCACTAAAAAAAACGGCAAAAGGATCGAATTACCGGTCCCTTGCCGTTTTTTTGATTATGCCAAACCGATCATATCCCTTGCTTCACTTTCACCAACGTACGCCCGTGCATCTTTCCTTCCATGATTTTCTCGAAAGCCACCGGTAAATCCTCCAGCGTGATTTCCTGTTCCACCAACAGATCCAGATTTTCCGGCTTCAGATCGCTTGCCATCCGCCCCCAAAGTTTGATGCGCTCTGCGTAAGGATGGCTCACCGAGTCGATCCCCACAAGCTTGACGCCCCTCAGGATGAATGGCAGCACGGTCGCCTCGAATGCGATTCCGCCAGCATTCCCGCTCAAAGCCATACAGCCGCCGTAGTGCAGCTGCGCCAGCAAGTCAGGCAACATCGGACCGCCGACCGGATCGACGATCGCCGCCCAACGTTGCTGTGCCAATGGCCGCTTCTTCTCCAGTGCTACTTCATCGGGATGGAGGACCGCTTCAGCACCGAGTCCCTTCTTCAGGTAATCCGTGCAGTCCGCTTTTTTGCGGGACACAGCTTCGACCGTATAACCTAGGCGCTTCAGCATCGCGATCGCCATCCCGCCGACACCGCCGGAAGCACCTGTCACCAATACGTTCCCCATTCGCGGCTGGATGCCTTGCTTCTCCAAAGCATCCACCGATTCAGCCGCTGTGTACCCGGCCGTCCCGAAAATCATTGCTTCCCTTAAACTCAACCCTTCAGGCAACGGCACGACCCAGGCTGCAGGGACCCGGGCATATTGGCTGAATCCGCCGAAATGACTCACACCTAAACCGTAGCCAGTCACGATCACCTTATCCCCTGCCTGGAAAGTTGGATCGAGCGATTCCACAACCACGCCGCTCAGATCGATCCCCAAAATCATCGGATAGTTGCGGATGACCCCGCTTTTCGGATTGGTTCCGGCCAGCCCGTCCTTGTAGTTGACGCTCGAATAGTGCACTTCGATCAGCACCTCCCCATCAGGTAAGTCCTCTTCGTTGAATGTTCTGACCGTCGTTTCCACTTTCGCATCTATATTTTCCGCCCATAAAGCTTTGAACTCTTCCATACTGCATTTCCCTCTTTTCAGCGTGTATTTTCTTAAGTTTAATCCATCTGCCCATAATTTGCGACCTCTTCCCCGCAACCCACATGAAAAAAGAGCCAAATAAAAAAACCTTCACCGAGAATCAAGCTGATCCCCGATGAAGGTTTTAGGATATTCGATTAGTCCGCTATCTCAACAACCAAATAACGATGCGGCTCTTTGCCTTCGGAATGGGTTTTGATGCGTTTGTTCTGGCTCAAGCGCGCATGGATCTGTTTTCTTTCGAAAGCAGGCAGCGGCTCAAGGAACACGGGCTGTCTCGTTTTGAGGACGCGTTCTGCAGTACGGTCAGCGATGCTTTCCAAAACGGAAGCTCTGCGCTCACGGTAGTCACCGACGTTCACGATTACGGACAAGCGGCGACGCACATAACGTTGCACCAGCGCTTGGGCCAATATCTGCAAAGCATTGACGATTTTTCCGTATTTGCCGATCAATAAGCCTGGCTTTTCGCTTTCCATTTGGAAAATCAGCATGTTGTTCTTCTCTTCGACCGTCACGATCGCAGGAGCCCCGTATGCTTCAGCTACAGATGTAAGATAAGCAGTCACGGCGGCAATCGCTTCATCGCGACCGGATTCTTCATCATAATCTTCCGGGAAAGATTCCACGTTCTCGTCCGAATAAATCACCTTATCGACTTCAGGTTGATCAGCCAATATCTTTTCCGCAGCTTCCGGATAATCCTCTTCAAGATCTTCTACGATATCTTCGACTGTCTCCTCGATTTCGGCTAATTGGATATCGCCGGCTTCATCAAAGTCCCTGATTTCTTTGCGCGTGATTTCCACGACAGCCTCTTTTTGTCCGAATCCGAAAATCCCTTTTTTTCCTTCAGAGATTATGACGATATCGGCCTCATGGCTATCGACGCCCAACATATCCAGACCTTTGCGGATGGCTTTGTCAACAGTCGTATCTTTCGCAATTACTTTATCCATAATAGAATGTCATCCTTTCCTACTTCAAAGTCTAACTAGTTTTTCTTTTTCTTTTTAGGATTTTGGGCTTTCTTCAATGCTTTTTCGCGCGCCTTTGCCTGAGCTTCAGCTTCTTCGCGTTCACGGATGGCCTTATACGGATTGTTCAACAACATCGTCTGTCCTACCGAGAAGGCATTGCTGGCTACCCAGTACAACGACAGGGCACTCGGGAAGTTGATACCCATCAACAAAATCATAATCGGCATCGTGTACGTCATCGATTTTGTCGCAGAATTCGCTTCTGCTTGTGACATCATCGTCAGCTTACTGGTGGCATACGTCAGTATCGCGGCCACTATTGGTAAAATAAAGAATGGATCGCGTTCTCCCAAGTTCATCCAGAGGAAGCTACCGCTCTTCAAAATTTCAGTCCGGCTGATTGCTTGATACAGTGCCATCAATACAGGCATCTGAACCAAAACAGGCAAACATCCCATATAAGGATTCACATCATTATCTGCATACAGCTTAGAAACTTCCTTTTGCAGACGTTCCTGCGTCTCCCGATCTTTAGAGGCATATTTTTCCTGCAACGCTTTTACCTTTGGTTGAACAGCCGACATCTTTTTCGTGCTCTTCGTCTGAAAATGATTGAGCGGCAATAGGATAACCCGGATGATGATCGTAAAGGCAATGATTCCCAGACCATAATTACTGAAAAATAGATTGGACAACCACACAATCATGTTTGAGAAGTTTAAAACAACATACCGATCCCAAAAACCGGTACTTTCTGAGGTGATAGGTTCCGTTCCACATGCTGATAGAACCATCATAACAGCAAATAAGCTGAGTGTAAAAAGTAATCGCTTACGCTTTGACAAGAGAACTCCTCCTTAATAGGAATAATATAGTTTATTTTTTTTTCAAAAGGTTGGAAAGCTTAAGAACATGGATCAGGCTTTTCTTTACTTCCGCAGCCGACATTTCAGCAACCGGCTTGCGTGCGATAACGATGAAGTCAATATCCTGAACCAACTCTTCCTTCAATTCCGTGAGTGCCTGGCGGATTTTTCTTTTGACGGCATTCCGCACTACGGCGTTGCCGATTTTTTTGCCGACGGACAACCCTACCCGGAAATGCGGTTGTCCTTTTTTATCGAGCACATAAACCACGAATTGGCGATTCGCTTTGGAAACACCATTATGAAATACTTTTTGAAATTCTTTCTCTTTCTTAACACGAAAAGATTTCCTCATGTTTCTTCCCTCAAATCTGCAATCATAACATACAAAAAAATCTCCCGAAAATGGAGAAAAACAGAAAAATTTCTCTCTCCGTTCTCATCACAAATGCAAACCCACTCCCGAAGCTTTACAGCTTTCGGTTCTGTCGGACACATTTGTCACACTCTCCATTTAAGAAAGACATTTTTGCATTTTTCGAAATACTTAAAAAAAAAGACCACTGAAACGGTCAGTGATCTATGCAGAGATAACTTTTCTGCCTTTAGCGCGTCTTCTTGCTAATACTCTACGGCCGTTTTTTGTGCTCATACGTTTACGGAAACCATGAACGGATTGACGGTGACGTTTTTTAGGTTGGTATGTTCTTTTCATTGATCTTTACACCTCCTGATAAACTATCTTTCAAATAGGTTATATTTCACTGTTTAGACAGTCCAATACATTATAAAGAGACAGAATGTGACCTGTCAAGTAAAATTGGTTCATTTTTATTGAACTCACTGAGATATAATAGCACAAAACAATGAAAGATTAAACACCTTTCTTGAAAAAAATTTGATTTTCATCGAAATAAAATTATCCACAACCTTTTTTTTAATGCACAATGCCCATGGATAACTCCTGCAATCCCCTCGCTTGCGCACACCTTCGAACCGACTTGTCCACATTCTTACAGGGTGTGTATTTCCGTAGGATAACCATTTCCGGAACTTGTGGATAAGTGTTCCAAAAGCTGTAACAATGGCATTTAAACCCGAATTAAAACACACAAAAAACCGTGGATAACAACTTCGTCCACAAACCTTGTCCACATCCTAAATCGACCTGTGGACAACTATTTATACACCGGTTAATTGTTTTATTCACAGCTTAAAAGAGTTGTGGAAAACTTTTTGATATAATGCTAAAATAAAAAGGACTCACTAAAAGGAGGTGTCCCATTTGGATGACATCTATTCATTATGGCGTTATCTGCAAGAAAAATTTCAAGAATCACTGTCAAAAGTCAGCTACGATACTTGGATAGACAGCGCAGTCCCGGTCCGACTGACTGATACGAATATCATCATCGAAGTTCCCTCTTCTTTACATAAAGATTATTGGCAAAATAATTTGATGAGCAGAATTGTTGAAGGCATCTACGAATTCAGCGGCAAAGAACTGACTCCCATTTTTATGATCAAGAACGAGGAAATGCCCGATATTGCAAAACCGACCATCAAACGCACCAACAACAATCGTCTCTTCAAGGATGCCCAACTGAACAGCAAGTATACCTTTGACACCTTTGTTATCGGAAAAGGAAACCAGATGGCTCACGCAGCTGCCCTCGTCGTGGCAGAAGAACCCGGAACAATCTACAACCCACTCTTCTTCTATGGAGGCGTCGGCTTAGGCAAGACCCATTTGATGCACGCCATCGGCCATCAAATGTTGCAACTGCGCCCAACCGCACGGGTAAAATATGTCAGCAGCGAAACGTTCGCCAATGATTTCATCAATTCCATCCAGAATCGGACGCAGGAGCAATTCCGCAATGAATACCGCAGCGTCGACTTGTTGATGGTCGATGATATTCAATTTTTTGCCGACAAAGAAGGAACGCAGGAAGAGTTCTTCCATACTTTCAATGCGCTTTACGATGAACGCAAGCAAATCGTATTGACGAGCGATCGCTTGCCGAATGAAATCCCTAAACTGCAGGAACGGCTCGTCTCCCGTTTTGCTTGGGGCTTATCGGTTGATATCACGCCGCCGGATCTGGAGACGCGCATTGCTATTCTGCGCAAAAAAGCCAACAGCGAACGCCTGGAGATTCCGGATGACACTCTCAGTTACATCGCTGGACAGATAGATTCCAACATCCGGGAATTGGAAGGTGCGCTGGTCCGCGTTCAAGCCTATTCTGCTATCCAAGGGACCGACATCACCACCAGCCTGGCTGCGGATGCGCTGAAGAGCATCATGCCTTCCGAAAAACCAAAAGCATTATCCATCTATGCCATTCAACAAGCGGTAGGGAAATATTACCATGTGACCGTCGAGGAATTGAAAGGCAAAAAGCGCACTAAGGGAATCGTGGTGCCAAGACAAATCGCCATGTATCTTTCCCGGGTCATGACGGACAATTCCTTGCCGAAAATCGGTTCTGAATTCGGCGGCAAGGACCACACAACCGTCATCCACGCCCATGACAAGATTGCCCTTTCCGTAAAAAAAGACCCTGTTCTGCAACGCGAAATCGAGACGATCCAAAACAGTCTGAAAAAATGATCCTCTCGCGCATTGTGGATAAGCCAATAACTAAGACGCCATTTACGAACACGTTATCCACAAGTGGAAAACGATTGGTTTTATCGGCTTCTTTCACTTATCCACAGTATGAACAGGCCCTACTACTATTACTAATATTATTTAATTTATATGAATAACCATCGGAGGTCCCTTATTATGAAATTTTCCATTAATCGTCAGGTTTTGATCAAACACTTATCTGACGTACAAAGAGCTATTTCCAGCAGAACGACAATTCCTATTTTGACAGGGGTAAAAATCAGTGCTGATGAAAATGGGATCGTATTGAGCGGAAGCGATTCGGATATTTCCATCGAAACACTGATTCCTGTGTCGGAAGAGAATAACCAGATCGAAATCCACACACAAGGCGGCATTGTCTTGCCAGCTCGTTTCTTCAGTGAAATCGTAAAAAAATTAGCTGATGAAAAAATTACGATTGAAGTCAAAGATCACTTCCAGACAAACATCACTTCGGCAAAAGCTTCTTTTACCATCAATGGAATCGATGTAAACAACTATCCAAATTTTCCGGTCATCGATTCGAATGAAGTCATCACCTTGCCGACAGCCCTGTTCAAACAAGTGATCCAACATACGGTAATCGCAACGTCGACACAAGAAAGCCGTCCGATTTTGACGGGAGTGAACATGACCATCAAAGATGGCAAATTGACGGCTGTCGCTACGGACAGCCATCGATTAAGCCAACGGATCATCTCGATTGCCGCGCCGGAATCACAGCTTGAAAAAAACTACAATGTCATCATTCCAGGAAAAAGCCTGGTAGAGCTGTCACGGATCGTTGAGAACCAACCAACCATCGAAATGATGATCACGGAGAACCAGGTCCTTTTCAAAGCCGAAAATGTTTATTTCTATTCACGTTTGTTGGAGGGCTATTATCCCGATACAAATCGCTTGATTCCAGCCAGCTCAAGTACACAGATTGTCCTGAACGCTTACGATTTGCTGCAGGCTACCGACCGTGCCTCCTTGCTTTCGCATGAAGGAAAGAACAACGTCGTCAAATTGTCCATTGACTCCAATAAAGTCGAGCTTTCAGGAAACTCACCTGAAGTCGGTAATGTGGAGGAATCCCTAGCCTATCAGTCCGCCAGTGGCGACCCACTGATCATATCCTTCAATCCTGATTACATGAAGGATGCGCTGCGCACATTCGGCCAACAGGATGTCCAAGTCAATTTCACTTCAGCTGTACGGCCATTCACAGTCGTACCGGCGGATCGTGAAGACGAAAACGATAATTCGTTCATCCAGTTGATCACGCCTGTAAGGACTTATTAATCCCACCGCTTAAATCCAAAAAGCAAGGAAACGTATGCTTTCGTTTCCTTGCTTTTTGTTTATCTGAAAATGAAAAATTTTGGATCTGCTGTTTTCCTATAGGAAGAAAGTTAGCATTCGGTCCTTTTGTTCAGATAAAGATAAAATGAATAAAAAACGCGAATTTTTAATTTATAAGCCTATAGACGCTTTCGTTTGGATATAGCCAATTTGTATTGTTTTCTAAAAAAATTGAAATAAGGGCCTTTTTTTTCGCGAAAATTTGAAATTGATCAAAAAAAATAGTATAATAAACGTATCAATCAGCATGGTCGCGTGGATTTTGTTTTCCACGCTTATTTTATTGGAAAATAGGTGAATTTCTTGAAAAATATTGTGAATATTGACGCAGAGTTCATTACTCTTGGTCAACTACTGAAACATGTCAATCTGATTTCCAGCGGCGGTATGGCCAAATGGTTCCTTTCAGAATATGTGGTGTATGTAGACAACGAAAAAGAAGACCGCAGAGGCCGCAAATTATTTCCTGGTACGATGATCGACATCCCTGGTGAAGGCACTTTCTTCATTCAGTCAACAAAATCGGATAAAGAAGAGGCTGAGCAAGACAACAGTGAGTCCGAAGCATGATCCTGAAAGAAGTGACGCTGCAAAATTTTCGGAATTATCCGTCTCTTTCTGTGTCCTTTTCAGATGGCATCAATGTGTTTTTAGGTGAGAATGCGCAAGGCAAAACCAATCTCATGGAAGCTATCTATGCATTGGCTTTGGCAAGAAGTCCGCGTACGTCAAACGAAAAAGAAATGATTCGATGGCAAGAAGACTCCGCCAAGATAACCGGAAAAATCCAAAAAAGGGTTTCAACATTCCCTTTAGAAATCATTTTTTCCAAAAAGGGTAAGATCGCTAAAGTCAATCATTTGGAGCAAAAAAAGCTGAGCCAATACATCGGCCAACTGAATGTTGTGTTGTTTGCTCCCGAAGACTTGAATTTAGTCAAGGGTGCACCGGCCAACCGGAGAAAATTCCTGGACATGGAGCTGGGCCAGATGAACCCGGTCTACCTGCATGATCTTGTGCAATATCAGCGGATACTGAAGCAACGGAATCTTTATCTGAAGCAGTTGGTGACCGGCAAAGCCAAGGATGAAGTCTATTTGGATGTGCTGACTGAGCAATTGGCCATTTTGGGTGCCGATCTGCTGGTCTACCGTCTGCAGTTCATCAAAAAATTGGAAGCCTGGGCCCAACCGCTTCATAAAGAGATTTCTTTGGAGCGGGAAGAACTGACGATCGCCTACAAATCCAATGTCGAGTTGTCGGATGAGATGGATAAGGACGCTCTTTTTTTGAAACTGATGGAAGCTTTCAAGCAAGGGAAAAGCCGTGAAAGAGACCAGGCAGTCACCCTTTTCGGCCCGCACCGTGATGATCTGGTTTTTCAGGTGAACGGGCGCAATGTCCAAAACTTTGGCTCTCAAGGACAGCAAAGAACAACTGTACTCAGTCTCAAACTGGCGGAAATCGAATGTATGAATGAGGTTCTGGGGGAGTATCCGATCCTCTTGTTGGATGATGTCCTGTCAGAATTGGATGATGAACGCCAGACCCATTTGTTGAAAGCGATCGAGAAGAAGGTTCAGACCTTTTTGACGACAACCAGTTTGGATGGCATAAAGAAGAATAAGATAGACGAACCGACTATCTACCATATAAAAAACGGTGAAGTAGAAATGGAAGGTGTGTAACAGAATGGTAGAAAACGAAAAGAACAAAGCTGAACGAGCTAAGGAATATGATGCCAGTCAGATCCAGGTTCTGGAAGGACTGGAAGCAGTCCGTAAACGTCCCGGGATGTATATTGGTTCCACCAGTGGCGCAGGTCTGCATCATTTAGTCTGGGAAATCGTGGATAATTCCATCGATGAAGCGCTGGCTGGTTTTGCGACAAAAATCGAAATCGCAATCGAAGAGGACAACAGCATCACTGTAACCGATAACGGACGCGGCATTCCTGTCGATATCCAAGCCAATACCGGTCGTCCCGCTGTGGAAACAGTCTTCACTGTTCTTCACGCAGGCGGTAAATTCGGCGGCGGAGGCTATAAAGTATCCGGCGGCCTGCACGGTGTTGGAGCTTCCGTCGTAAACGCCCTTTCCTCCAAGCTGTCCGTCAGTGTACATAAAGACAACAAAATTTATACGCAGACATTTGAGCGCGGGGACATCACTTCCGAATTGACAGTGACCGGCGATACGGATAAGCACGGAACGACCGTAAATTTCCTTCCGGATCCGGAAATATTCAAGGAAACAACCGTTTTTGATTTTGAAAAATTGGCTGTGCGTGTAAGGGAATTGGCCTTTTTGAATAAAGGACTGAACATCTCGATCGTCGACAATCGTCCGGAAGAACCTTTGAAACAAGAATATCATTACGAAGGTGGGATCAAGAGCTACGTCGAATTCCTGAACCGCAACAAAAAAGTCCTTTTCGAAGAACCGATTTATATCGAAGGCGAACAGGACGATATTCAAGTTGAAGTAGGAATCCAATATACGGATGGCTATCATACAAACTTTCTGAGCTTCGCCAACAATATCCATACTTATGAAGGCGGAACCCACGAATCCGGCGCCAAAACTGCTTTGACGCGTGTCATCAATGACTATGCAAAACGTAATAAGATCATTAAGGAAAATGAAGAGAACCTGACTGGTGAAGATGTGCGCGAAGGCCTTACCCTTGTTCTCTCCATCAAACATCCGGATCCGCAATTCGAAGGACAAACCAAGACAAAATTGGGCAATTCCGAAGCGCGTACCATCACTGACCGACTTTTTTCAACGTACTTCGACAAATTCCTGATGGAAAACCCACAAGTCGCCCGTCAGATTGTCGAAAAAGGCATGTTGGCCGCCCGAGCACGCTTGGCAGCCAAAAGAGCCCGTGAAGTGACCCGCAAGAAGAGCGGATTGGAAATCAGCAATCTGCCCGGAAAATTAGCCGATTGCTCCAGCAAAAACCCGGCAGAATCTGAATTGTTCATCGTCGAAGGGGACTCAGCCGGAGGTTCGGCAAAACAAGGACGCTCGCGTTTCTTCCAGGCGATTCTGCCGATCCGCGGTAAGATTCTGAACGTAGAAAAAGCATCGATCGATAAAATCCTTGCCAACGAAGAGATCCGTTCGCTGTTTACGGCGATGGGTACAGGATTCGGCGGAGACTTCGACGTTTCCAAAGCGCGTTATCATAAATTAGTCATCATGACCGATGCCGATGTCGATGGCGCGCATATCCGTACGTTGCTGTTGACGCTGTTCTATCGCTACATGCGTCCTTTGGTTGAAGCTGGATATGTGTATATTGCACAACCGCCTTTGTATCAAGTGAAGCAAGGCAAAAAAGAGAAATATCTCGATACTGATCAGGAACTGGAAGAGTACTTGGCCTCCATCCCTGACTCGCCAAAACCAAGCATCCAACGTTATAAAGGGCTTGGAGAAATGGATGCAGAACAATTGTGGGATACGACCATGAACCCTGAGAACCGTCACTTCCTGCAGGTGACTGTCGATGATGCCGTCAAAGCTGACGAAACATTGAACATGCTGATGGGGGATCATGTAGAACCAAGAAGGAACTTCATCGAAGAAAATGCGGTTTACGTGAAGAACTTGGATATCTAAAAGGGGGTTGGAGACTAAATGTCTGATGAAATTGAAAAAGTAAATGATCAAGCCATGGAACAAAGGGAATTGAGCCATGAAATGGAAACGTCATTCCTGGAATATGCCATGAGCGTTATCGTAGCCAGGGCTTTGCCTGACGTCCGTGACGGACTCAAGCCGGTCCATCGCCGTATCCTTTACGGCATGAGCGAATTGGGCGTCACGCCTGATAAAGCGCACAAAAAATCCGCACGTATCGTCGGGGACGTAATGGGTAAGTACCATCCCCACGGTGACAGTGCCATCTATGAATCGATGGTGCGTATGTCCCAGGATTTCAGTTACCGTTATCCGCTGGTAGATGGACACGGAAACTTCGGCTCCATCGATGGAGACAGCGCCGCAGCGATGCGTTACACCGAAGCGCGGATGTCAAAAATTGCTTTGGAAATGCTGCGTGATCTCAATAAAGATACAGTCGATTATCACGATAACTATGACGGTTCCGAAAGTGAACCCGATGTATTACCGGCCCGCTTCCCTAACCTGCTGGTGAATGGTGCTTCCGGTATCGCCGTTGGGATGGCAACAAATATCCCGCCGCATAATCTGACGGAAGTCATTTCCGCCTTGCATATCCTGATGAACAATCCAGATGCGACGACTGCCGAATTGATGGAAGCCGTTCCTGGGCCCGATTTCCCTACTGGCGGTATCGTCATGGGCAAATCAGGTATCAGGAAAGCCTATGAAACAGGTAAAGGATCGATTATTGTCCGTGGGCGTGTAGAAGTCGAAATACTGAAAAACGGCAAAGAACGCATCGTCATTTCCGAATTGCCTTATATGGTCAACAAGGCGAAATTGGTCGAGCGGATTGCTGAACTGGCCCGCGACAAACGGATCGAAGGCATAACCGACTTGGCGGATGAGTCCGACCGCGACGGCATGCGTGTCGTCATCGATGTCCGCAAAGATGTCAGCGCCAGCGTCATTCTGAACAATCTGTACAAACTGACGCCGCTCCAATCCTCTTTCGGCTTCAATATGTTGGCGATCGTAAAAGGCATCCCGAAAGTGCTGGGACTCAAGCAGATTCTGGTCCACTACTTGGAACACCAAGAAGAAGTTATCCGCAGAAGAGCCGCATTCGACAAACGAAAAGCGGAAGCCCGTGCGCATATCTTGGCCGGTTTGCGGATCGCTTTGGATCATATCGATGAGATCGTAGCGATTCTGCGCGGTTCAAACAATGGCGATGCAGCCAAACAAATATTCATCGACAAATACGGTCTTTCCGAGAAACAAGCGCAAGCCATTTTGGATATGCGTCTGGTGCGTCTGACCGGTTTGGAAAGAGAAAAAGTTGAAGCGGAATATGATGCGCTGATGGCTCTGATCGCTGATTTGGCTGATATTTTAGCGAATGAGCAGCGTGTTTTCGACATCATCTATACAGAATTACTTGAAATCCAAGAAAGATTCGGCGACAAACGCCGCACGGAGCTGTTGGTCGGAGAAGTCTTGTCGCTTGAGGATGAAGACTTGATCGAAGAGGAAGACATCGTCTTGACTTTGACTCATAACGGCTACATCAAACGTTTGCCAAACAGCGAATTCAGAGCCCAAAAACGCGGCGGACGCGGTGTCCAAGGTATGGGTATCCATGATGATGATTTCATCGAAACGCTGATTTCGGCATCAACGCATGATGTGTTGCTGTACTTCTCGAACCAAGGGAAAGTATACAAAACAAAAGGCTATGAAGTGCCTGAGTACGGCCGCCAGGCAAAAGGTTTGCCGATCATTAACTTGCTGAATTTGGATGCCAACGAAAAAATCCAAGCCATCATCAACGTCAAAGGCGGTCCACAAGACGGAGATTACTTGTTCTTCACGACACGGATGGGTACCGTCAAACGGACATCCGCTACGGAATTCCAGAATATCCGTCAAAGCGGTTTGCGCGCAATCAACCTGAAGGATGAGGATGAGCTGATTAAAGTCTCCTTGACTGATGGCAACCAGAACATCATCATCGGAACGCACTTCGGCTACTCCGTGAGTTTTGATGAGAAGGATGTCCGTGATATGGGCAGAACTGCTACCGGTGTCCGTGGCGTGAAATTGAGAGAAAACGACTATGTTGTCGGCATGGATGTGCTGAAACACGAGTCGGAAGTTCTCATCATCACAGAAAATGGCTACGGCAAGCGTACGGCAGCTGATGAATATGCTATCAAAGGCCGCGGTGGTAAAGGGGTCAAAACAGCCAACATCACTGAGAAAAATGGTAAGTTGGTGGGCTTGACGACTGTCTCCGGTGAAGAAGACATCATGATCATTACAGATAAAGGTGTCATGATCCGTTTCCACGCCGATGCCATTTCCCAAACAGGCCGTGCCACTCTGGGCGTGCGTCTGATCAAGCTTGATGGCGAAGCTATCGTATCGACAATGGCAAAAGTTGAGCGCGAAGAGGATGAAGAAGTTGTTGTTGCTCCCCTGAATGAAGAAATAGATTCAGAGGGCGAAAATGACGCCTTAGAAGCATTTGATGCAACTGAACAGGCAAATACATTAGATACAACTGAAACATCCGAAATGGCCGATAAATTGAGCGATTTCGCAGATGAACTGTTGGATGAAGAAGATTCGGAAGAATAAAGCGTCAAAAACGAAACTAATTCAGAACGGGGCCGTCTCAGTGTGAGATAGCCCCGTTTTTTAGTGTACTTTGGATTTCGGCTAGTTGCCTGCTGCCACAGCGGAGCTGCAGGATCGGACTGTTGCTCCGGTGTAGCGGCTGTTCATCGGAGGACAGAGACCGTTATTGGTCGAACCTCCGATAAAGCCGATCCTACCGAAGGAAAGCAATATAATGTTTGCCTAACTTCGGCGAAGCTTTCGTTCGCCGGAGCAGGAGTAAAAATTCACAGATATGATTGCGGACTGCCCAGCGGAGGCTGGATTCATTTGTGTGAGTTACCCCCAGTTCCGAATTCATGGCAAAAAAAAGCTTGCCATAAAAAATGGAATATGATACAATCTTTAGATGTGAGTAATCCTGAAAAGGTACTCTCCTTGCTCTTACAAAAGTAAGGGCCAAAGTCCACAAGGAGGTGACAGTCAAATGAACAATTACGAAATCAACTACATTATCCGTCCTAACATCGAAGAAGAAGCTAAAGCAGAATTGATCGCACGTTTCGATTCTATTTTAACAGATAATGGCGCTGAAGTTATTGAATCAAAAGACTGGGCGAAACGCCGTTTAGCTTATGAAATCAAAGATTTTCGTGAAGGTATCTACCATATCGTGAAAATTTCTGCTTTAGACGCTAAAGCAATCGACGAATTCGACCGTCTAGCAAAGATCAATAGCGATATTCTTCGCCACATCATTGTTAAAGAAGAAGCTAAATAAAGTGTTCCACGTGAAACATTTTGAAAGGAGTAAGATGAATGATTAATAATGTTGTCTTAGTCGGCAGACTTACAAAAGATGTTGATTTACGCTATACATCCAGCGGCACAGCAGTCGGAACCTTCGCTCTTGCAGTAAACAGACAGTTTACGAACCAAGCGGGAGAAAGAGAAGCTGACTTCATCAATTGTGTCATGTGGAGAAAATCTGCAGAGAATTTCGCAAATTTCACTCGTAAAGGCTCTTTAGTCGGTATCACTGGCCGAATCCAAACAAGGAATTATGATAATCAGCAAGGACAGCGCGTATACGTGACTGAAGTTGTTGCAGATAATTTCACATTGTTGGAATCGAAAACAACTACCGAACAAAGACCGAGAGAGACTGGCGCAGGTTCTTCAAATCAAGCAGCTCCGAGTGCAAACTTCGGATCAAACAAATCTTTTGAATCTAACCAAAACCAAGGACAGTATAATAATCAATACTCTTCTCCGAAACAAAACGGTTTTTCTGATTTTAACTCAACTGCCGATCCGTTTTCATCAAACGGAGAATCAATTGACATTTCAGATGATGATTTGCCATTCTAGTCTTTAGGGCAGAATGGTTAGTTTAGGAAAAGGAGGAATTGACATGGCATTTCAACGTAACAGCAGAGGCGGACGCAAACGTAAAAAAGTTTGTTACTTCTGTGCTAACCACATTGATCATGTAGATTACAAAGAGACTGATTTATTGAAACGTTATATATCTGAAAAAGGTAAAATTTTACCTCGTCGTGTAACAGGTACATGCGCTAAACATCAAAGAACTTTGACTGTATCTATCAAACGTTCTCGTATCATGGCTCTTATGCCATTTACATTAGCAGAATAAGATTAAGGGAGTCGCTTCCAGGAGCGCTCCTTTTTTTGTACCCAAAAATAGTTGCTGAACACGAACATGTCTTGCAGCGGATCGGATATCACGGGACTCCCCTTTCCTCCTCTTTCGGCTACAACTTTTTTGGACACGCCCTATCCGTTTCTTTTGAACGATCAGTATGCTCAGGTGAAGCAAACAGTTTGCTTCATCTTTCCGTTCCCAGTGTCTGCTCCCAGCTCTCCTTTGGCATTGCTCAACCGGCTGAGGATAGACTATTTTTTTTCAGGTTGAGAGTGGATCATTCAAATACATTCCTCGCTCAATAGATGTGATACTCAATTTACATGCCCTCTCCTTCATGCTAGCAGAAAGCTTTCTCAACCTTTTATCCATACCTGGCTGTTGCAATGAGTGATTATTCTCCATCGGAGGCATAGGACTAAGAACTAAAATGATCTGACCGGGTCATTTTACGCTTATAAGAATGAATTAACATTATACTAGGGTAAATCTTCATAGAAGAATACAGGTGCTGTCATAAGCTTAAATATAGCCGAATTGAATAAAGAAAAATCGCCAGCGCTCAAATGTTCCACGTGGAACATTTGAGCGCTGATTTGATTTGAAAACAGTTTTCAGATCGCTACAATCTGAAAGCAGAAAGAACTGAGTTATGGGAAAAACCCGAAGCGTGCAATCCAGAAAAAATAAAATCTTCCACTCCATCATCCGTCCTATGGTTATCCCGATCAGCAAATCGATACAATGATAGAAGGCCTGCTGATGATGGATCGTAAAAATCAACAACAATGAATGAGCCAGAAAATAGTGAATCGGCTTCAATAAAGAAAATGCATAAACCCGCTTCAACAAATATAAAAGTGGAAGCAGCTGCTCAAGGCAAGGCAACGTAGAGCTGAAGGAACAACAGTACTCCCCTATCATCGCCAATGCCATATAACAAACCGACGCCATGGGCCAAGAAATTGGATTCCTTCTGGTATAAATTGAAAAGAATTTGAGGGCCAGCATCAAACGCGTTCAAACATCAATGGCAAAAGTTGGCGATTTTGATACCATACATAGGCTTAGAACGTATGAGTAGATGATCAGGTTTGCCATGAAAAAAGTTCACACGCAAATCTGAACTGAGGCAAGTATCATATCTCAAGATAAAAATAGATCGAGACTATTCAAAATATATCAGATCGGTAGTCGCATATTTCCGTTCAGACGGTTATTCCTGAGAGGCCATCGCATTTCAAGAATGGATTAATTAATAATTTTCATAAAATATGAGTCCGAGACTTTATTCATATAAATCGAAACTACTCGAGTCAAGCGATGTTTTTTCTACGAATTGAGAAATTTGTATCGTATCATCCCTTCTAAAAGACGAAAAAGAGGAAGTCTATTCAGACAAAATCTCCTCTATGATGATTGGGCGATTGCGGGGGAAACCAAAATTTAAATCACGTGCTGTAATAGTAAATAACTCCCTTTTACATACTATACACCACTTTACAACTTTTCACGCCCCTAAGGGCATAAAAATACAAACAACCCCAAAT
Source organism: Trichococcus flocculiformis (assembly GCF_900113645.1). Classification (GTDB taxonomy): domain Bacteria; phylum Bacillota; class Bacilli; order Lactobacillales; family Aerococcaceae; genus Trichococcus; species Trichococcus flocculiformis. The sequence goes on from NZ_FOQC01000011.1 coordinate 64,722, forward strand.
TTTTTGTATGATTGATTTGGAGAAAAACCAACAAAAAAAGGGGGTTGTTTGCTATGAATCAATTATATCAAAAAGGCATTACAATCAAAAGTTTAAAATCATATTTCGCTCCTTATTTTGCCGGGATGACCCGGCCAACAGCGAATAAGTTTTTCCTTTTTCTTTTGGCGATCATTTCGATACAAGGGATTCAATCCGTCCGTTTTTTATACACTTGGTTTTTGAAGAGGATAGATACCTCTAGCTGTTTGAACTCGTATTACTATCTCCTATCTGAAGGGAAA
>NZ_FOQC01000105.1 GCF_900113645.1 Trichococcus flocculiformis
ATTTTTTTATAGGAGGGATTTCCATGGAAGTTATGGTTGAAACCTGTTGTGGAATCGATGTGCATCAAAAGTCCATTGTCTGTTGCATCCTTGACGGCCCGTTAGACACGAACAAACCAAAGAAACAGCACCGTACCTTTGGTACAACAACAAAGAAACTCCGAGAAGCATTGATTTGGATTCAGTCTCAGAACGTAACGCATGTTTTTTTCGAAAGCACGGGTCAATATTGGATTCCAATATTTAATATTTTCTATGACAGCAATCTGACGTTGATTCTGGCGAATCCGCAACACATTAAAAATCTTCCTGGTAGGAAAACGGATATGAACGATTCGGAATGGATTGCCCAACTTGGTAGATGTGGTCTGATTCAGCCATCCTACATTCCTTGCGAGGAAGTTCAACAATTGCGGCTTCTGACAAGACGACGTAAATCCTATACTGAACGGATCACCCAATGTAAAAATGAAATTCATAATATTTTACAACGGGCCAACATTAAACTAACGAGCTATCTTTCGGATATCTATGGCCTTACTGGAATGGCCTTATTGGAGATGTTCATTAACGGGGAAGTCATTACAGAAGAAACGGTTCTTCCCAAAATTCAGGGGAGAGTCAAAGCTACTGTGGATCAGCTAGTTGAAGCGATGGACGGTAAACTGTCCATTGAGGATCGATTCCTACTAGGACAATCCTTGGAACATTACCGTCATTTGGTGAATCAAGTAGAGGAAATCACGGCTGTTATCAAGCAATATGTTTTAGAGAGATTTGAGCGAGAGTATAGTCTCCTTATTGAACTTCCCGGAGTCAGTGCTATTGTTGCCTGCGTGATTTTGAGTGAAATTGGTCCAAATGTAGAGGCCTTCCAATCACAAGGAAACTTAGCATCATGGGCTGGAGTATGCCCAGGATCTTATGAGAGTGCTGGAATAAAAAAATCTTCCCATACAACACAAGGCAATAAATATTTAAAATCCAGCCTCTTTCAGGCCGGAGGCACTGCGGGGAGATCAAAAGATGAAGCGTTCCATAATCTATACGCTCGTATTTCTGGTAGAAGTTCGAAGATGAAGGCAATCATCGCCTGTGCACATAAACTGATTAGAATAATCTATAAAATCTTAAGCACAGGCGAACATTACGACGCAAAAAAAGCTCTAGGACTGCGGCAACAGGCTAGAGCAAACTAAAAAAA
>NZ_FOQC01000064.1 GCF_900113645.1 Trichococcus flocculiformis
CCTGCATTCCCGAAACACCTAACTATGATTTAAAAAAAAAAAGCTGAAACCATTGATATTAATAGGTTTTAAACACTCTCGCCATTACATAAACCTAGTTATGTGTTATACTATACATAACTAGGAGGCGGCAGAATGGCTATTATAAACCAGTTTGATAAACGAAGTGGCATTACCTATGTTTACGAATCCATATCCTATTGGGATAAGGAAAAGAAACAACCCCGGGCGAAACGCACACTGATCGGTAAGCGTGATTCTAATACAGGAGAAATCATTCCGACCGATGGTCGTGGCAGAAAACACAAGGAGGATCCGGAAGCTGCTAACTCAAGGAAACCAGGACCGGTACCTATCGAAATAGCTAGCCGCAGGTTTTACGGTACCACATATCTACTGGATGAGATTGGTAAAAAACTGGGTCTAACAGAAGATCTTAAGCAATGCTTTCCCGCTAGCTACAAACAAATCCAATCCATTGCTTACTATATGATTCTTGAATCTGAATCCCCGCTTTTTTGTTTTGAAAAATGGAGCACACTTCATAAGCATCCCTATGATAAAAATATTTCTTCACAGCGCAGCAGTGAACTTTTTTCAGATATTTCTGAAGAAGAAAGAACAAAGTTCTTTATGCTTCAGGAGAAACGACGCTCCGGAGATGAATACTGGGCTTATGATACTACCTCAGTGTCCAGTTATTCCCAAACGCTTCGCCAAGCTCAATATGGCAAAAACAAGGAAGACGATAGACTGCCTCAGATTAACTTGGCACTCGTATTCGGTGAAAAATCCGGTCTTCCTTTCTATTATCGAAAGCTAGCCGGCAACATTCCGGATGTGCGGACTGTTCAAAATCTTCTAGCGGATTTTGCAGTTCTCGGCTTTGATAAAGTGAAACTGGTCATGGACCGTGGATTTTATAGCGAGGCGAATGTCAACGGCCTTCTTAAGGAGCACTTGAAATTCATTGTTGCGATTCAGACAAGCAATTGCTTTGCACGCAAAGCAATCGATACCGTTTATGACAACTTCCGTTCTTTCGAGAACTTCGATGAGCAGCATGAATTGTATTCCAAGACTGTCCTTTCAGAATGGGAATATAAGCAAGAACGCCCCTACAAGAAGGATGTTCTCACAGATAAAAAGCGGGTTTATTTACACATTTACTTCAACATCGATAAGTTTGCTGAAGATGAAACCAACTTCGATCGTAAACTTATGGCTATGCGGAAGGAGATTCTGAGTGGCAAACGTGTTGCGAAACATGAGCGATTCTACAAGCAGTATTTCCAAATTAAAGAAACTCCGATTCGTGGCTTACAGGTTACTGTTATAGAAGATGCAGTGAAGGCGACAAAACGTTATTATGGCTACTTCACTTTGATATCCAACGAAAAGATGGATGCCATGGCCGCACTGGAATTATACAGAAACAAAGATCTCATCGAGAAAGCCTTTGGTAATATTAAAGACCGCTTAAATCTTCGCCGCCTATTGGTGTCATCTGAGAAAAGCCTTGACGGAAAACTCTTCGTTGCATTTGTCGCGCTCATATATTTATCTTATCTCAAAAAACACATGCATGAAGCAGAACTTTATCAAAACTATACGATTCAGTCTGCCTTGGATAAACTTGATATTATAGAATGTTTTGAGTATCCAGGCTACGACCTTAGGGTCGGTGAGGTTCTTACAAAGCAAAAACAAATTTACGAAGCACTAGGCATCACCCCGCCTGCATAGTTATGTGTTGGCGGGAATCCAGGATGCTAATATAAGGGTGTTCAGAAAACTGAACCATAAAAAGAGGAGGTGAAAACAAAGTGAGTTTCGAATACAACAAATTGCGTGGTCGAATCAGAGAAAAATTCGCTACACAGGAAGAGTTCGCTATTGCATTGGGCATGAGTACAGTTGCTTTGTCGAGCAAATTAAACGGACACACTTTCTTTACTCAACCGCAAATAAAAAGGGCGTGCGAGCTTTTATCAATAGAGCCAGGCGAAGTTTCGGATTATTTTTTTATTCAAAAAGTTCAGAAAACTGAACGAATCAAAGGCGAATAGGAAGGAGTAACAGCATGAATAGTTTAGTAATTATGAAAGATCAGCAGGCCGTGACAACTTCTTTGAACGTGGCTGAAACATTTGAAAGGAACCACAGAGATGTTTTAGCAGCTATCGATGATTTAAAAGAGGGGGTTGCGGAAAATTACGCAGACCTATTTTGGGATGACTCTTACATTCACCCGCAGAACAAGCAAAGCTATCGCATGATTTTCATGAACCGTGACGGCTTCACGCTGTTGGCGATGGGATTCACCGGCAAAAAGGCGCTCGAATTCAAACTGAAATACATCAAGGCTTTCAATGATATGGAAACCTACATCAAGAAGCAACTCGACATGTCAAACCTCAGCCCGGAACTGCAGCTGATGGCGAACCTGGTAAACAACATGGCTAAACAAGAGTTGGCGCAGAAGCAGCTGAATGAGAAAGTGGACAGCATTTCCGAAATCGTGGCGCTGAACACCACCGACTGGAGAAAAGAAGCGAATGCACTGATCAATAAAGTAGTCCGCATTATGGGAAATACACCCGATGCCCACAAGGATACCAGATCAGCTATCTTCACGGAAGTCGACAGACGTGCTGGAGCCTCACTGGAAACTAGGCTCACGAACAAGCGCCGCCGCATGGCCGATGAAGGTGCCAGCAAGTCAAAGCGCGATAACCTGACGAAAGTCGATGTCATTTCCGATGACAAGAAGCTTGTTGAAATCTATGTCGCTGTGGTGAAGGAGTTCGCAATCAAATACGGCGTTTATAAAAGTGCGATGGAGGTGTGAGAGGGATGGGAAAAGTAGCATATACACTAATAACCCTCACAGCCATTGGTGTGGCCGTGAAGGTGGGAGGGGAAAATTTATGAATAATTTTAATAGTACGGAGGCTTTTCTCCTACAAATTGTCTTGGGCCCTCTGCTTGGTATATCGCTGGTAAGTATCTTGGGAAATTCATGTCTGTCTGTTCCATATTTACGAAGGATCCCAAAATTGGTTTTGCTATGTCTGGATATCCTAACTGTTTTGATAATCTGCTGGCTTCTGTTAAAGATTTTTTGATGATTTCGTCAAAAAAATCAGAAGATTCTTGTAAATTCTGGCGGTAGTTTTCTCTATATTCATTATCTCCAAAAAACAAAGCAGCGCCGGAAGTAGCGACACTGTACTCAGGAACAATTTTAACTATGTTTGGGGGTAATAATTCAAGATTAGTAGTTAGTAATATTTTTAGCGGATCTGTTGTTTTTTTTAACGGTTCTGGAGCGTTATACCAAGCGGCTACAATCCAGTAATAGGTTAAAGAGTTTTTGTTCTGTGATATTAAGAGCTTCATTAGCGGGATGTAGTAATTTTTATAAGCCTTGTCTTTCGTTTCTAGTTGAAAATTATCTTTGGTAGCTTTTCGACCCAGCCAATTAGAGATAAAGATTGATGTTATAGAAACTATAGAACTAATCATTATTTGAATAGGCACTATGTTTTCACCTCCTTTAGAGCATTATCTCAAAGGGAACAAACAAAAGAAAGGAGTGATCAGGATGGAAATACACTTTGATGGACAGTCAACCGAGGAGTTCTTCCAGTGGATGGCTGCAAAAATTCAAGACGTGACCCTTCCGATCGTCAAGGAAACCGTGGAAGAAAGCTTGTTCGATGAAGAGCTGCTGACGCGCAAGGAAGTATCCAAACGGATCCTGAATTGTTCGGTGGACACGGCAGACAAGTACTACTTGTATCAACCAGGCTTCCCATACTGCGAACGAGGCGGGGAGCGGCTTTATCCAAAGAAGGCAGTAGAAAAATGGATTCAAAAAAACACCAAATATAACTGAGAAACGGCCGGGCAGGGCGCATCACAGGAGGAATACACATGAAGATATTTACAAATGAGTTTGAGGATAAGTTGGTCGGATTCATAGGCACAGCAATCGTGATTACTATCGCATTGCTAATATTCGGCATGGCGGGCGGCCTGGAACAGGGGTTAATCTGGTGAAATTGGATTTAAATCACAATGTCGATTTAATTACTTGGCTGCTATTTCGAGAAGATATCCATCATGAAGTGATAGGATTCGGGAACATCTGCATCAAGTGGAAAATTGATGGAGAGTATAGGCCCGTCATGATTTTTGACTACCGCTACAATCTGATCAAATACTGCAATCACTACACCGAAATCGAAAATGCAGGAAGGACCAGGCTTAAGCAGTTGTTTTATGAGTACGGCAATAAAAAAGGAACCTGGGAAGGATGAACGAGTGATGGAAAAGGGAAAATATGTTGAATTGTTGCTTCTTATCGAACTGGCTGAAAACTGCCATCGCGACATGATGATTTTGGCTGCCAAGCATCAGGCAGATGCAGATAGAGCGGCAAGGAAGGCCCGCGCGTTTGAACACAAAGCGGTTAGGTTGCAAAGGCAATTGGAAGCTGCCGAGGATAGCCTATGAATTTATTCGCAGTAACAGACGTGCTAAATGAAGAAGGAGTGTCACACCGAAGTATTTCTCCAACAGCCTTGCGACTGGATTGGCTGATCGACGGTGCTTCTAGGCCGGTAATCGTGTTTGATTTAAAAGCCAACCGCATCACGCCGATGTCTGATCACAAATACATGCCTAAGCAAGACAAGGAGCGGCTCCGGGCAGTCATCAGGCGCTGCAAATTCAAAAATGTGCATTAAAAAAGCCACCTATCGCGAGTAGGTGACTAAAAAAATTATCTATCTAGGAGTGAGTATATCATGAACAGAACAAATTTTGAACGCTTTTTGGAACCGGATGAACCACAGGTATTTGGTTCTGATTGGGAAGGAAACGAAATCTATGAAGGTGATGAATACGTGGAGACGGAGTTGGGCTTAGTCCGGTTTGAGGATATTCCCAAATTTGTGAAGGAGACGCAGAAAGTGATGGTGGCAGGAGAATGAGACAAAGAATACCAACCAAAAATATGAGCCGGGAAGACTGGCTGCAGCTGAGAAGAACCTCTATAGGCGGCAGCGATGTGGCCACAATCCTGGGCTTCAACAAATACAAGAGTCCTTACCAGTTGTGGTTGGACAAGACGGGGCAAATCGAAATCGACGCATCGGATCCAAGTGAGGCAGCTTATTGGGGAAATGTGTTCGAGAAGACAGTCGCGGAGGAATTCACAAGACGCACAGGTGCTAAGGTTCGGAACGATAATCACATGTATTTCCACCGTGAATACGACTTTCTGAGCGCAAACGTGGATCGGCAAGTTGTAGGAGAAAACGCCATTCTCGAATGCAAAACCGCCAGTATGTTCTTATCTGATAAATGGGAGGGTGAGAACATTCCGGATCAGTATATATTCCAAGTGCAGCACTATCTGAATGTCTTGGATAAAGAGTATGCCTATATCGCCGTATTGGTGGGCGGACAGAAGTTTCAGTGGAAGCGAATAGAAAGAGACCAGGAACTAATTGATATAATTCAGGAACGCCTGATTGCGTTTTGGGAGGTCAATGTAAAACAGAATGTTGCGCCACCTATCGACGGCAGTCAAGCAGCAACAGATTTCCTGAAGGAACGATACGCCAACAGTGAAGCGGGAAAAGAAATCACCCTGGCATCTTCCTTCGATGAAACGATCACGCTGTTAAACGAAGCGAAGGCAGCCAAAAAGACTGTCGAGGAAACCATCAGCCTGTATGAAAACCAAATCAAATTGGCGCTAGGTGAGGCAGATGCAGAAATCGGCATCACGCCAACGAACCTCATCTACTGGAAACCCGTCACGACAAACCGACTGGATACGAAGACGCTGCAAAAAGAGCAGCCGGACATTTACGAGCAATATCTGAACGCGTCGCAATCAAGAAGATTAACGATAAAGGGGATCAAATAATATGGCAACGAATTCGAGTTTGAAAAACCAATTACAAAACAACAGCACCCAAGCACCAGGACAAGCAAAGCAGCTGGGCCTGAAATCACTTCTGAATTCTCCGGTAGTGCAAGAGAAATTCCGGGATGTGCTGAAAGAAAAATCCCAAAGCTTTACGGCATCCGTTCTCAGTTTAGTGAACAATGACTCCTACCTAGCACAAAGCGAACCGATGAGCATCATCACCTGTGCGATGACTGCTGCAACGCTTGACCTACCATTAGATAAAAACCTCGGGTATGCCTACATCGTGCCATTCCGGGATTACAAGGATGGCAACAAGCAAAAAGGACAATTCATCCTGGGCTATAAGGGCTACATTCAACTGGCGCAACGATCCGGCCAATATGAAGCTTTGAACGTTATCGAAGTTTATGAAGGCGAACTGCTTTCCTGGAATCGCCTGACTGAAAAATTTGAGTTTGATCCGAACGGGAAGCTGTCTGATGTGGTTATCGGGTATGTCGGCTACTTCAAATTGCTGAATGGATTCGAGAAAACGGTCTATTGGACTAAGCAGGAAGTGGAAGCTCACCGCATCCGCAACAATAAAACCAAAAACAAGACTGAGCTGTCAGGTGTTTGGAAGACAGATTACGATTCTATGGCCAAAAAGACCATTCTCCGCAACATTCTTTCCAAGTGGGGAATCTTATCCATCGAAATGCAAAAAGCCGTTACAACAGATGAAACGGTTCAAACTCTCGATAAGGATACCGGGGATATCCGCGATATTACACCGGATGAGGATTTCGATGCGGAACCTGATCAAGAACCTGAAAAGCTAGGCACCTTTGTCACCGAAGATGGGGAAATCATCAATCTGGAGGACGATGCTGCGCAAGAATCATTATTCGAAGAAAGGACAATCAAACCCAAGGAGTAAATAGAGAGGGAGCTTCCCTCTCTTGATTGTGAGGTGATTAAGAATGGCTATTTACAGGCAGATACAAGTCAGCTATTGGCAAGATGAATTTGTAACGGAGTTAATGCCGGAGGAAAAATATTTTTATCTTTATTTGATGACGAATGATAAGACGTCGCAGTGTGGTGTCTACAGGTTCAATAAAAGGGTTGTTGCTTTCGATACTGGTTGGACCGTTGAAAAGGTAGAGGAAATGCTGCTGAAGTTTGTTGAGTATGGCCGAATTGAATACAATGCTGATGCTCATGAGATATTTCTTAAGAATTGGCTGAAGTATAACAAGGCGAGATCTCCAAAGGTTGCTACTGTGGTTGACCGGGAATTGAAGGATATAAAAACGATAGAGTATCACAACCAAGTTATTGAACTGTGCATACAGTATGGATACCCTATCAAAACAGAAAAGATACCCCATCCATACCCTATCGATACCGTTCCAGAAAGTCCTGATACAGTACCGATACCGAACCGCAATAATAACCAGAATAATAACCAGAATAAGAATAATAACCAGAACCAGAATAACGAGGTGAAAAATTCATATGCTGAAAAACCGGCTCCTGCTGCAGCTAACATCTTCACAATCTATGAAGAAAATTTCGGAATGCTAAAACCATTGATTATTGATTCCTTGGAGCATTGGGAAGAAGACATCGGTCCAGATTTGCTGATCGAAGCAATGCGAAGAGCGTCTCTTGATAACAAACAGTTTAGCTATGCTGAGGGCATCATGAAGAGGTGGGTAAAAGCAAACATCAAGACTTTAGCCGACGTGAAGGCCGAGGACGTTGCGTTTAACAATCGGAAGAATAGCAATGTTCTCAGAACAAAGAAAGAGAATGTACCTGATTGGGCCGAAAATAGCGCACCAGCAACGGAGACGCCACTTGACCCGGACGAAGAGCGGTTGATTAATGAACGCATAGCACGGCTGAAGACCAGTCAGAAGAGGGAGGCATAGGAGATGAATGAACAAACAAGTTTGAATTCAGGATTTCACGCTGAGCCTGATTTTAAAGTATATAACGGATGGATTCTGACTGTTGGGGAATTAAAAAAGAAGTTGGCTGTATACAACGATCATGATCAGGTTAGATTGGATTTTCGTGGGAAAACGCCATTCGGAGAACGGATTGATATCTCCATGCCTATTGAGTGTATTGGTCGCGGTGGCGGTGGTGAGGATGCGGATGGCAAATGGGTAAATCTTATTTACATCAGTGGAAACGGAAAATAGGGGTGCGGCATGATCATCAGCGAAGTTTCCGCGGCAGTTCTGCTGTGCATATTTATAATTTCCGCAATAAAAGATAGGAGGTAGTGGGATGAATAGAGAGATTGAACGGTTATGTGATAAAACGATGCTCAATGATCATGTTGTAAAAAAACATAAAACAATTTTCGGAAAAGGGTTGCTCATGCCTGTTTTCGTAAGTGATGCAGAAGAAGTCGGCATAATCATAGCGAAAACAAAAGAAGCCCAAAAATTAGGCGAAGTTGTACACGTTACAGTGGCAGCGCGATTAGTGAAAAAGGCAAAGGCGTCAGCCTACTTGTCATTCCCGAATAACGAAGATGGCTTGAAAAGCATCGACGTTTTGCGAGAGTGGTTAGATATTCTAGAAGGTTATATCTCAAAGGAGGCAGCCAATGAATAAGCGTCAGATTAAAAAGAAAGTGAAGAAAGCGAAGCTTAATAAAGAATGCGGTTTATTTTTGAGCTTAGAAGACAGGCACTTCATTAGAAATTATGGACCGAAATACCATACGAAAAAAGAGATTGCTGGATTTAATAATTTCTTTGTTGACCTGCCTGGACTTGTTGAAGCAACAGTTAATGGAATAAGAGTTGGACTTGCCGACTACTTTCGAAATTTGGCCAACGCATTTAGACCCGAGGAGGGAAAGTGATGAAGATACTAGACGCTTGTTGCGGCAGTCGAATGTTCTGGTTCGATAAAGAGCACAAAGACACGCTCTATATGGACAACAGAGTTTTATCCGAAACGCTATGCGATGGCCGCCTATTAGAGATTAATCCGGATATGAAAGGTGATTTCCGCGACATGCCATTTCCGGATGGCTCTTTCTACATGGTTGTTTTCGATCCGCCGCATTTGATAAAAGCCGGACAAGATTCATGGTTGGCCAAGAAATACGGATTGCTCGGGCCTGAATGGCGGGAGGATATCGCCCAGGGATTCCGAGAGTGTATGAGGGTGCTGAGGCCAAATGGCACATTGATATTTAAGTGGAATGAAGATCAGATTGCACTACCTGAAATATTAAAGGCGATTGATTACAAACCGTTATTTGGTCAAAAACGGAGCAAAACGCAGTTTCTGGTTTTTATGAAGGAGGACACAAATGCTGAATAAAACACGCAAAAACGTAACGCTGTACACAAAAAAGCGATGCCAACAATGCAAGCTTACTAAGTTATGGCTTGATGAACATGGTATTCATTATAAGACGGTGGATATCATTGAAAACAAGCAGGCAGCTGAAAAAATCAAGCAACTTGGTTATCAAACGGTGCCAGTGGTTGTAATCCACGCTGAGCCGGAAACAAGCTGGAGCGGGTTCAGGCCGGACGTACTGGATGGCGAATTCCTATGACAACAATCGAACTCGCAGGGATCGCAATCATTATAGCCACGGTAGTTGGATATTTAATCCTCAAATTTCTATAGGTTTAAATAAATGACAACAGTAATAATAAATAAGAGGAAGAGGGCTTCCAACCATTCATTTTTTATAAGGTATATCCAAAACTCTAGGTCAGTTTGATATTGATTATGGTTTAAGCGGTATGCATTATTTCTTAAAGGAAGGCCTATGTCACGGCAAACGGTATCGTATCTCATAGAAAATCTCTTTGAAAAATATTGCCAATTTTCCATGTAATTCGAATTATCAGAATCACGCATTCGTTCTGCATAATGTTTTACTGAAGGGTAATAATAGTAGTTTGCAGAATCACATATGCTTACGATTTCATTTCCAATTTCTCTAACTTCCACCAAAGTTACATCCTTGGAATAAAGTTTGTACTCGACCAATGAATATATTTTGCTGTAACAATTATCGAAAATAAGTCTTGAAGTTCTTTGTTTCTCTGGTTTTGCGACGTGTTTAGCGGCAATCAAACTTGTTAATAATGATAACAACACGGTGATGGCTATATTAATTATCGATAATGTACTCTCATTAGAAGCCATAGCTTTTCTCCTTAATAAATTTATCAAATATTAGTATACCTTATATTTCAGGTATAGGAAAAAAATCATCAATTGAAAGTGAATATGAACTATCCAAAAATGGAGGCTAAAAAATGATTAATAATGTCGTATTAGTTGGGCGGATTACGAAGGAGCTTGATTTGAGATATACGCCAGCAGGCAAAGCAGTCGCACGCTTCAATTTAGCAGTCAATCGAGATTTCAAAGATGCCAACGGAGAGCAACAAGCGGACTTCCCAAATTGCCAGGTATGGGGAAAGACAGCGGAAGTCATGGCGGACAACCTTCGGAAAGGTTCTCTGATCAGTGTGGCCGGACGGATCCAGACAGGCAGCTACGAAAAAGATGGTCAGCGGATATACACGACCGATGTCGTCGTTGAAAAATTCCACTTCCTGGAGGCGAAAAATGATAATTCTAATCATTCAAGCGGTCAACAGCACCAAGGGAATAACCAACAGAATTCTAGTGGCTATCATCAATCAGCTGATCCATTCGATAGCGCTGGCGAGTCTATTAATATTAGTGATGATGACATTCCATTCTGAGAAAGGGGGCGCAAATGATGAGGATTAATGAGAGATATGACGAAGAGAAGCTGAATGCAGAAATTGAAACAAGGGGCATTCATGCAAATTCGATAGATTCCTACGCAGAGGATAGCCAGTTTATGCGGCACCTGCGGACGCTGGACACGCGACACTTGACTCCCGAAGAAGTGAGAAGACTGATCAGGATAGCCGAAAAGGGCATGAGCGTGAGGTTTGGCGTCGAAAAATGGCTGGCCGACATAAAGAGAAGTGAAGCTGAGAAAATCGCTGACAAGTCAATTAATAACGGTTTGAAGTATAGCGAGATTTATCGGAGATTGAGCAGCCGGCTAAGAGGGATGAGGTGAGGCGCATGAGCAAGTACGGAGCAAAAAAAGTCACACTGGACGGGATCACGTTCGATAGCAAGGCTGAATCGCGATATTACGAGTACCTTCTTAAACTCAAAAAAACGGGGGTTGTGGAAGATTTCGAGATGCAAAAGGCATTTACCTTACTGGATAGGTTCGCGCATCCGCAGACTGGCAGAATCGTGCGAGCGATAACCTACAAGGCTGACTTCGAAGTGATTTACGCAGACGGCCATGTTGAGGTGGTCGATATCAAAGGTTTCCTGACACCTGAATTCAAAATCAAAGCAAAAATGTTCATGTTCCGTTATCAAATTCCGTTAGTGCTGCTGAAGTGGAGTGCGGCAACTAAAAAATTTGTGGAAGTCTAGGAGGAGATTGTATGGCTTTTAATTTCTTTGTTCGCAAAAAGGATATCCAAGAGCAGGTGGAGCCGCAAAAAAATAGTTTGATCGATGCGGATCTGTTGCTCATTCAAATAGGATTGATGCAGCAGACCTATTTCAGCCTTGCAAAGACCAGGAGCGGTAAAGGCGAGCCGAGAGGATACTGTCGAGCGCTCAAGGACATCGAAGCGATAATCAGGGACATGAAAGATACCGAGGTAGCCAAATGAAATTACCTGAATTCCCAAAGAGGAGGAAGCTCACATTGCCGGAAGAAGAACACAACAAAATGATGGACCAGTTTCAGAATAAAGTGTTTGAGCTAGGCTTTACGATGAAATGCGATGACGGAGTGTACAGGATTTACTTGGATGGCATGCGCGTTTATTCCCTTAACAAAAGGACTTACAAATACAACAAACATTGGTATGCCAAACAAACGACCGACGATCGCATAGACCTTCTGGAAATCGTCCTATATAACTATTTTGGCCCTGGTGGAAAGGGAAGTTCGCTGATTATTCCGAAGAAAGTGGGTGATCAGAATGGCCTTCTCGAATGAATTTTATGATTACCTGGAAGAGCTGCCCGAAAAATGGGAACTGCTGCCAAATGATGATATCCGTATCATAAAGTTGCACGCACTGGCTGGGGTAGAAGTAGGCAAAAAGATTAGCGGCTACGAGCGCAAAATTAAGCCCATTCACATATTTAAAGATGGCGTGCTTGTGATGACGGCGCAGCGCATAGGGGAAGCAGAGGAGTGCGTCAACAGCAAACGGGATTCGATATACAAATGTCTGCGTGGCGAGCGCAGGAGCGTGAAAGGGTACACGTTCGAATATGCAGAAAGAGGTGGATGTAATTGACGGAACAAATACCAGAAAAATGGATTGAAGTGATTACAGCAACGGTACTGAAAGAACAGAAGAAACAAGAGAGTATTGCTTCCAAGGAACAACATGATCGACGTTTTCGAAATACCGAACTCCTCGTGAAAAATTACCGTAAGTTGAGCGCGCATTGCGAGAACTTACCAGAACAAATTGGAATCATACATCAAGAAATAGATATGGGATTATTGGAACACATTGACCTGGATCTGAAAGAGGTAATGAAATCCAAACAGAAAACAAAAATGATCATGGATTATATCGATGCCATGTTGGGTGCGTACAAAACCTTGGCCGAACGAGGCGGGGAAGTCGCAAACCGCAGGCATAAGATCCTCCGTGATATGTATCTAAAACCGAACTACGAAAATCCAACAGCGTTGATGGAGCGCTACGGCGTCGAAAAGACGACTTTATATAAAGATTTGAAAAAGGCAATTGAAGAGTTTTCCGTTGTCCTCTTTGGGATTGATGCCTATGTTTTGCAGACGAGTGGAAAAAGAGTGGACGAAAGGTGAACTAAAAAGGTATATACTGTCTTTGAAGGGGTCTGCTTAAAATCAGGCTCAAAAATCTCCTTTTTTATTGATTCGCCCCGCACATTTGTGTGGGGTTTTTGGTATGATATAACAAAGGAGGTGAATTTTATGAGTTTAACAGTTTATCAAAGACAGGTGTTGTTAAATCAACACAAAATATTGGAAATGTTGTCAAAGGAAATTGATGACAAGGAATACCACAAAATGATGCAAGAGGTATATCAGTCTGGTTACGAGTACGAATACTTTGAGCACGGTCCATACAAAGATGAACTTTCGGAAGAAGATTGCAAATTTGTGTATGAAGTAATAAATATGTATGATGATTTGTATTTTTATTGGAAGTCTAACGAAGAACTAAAAAGTAATGTAGACAAATACAAAGTTATGTTTTCGGGGTTTGATTTGAATGATGGATATGAACATAAGCTGTATTCGTTTGCCAAATTCCTAATTAAAGACTTATATAGGTTGAATTAAATACTTTACATCCGCACGCACAGTCGGTCAATCACCTCAAGGGGACGCCCGTTCACATCGGCTAAGAAACCGCGGACCGCCTGTTTGATTTTCTGGACGTGGTCAAAAAAAACATTGTTGATGACCGATTCCTTGAGCCACTTCCATACGCCTTCCATTAGGTTCAACTGAGGGCTGTAGGGAGGGAGGAAGATGAGTGCCAGGCGCCCAGCGTTTTCTTTAAGAAAAGGCTGGATCAGCTTGGCGTGGTGGATACGGGCATTATCCAATACCATCATGATTTTTCCGGTGGGGTATTCCCGCAACGTCCGCTCCAAAAAACGGAG
>NZ_FOQC01000023.1 GCF_900113645.1 Trichococcus flocculiformis
CAAAATTAATCTCTTTATCACAAGATTGGCTGATGGACCAAACCCCTTAACTTTTGGCACCTGAGCCCTCTAAAAAAAGAGAACCAATTAACTAAACAAACAGCGGAGCGTACTCTTGACAATCCGAATGGCCAATGGTTTAAAATTTTCTGAGCCAAGGGCTACTTTGTGCTGCTCCTTTTGTATACCGTCGCCCTTGACGGCAAAGGAAAAAACCATTGGCTCGGTTGTCAAGAGTGTTTGTTTCACCAAACTTTGAATAGCAGGACTTGGTTTTTCACATCACCTCGTTATTTGGGGCAGTTTCCATAGAATTTTTGGCACTACCCTATTTTTATGGAACAAAAGAATGAAGCTGAATACCATTGTCCTGTTGTTCATTATTAGTTTACTTGTTAAAGTCCACTTCAAGGCAAGCGTTTTCTTTATTTCTTCACCTTTTACTTGTCTTTCTTTCTGCAGCTGTATCTCTTATCATCCCTCCCCTCTGTACTAAGTCTGTATAAATGTTAAAATAATGAAGTGATTGAAATCAATTGAAGAGGTGGGAAATGTGGAAACATTGATTTATAATCTTTTAGCTTACATAAACAATTCTCTTGATAAAGATATTAACTACCACATAGCGAAAACATTGCTCGAAAATTCTCATAAAATCGAGGGATTTTCATTAGAAACAGTCGCAGAGGTATGTAATGTAGCGCCTTCTACAATTAATCGTTTCTGCAAAAGAATTGGTTTCAGAAATTTTTCAAGCTTAAGAAATTCTGTAATGAAGTATGGGGCATCTCTTGAAAAAAACGATACTGCCCTAAGTGGCGATAGCTTTATAGCGCAATTAAAAGAAAACGTGGAAATAATTGAAAATATCCCAAAAGAACAGATCGAGCGGATCGTAAAACAGATCAGCAAATCCCGCAGAGTTGTCATACTAGGTTTTGAAAAGAATCAAATCCAAGCTTTGGAGTTGCAAAAAAAAATACTTCTGGCAGGGAAATTTTGTGAATGCAATACAAACATTTTTAAACAAATGGATGCTCTGGATATATTGACAGAGGAAGATATGATCATCACTATTTCTATCCAGGGATACTTACTCTCAGAGGAATTCCTCTTATTTGAAAAACTTAAAAAGACAAAGGGAAAGAAATTACTCATTACCTTCTCGGAGCCACATCAACATCTGGAATTGTTTGATGAAATTTTACAATGCGGAAAAATTGAAAATAGTGCTGTCAGTAGTCAAACCTTATTAAGATTGTTTGATGTATTGTTCCATTGATTCCAATAGCACCATCCTTCTCAGCCTTAAACTGGTCTCCTTTTGACCAGTTTTTTTTGCATCACTAAATTATAATGAAATCAGAAACAAAAAAAGTCGAAAGAAGGAATAGCATATGACATTTCCAAAAGGTTTTTTATGGGGTGGAGCTACGGCTGCAAACCAATTAGAAGGAGCTTACAACGAGGGCGGTAAAGGACTTTCCATTTTTGATATGGTTCAATTTGTACCAAAAGAAGAGCGTGGAAATGAAATTGAAATGGATGTCAGAAGCAAAAAAGAATTAGAAGATCTTTTAGCAGGAAAAGGTGGCGACAATTTCCCGAAACGCCGTGGTATCGACTTCTATCACCGTTATGAAGAAGATATTGCACTGTTTGCAGAAATGGGTTTTAAAACATTCCGTATGTCCATCTCTTGGCCGCGTATTTTTCCAAATGGTGACGAGACAGAGCCAAATGAAGAAGGGCTAGCTTTCTATGACAAAGTCTTCGATGAATTATTGAAATATGGCATTGAGCCACTTGTGACGTTATCACACTATGAAATTCCACTTACATTAGTTCAAAAATACAATGGCTGGGCAGATCGACGCGTAGTTGAATTCTTTGTTCATTATGCAGAAACGGTATTTGATCGTTACAAAGGAAAAGTAAAATACTGGTTAACGTTCAATGAAATAAATGTTTCAACGATGTCTCCATATATTGGTAGTGGTATTCTGATAGATGAGGTAGAACACAAGGAGCAAGCGGTTTATCAAGCTTTACATCATCAGTTTGTAGCCAGCGCCAGAGCGGTCAAGGCCTGTCATGAAATGATCCCTGATGCCATGATCGGCTGTATGCTGGCCCGTATGGAAGTCTATCCGGAAACTTGCAGTCCGGATGATGTATTAGAAGCTCTGAAAGAAGACCAAATGAACCTATTCTTCACTGACGTCCAAGTTCGTGGCTATTACCCAAGTTTCATGTTAAGTTATTTTGAAGAAAATGATATTAAGATTGACATGCTTCCTGGCGATGAAGAAATATTACTGCAACATACAGTGGATTACTTATCCTTTAGTTACTACATGTCAATGGTTGCCAGCGGAGCACCTGATAAGAAGAAGGAAAAAGGGAACTTCTTCAGTGGTGTGAAAAACCCTTATTTAGAGTCATCTGATTGGGGATGGCAAATCGATCCTAAAGGATTGCGTATTACCTTAAAGAAAATGTATGATCGCTACCAAGTACCGTTGTTTATCGTAGAAAATGGACTTGGAGCCTATGATAAAGTAGAGGCAGACGGCTCAATCAACGACGATTATCGTATCGATTACATGCGTGCACATATTGAGCAAATGAATGAAGCGATCAAAGAGGGTGTAAATCTTATGGGGTACACAAGCTGGGGTTGTATCGATTTAATCAGCGCAAGTACCTCTGAAATGTCCAAACGTTACGGCTTCATCTACGTTGACCAAGACGATTATGGCAATGGCACTTTAGAGAGAAGCAAGAAAAAATCATTTGATTGGTATAAGCAGGTAATTACTACAAATGGAGAAAAACTATAGATAGAACTTAAGAAAATACCTCCACTATAATGTTTTGTGCACAATCGTGTGCCTCTTCATTATAGTGGAGGTATTGTTGATTTAACGATTTCGCGAAGAAGAAACCATAGAACAGATCCTTGGTCGGCATTTATTGATTATTTTTTACAGGACCTCATTGTGTATGATCAAGAAAACGATACCAATCATACCCTGTCGTTACAGTTGGCTTTAAAGCTATATGCAAAATAGACATAGTCCGCTGCACCAACTATGCAATCTATTCATATAAAAAATGTTATAATGAAGCAGATACTGTCAATATAACTAAACCCAAAGGAGACTATTGAGGAGGTGGCAGAATGGTACCTGACCCCGCTAGGTGGATGAGACGATTCAACTTAACAAAACGGGAAGGCTCGCTGCCTTCTCAAGAGGAGGATTATAATGAAAAAAAATGTATTCAAACACGAGTCCTATTACAATAACATTTTCGCAGTTCTAAAAGAGAATGACCGCGAGCAATTCCGCACCCTTTTGCTGACGCTTCACGAGCGAGACCAGGCGGAGGTGCTGCGCCGCTTATATCCTGAAAATAAGAAGAAAATCGAAATTTTTTTAACAGCAAAAGAATTCGCTGATGTACTGAGCTGGATGGATGTGGATGAGCAAGCAAACTTGCTGAAGGATTTTAAACCCGAATATGTGCGGGAAATTCTCCAGAGGATGTCACGCGACGATGCAGCGAGTATGTTGGCTAAAACAGGATCTGAAGGCAAAGCCATTCTGAATCAACTGAGCGACCAGGATCGAGCCGACTTAGAAGAGTTGCTGGCTTACCCGTCACAAAGCGCTGGCTCGATTATGACAAAAGAATTTGTGAGCGTTTCTCCCAATTCCACTGTCCATCAAGCCTTTAATCAAGTGCGTGCACAAGCTCCAACTGCAGAAATCATCCAATATCTGTATGTCTTGGATGCGCACGGTATCTTACTCGGGATTTTGTCCATACGTGATTTATTCCTTCTCCCTGCAGAAGTGCTGATCGGAGATAGGATGTCCTCACACTTCATCCACGCGCGACTCGAGGATGATCAAGAAAAAATAGCCCGGCTGATCCAAGATTACGACTTAGTGGCGCTGCCTATCCTGGACGACAAAAATATCCTCAGAGGGATTGTAACGGTGGATGATATCATGGACATCATGGAAGACGAAGTAACTGAAGACTTTAACGAGTTCTCAGCCATTACGACCACTTTTGACCGGCCAGAAACCGTCTGGGAAATTGCTCGTGCACGCTCACCATGGATCATCATCTTACTCTTTATGGGAATGCTTAGCGCAAGTCTAATCAGCTCATTTGAAGAAACGCTCAATCAAGTAGTCGTTTTAGCCGCCTTTATTCCTATCATCATGGACTCCGCGGGTAACGTAGGAACCCAGTCGCTAGCAGTGGCCGTTCGAGGCTTGATTTTGAAAGAACAGGATGAGCGCATCGGACGTACCATTTGGAAAGAATTTATGGTGGGGATGTGTATCGGTCTTTTGGCAGGAATTGTTTTATCGCTTGTCATTCTCATCTTTTACAGAAATGCTGTCCTCGCGCTCATACTGGGGATAACCATTTTCATCACCCTGAGTCTTTCTACCATCAGCGGGACAGTTGTTCCTATCCTTATCAATACGTTAAAATTCGATCCAGCCATCGCATCCGGACCATTCATTACCACCATCAATGATATTTTAGGACTCTATATTTACTTTTCTATCGCTTCATTCCTGCTCCATCTTATTTAACGTTAGAAATAGTATTGTTCTTCATGGAGTAATTGATAAAAAAGCAAAAAACACCTCGACTATAATGAACAAGCCCGCTCGTGGGCTTATTCACTATAGTCGAGGTGTTGTTGATGGAATCGTCTGTTTTACCGAGTGAGAATTTTGGTTAGTGCATCGATTGGTTTTCAAACTTAATTTTTCCAACGCTTCTTTGCTGACAATGAAATATTGTCGGCCTCTTTTTTCCAATAATCCTTCTTCACGGAATTTGTTGAGCGTGTATAACAAATGTCGGTAGCTTACTCCCACATACTCCGCTGTCTCTGTCAGTTTTTCTTGAAAATAGCCATTATTCTCAATTTGAAGAATATACTTTGCTAATCTATTTTTGAGTTCATAATCTTGCATAGCTGTGTAATGCTCTGTTCTTTTAAGCAATTTATCACCTAAATATTTTGATAAATGAAGAAGAAAAGCATTATCCTCCAGCAGCTGTTTTTTCGCTGATGCTAACGGAATCGCCAGACACGTATAGTCATTTATAGCTACAACATCTTTTGAATGTTCTTCTGCCTCGATTAAAGATAATTCACCAATAAAATCATTTTTCCCTAGAAACTGAATGAGTGCGCGCTTTCCGTTCTCATGCACTAAATAGATCTTTGCCCTCCCATCCAACAATAAGAATAAGCAGCGAATATCTTCGTCAAAACGCACAATATATTCATTGCAGGAAAATTTGCAAATGTAGGCTTGATGTAACAGTGCTTCCGGAAAAATTGCTTGCATGCTTCTATATCTATCGACAGATTGTGCAGCATACTCTTTTAGACGAATCTTCTCCAAATTGTCACCTCACTATGATATATCTCCTATTATTATATTCTGATATAGGATATATTACAAAGAAGAGGTGGATAAGAATGAATAAATATAAACATATCATTTTTGATTTAGATGATACACTACTTGATTTTCAAGATACAGAAGAACAGGCTTTAAAAGAAATTATTACATTGTATAATTTGCCCTACAATAAACAGACTATTGCGTGTTATAAAGGCATTAACGATGGCTTGTGGTCTCAATTGGAAGAGGGCTTGATTTCTCGCGAGAAAGTTTTAAAAACACGCTTCTCCTTATTTTTGAAAGAATTTCAGATAGATGAGAGTGGATCAAAAGTAGAGGCGATGTACCGTGAGCATTTAAACCAAGGCCATTCGACCATTACCCACGCAACTGAATTATTGGACACATTAAGTGGGCAAGGATACAAATTATATATTGGCACAAACGGCGTAGGCAATACGCAAAGAAAAAGATTAGCAGATTCCAAGCTGCAAGGCTATTTTGAAGATATTTTCATATCCGAAGAAATCGGGCATGAGAAACCGAATGCCCTCTTCTTTCAACATATTTTGGATACTTTGAACGCAAGCCATAAAGAAGAATTTTTAATGATCGGGGATCGCTTGTCCTCAGATATCAAAGGCGCTCTCAACATAGGAATGGACTGCGTCTGGTTTGACCGGAAGAAAAGTCAACCTGATCCATTCGCCCCGCAAAGCACATACACTGTATCAAACTTAATGGAAATAGCCGCATTATTGGAAGGTTAGTTGACAGAAATGAGCAGGCAAACACCCGATACCAATCCGACCAGATGTTGGTCAGGCTAGTATCGGGTGCATTTTGTTATAGGATCCAACTTTGTGCGGTTGCTTGTTGCGGAAATTGCCTGGTGGTCAAACAATGCCTTTTATGTCAGATCTTGTCTTCATCTCCCGGAACATATGTTGTTTCTTGTTCCAAAACATCTTCCATTGCCTCGACATCGGGATGAGAATCCTTTTCCGGCGCATCTTCAAGGATATCTTTGGCTACGCCTGGATCTGGGTTCATCGGTTCCAAGTTCAACGCACTTTCCTTATTCAACAAGTCATCCACAATCACAATGATTTCGCCATCATCCAATTGTTTCTGGTACCCATCCAACAAAGTGTCCTCTTCCGCTTCAGAGTCGGGGTTTTCGGTGTTGGTCACGTAATCATCACTCGTGAAAATGGGGAACATATTCAGGATTTTTTCCCAAAGCGAAAAATGTTCGGCATGATGCTCCTCCAATTTGATCTGTGCATCTGTGGAATCATCCAATTCCTTGTATGTGTTATCTTTATTTGTGACAAGCGTAATGTCTGACTCCGCGTACCCTTCCTTACGCAAATCCTCTAGAACAGCATGAACTTCTGAAATGGTGCGGTAGGAGCCTTTTACAAATTTAGCCATAATCATTACCTCCACATTCTTATTCGATACTCTGTTACAACTCTATTTTATAGAAACTTGGCTGCACTATCAAAGATTAACCCTTCAACAACAAAGATGAAGGTAAAAACACCGCCAAAGTCAGCTGATGCCTGGCTGACTTTGGCGGTGTTTAGTGCTTATTCCCAAACGGGTATGGACGATTTGTTGGTGACCTCATCTATGATTTTTTCAACTTCAGGAGTTTGATAGTAATCGACGATGATTTGGAAATCAGGGTCTTCGCTTTCATCTTCTCGAGCAGCGATTACGTTGTAATAAGGTTTGGATGAGTCGGCCACGGGTTCAAGGAAAATGGCGTCCTCAGTAGGCACCAAGCCTGCATCAGCAGCCATGTCATTATTGACTACGGAGGCATCGACGTCCGTCATGGCGCGAGCCGTCTGATTGGCAGCCAAGACCGTGAATTTGAGGTTTTTCGGATTTGATGTGATGTCATTTACAGTAGGCAACAAGCCCTTTTCTGCATCCAATTCAATCAATCCGGCAGCCTGCAACAACAGCAAGGCTCTGGATTCGTTCGAAACATCATCCGGTATTGCGATTTCCCCACCATCCGGTATTTCATCTACAGATGTGTGTTTTTCAGAAAAAAGCCCCATCGGATTCAGTGTCGTATACGCGATTGTTGTGTTGCTGTATCCAGCATCTTCATTCACTTGTTCCATGTAAATTTCAGTCAAAGCCGCGTGCAGATCAATTTCGCCCTCTTCCAAAGCTTGGATCGGTTTCACATATTCCGTGAATTTTACTAGCTCGATTCTTACGGGCTCGTTGTTTTCTTCAAGTTGTTCTTGAACATGTTCCCACACCTCATTCCGTTCACCGACAACGCCAATTTTCACAGTCCGGATATCTTCTTGAGCCGCTTCCTGGCCGCACGCAGCGAGAAACAATACCGCTGCCCCAACCGTTACTAAACTTTTAAATATTTTTTTCATGTTTGTCCGCCTCTCCCCATACTTCATTTAAGCGATTTTGTCTGTCTTCCTCCAAGGGTATCATTCGCTCATAATTTCCCTCTTTTTTATAAAAATCCTGATGATACTCTTCTGCAGGATAAAAGATGCTTGCAGGAGAAATTTGCGTGACAATCGGCGCATTGATTGCCAGTTTGTCTTTCAGCTCCTCTTTAGAGCGTTCCGCAATTTCTTTCTGTGTTTCCGAGTGATAAAAGATTTCCGGACGGTACGACGAGCCGCGGTCCATGAACTGTCCCATGGCATCTGTCGGATCCGTTTGTTGCCAATAAATATCCAGCAACTCCCCATAGGAAATCACACTATTATCAAAAGTGATCTGGATCGCCTCTGTGTGCCCGGTTCCTCCTGCCTTCACTTCCTCATACGTCGGATTTTCTTTGAAACCCCCGGTATAGCCTGAAACAACGGACTCGATTCCAGGTCTTTCATCAAACGGTTCAAGCATGCACCAGAAACATCCTCCGGCAAGCGTTGCAATTTCTTTGGACATAGTCTTATTCTCCCCCAAAAATGGCGCTCCGCCAATTCATAACATTTTTTCATTATATAACAGGAAGTTACTTTTAGATAGTGAAAAAAATCGATCACTGATGATCGTTTTTTCCGAACACCACAGAATCTCCCTTCTGAAAATCATTGACTTTTCCTGTAATTAAATTATCCTATAAACATACCTAAAATGAGTGTCATGAAAATCGATGCGTTTTCATCGGAAGCGTATTGATGATTCAGGATAGCGAGGGAAACATGCAAAAGACAAAAAATCAGACACAAATCTATGCCTTTGTTACAGTGCTGCTGTGGGCATCGGCATTTGTTTTCACAAAAATCGCGCTGACTTACTACACGGCAGAAGCGATAGGCGTTCTCCGTTATGTGATCGCTTCGCTATTGTTCATTGTAATCGGGGTTTTCCAAAAAATTGGATTGCCGGAGAAAAAAGATATCCCTAAATTCCTGCTGGCCGGTGCTTTAGGGTTTTCGCTCTATATGATCACCTTCAACCAGGCTTCAAAATCGCTGACGGCCGCAACAGGCAGTGTTGTCATCGCCTCCGCACCTATCTTGACGGCCCTGTTTGCTTGGATGATATTCAAGGAACGAATCCGCTCGCTGGGATGGGTCGCAATCATCGTTGAATTCATCGGAATACTGATTTTGACATTATGGAATGGTATCCTTTCGGTGAACGCAGGTATTTTCTGGATGTTTGGCGCAGCCGTCTGCATCAGTGGCTATAATCTGCTGCAACGTTCCTTGTTGAAAAAATACTCTGCCTTACAATCAACAGCTTACAGCGTTTTGGCTGGAACCCTGTTTCTGCTGTGGTATTTACCGGATGCGGCGGTCCAATTCGGCAATGCCCCACTTCAGCAGTTGCTGGTGATGATTTTTCTGGGCGTATTCCCCAGTGCACTTGCGTATATGTTGTGGGCAAAAGCGCTGATGCTCGCACAAAAAACAAGCGAGGTAACGAATTACATGTTTGTTACGCCATTGCTGGCCGCTTTGATGGGCTTCCTCATAATGGGAGAGATCCCTGCATTGTCGACATGGTTGGGCGGCCTGATGATCTTTGCCGGCTTGTTGCTGTTCAAAAAAGCCAATACGTGATAGGCACATCGTCAACAACAACGTTATCTTAGAGGATATGTTCGCAAAGATTCGCTATCATTTCGGCGACTGATTCGTTGAATGGATTATTGTTAAAGCATATGAAAAGCGCCTTCCGATACAGACTTTCGTATCGAGAGGCGCTTTTGCTATCTTCACTTTTGAATCCAAACTTAGCTTCTGCTGACATCCCTTGGAAAAAAGAATGCTAGTGCTTGAAGTTAGTTATTCTATCTTAAAAGCTTTTTCCTTCGCTAAATAGAATGGGCGTAAATACGCGACTGTGTTGGATAATGGCAACACATCCGCACTTAGATTGATATTCAATACATTTGTTAAATAGTCCCTTCTGACAGAAATCCGTTCCCATAATTCCGGATAGGATTTTTGTATTTCATGCTGGAGGTTTTCATCAGCTATAGCAACGCACTCTTCGGCACTCACTCCGGTATACCCAGGTACCGATGGGATGATATCGATCTGCAGAATCATGCCGCTTTTCAGTTTCTCAGAAGAATCTGCATAGATTGGGGAGGACATCCATTCTTCATCCGCTGTCAGATGCCCTGGATTCAAATGCCAATGATATTTGCTTTTAGGGAATACATCCTCAATAAGCTGGTACAATTCATTTCCGGCCATTCCAACTTTTATGTTTTCCAGCCAACTGACTACAGCTGCAAAATACGGTTTTGCGACGGCTTCCAAATAATCTCTTTGCGTATCCGGAAGTTGCTCTGCTTGCTCAACCACAAACCCGGTTCGACTGGATAAACCACCTTTGAATCCGGTGGTCAGGGACATAGGCTCGCCCAACTGAATTTCTTTATGAGTGGGATATATATTGGCAAGTTCAAAGCGCTGCCCTGCTGCCGCAATCGTGACGACTGAATTGTACTGCCCATCGGCGTTCAACAAATTTCCGATTTCTGTTTCTTTGCAGCCCGGTTCAATAGCATTCATGGCACGTAACATACAGCGCGAAGACAGGTTAGCGCCATATTCGTAATGCGCGATTTCGTTGGCGTTATTCGTGGTCCGGACTCCGTTATCCCCAATCATCACATACGCACCATTAACTAACTCACACTCTGTTGGGATGGTATTTTTGAGGGCATCTACAATAAAATACGGTACATCAAACAGTGTGGACGGATCGCTTTGCTTCGTCGTAAACATTTTCCAGCCGATCACACCGACCCGTTTCTTTTTGGCGATACCCAAATCAAGGAATATGGATTCAAGTGTTTTTTCATTCTCCATCGGCTGGTTAGGCAATGAGAACTGTGGGTAATGGATCAAATCGGCCGGAACACGTGCATGCGCACATAGTTTTAAGTTCTCATTTCCAAGAATCAAAGTAAATTTCTCTGGATTTTGGACAACTAACAGACCTTCTTCAAAACGGGGAATAAAACCGGTTAAATACTCAAAATTGCTTGCATGCTCTTTATCCGCATAAATAATCAAAGCTTCAAAGTTTTCTTCACTCATTCTCTGCAACAGTTTTTGTTTCCGTTCAGCAATCGTTTCAGCATTTAAAAAAGTAGGGGCAACATGCTCGAACACTTGCGGCTCGGGCAAACTCTCTAATATAATTTTTCTGTTCAACACACAACCCTCCTCTTTCATCTTTGATAATAGCTTCTGTACCACTTTTAATGCGACTTACGCATTCCCAACAACAGAAGAAATGCCAGTATCCGCAAAGTAACTGTTACTGAGCCGAGAAATTTTCACGCTTACTTCTTATCGTACTGATACCTATCACAGTTTACTATTTGATTTTCAGAAATGAGGAATATAACATGTTCTTTCATCGAATCCTTCTAACCCTGCCATGATGTAAGACCAAATTTTAATCGGTTATGGATAGTGCATAACCTATGCTCTAAGAAAAAGGGTTCTATAATCAATGGCACTACTCTCTACACCCATCGGAAATTGTTTTGCTCTTTCAAATAATACGGTCTCATTTCCTTATTTATTGTTTTTATTCGCTGCTTTTACAGTTGCCTCGACCATATCTCGCAACATTTCGGCCATTTGAAGTTGCGCCCTACAGTGTTAATTATAGGGTGCTAGATTACTAAATGCCAATTCTAACTTCTATATTATAAATGGATATAGTCTATCTCCATCAATGTCTGCAACTAGAAGAGAAAACGGACACTTCTACATCATTTTCTTTAACAATCTGCTTAATTCCTTCTTTATAGGAGAGGGAGATTGTCTCTGCTTGTGCCTGGGCAGGAAAAAGAGACGAGACAAAAGAAAATAGTATTATTGAAAGTATCATTGATATATTCAATATTCTTTTTATATTATTCATGAGTACCTTCACTTTAGTTAGATTTTAATTACCCTTCACCATCCACAAATTGATTTATCTCTTCGAGGCTCTTAACTCCATCTATACGCTTTGTCTCTTCCCCCTTGGAATATTGCCGCAATGAAGGGATCTTTGAAACATCCAATTCACTTAATCGCTCATCCTGTACTTGGACAGCTGATAAATCGACAATATAAACATTTTCGTCTTTATTGAATCGAAAGAAAGAGGCTTCATAAACTGGTTTCATTTTTTGGCAATATACACAGCTATCTGCACTGTAAATTAAATAGTAGCCATCTTTGTTAAAAACTTCACTAATCTCTTCAATATCATTTAATGTGATTTTTTCTATCTCGAGATTAGGCTTAAACATGACAAACATACCAAGAAACAAAGCTAAGGAGATTGTCCAAATAGTGGTTATAGTTCTTATTTTGGGAGACATAGTAATCTTTTGACCCAGAAATAGCCGTAGTAGAAAATAAATTAAAAATAGGGTGACAGTGGGGACCAGAATATAAAGTGTGCTGTTCCAAGTTCTCGGAGCACCAACAATAAAATAGTAGAATACCAAAGCGATGGATATTGTTACTCCTACTGCTGGCTGAAATGAAAAATAGGTATACATTTTTTGTCTTTCTGACTTATCCATCTCATCATCCTTTCCACTTTCCAAGTGACAAGCTTTTAAAAATACTTGCTGTGGAGAAACCTAGAAACATATTCCATTATTGGTAGCGCTATCTTGTCTTTATCATATCACTTGTCGTATAATTGTCAATATAAATTAAATATTTTGTTAAATTATCTATCATTATCCAGCGAAGTAAATAGACATATAGTTCATTTTATTCGGTTTTTGTATTACACCACTTTACAACTTTTCACGCCCCTCAGGGCATAAAAATACAAACAACCCCAAATTTTTTGTATGATTGATTTGGGGTTGTTTGCTATGAATCAATTATATCAAAAAGAGAATTTATAAAGCTGAATGAATTTTCACCAGGAGTGACTTGTTTATTCAAGAACGCGAAGGGAAAAATGCAAAAGACAAAAAATCAGGCTCAACTATATGCTTTTATTACAGTGCTTCTATGGGCGTCGGCATTTGTTTTTACAAAAATCGCGCTGACTTACTATACCGCAGAAGCGATAGGCGTTCTTCGTTATGTGATCGCCTCTCTATTATTTATAGCAATCGGAATTTTTTACAAAATTGGATTTCCGGAAAAAAGGATTTCCCTAAATTCCTGCTAGCCGGTGTTTTAGGTTTTGCGCTATATATGATCACCTTCAACCAAGCATCCAAATCGCTGACAGCAGCAACGGGAAGTGTTGTCATCGCATCGGCACCTATCCTGACTGCTCTGTTCGCCCGGATCATTTTCAAGGAAAAAATCAGACCCTTAGGCTGGCTCGCGATTGCAGTGGAGTTCAGCGGCATTCTGGTTTTGACCTTATGGAGCGGCATCCTTTCAGTGAATGCAGGCATATTATGGATGTTTGGAGCAGCTGTCTGCATCAGCAGCTATAATCTTCTGCAACGTTCTTTACTGAAAAAATATTCTCCCTTACAAGCGACGGCTTACAGCGTATTTGCCGGAACGCTATTCCTGTTGGTGTATTTACCGGATGCGGCGATACAATTCGGCAATGCCCCTCTCTATCAGTTGTTGGTGATGGGTTTCATGGGTGTGTTCCCAAGCGCACTCGCGTATATGTTGTGGGCAAAAGCACTAACAATGGCGCAAAAAATAAGCGATGTAACGAATTATATGTTTGTTACCCCATTATTGGCCGCTTTGATGGGCTTCCTGATAATGGGCGAGATCCCTACATTGGCGACATGTGTTGGTGGGTTGATGATATTTGCAGGATTGCTCCTATTTAAAAAATCAAATGCATGATCACGTGCTATCCGCGAGTGTAGATAGCTAAAATGGTATGTAAAAAAGCACAGAAATTAACCTGTGCTTTTTTACATGCAAGTGTTTGTCCTTGTCCCACAAACGCGCCTATTGGAGTTTCAAAGCTCTTAAAGCGTGGTGATGATCGGGCCTTCCTTCGTCACAATAATCGTATGTTCGTATTGGGCGACCATGCTTTCTTCTGTAAAGAAGGTCCAATCATCATCTTCAACTTGGAAAACTTCCTCTTCGAATGTTGAAATGAAGGGCTCGAAGGCGATGACCATGCCCTCTTTCAGAATTTCATCATCCCAGCGCGAGTAGTAATTGAAGATATGATCCGGTGCTTCGTGGATTGCGCGTCCGACACCGTGTCCGGTCAGGTTTTTGATGACCGTCAAGCCATGGCGTTTCGCCACGTTGTGCACCGCTTTTCCTAAGTTGCTTGTTTTCGCGCCCGGCTTTACCTTCGCAAGACCCGCATCGAATGCTTCCTTGGCGACGTCACAGATTTTTTTCAGCGCGACATGGCCTTCCCCGACTACAAAAGAAATACCTGTATCCGCAAAATACCCATTTTTGGAACCCGAAACGTCAATATTCACTAGGTCCCCTTCTTCAATGATCCGATCGCTCGGAATCCCGTGCGCCACTTCTTCATTCACGCTGATGCACGTATATCCAGGGAAATCGTATTCCCCTTTTGGTGCCGATTGTGCCCCTGCTTTTTCAAAAAGCTCCTTCGCGATATCATCAAGCTCTTTAGTGGTGATGCCAGGTTTCGTGGCTTTCACCATTTCATCGCGTATCGCTCCGCAAATGCCGCCAATTTCTTTTAATCCGTTAAAATCCTCTTCCGTCGTTGCAATCATTTTGTATCCTCACTTCTTACAGCATTTTTGATTATCATTCCAGTTAGATTCTATCACAAACGGAAGGGATATTTCTTCAGCGATACCAAATAAAGCTATCTCTTTTTGGATGGCAAAAATTTTTTAACAATCCATTTTGCACTGAAAAATCCGATCGCCAACGAGCCGAGTAATAGCAGTAGCGAAGGGAGTAACTTATTGAGTCCCTCGCCATAGAAGTAATCGTGAAAAATCTGCATGCCTGCGAATGCTATCGAGGCGGAAATGACAATGCCGACCACGTAATACAGGACCGTAGTCAAGGAGCTGCTCCTATGATGCACGTGCTCATCGGGATTATTCATGCTCCCTCCCGAATGCGTAAGGTTCGGGCCATCGAACTTGTTGCTTGCCCCCTGACCGATATTGACTCTCGAATAAATGGAACTGTCCACATTGCTTTTGTCGTCGTACTTTTTCTGATTATCTCGCGTACTCATCCATCCACCTGCTTTCTTTCAAATACAAAGGTTCAGTTTTAGCGATCCGTTTGCTTCAAATTCATAAGGCTATTGCGTACTCTGACAATAAGGGCAGTGGTTACAAAAAGAATAACACCAACCTTGTTGAACAGTAGAAATACATGGAAAATAGCTCCAAAAGAGTTGGTCTTATGATACCCACTCAGCAACAGCAATGGAAAAACCGTAACCAGCATCGTCAAGTAATGAACCATAATCTGCTTGCGGAAGCTCCACTGTTTTAACTCGTATATGATGCTTGCCAGTCCCAAGAACAAGGCCATGAATCCATAAAAAAGAAAAACCTTCGCATCGGCTGCTCTTCCCTGAAAATTATTCCATGCATACATTGACAACATAAAAGCAAATGGAAGAGTTCCCCTGATCAACCCTTTTAATAAAAGCTTCATTTTGATCCCCTTTCGTAAGTACCACTTGAATCAATTCACTACTATAAAAAATATCGGAATCCAGAATAGCGTCGTTATGATTATGGCTCCGATCAAAGCTACCAAAACCAGACGTGTTTGCTGCACATTTTGTGTTGCTTTGACTTTTTTATAAAGAAAAAAGAGCAGTCCGACTATGGCCAATAAAAAGCCACCATAAATCAAAAAGCCGCCTGGTTGGTTAGTGATTGTCACAATAGCTCATCTCCTCTTGTATCATTTTTGATTTTGAGTAATCCGTGCTTCTATTCTGTTTTCAAGTTTACTTTTGGCAAAAAGCAGCACAACCAGGTTAAAAACATCTATACCCAGAGAAACTAATTTCTTATCAGGCGCTTTGCCGCTGTAGACAAACAATAAAGCACTGCCAAGTCCGATAACAAACCACCAGATCAAAAGAACGCTTGGGCATTGGACTGCTCCAATGAATGAAGTGCAAGCTAACACGTATGCAAAAAGGTTGTATTTCTTGTCATTCATAACGCGCCTTCTCTAATGAAATATAAATATCTTTTTTAAAATAATTTATGTATGATACGATTGTAACAAATAATTTGTCATTTCTACAGTGATACCTTCAGTACAAATGCACACCGCCTTGTAGACCGCTATCTCTTTTTGAAGAAATAGCGGATGATCCAACCTAGAATAACGATAATAGCTAGTGCGCTTACTAACGTCCACCCAGCATCGAAAATTTCCATCATGGCCCCTTACTCCCTTCGCGTTTCATTCCTTCCGCAAATTGGTTGAGTTAATTAACTAACAAAAGAATGCCCGTTAAATGAAAAACAGGTAACCCGATTCACACTGTTCATTTGAATCAACCAAATAAAACCATCACATACTGGATCAACAGCGTTGCGAACAGGACAATTGCCGTAAAAACAAAGACATTCCAGCGCCGACCCTTGTTCCCTTTCGATTCCTCAACGCCGAGTACGCTCATTAACAATCCCAAAAAGAATAACGTGATGTTCTGGTAAGTAAAATCTTTTGTCCACAGACTGTACACACTCAGGATAAGCACCACTGCACCAAAAGTGATCTTCAAAATTTTTGTGTTTTGCATTCGGTTCTCCTCTCTGAATCGGATACGCTTCTAGCGCACGGGACTCCATAAGCTGTTTTATTGCTGCGCTGCCTTCTTCTCGATATAAACGTTCCGGACAACAACCAAAAGAAATAAAAAGGTTAAGAAAAGGATTAATTCAACTATGGAAGTCGGCCAAATCCCAGGAATCCATCTGACAATCAACATGAGAATCATATAGAACAGTACTGATTTATTATTTTTTGATTCATACTCCGGAACTTTACGTTTGACTGCATACGCCACTAAGTAGGAAATTATTAATCCTGATACAATCAAAATCAAAAACAGGATAGCATTCTCTTTTTCATTATCAAAGTTCAAAAAAGTGTTACATAGCATGCCTATTAGAACAAGCCCAATATAGCTAATGAAATCATTAATCAATGCAAACCGATCCAACTTATCCATAGAACCTCCCTATTAAAATAAATTTGTACTGCATCCACAAATCTCTTACCTTCTTTTATTTTCGGACGAAGTTCTCCAAAAGTCGGAAAGAAAATAAAGCAGCTGTAATGCAATAAATGACTATAGAAGCACTACCGATTCTCTTCAACATATCCATGATACCGCTACTCCGTTTTTTTCGCGAGAATTACATAATATATCCCCCTTCAAAAAATAAGTAATTTGCTGATTTTTTATTAAATCGTAGCTAGGCGCCCCGGAAATACAGGTTACTTTTAAAGCTAGATATTAGGCGTTATGTTATGCTAAGCTATTCACATACCAAATAAAAAATAGGAGCTGACATAATAATATGGATTATAAAAAAAAATTAATGCAACCGTTCTACGACTTTCCAGAGTATAACGACCTTATCAAAGATAATCTGTGGCCAGTTGAAGTAAAGTATTATGATCAATCAATAATTGAATTTCACCTTCCAAAATCCGACATAATAGAAGCTATGTATTCAATAGAACAACGATTAGAAGATGAGTCAAATGAACCATTTAAGGTAGGTGACCGTTTTATTGCAACGGAAAATTTAAATTACATCTCTTTTGAAGGCCGAACGTATACTTTTAGTAAAGAGTAAATAACTGAATAATATGTCGGGAATCTATAAGCAGAAAAAAAATACGCTAAAGTAATTTGCTGCTTCTTTGCTTGCTCGACTGCACATCCGATCGAAACATTCAGTATTCGTAGAAACTTTTTTCCCATTCAGCATAGCAATCCGTCTTATGCATAAGGCAGACTGCTTGGTACAGTTCTTTTTGGTCCTGATAGGTGGACTCAGTTGTTCTGAAGAAACAATCGTCGCCATTAGAAAAGCAGAAAAAAGCTTGGATAGTTTCATGCAGTTCCGATCCCGGCAGGATTTCTTGACTGAAAGGATCGGAATTAAATCGTTCCGCTCCAATCACGACTACTGGTATCTTTCGAGCATTCCTTTGTAGAGACTCCCGGTACTCCTTTTGAGCCACAATGCGGAACTGAGAGGGATAGATGAACAACGCAGCGGCATCTTTTAAGGCGCTCTGAAACAGCAAATCGTTTATCACGTCTTGTAATCTGATGGATTCATAATAGAAGAACTCACTTTGAATGTTGCTCGTTTTTCCGAGAGTCGCTACTTTGAGTCGCCCTGCTATTTTGGTCATCTTGGATTTTCTTTGAAAAAATAAAGTAGGCAGGAAGAACACAAGAACAAAAACAGTACACAGAATATAGGAAATCATTTCGCCTCCTCGCCTCCTTTCAAGTTTTGATGTGGATACATTCAACTTACGCTAAAACTGATAAATAGAACAGCAACCAGTGGTTTACATGGCCGCACTTTGTACGATTCCACACTATACGCAACCAATAAGTGCGGATGTGCAATCATTCGTTTCTAGAAAAAGAACGCTATCTACGCTATCATGAAGGAAAGTAATCGAAAGGGGTGCAAAATAATGTTATTAGGAGAACGATTGAAAGAAACCCGCCAAAAGAAAGGCGTATCGCAGAGCACAGTCGCTGAACATCTGAATATCAGCCGTCAGTCCATTTCCAAATGGGAAAACAACAGCAGTTATCCGGACCTGGACAATCTCGTGCGATTGAGTGAATATTACGAAGTCACTGTTGATGATCTTTTAAAAGAAAATAAAGGACTAAAAAAAAAAATAGAGGAAAACAACGAAAAGATTAAAGACTCCCAAAAGAAACTAGCCTATATCCAAATGAATGGCGATCGGGATGAAGGATTGGTCCTGCTGATGCTTAATCTTCTCAGTTGTTTGATTGCTCCCTTAGGTTTGATCATCACTCCGATTATCCTGAAAAGAAACAAAGCAACAAACACCTTCTATAAGCTGGTGTTTGTTGCAGGAGTGATCAGTCTCTTAGTCAACGCATTTGGTTTATATGCGCACTTAGGCAATCTATTCCACTGGGGCGGACCCTCCAGCGTGGAGTACATAGGAAATCAATAGGGAATGAAGATGGCATCACTTTTGATAAGCATTCATTGGTTTCATCGCCAGCAACGATTGGTTGCGGCTTGATTTAAATAGGCCTTTACCCGGAACAGCATGGGAGGAGATGATTTCATGGTGGCATTTTGGAGCTTTTTGAACTTAGCAGCACTACTATACTTGATCTATTTACTTATTACGATTGTTAAAAAAATAAAGTAAAATTATCTGATTGAGGATTTGTAAAATCCAGAACTTGGTATTTTTACTTGTCCCAGCTTGTATAAATTGTGGAAGAAATAATAAAAAGTTAGAAGGTGGTAACAATGGACGCGGTAAAAAATTTTCTTTTAGCCTTTCTACCATTCGTGGCTATTTATCTAGGTGCATTATCAGTTGTAAGGAATGATATCAAAAAATTAGAGAAAAAAATAAGCGACTTGGAAGAAAAAATTGAAAATTTAAATAAATGAATCTATAAAATTATTATTTTGAACACTATGCTTGTTTTTTGAAGAAAAAGCTAAATTATAAATGTGCAATGCTAAAGTATGGTGATGCAAACAGCGGTTGCTTAGCAAAAGCAACGCAAAAAAATGTGATTTACGCTACCAATACGAATAAAGAAGAACCAGATATAATGAAAAATAGATCCGTTGGTACTAGTAAATCTGTGTTCGTAGCGGGAGACTTTGTAGGATATGTCGCAACTGGAGTTGTGATATATCCTAAATGACATTCTGCTGTAGGAAGGATCGGTGGAGCATGGTGAAAAAATATTTGGGTTTATTGCTATTAGGCATATTGTGTTATTTTGTATTGAGCTTTCTCTACTTCTTAATTGTTAAGTAACAGTTACCCAGGCTACTTTTACTTAACTTTTTGGTGACTATTCAGAGGAACTATGGTGTCAATTAGAAATTGAGGTGTCATGATATGAAAAAAATTACACTTATTATACTTGAGCTTTTGCTGATGTATGGGTGTGCAGGAGCGAGCGAACCAGTTGCGAATCCTGCTGAAGAAGCGATGAACGCCCTCGCTATTTCAGCATCAGATTATACTCTAAGCAGCTCTTCCCAATCATTTTTCGCAATTACGATTGAAAATTCTTCAGATCAGGATTTCGTAAATACAAATTTTTATCTCTCTGTTCACAATGAAGGGGATGAAGTGTCTCCAAATCCTTTTTATCTACTTCCTACAGAACAAAGAATAACTGTTCCATCAGGGGACGCAGTGACAGTAAATTTTGAGATTCCTTCTGGTTTTCTTGATGAGAACGATGTAAAAGCATTTGAGGAAATGGACAGACTAATTGCTTTTGTCCAGGCAGATGGGTACATAGAAAATACAGAAAAGGATAATTACTATTCTTTCGGTGAAAGTGTGGAGTATAAGACTTATTAGTATATTGACGAGCTATTATTCAAAGAAAAAACTATTAATAAACCCTAGTATTGAAAGGCGAAAAAAGAGTGAAAAGTCTTTTTTATCACAGACCTTTCACGCTTATTTGTATAGTTGATGGCATATGAATTTTATCTTATCATTTTACAAGCCAATTTTTCAGGTAAATAATTTAATATGGGAGGTTTATCGTCTGCCTAGGTTTAGATAGCAACAAGCAGGCAACCTTTCATTTGGCTTGGAAAGCAGGTTTTTTAAATAATAATATCTACTTGCGTTCCACAATTAGTAATGGGTCATTACTAATTACGTATTAGTCATCCTAAATATTCTACAGTAGTAGTTACTCCCCAACCAAACATAGTGCTGAGAAAACCGTACACTCCCCAAAAATTAATCAACATGCACACTATCGAAGTAACAATCACTCCTCTATGGAAAGTGTTTGTTGCTTTGTTTCTTTTTAGCACAATCGGCGCAATCAGGATTCCTAAAGGTGTGACTAAACAGCCAATGAGAGAAATAATTAATAAAGCCAATCCTTCGTCCCGTTCGTAACCAGACCGGATATGGTCGAGCTTCTGTTGGGAATCCTTAATTTTAAAATTATTCTCGGCTATCTTTGTTTTTAATCCTTGATTTTCCTTCAAGAGGTCATCTATCGAGATTTCATAATACTCACTTAAGCGGACCAGATTATCCAAATCAGGGTAGCTGCTATTATTTTCCCATTTGGAAATGGACTGGCGGCTAATATTCAGATGTTCAGCTACTGTACTTTGGGAAAGCCCCTTGTTCTGCCGTGTTTCCTTCAATTTTTCTCCTAGTAACATTCCATACGCTCCTTTAAACCCATTTCCTTCATGATAAGGTATATTGCCTCTTTTTACCAGAAATCGATTAGGCACAAGTTAGCAACCCGCAGTTGCTATTGGCACATGCGCCTGAAAAGTGCGAGGATGTAAGCCACTGGTTGCTTTTAAATCCCTTCCATTTAGCCTAAAGTAAAGACATAGATAAAAAATATCTATAAATCATGTTATTATACGGAAAGTATATTTTTCGTAAAAAAACTAGAAAAAGAAAGTAAGAGGTCGTATGAAGAATATAAAAATTATAAAAGCTATCCTCTCCATCACAGTTTTCCTTTTAGGCGCTTATAGTTTATTAACTAAGAATTTTGCCTACCAGAATCTCAGTATGTTCTGTGCGGGTTTGCTAGTAATCACAATCGGCATTGAAGAAAGCAAGAAAGGTAAAAATCGAGGATGGACTCTCCTCTCTTTTGCCGCAGCCATCATGCTAGGACTGGCACTGATTCACTCTACTATTCTATTTTTTACTTCATAAATTTTGAGACTCCTTCTGGTTTTCTAGATGAAAATACTGTACAGGCATTTGAAGGAATAGATAGACTAAGACTTATCAGTATTCTGATTAGCTATTATTAAAGGAAAAATTCTATTGAGAGCCCTATGACTCAAACGGCGAAAAAGAGCGAAAAGTCATGGACCAAAAGCAAGCTCATCATATAAATATATTATTATTTATACATTTTTCATGATACTATTGTAACAAATACCTTGTTTTTGTATGGATGCAAGGACCGCTTGCTTTACTCAGCGCATACTTTCTGGGATAAAAAGAGCATATAAGTGCATGCTACTATTATACTGATAATACTTTGTCATTAAAAAGGAACTCCTCTCAATGGACGATGACAGTTCAAAATATCCTTTTCCAAAGTGGCGGGATGGTTCTTAAGTAATTTCTTTGCAAACAAATTAGAGGTAAGGGGCTGATAGGAAATGAATTTTATTAAAACTAATTTAGTTTCCGTAATTTATTTATTTTTATTTACTACTCTGTTTATGCCTTGGATTTTAGTTCCAGATCCGGCAACACTAACCGTTCAGCCTGTAACGGGTTTACGCTTCTTATCCGATAATGTTCTAATGCTAATCTTTCTGTCCTTAATTATTTTTACCTATACTTTTTCACTAAAGGTTAAAAGTATAAGAATCCTAATTTTATTAGAGCTTGAACTAATCTTTCTGATAGCGCTTTTTTTATCACCTGTCGTTAGTCAAGGATTAGTATTTTTTTCAGGAGTGAAATATGGCTATTTTTTAATCTTAATCCTTCTGATTGGTCTTGCTTTTTATTATTACCTACTCATTACAAAGTATTTTCAGAATAAAGAAGATAGTTAGGAAGTCCATTTAGACTGAATTAAAAAACTTATACATACATATGTGGGAGGACATACAATGAGAATTGCAATTTTTATCATTACCACAGTAAAAAGTATTGTGATTGGTTTGTTGCCAATCCTAATGATTCAAACAATGGGCGAGGAGAACTATTCTGAGAGTTTCTATCTGTCCATTTACATCATGAAGTGTATTTTTTCTTTGATCGCAGTTTGGAGAATAAGCGAAGGCCTTGTGACATTATTGCATTCATTCGATAGCGATGAGTAAATCAGCAATCAACTCAATTGCCACTTGGTATTTTTGAAATGTAACGCCTTATTTAAAATTTTTTTTGAGAGGATGTCAGATTATGCAATTCCCCCGAAAAAAACAAAATCGTGGTGCCATAGACTATCTCAAAAAGAATAAGTACCTTCTTTTCGTATTCATTTACTGCATTGTAGCTGCTTTATTTTCTTCCCGACTCATTTTTGAATACGGCGAAACTAAGTTTTATACAACCTTTTTCCTGGGTGGTTTCCTGCTGATCGTTTTCCTTAAAGTCGTTTCTATAGCACCCTCATCTGAAAAAGAAAAATAAAGTAAGGATAACTATGACAGGCATTCTCAATATCAAAATAAAGAATATTTCTAGCGCTCAGAGACGATGGTTTGCAAAAATACGGAGTCTGATTTTAGATAGAACGGTGATTCATTCATGCAAATTAAATTGGTAAATTTCTCAAAGCTGATGTTTATTCTCTTCATGACGTTAGGCTTCGTGCAATATTTTCTTTCATCCCAATCATATCCTTCTTATACATCCAGAGGTGGATACATTTGGGTTGCTACAATAATTTTATTCTTTTTGATACGGACATTCAAAAACAACTCAGGAAATTATTTACAAAAAATACTCGATTATGCGGTAATTTTGCTTCTTGCTCTTTATTTAATCATCGGAATATTTTAGATGATTTCCCCATAACACTTACAAGACTGACGGAGGGTACAAATGAAAAATACAAATTTCTCATTAAAGGTTTTCTTTATCATTCTTTTTCTTAGTTCTATCATCCTCAGTTTTTTTTCGGATGATTTTTCCTTCCTGCCCAAAGAATTCAACTTTGATAGTATCCTGTACCTCCTCATCCCCGCTCTAGTTTTAAATAGTAATCTTGATGATCACAGGGTGGACTCCAGCAAGACACTCTCAGCAAAGATAATTGATACTGTTTTTATGTCGCTGTTCAGTCTTGCTTATGTTTCGTATGTGTTGAATTTGTTTATGCTTTATATTCAAACGCTCTGATCCAGTGGATAAAGGAGAGACCATGAAAAAAATCTACTTGTTTATGTATACGGCAGTATTCCTCCTCTTCCTTCTGTATTTCGTAGTAATACCTCGCCAAGCACTGCCTTTCTCAAATGGCGTCCATCTACTTCTGATATTCAGTAGCGCAGCTATGACATTGGGAGCAATCAAACAAAATAACCGGATCAGTATGTTTTGTGGTATAAGCGTTTTTGCACTTATATGCATGAGTTGGATTGTGCAGATCATGGTTCAGCATTTTTAACATATATAACAGGGAAACTTCCTTTTGGGGAGCTTCCCTGTTTTTTCATATTTCTTTTATCATTTCCCAAAAATATTTTTCACTGTTCGCTTTACAAAACCAAACACACGTTCGTATAATAGGGACATAGAGATTGGAGACGATTTTTATGTATGAAACGGAATTGGTTTTTG
The DNA here is from genome assembly GCF_900113645.1 of Trichococcus flocculiformis. GTDB lineage: Bacteria > Bacillota > Bacilli > Lactobacillales > Aerococcaceae > Trichococcus > Trichococcus flocculiformis. The sequence goes on from NZ_FOQC01000023.1 coordinate 24,455, forward strand.
ATTATGCGAAGGAACCCAGCCGCGATATTCTCTGCATCGACTGCAAATCCTTCTATGCAAGCGTGGAATGCGTGCGGCGCGGGCTGCATCCGCTCGAAACAAAGTTGGTTGTCATGAGCTATCCCTCAGCCGATCCGAAAGAGCGCGGCAGCGGATTGATCTTGGCTTCCTCCCCGGCCGCCAAGAAGGCTTACGGGATCTCGAACATCAGCCGGGCCAGGGACTTGCCCTTCCCCTATCCGCCGGGACTGGTGATTGCAGCGCCACAGATGCGGTTGTACATGCAGAAAAATACTGAAATCAACAACATCTACAAGAAGTATGCGGATGAAGACAATCACCATGTCTATTCAGTTGACGAGAGTTTTGTCGATATCACCGGTACCCAGAAACTTTTCGGGAAAAACTCGGCTTACGAAATGGCCAAACTCATCCAGGCCGACGTATTGCAGACGACCGGCATCTACACAACAATCGGCATCGGCGATAACCCGCTGCTGGCTAAGTTGGCGCTCGATAACGCGGCCAAGCATCAGCCGGATATGATCGCGGAATGGCGTTATCCGGATATACCCGATACCGTCTGGAAAATCCCGGACATGACCGATTTTTGGGGCATCGGCAAACGGACCCAACTGCGGCTCAACCAGTTGGGCATCTCCTCAATCCATGACTTGGCGCACACCAATTACTATTATTTGAAGAGCAAGCTCGGCGTCATCGGCGCGCAGCTGTATGCTCACAGTTGGGGGATCGACCGCAGCTTTCTGGGGGAAAAAGTCAAAGTTAGCTCGAAGTCCATCGGCAATTCACAGGTGCTCAACAAGGATTATGTGGTGCGCTCCGAAATCGAGATCGTCCTGATTGAAATGGCTGACCAGGTGGCGACGCGCCTGCGGAAATCCGGAGCCAAGGCCCAGCTTGTGAGCTTGAGCATCGGCTACAGCATCAACTACATCGATCAGCTGGGCCGGACCGGCTTCCATCAGCAGCTGAAAATCCCGCCCACCAACGCATCCAGTGAGTTGGTGGCTCATATCCTGATGATTTTTGACCAACATTACAAAGACCAGTCGATCCGGAACGTCGGCGTGGGTGCCGGAAATCTGATATACACGGATTTTCTGCAGCTGGACCTGTTTCAGGAGCCTGATGAACAAGTAAACGAGCAAAAGAAGGATCTGATTGTCGATTCGATCCGCAAAAAATACGGATTCCGCTCACTCGTGCGGGCAGTCAGCCTATTGGAAGGCGGCCGTGCAATTGCGCGTAGCTCATTGGTAGGAGGACACGCGGGCGGCATGGCCGGATTGGAGGAAGGTGAGGAAAATGCTGAAAGAACCAAGAAAACGGACGGATAAGGTGTTTGAGGACTACAACGACTACCATGACCGCGGCATGATCAAATGGGTAACGGCCTACGCGATGGATGAACTTGTGAAGTCCATCTCTGCAGGAAAAGCGGAAGCCGTGAAGGACATCCCGATCCTCCCGCAGATGAGCCCTTCCGAAATCGATGAAACCTTGGCGGAGGCCTTGAAAAAAAATCACCGTCTCTCGGTCCAACTGAACCAAAAGGATCGCTTCGGGCGCCAAACTGAGTCCATTGAAGGCTTTTTTAAAGGCTATTGCGGCGAGGATGAGATCCTGATCGGCGAAGCATGGGTTCCGCTCGAACTCATCCGCAATGTGCACATTTTGCACAAAGAAAAATGGTCCCGAGTGGCGGTATTCAGACAAAATCAGGACTGATTATACAGAACCTTGCTCACAGGACGATTGTTGTCTTTTTTGAACGGAAGGCTTATACTCAAGAAGAAAGAGAACGCTTTCTTTTCTCTTGAGAAGGGGGATATCGTCATGACTTACATCATCCAGACCAGCGTCCATTCCATTGAGGAATGCAAACGTGCTGTAGAGGAACTGCATAAAAAAGGCTATACGAAAGAGCAGATCACATTGGTGACGAACAATGCCTACCAGGAAGCCATCTTGGAGAATTGGGACCTTCGCGGCGCAGACGGCGCGATTTTTTCCAGCCATTCGTTGCTGGAAAAGGTCAACAATCTGTTCAACCTGAAGCAATACGAACATTTCCAGGAAAAGACCGGGACTTTCCCCGGAGGTACGGACTTTCTTGCCGACCGCATCGCCGCCATCGAGAGCGGCAGCATCGTCATCATCACAAAAGAAGCGGACGAGTAACGGTTTCCTGATCGACTCATCAAACAGCTCTTTAACCCATAGAAAATGAAAGGACTGATGTGATATGCCAAAATTTGTGGCAGGTTCTTACCCGACCGTTGAAGCTGTGGAGGCAACCATTAAAACACTCCTCGAAAAAGGGCACAAACAAACCGATCTCCTGTTGGTCACCAACGCTTCGGATAAAAAAGAGCGGCTGACAAAAGAAACCGGCATTGAAGTCATCACCGAAACCGGACAGGATGAGAACTTCGATTGGAAGGAACTCGCCCCGCTCTACCCGTCTTTCGATGAGGAAGCCCTTTTCGAGCCATCCCCTCAGCATCCTTATCCGCAGCTGACACCGGAACAGGAAGAAGAGCAAGAACGCAAGATGCAAGGATACTTCTCCGAATTGGAGGAAGGGAATGTTTTGATCATCGTCAGCGAGGGTTAAAATAGATTTGTTCATCACTAAAAATGACCGTACTCTTATTCAGAGTACGGCCATTTTTCATTCTTCAAAAAAAGAGAGGCTCTTTTTTGCAAAGCAAGGGTGCTCACCATACTAGTACCGCTTGCACCACTAGGTAGAGAAATATATGAGCACAGCTATAAGAACAAATACATTAATAGATGAAATAATAGTGAGGTATCCACATGAAATCTTGAATAATATTGCTGGAATCTTCTCTCTCCACTGCATCACAATATACAAAGAAAGAATAGCCGCCAAAGGAATGAACATTGAAATGAAGTTCAGAAAAATAACAAAGAAATTTGTCAATCGATCATTTTTGACTGCTTCATTCTGGATTATTGGGTGCTCATCGGAATGAGGCTCCGGATCGTTTGCATCAAAAATAGTTAACAGATCAGAACCGTAGATATCGGTAAGCAATTTTATGGAATGAATGTCTGGGGTTGTTCTACCAGTTTCCCAGTTTGATATTGTTTGTCTAGAGACGTGAAGCTTTACAGCTAAATCTTCTTGCGTATAATGATGCTCTTTTCTTAATTTTTTCAGAATGTGGTTCATACCCGTAACTACCTCCGTATGCATTGATATACAAGCACTTGCAAAAGAAATTTGACAAGCAAAATTGCGCTTTTGTCAAAGAGTTTTGATAGATAATGAAGCAAAATAGCTTCATACTAATTGTAACAAACAAAAGGAGTGGTAGAAATGGAAATAAAAAAATAGTAGTATTATCTTCAATACTGTCTTTGTTAGGGACCATGGTTGTCCCTACTGCACAAGCATTCGCTAGCCAAACTCAATCTGAATCTTCATTTCAAGAAAATGAAGGCTACTTTTTGGATGAAAGGAATCAGCACTTTATGACCGTAGTCGATACTATTAGGAGCAATGGTAACAGTGCCCTTGCGGATGATCTATATTCATTTTTCAATGGTAAAATTGTGACTTCCCAAAATAGAGACCAGTTGGTTCTTGAATTTGAGGACTATTATAATCGTAGACCACAGACCCGCGCTGCCATGAGCACAGTATTAGCGACCATTGCAGCAGCTATGGCTGTGACTAGAGGGATGTATGAAGCTGGATACTACGCTGCCAGGCAGTTACATACAAGAGGGATGCTAACAAAAGAACAATATAAGCCAAATGGCGGTTGGTGGATGGCAGGAATTGCAGTCGCATTTGGAATTCCCGCTTCATTAGGTTTTGATGACTATATGTACAATAGGTAAGGAGGGATAAAATGGAGTTATTACGCTCTGCTCTGGGCTTTTTCCTAAGTAATGCTGATATTTTAGCAATCATACTTCTTTCGATCGCTGTGATTAGATTAAGCATTGACAGTACCACTCAGGAAAAAGAAATTAAAGATCTAAAGGTACAGATCGAGAATATCAAGAAAACTAAGTAACTCGACTTTCGCACTTGAAAGATCTATCTAATCCATTGATATATCAAGGTTTGTTTTAAAACCCTCAATATCAAAAATATACGCAAAAAGACACCTCTACTTTGTAAAATGCAGTTAGCACACAACACATACGAAAGAGGGATGTCTTATGACGAATATTTTACCAGAAAATCAAATTAATCAGGAATTAAATTCTTTTGTTCATCCATTTTTTCGCGAACAGAAACTGGGAACGTTACCGATTCAATCCAATCTCTGTAAAGAAGCAAGCATCTCACCGGTAATGCTGAGCCAGAATGTCATTACCCAGAATATGCTCCTCAGCATCCAACAGCCACATCGTCACCACTACCTTGTCCCCGCCACTCTTCCCTATTGATTTACGGATTTTGGCATTGATGGACATGATCGCATTTTTATCCCGCAGCGGCATCAGGTTCATCACCCCAAAGCCATAGCCGTCGATGGTGCCTCTGACTTTGATGCTTCCCCATGGTCCACTGATTTGTTTTGTGTCCGGGACTTCAATATGATAGGTCCACGCACCTTTGCCGGATACATATTTGAGTTCCAGCTCTTTGTTGTCCACTATTTTCTCTTCCAAAGTCTTTTTCCCCTTCCATTATGAGCGGTGAAGATTGAACGGAATTTCGAAATGATTCGATTCAAAAAAGAAGCAGGAGAACCGACAAAACGGTTTTTCCTGCTTCTTTGTATAAGTTATATTAACTTACAGCACATGGCGATACCTACTTATAGCTGCTTCCTTCCGGATCTGACTCAATTCATAAGATCGCCATTGCCATAAGGCCTTTCGGCATTTCTTATCATACCATAGCCAAAAATAAAAAGCTAGCCTTTTTTTTCTTCCTGCATGTGTTCGCGGAGATGCTTGCGGCTTTTTTCCTTACGTTCTTTGCGCAGCGCCCGGAAAAAATCCTGCAGCAGCGTCCGGCATTCTTCCTCCAGCACACCTCGTTCGACCTCGCTCTGATGGTTGAAACGTTCATCCTGGAGCAGGTTCATCAGCGTACCAGCCGTCCCGCCTTTCAGGTCGGATGCACCATAATAGACTTTCTTGATCCGCGACAACAGGATCGCGCCGCAGCACATCGGGCAAGGCTCCAAGGTCACATAGAGCTCCGCTTCCTCGAGCCGCCAATTCTTCTTGAATGCATTGGCCTCTCTGATCGCCGTCATTTCCGCATGCGTCGTCGCATCATTCGTCACTTCGCGTTCATTGTGACCGCGTCCGATGATTTCGCCTTTCCAGACGATCACCGCTCCGATCGGCACTTCCCCTATGGCCGCAGCCTTTTCCGCCTCCTTGATGGCTTCCCGCATATACTGTTCCTTCAACTCATCCATCTTCCCATACCTCGTCCCTTATGCTTCTTCAATCTCAGTAAGTGACATTTCACTTGCTTGTTTTTTCTTCAGTAAGGCCTCATGCATCATAATCATAACAAATAAGATGACGCCCAGATAGAGGGGGAACAAGGAAACAGTGATATGATCGGCGATCAGGCCGAATACGGGCGGCATCATCAAAATCCCCACATAAGCGGCTGCCATCTGCACACCGATGATTGCCTGTGAGCGATCGGCACCGAACAATTCAGGGGTGGAATGGATGATGCACGGATAAATAGGCGCACAACCCAGTCCGACCAACAGAAGGCCCAGCAACGCAGTCGTTTCGCCGAATGGCAGCATCAAGGCAGACACGCCTGCCACTATCAACACTTGTCCCAAACGGATCATGGCGGCATCATTGAACCGCATGGTCAAAAACCCGCTGATTGCCCGCCCGACGGTAATTCCGATAAAGAACAAACTCGCAAAACCAGCAGCCGTTTCTGCGGATAACCCTCTATGTAGGACAAGATAGCTGCTTGCCCAAAGCGCTGCCGTCTGCTCCAAGGCACAATAGCAGAAGAAAGTGATCATGATCTCTTTCGCTCCAGGGATCCTGATGATCTGCTGCAAAGAGAGGGCCTTCCCATGCGTTCCTTGTTCCTTGCCTTCCTTTTCAGAAAAATCCGCACGCTTCTTTCCCCAAAGTGGCAAGCTGAACAAGAGCACGGCTGTCAAGGCGACTTGAACAAGAGCGATATAATTGTAGCCCATGTTCCAACGATTTCCACCGTTCAAAGCGTACGCCAACACATACGGTCCCAGCGAAGCACCGACTCCCCACATACAGTGAAGCCAGCTCATGTGCCGGCTGGAATAATGCAAAGCAACGTAATTATTCAGCGATGCATCCACTCCGCCGGTACCCAGCCCATACGGAATGGCCCATAAACAAAGCGACCAAAAGGACTGACTCATGGAGAAACCAAACAAAGCGGTCGCGGTCAAAGCAACACTCACAGCAGTTACTTTGCCTGTCCCGAACCTGCGCGTAAGGCGGTCACTTTGCAAGCTGGACACAATGGTTCCCACCGCGATGATCATTGAAATACCCCCAGCATAAGAAACCGGCACACCGAATTCCCTGTACATCGTCGGCCAAGCGGAACCCAACAATGCATCAGGCAAGCCTAAACTGATAAAAGCAAGATAAATGATTGCCAATAGTAAACTGAACATCTTTTTGTGTAGCCTCCTTGTCTCTTTGATTCCAATCTCCATTTTACCTTAAAAGAAAATAATTAGACATTATCTTTACATTGAAAATCCCTCATTGTCTGACGATGGCCAGTTTCCTATTTTTTTCGCGCAAATAAGCGATAATAGTGCTAAAATAGATAAAAAGGCCTTGCAAACGACAGGCTATCCCGAAAAATGAGGTGACGGTTTGAATCAAAACGAACTCCAACAATTATTCCCGGAAGCAAAAATCACAACTGCGCCCAGTCTCGGGCCAACTTACTTCACCCTGCCTTTTCAGAGCCGTTGGGTACATATCCCAGAACACACGCTGAATGGCCGCGAAAAAGCACTTTTGAAGCAATTGCTGCTCAACGAGGACCAGACATCCGAAATTCCGCAAAATCCTTGGGCACAGTTTTTGTTGGGCCATAAAACCGACATACCCTCTGGACTAGCGCAGACCCAATTGCTCCAGTTCAGCCTTTCCTATCGGGAAGAGGATGCGGGTTCTTTCGATCAAGCACTGTGGCTCGATGCTTTCAGCCAGACATTGCCACTTGTCCGCGATTGCTTCTTTTTGAATAGCAAAAGCGGCGTATTCATCCTCGACAGCCCGGAGCCTTACTGCATCGATGACGAACTGGCGGCGGTGCTCGATATTCTGGATGACGACTTCAGCCTGCGCACAACCCTTTACCTCGGCCAAAGGTGGCCTGTCGATGCCCGCTTGCCGCTCCTTTTCGAAGAGGAGAGGAAAATCTTTGCGGCCAGCCGAACAATCGCTAAAGGCAACAAGATCACAACGCTTGCCGCAATCGCGCTCCCTTACTTCATCTCGGAATCAGGAAGCCAAAACCCAGTACTGCAAGCCTTGCAGACTACGATCGGATCCAGCGACGGCACGGACGAACTGATTACAGCCATGTGGCGGAACCAAGGAAACCTGTCGAAAGCGGCTGCTGACCTTTACCTGCATCGCAATACGCTTCAGTATCGGATTGATCGCTTTTTCGATGCGACCGGCTTGTCCTTGAAGAACATGGATGACCTGGCCTTGGCATATCTCGCCATTACTGCGGTCGCGGGGATACCCAACAACTAAAAAACGGCTATCCCACATCGGGACAGCCGTTTTTCCTTTTTAAAGCACGTTACTTGCCGGAAAAATGTCGATTAGATCTCCATGGAGAAGCGACTAGGATACCGTGGCTCCGGTCGTCCGATTCTTCCTATTTATCGGACATCTGTCAGAATACCGCACAAAAAAAAGGATTGTCTGCAGATGAGACAATCCTTGTTTCAACATTCTTATCTATGCAACTTATCGCCTACGCTGTCTTTTACATCGCCGGCCTTGTCCTTAAAATCAGAGAATAGGTCCATTGCTGACTCTTTCCAATCGCCTGCTCTGTCGACAACACGCAAGAATCCATCGATTTCATCATCCGTCAAATCCTCGATTGCCTTCAAAAACTTTTGGCTGCCCTTGAGATGATCCTTCACAAAATTTTTCATGCGCTGACGGTTCAAGTAGGAGCCGATTTTGTCCACTGCTTCTTCCTCATATGCCAAAGCTGCTGCAATTGCCGCAATCGCTGCTGTAGCACCCAAACCGATCAACAATGCTTTTTTAGAATTCTTCATCTTGTTTGTTCCCTCCTCTAACTTCTGTACCTGTATTTTAGCACAAACGGTAGCGATAGCCGAACAATAACCCTGCCTGCCAAATGTGGACACGCCACTTTTAGGAATTTACGGGAATTTTTTTGTCTTTGTTTTCCTGCTTAGCGGGCTTCACGGCAATCCGGATCGTGCCTTTTTGGGCGCCGATCGTAACGGTGTCGCCGAATTTGATCAAGCCGCTCAGCATTTCTTCACTCAACTTATCTTCGATCTCTTTTTGGATTGCGCGTCTGATCGGACGTGCACCATATTCCGGATCGAATCCAGCTTTTGCGATGACATCGATGGCTGCAGGCGTGATGCGCACATGGATATCGAGATCCTTCAGACGTTTCACGATACTGTTCGCCATCAATTTAACGATTTCATGCAATTCGTCCTTCTCCAATGAGTGGAAGACGATCGTTTCGTCGATACGGTTCAGGAACTCCGGGCGGAAACTGTTCTTCAGTTCTTCACGGATACGTTTCTCCATCGCCTTATAGTCATGCTTGAGGTTCTTAGCCGCGAATCCGACTGACTTCTCATCACGTAAAGCTGTTGCCCCTAAATTGGAGGTCATGATTAAGATCGTATTGCGGAAATCGACTTTCCGACCTTTTGAATCAGTCAGATGACCGTCATCAAGCACTTGCAGGAGGATATTGAAGACGTCCGGGTGGGCTTTTTCCACCTCATCGAGAAGAATGACCGAGTACGGTTTCTGACGGATTTTCTCTGTCAATTGACCGCCTTCATCATAGCCGACATAGCCGGGAGGGGAGCCGATCAGACGACTTGTGCTGTATTTTTCCATGTATTCGGACATATCCAAACGAACCAAGGAGTCTTCTGTCCCGAACATTGCTTCCGCCAACGTTTTCGCAAGCTCTGTTTTGCCGACTCCAGTAGGGCCCAGGAACAGGAAGGACCCGATTGGGCGGTTTGGATCCTTCAAACCGGAACGTGCGCGTCTGATGGCGCGAGCCACCGCACTGACCGCCTCGGATTGCCCAATGACGCGTTCATGCAACACTTTTTCCAGCCTCATCAAACGATCGCTTTCCTTCTGCTCCATCTGGTTGACAGGAATCCCGGTCCACAAAGCCACGACTTCAGCTACATCATTTTCGGTTACTTTCAGGTCGTAGTGCGTGATTGTTTGGGCTTGTTGTTCCACCATTTTTTGGAATTTCTGCTTCTTCGTCATTTCACGTTTGCGGATGCGAGCAGCTTTATCAAAATCCTGGTTCAGGATCGCTTCTTCTTTGTCTTTCGACAACTTCGCAATTTCCATCTCCAGTTTTCCGATCGGTGTATCCCCGTGTGTGACATCCAAACGGACTTTCGCGGCCGATTCATCAATCAGATCAATCGCTTTATCCGGCAATCGTCTAGAAGTGATGTAGCGCACCGATAGCTGGACCGCTGCTTTCAAGGCCTCATCCGTGATTTCCACGCCATGGTGCTCCTCATAACGGGAACGCAAGCCACGCATGATTTCAACCGATTCCTCAGGTGTAGGCTCATCGATATGGATAGGTGCGAAACGTCTTTCCAGCGCCGCATCCTTTTCGATATATTTTTGGTACTCATCTAGGGTGGTGGCACCGATCGTCTGCAATTCGCCCCTTGCCAATGCCGGTTTCAGGATGTTGGAAGCATCGATTGCCCCTTCCGCTCCGCCTGCACCGATCAAGGTGTGCAACTCATCGATGAAGAGGATGACATTGCCGTCATTGTAGATTTCATCAATGATTTTTTTCATTCTTTCCTCGAATTCACCGCGGTATTTCGTACCCGCTACCAGCGAACCCATATCCAACATCATGATGCGCTTGTTTGCCAATGTGTCCGGAACATCGCCGGCTACGATTTTCTGTGCCAAACCTTCCACGATGGCGGTCTTGCCGACTCCCGGTTCCCCTACCAAAACAGGATTGTTCTTCGTTCTGCGGGAAACGATTTGCATGATACGACGGACTTCCTTGTCGCGTCCAACGATCGGATCCATCCGGTTTTCACGCGCCAAGTCAGTCAGATTGCGGGCCAACGAATCCAACGTCGGCGTTCCTTCTTCCACTTTATCCGTCTTTTTGGCTGAACGCATATCCGGTTTGGCTGGTTGTTTGATGCCCAGTTTCTCATAGAGAGACTTACGCAACAAATTCGGATCGATCTGCAGATTTTTGATGATTTTGACTGCAAGAATTTCTTCTTTCAATAAGCCCAACAAAAGGTGTTCGGTTCCTACCAAGGGAACTCCTAATTTGTGTGCTTCGTTTGTCGCATACATAATGACTTTTTTGGCCCGAGGAGAAAATGGCAACGGTGCATTGAAGTCTTCCGCATTCATTTGACCGAAACCGGTCAGATGAACAATCTCTTCGCGGACTCCTTCCTCATCAATATCGTAGCCACGCAACACTTTTCCGGCAATGCCTTCTTGTTCCCGGACTAATCCGAGAAGCATATGTTCCGTTCCGATGGATTGATGCTTAAATTTGTGCGCTTCTTCTGTTGCCAACAACAATACTTGGCTGGCTTTTTCTGTAAATAATTCATCCATTTTTAACGCCTCCTCTACGGGCTATCTATTCAAAGCGCAAGCTGTTCAAGAAATTTCTCAACAGCAAGGCTCGTATTCTTTCTTCATGTTCGCCTGTGTATGGGGCAAGTGACTTATCCAATACCGACAACATCAGGTTTCCTTCACGTTTCGTGATGATCCCGCGACTGTATAGATTTTGGGTTACCGCAAACGCATCTTTCTGGGTGATGCTTTCGCCTACTATAGCGATAAGTTTATCCAACAATTCTGCTTGATCGAGGATCTTCACTTTCATGATGCGTATATAACCGCCCCCGCCGCGTTTGCTTTCGACCGCGTAGCCTTGCTGTTCCGTAAAACGGGTATTGATGACATAGTTGATTTGTGAAGGTACGCAATTGAAACGATCCGCCATTTCATTCCTTCTGATTTCAATCTGCTCTTCTGCATTCAGAATCTTTTTGATGTATGCTTCGATGATATCTGACATATTCTGACCATGCATGGAATGGATGCCTCCCTTCCCCTGACTAATTTTGACTATTATATATTTATATTATGCTATTCCTACATAACTGTCAAATGGAAAGAGCTATCCGAGGGCTTTTACAGCAAATTATTCAAGAGAGCTTTGAAGCTCATCCGTACTGCTCTGCAGACCCTTTATAACAGCATATTTCACTAACATCTTCGACAAGATTACCGAAGAATGTTACTCATTATATACTGAAAGGTGAAAAACGGCAATATTTCTATCTGAAAAGCTGACAGGGGTTGGTTAATACAAAAATAGACGCAGAAATCATCGGAATGATTTCTGCGTCTATTTTTATTTATCGGGAAGACAGGATTCGAACCTGCGACCCCTTGGTCCCAAACCAAGTGCTCTACCAAGCTGAGCTACTTCCCGGTGATCATTTTGTAAAAAATGCACCCAACAGGAGGCGAACCTGTAACCGCTTGATTCGTAGTCAAGTACTCTATCCAATTGAGCTATGGGTGCTTCATGAATGATGATAAACTTCATTAAAATAAAAAAAAGCGGAAGACGGGGTTCGAACCCGCGACCCCCACCTTGGCAAGGTGATGTTCTACCACTGAACTACTTCCGCGAATGGTGCCGGCTAAAGGATTCGAACCCTCGACCCTCTGATTACAAATCAGATGCTCTACCAACTGAGCTAAGCCGGCGTATTCAATTATGCGGGTGAAGGGACTTGAACCCCCACGCCTTGCGGCGCTAGATCCTAAATCTAGTGCGTCTGCCAATTCCGCCACACCCGCAAATGAGTTATGCAGGGCTCGAACCTGCGACCCTCTGATTAAAAGTCAGATGCTCTACCAACTGAGCTAATAACTCATGGATGGAGGTTGACGGGATCGAACCGCCGACATCCTGCTTGTAAGGCAGACGCTCTCCCAGCTGAGCTAAACCTCCATGATATAAATATAAATGCGCGGCAACGTCCTAGTCTCACAAAGGGAAACCCTTCACTACAATCGGCGCTAAGAAGCTTAACTTCTGTGTTCGAGATGGGAACAGGTGTGACCTTCTTGCCATAGTCACCGCACATTTTTAATTAGAGAACATTGTTCTCTCAAAACTGAATCTACAAAAGTAAAGGGAACCCGAAAACACCGCTTGAGTTTTCTTCTTTTTAAAAATTGGTTAAGTCCTCGACCGATTAGTATTGGTCCGCTCCATACATCGCTGTACTTCCACTCCCAACCTATCTACCTGATCATCTCTCAGGGGTCTTACTCACTTAAAGTGATGGGAAATCTCAT
>NZ_FOQC01000008.1 GCF_900113645.1 Trichococcus flocculiformis
TACATTAACCATAACAGATAGGGGTTCTTTTTTCACACCTTTTGGGTGTGAAAGTGAAATAAAGAATACGTTGATAGAACAAGATTTCAAGGTGTTTTCTGAAAACCTATGAATAATTCAGGTAATAGCAAAGTCATTAATTGATTGAACTGAATTTTGACAATACTATTATTAATTATTCAAATATCTTTTCTACCTACTTTTTTGGATACGATATTCTCTAAGTCATGTTTAAAATCAGATAACGTCAAGTAGTGTTAAACATTGATTTGAGCCACGGATAAGTATTGAACGGATATCCTTTTACCTTCTGAAATATCGATTGGAAGTTAGCCAAGGTTAACTCGTGAAAAATTACCGCAAGATAAAAGTACTTATTTAGAACTTATCAAAGAAATTTGGAATCATACGGCAAGAGATTGATTTAGGCTGTTATTACATGTTGACTTGAATTTAAAAGTGAGTATTTCTTGCATTCCTGAATATAATTCACATGGGTAGGTACAAAATAAAGAGTCACAAATGTTGGTTTGTTTACTGACATTTGTGACTCTTTATTTTGCATTTTTAAACATGGGCTGGATGGCTGATGTTATCAAGAACAGAGAGTCGAAAAACACGGCCGCAACTCCTGCCAAGGGCCGTTCCCCCGGAGGAGACGGTCGAAATGTAATCTGATCGCCGGAGTACCCCTACAACTGGAGAAGAGCAGGAAAAACGGACCCGTTCCTCCGGTTACCCTACAAAGATTCACAATCCCGCCTCACTTTTCTTTCAAAATAAAATAACCATGGTTACGCTTCATTTTTTATTTTCATAATCAAAAGCACGATATTTACGAATTAAAGTATCAAGAAGGCACAACATATTGTGGAAGAACGGGACAGTAAGGTATTCTATTGGAAATTCAGAAAGTAATGAATTTAAGAAATGTGGGAGGAGGGAATAAAATGTCAAGTTTCTTTAGTTGGGATCTAGTGTGGGAGTTTTTTCCAAAAATTCTCAGTGCGTTGCCCGTGACGTTGTTGATTGTAGGCATTGCGACTCTTGTAGGCTTGGTGTTAGGAAGTTTTATTGCGTTCATACGGGTGGAAAAAATACCGATACTGAATCAACTAGCTGCAGTATTTGTTTCCTTTATTCGCGGGACGCCGATTCTTGTCCAGCTATACATCGTTTATTACGGTGTGCCCAGCCTCTTACAGGCGATCCAAATGGATGTGTCATCATGGGACAAAATTATTTTCATCTATATTACGTACGGATTGAATACCGCAGCGTTTCAATCAGAGACCATTCGAGCCGCAATCTTGAGTGTACCGACTACGCAGAAGGAAGCCAGCATCGCATGTGGATTGACGAAGTCGCAAATGTACCTGCGTGTTATTCTTCCGCAAGTTGTTGTCGTGGCGTTACCCTCGTTTGGCACAACGACCGTCGCGTTGTTGCAGGATACATCTTTGGCATTTACGATCGGGATCGTGGATGTGGTTGGGAAAGCGCGGGCCATTGGTGCCGTAACCTACCACACATTGGAAGGATATGTAGGCGCGGCAATCCTGTTCATTACGTTGAGCGTTATTCTTGAAAGAGTCTTTGACGTGTTGGAGAAACGGATGAATTTCACCGAAGCAAAAAAATCGTTGTTCCAACTGCCCAGATTATTCCTTAATAAAAATAAAGAGGTTCAATTGAAAAAGGTTCAAAAAATCGAGACAAATTTGAAGGAGGATTTATTATGAAAAAATCAACAGTGGGTTTTGGAGCAAGTTTATTGATGGCAGGGGTTATCTTGGCTGGGTGCGGCAGCGGCTCTGCTGAAACCGAGAGTGCAGCAGACAGCGGGGCAACAGAGATCAAAGTAGGTACAGGGAATGAAGCTCTGCCTTATGCTTATTTGGATGAAAATGGCGAATACGATGGCTATGATGTCGCTGTAGTGAAAGCCATTGATGAAAAACTGACGGAGTACACGTTCACATTTGAAGGAGCGGACTTCCCGACAACTTTGTCGAATCTGGAGAGCGGCAAAGTTGAGATGGCGGCCTATGAATATGAAGTGAACGCAGAGCGCCAAGAAAAATTCGTCTATGGGGATGTCGGTTACGTGGTATGGGATACCTACATCGTTTCGGATCCGGATGCAGGAGCGGTTTATGAGTCCTTCGACGATCTTGCCGGCAAAAAAGTCTACGCCACAACGGCAACGAACCAAGCAGCGATGGCTGAAACCTACTTAGAAGAAAACCCGGGTGCTTTCGAATTGGTTTATGGCGAATATAACAATGAGCAGATTGTCCAAGCAATCACTTCCGGAGCAGTGGACGCGAGCTTAGCGCCGAAATATCAAGTCGACAACTGGAACAAATCCTTCAGCGAAAATTTAGCGATTGGCAGTGAACCAGTCCACAACTCAGATGCATACCTGCTGTTCAACAAAGAAACCGACCAAGCCTTCATTGATGCCGTGAATACAGCGTTAGAGGAATTAAAAGCGGATGGAACCATTAAAGAACTTTCCGAAGAATATCTAGATGGTGATTACGTGCCAGAATAAGAAAGGATGAGGGCCATGAGTTTCAAATTTGAGGTGATGATCCAATCATTGCAAGTAGCAAGCCAATACATTGGCACAACATTATTCATGGCCATCACAGCGATCGTCATCGGCGTTATTTTAGGGTTAGGGATAGCGCTGATCCGGCTGTATCGCATCAAAGGACTGAGCCAGTTTTTCCAAGTGGTTGTCACTTTGTTGAAAGGCATTCCCATGGTATTGATCATTCTCGCGCTTTACCTGATCGCTTCCAAACAGTTTGATGTTTGGTCGGAATCCATGAACTGGTCGCTGCGGTTCAGGGATTTCAACATGGTTTGGATCGCCATTTCCGCACTGAGCCTGTTGGCCACGATCAACAGCAGCGAGATTTTCCGCGGGGCCTTCGCGGCTATCAAAAAAGGCCAGTTCGATGCTGCCAAATCGATGGGCATGACCAACCTGCAGACAATCCGCCGGGTGCTGCTTCCCCAGGCAATCCCGATTTCATTACCGATGTTCAGCAATTTATTGATCAGCTTGATTAAGGCTTCATCCTTAGCCTCGATGGTCAGTGTCGTCGATGTCTTTGCAGCCGCGAAAATCACTGCTCAGCAAAACTACCGGTTCCTGGAAGCCTATGTGGCGGTTGCGGTCATCTACTGGGGCATCAGTCTAGTGATCGAGAAAGGTGCGCAAATGCTTGAACAGCGCATGACCCGTAAATTGAGGAGGGCGATTTTATGATGGAAGTACGCAATATCCACAAACGCTTCGGCAAGCAGGAAGTCCTCAAAGGCATCGATATGGATGTCGCCAAAGGGGAAGTTGTAACCCTTCTGGGGCCAAGCGGTTCCGGCAAAACGACTTTTCTCCGCTGTCTGAATTTTTTGGAACGGGCAGATGAAGGCAGCATTCTCCTGGGAGAGACCGAAACGATCGTTAACAAAGCGAATCCAAAAGAGATTTTGACGCATCAACGCCAAACCGCGATGGTCTTTCAAAATTATGCGTTGTTCCATAACAAGACAGCGCGCGAAAACATCGTGATGCCGCTGTTGCTGACGAAAAAAAGAACCAAGCAGGAAGCGTACGAAGTGGCGGATGCCTTGTTGGAACAAGTGGGACTGACAGAACGCAAAGATTTTTATCCCAGCCAATTATCCGGTGGCCAGCAGCAACGCATCGGAATTGCGCGTGCCTTGGCGCTGAATCCCAAAGTGATCTTGTTCGATGAACCGACCTCAGCGTTGGATCCGGAATTGGTCGGACAAACGCTGACGCTCCTGCGGGACATCGCAGAAACTGGCGCAACGATGGTGCTGGTGACGCATGAGATGAAATTCGCTTATGAAGTCTCGGACAAAATCGTCTTTATGGAAAACGGCCTAGTGGTTGAACAAGGGTCACCCAAAGCAGTGTTTGAACAAACAAAAGAAGAGCGGACCAAAGCCTTTTTGGCCCGTTTCACAACTCAAATGGCTAGATAGAGGAGGAAAACAGATGGGATATCGTTTCGCAAATCGTATGAAGGAACTGAAATCATCCCCTTTACGGGAGAATGCAAGTAAAAACATGGAGCTTAAAGATGTGATTTCATTTGCTTACGGCTTTCCGCCGGTGGAAGCTTTTCCGATGGAGACACTCCAAAAAATTTCGCAAAAATTATACACGGAAGTCGATCCGGAAACATTTTTGCAATATGGCGCGTCCGAAGGCTATCCCTTGTTGCGTAAGCTGGTCAAAGAACGGTTGGCGGCAACCGCTAATCTTCATAACGAAGAACAGGTGTTGATTACATCGGGTTCCACTCAAGCGATGGATATCGCAGTGAAAGTCCTGTGTGATGAGGGAGACGTCGTGTTGTGCGAAGAACAAACCTTTTCAGGGGCGGTGAATGCGATCAAAGGCTACGGAGCCATTCCTGTACCGATCCCGATGAACGTCTCAGAAGAATCCGTCGATTTGGAAGCACTGGAAGAGCTGTTGCGTTTTGATCAGCGCATCAAGTTCATCTACCTCATTCCCACGTTCCAAAATCCATTGGGGACATCGATCCCTCTGGAAAAACGCCAAGCGATCTACAGCTTGGCCCGAAAATATGATGTGCTGATATTCGAAGATGACCCTTACGGAGATCTCCTGTACTACGGCGATCCGATCATGAAGCTGAAGGAAATGGATACGGATGGGCGCGTCATGTACGCGGGTTCGTTTTCCAAAATTTTGGCACCGAGCGCACGCTTAGGATTCATTATGGCGCCGGATGCAATCATGGAAAAACTGGCTTTGGCCAAGCAAGTCTCCGATTCCCACACCAATTTTTACTGGCAAGTGATGTTAGCGGAATTCATGCAGAATCATCAGTTTGAAGAACATGTATCGGAGTTGAAGCTGTATTATAAGGGGAAATTTGAAGCAATGATTGCCGGTCTGGAAGCATTGCCTGAAGACAAAATTCAATTCATAAAACCGACCGGCGGCTATTTTATCTGCTGCAAAATGTCGGACGAATTGGATCCGGAGACATTCTATACGGCATTGGACGAAGCCAAAGTCGCCGTTATCCCGGGAAATATAATGAGCGTGGCGCAGGAAGGCTACGACCGTTATTTCCGCTTGAATTTCACCAAACCGACACTATCGGAAATCGTGGCCGGTGTCAAAGTAATCGGTGAAGCTTTGGAACAAGCGACACCCGCATCGTACAAACAAGTGATTTGAGGAGGTCAAATATGAGACTGATTTATTATGGAGTCAGCGCTGACGAAGAAAAATTCATCAAACGCTGGAGTTTCAGCAACAAAATACCCGTGACCATCATCAATGAAGGCATATCCAGTGAAAATGTCCATTTTGCCGGCCCCCACGATGGGGTCTGCCTGTATCCGAGTCCGGAAATGCGCCAAAGCGAGCTGCTCTACCGCAAGCTGCGGGAGCAAGGCATCCACCAATTGTCGATCAAATCCACAGGGGTGGATGGCGTCAACTTCGAATGGGCGCAGAAATACGGTTTGACCGTGACGAACGTTCCTTCCTACAGCCCCACTTCAGTCGGTCATTTTGCGATCATGTCCATTTTGATGGAGCTGCGGAATATCCCGACCGTGCTGCAAACAAATCCATCCCGCAAAACAACAATCGGTCGGGAACTGCAGGATGTGACGGTCGGCATCCTGGGGACAGGCCGCATCGGTTCTGTGGTCGCGGAAGGGATCCATGCTTTGGGCGGTCGTGTGATCGCCTCAAGCTCAAAAGAAAATCCGCGCTTGAAAGGGAAAGTCAGCTATGTTTCTTTTGAAGAACTGTTGGAAGAGTCGGATGTCCTTTCTATCCACATTCCTTTATCCGAAAATTCCACGCATCTTTTTTCTGAAGATACTTTTGAAAAAATGAAACCTGGTAGTTGCCTTGTGAACACAGCACGCGGAAAAATCGTCGACACCGAAGCGCTTATCCAAGCTTTGGCAACCGGAAAACTGGCGGGTGCGGCCTTGGATGCGTTGGAGGACGAGGAGAAATATTTTTCCATCGGTTGGGAAAAGAACCCGTATTATGCCCGCTTAATGGCCTTCCCGAATGTGCTGATCACACCGCATATTGCCTACCATACAGAATTGGCCGTGCAAGAAATTGTTGAGACCTCTTTGAACAATGCGCGGGATATCATAACAGCAGGAAGTTCGCGCAACACGATTTCACTTTGAGAACCAAAAGGAAGGAGGAGATGACGATGATCCAGGCGCAAATAACAGGACTGAAAAAAAGTTTCGGAAAGAACGTAATATTGAAAAACGTGGGTATGACCATCAATAAAGGCGAAGTTGTCTGCATTATCGGACCGAGCGGATCGGGAAAAACCACCTTCTTGCGTTGTTTGAATCTCTTGGAAAGGCCGGATGCAGGCATGTATGAACTCGGCGACCTTCGATATGACCTCAGTCGTATCGGTTCGCATCAGAGCCGGGAAATAGCCAGAAAAACAGCGATGGTTTTTCAATCCTATGAACTGTTCAGCCATATGACGGTTCTGCAAAATGTGATGGAAGGGTTGGTCACACCCCGGAAAGTCCCCAAGATACTGGCAGAAACAATTGCCACTTCCGTCTTGGAAAAGGTGGGCATGGCGGACAAAGCCGGGATGTATCCCAGTCAACTATCCGGAGGGCAGCAGCAACGGGTCGGCATTGCCCGTGCGATGGCGTTATCTCCAGAACTTCTGTTGTTCGATGAACCCACATCGGCCCTTGATCCAGAACTTGTCGGGGATGTGCTGCATGTGATGCGACAATTGGCCGACACGGGTCAAACGATGATCATCGTCACCCATGAGATGCAATTCGCACAAGAGGTGGCGGACAAAGTTGTTTTCATGGCGGATGGCGTAGTCGTTGAAGCAGGCACACCAGCGGAAGTTTTTGATGATCCTAAACAAGAGCGGACAAAACAATTTTTGATGCAAGTTCGTTTCAAAACAGCAGTCTGAGAGGGATGACAAGTGGAATATACGGAAGTAAAAAGCAAGATTTGGACCAAGGATTTCCTTTTGGTCAACAGCATCACGTTTTTGGCAATGACGGCAATCACGACCCAAATGGGAACGTTACCCCTCTACGTGACTGCCCTGGGTGGGTCTAAAGCGGTTGCCGGAAGCATCGTTGGTATATTAGGCATTTCGGCTTTATTTTTCCGCTTGCCGATCGGGATATTGTTGGACCGATACGGTCGCAGACTGTTGCTCACGATCGGGTTAGGCATTCTTTTCATCGATTTCGCCTTATTGAATGTACTGCAGACGCTCCTGATGCTGTTTTGTCTGCGTTTGATCCAAGGAATCGGCAACAGCATCCAAGCGACAAGCGCAGCGACGATGGCGGCGGATTTGATCCCAAAGGAACAGTTATCCGTCGGCTTAGGCTACTTCAGCATCGCCCAAGCAGTCCCTAGCGCAATCGGACCTTTGCTGGGGTTGGCGGTGGTGGAAACATACGGATTCCAGGCCTTGTTTCGGGTGGCGCTATTGTTGACAAGTGTCGCTTTTGGTTTAAGTTTTTTCTTGAGTGCGGAGTCGCCAAGAACGCTATTTTTTGGAGAAAAAGCAAAGCCGAAGGGCGGAGCTGCTGAAGCACTGTCCCTCATAAAGAATCGGGGCGTTATGTTTCCGAGTCTGATCATGTTTCTGATTTGCTTCGCGAATTCCGGCGTCATCGCCTTTATCGCGCAGTTTGCAATCGAAAAGAATATAAGCGGAGCCGGCTACTACTTTACGGTGATGACGGTCATCACGGTTCTGATCCGTTTTCTCTTCCCCCGTATGATGAATCGCATCAATCAAACGTTTTTGATTTGCGGCAGCATACTCAGTATCAGTGCAGCGTTTGGGATACTTGCTTATGCCGATGATCTTGTCCATCTTCTTTTAGCGGCTACTCTTTATGGAATCGGCTTTGCCAGTTTGCTGCCGGTCATGAATACGATTGTTTTGCAAAGTATTTCAGACCAAGAACGCGGACGCGCGATAGCGATTTTCTCGGCAGCTCTGGATGTAGCGTACGGCGGCGGGGCAATGCTTTGGGGCATCATCGCCAGTGTGTTCGGGTTTCAAGTCATGTACCTCTTCTGTGGAGGATTCGGACTGGCAGCGCTGTTTGTGTACCTATTTTTTGATGGCAGGAAGAAGCAAATGTTATAAAGCATGACACATCTTGTGAGCCCCACCTTGCAACTCTTATCATTTCTTACTAAAATTAAGAAAATGATGAGAATTGTTAGGATGGAGGGGTCATTATGGATGCATTAGATCGGAAAATTTTGAATATCATGCAAAAAAACAGCAGGATTACTGTCAAACAGATTGCAGAGGAATGTTTCATTTCGTCACCTTCCGTATCTGTGCGTTTGCAGAATTTGGAAGGTCTTGGATATATTCGTACCTATCAAGCTATTCTGGACCATCAGAAATTAGGCTTTTTAATCAAGGCATATGTGAATTGTGCAGTCCCGGCAAAGGATAAAAAAGATTTTTACCGTTACATCGAAGAAATCCCCAATGTTGTGGAATGCGACTGCATTACCGGTGACTACTCAATGTTATTGAAAGTCTACTATTCCAACACGATCGAACTTGACGAATTCATTAACGACCTGCAACGCTTCGGCGATACCAAAACGCATATAGTCTTTTCAACAAATGTTGGTCCCCGTGGCCTTCAGATTCAAGTAAACGAATAAGCAAAAACGCCGAGAATCATTTTCGGCGTTTTGCTTATTTTTTTTGTTTTTGGGGGGAGCCGTACCTCCGGGGAGCGACCATCTCGCCGGAGAACAATACCGAAAATCGACATGCATCTCCGATGAAGCCCGTTCCACCGGAGGTGGGCGGGGAAAATGAGGTCTGATCTCCTGAGAGGGCTTCTTCGCCGGCGGACGCCGGTTCAACGGTAACTTTGCCACCTGTTATAAAATTACAAAAAATCCCCAAACGTTGAATTAACAATGTTTAGGGATTTTTATCTTCAGTGGGACTGGTTTTTAATGGAGCTATTTCAATTTCAATAGTTCTTCTTTTTGTGACCAAGGCTGGATATCAATTTGCAATGCTTGTGCTGCTGTAATGGCTTTATCCGGAATTTTGTTATCAATATCATTGGCGACCAAAATATAGCGAACTTGGTTCTTACTGGTTTTTCTTTTTTTATTCAGATCATCGTATATGAAGCCTTCTTTTGTAACGTCCCCGAATGATAGATTGTTAATGAACTGTATCAATATTTCAGGCCGGGATTTTGTAGGCCCGAGACTGTAATCTATTTGATGTTCTAGCCCAGAATCACCAGTCATTTTGATATCAAAATTCCCGCCTAATTCATTGTCGAATAAATACTGTTTGGCTTCTTCGTTGAACAAGCTGATGATGTTCGGTTTTGAAAGGAGAACCATATCATAGATGCGCAAAATTGCTTGAACAAGATTATGTTTTTTTAAAGGAAAATCTTTTATGGTTGCTTCAACGTATAAAATGTCATCGTCCAACTGGATTCCGAAGTTGGATAAGGTATTATGAATTAATTTTTGACGCGTATTAGTCTTGATGTCCAAGCCATACATTGCAAGTTCATTGAAGGTATTTCCATCATCAGAAATTCGGATCGTGTTGTTTGCTTTCAATTCAATGTATAATCTGATTCGATCATTTAAGTGGTTGACAAAAGGAGTGACAATTTCATCAGCGTTTTCCAGTTGTTTGATTGAATATTTGTTTTTGAACCAGTCCACGTAATCGCTTATCAACTGTTGGGATGTGTTGGGCATATTGTCCGACTCCTTTCATTTTCTATGTCAATGGTAGTGTTGTATTTTTTATATCAACGTTATTATATAATAGAAATGCAACTAAACTGTCATGCAGTTCATTTATGATTTCTTCGTCACTAATTTTATTTAGTGGTTCAACCTGGGTGCCATTATAATGATATTCATCAAAAATATGGACGTGAGGCGTGTCTATGTCAATTCCATTCAAACCTACATGCGGGGGCCCGGTCATATCTAGCCTTACCATTAATCCATGTCTTTTTGAACGCATAAGGTAGGTGAGATTGTCGATATTTAAATGGCCTTTTCGATTGATAAGCATATCGAATTTATCGTTTACTAATTCTGGGCTCTTTAAATGATGGTGATTTTGACTACCGATATGAGGGAATTCCAATATCTGTTTTTCCAGTATCTTAAGACAATTAAACAACTCGTTGAAAAGTGCCTGTTCCAAATTCCAGTCATCTCCATCTTGTCAGTGACAATTCGTATTTTTGTGATTAAATGTAAGAGTACTACCAGCTTCAACGTAAATTTCACTATCATGAGCGATTCTTAAGCAAACAAACCCTTAAAAATACTATTCTTCGTTGCAATCATTCATTACGATAACTATATCATTTTCTTCTTCACTTGTCGTTGATGATAAATGAGTTAATCTACCTTTTTAAAGGCAAACATTTTACAGATCAGTTATTTACTTCACTATTATTAAAATACGGAAATACCTGCAAAAGAGTTAGATCGGATTATCATTTGGATTGAATAATGTTATGGGATAAATTTGAATGTTCTCCCCACAAATAAGCAGATCTAAAGGATTTAAACAGAGAAGCATAAGCGATTTGAAAGGAGCCTAAGTATGCTAAACAATAAATTGGGAACTACGAACCTAGTCGAATTAGCAAAAGCGGAAGAACGAATCAGTAAAGCCAATGCTAAACGTTTGTATGATTCTGGCGATATCAATAATCTGGAAATCGGGACATACAAAGGTTTGGCAGATATTCATAACTATTTGTTTGCTGATATTTATGACTTTGCGGGGAAGACCCGTACCGTGAATATTTCGAATGGAAACTTCAGATTTGCACCCGTCATGTACTTGGAGGTTTCTTTGAATCACATTGACAGTATGCCACAATCCGCTATCGAGGAAATCGTGGCGAAATATGTTGAAATGAACATTGCACACCCTTTTCGTGAAGGAAATGGACGCAGCACACGCATCTGGTTGGACTTGATTCTGAAGAAAGAACTGGGAAAGGTTGTAGACTGGAACCTGATCGACAAAGATAATTATCTGTCAGCCATGGAACGCAGCCCCGTCAACGATCTGGAAATCAGATATTTGATCAATAATGCCTTGACTACGTCAATTGATGATAGGGAAGTCTATATGAAAGGTATTGACGTCAGTTATTATTACGAGGGGTGTACGGAATATACTACTGATGATTTATAAAGGAGCATGTGTCCTCATCTCCGATGAAGGTCTACTCGCTGGAGCTGGATGGGAAAGCGGGAATCCGGTTAGTCGACAGATGAGCGGGCTCTCGGGTATTCGGGACACCGTCCTGGGCTGGCCCCCGAGAGAAAAGCATTCTGTCTGTTTTATTGTGTTTTTCGGTATACGATTAGTCGACAGATGAGCGTACTCTCGGATGTTTTGGATACCCTCATGGAAAATGGAAGCTGTCCTCCGGCAAGAGCCTTCTCACCAGAGCAAAATGATTAATCCCGAAAATCCGAAAGAAATAGTAAACTTTTCGATTTTTCTGGTGTTTAAATTCTCCAAGAGTAAAGGAACTTTCTGCTAATCATGGTATTATGGAAATATTAAGTAACGCAGGAGGCGATAGAGTGGTAAAAACAAATCCAGTATTGATTGTTTTATTCGGAGCGACAGGTGATTTAGCTCAAAGAAAGTTATATCCTTCATTTTTCCGATTGTTTCGAAGTGGTGCGTTGGCAGAACGTTTCGCAGTGATCGGGACGGCAAGAAGAGAATGGAGCGACGCGCATTTTCGGGATGTTGTTTCGGATTCTATTCAATCATTCCAGCCGACAGACGCGGAAAAAGCTGCCTTTTTAAGCCACTTTTATTATCGTGCGCATGATGTTTCCGATGTGGAGCATTATGTTCACCTCAAAGAGTTGGCTGACAAATTGGATGACAAGTATGATTTAGAACAGAACCGCATGTATTATTTGGCGATGGCACCGCAATTTTTCGGACCGATCGTGACGCATCTGAAAGGGCAACAAATCGTGACGGACAAAGGTTTCAACCGCGTCGTCATCGAAAAGCCATTCGGGATGGATTATGCATCAGCCGAAAAATTGAACAATGAAATCACAAAAGTGTTCCCGGAAGAGGATATTTTCAGGATCGACCACTATTTGGGCAAAGAAATGATCCAAAATATTTTGGCCGTGCGTTTAACGAATCCGTTCCTTGAACCCTCGTGGAATCGTGAGTACATCGAAAATGTTCAGATCACTTTTTCCGAAGAACTGGGCGTGGAAGAACGCGGTGGCTACTATGACCACAGCGGCGCCCTGAAAGATATGGTCCAAAACCATATTCTGCAAGTACTGTCTTTGTTGGCGATGGAACCATTAGCTTCCGTATCGGATGCAAATATCCAAACAGCGAAGATTAAAGCCCTGAATGATGTGCGTGTCTATTCACCGGAAGAAGTCCGCGAAAACTTCGTGAGAGCGCAGTATGCGGCAGGCCGTTTGGGTGATGATGGATTTGTTGCCTATCAAGAAGAGCCGAATGTCGCAAGCGATTCGAGGACGGAAACGTTTGTAGCCGGGAAGTTCATGGTGGATAATCCACGCTGGAAGGGTGTGCCTTTCTATGTGCGCACCGGCAAACGGATGACGGAAAAAGGAACGCGCGTCAATATCGTTTTCAAAAAAGTTCCCGTTAATCCGTTTGATGCTGAAAAAGATGTCCCGGCGAACGATCTGACCATCTACATCCAACCAACGGAAGGCTTTGCTTTGACCATGAACCGGAAAGAAATCGGTCAAGGATTCAATACGCAGCCGATCAAATTGGAATACCGCCACGACAGCGAAATGATGGAAAATACTCCGGAAGCTTATGAACGTCTGACTTACGATGTTATTTTGGGTGATGCAACCAACTTTGCGCGTTGGGAAGAAGTTGCACAATCCTGGAGAATCATTGACGCAATCCGCGAAACGTGGGACAGCGACAATGAAGAAATTCCGAAGTATGCGGCAAGGACAATGGGACCAAAAGAAGCATTTGATTTGTTGAAAAAAGAAAAGCACGAGTGGGTCTGGACACCGGATGAGTGGTACCGCGAACGCGGATTGTTGAAGGAATAGATCCGGAATCGATGTGGGGCGGGCTCTCCTCCGGTGAAGGGCTGCTTGCCGGAGGAGAACAGAGATACCGGTACCGTTCTGCGGTGTAGACCGGTAAACCGTAGAACAGCATAACGAACGGGATCGCATCTCCGACCAAAGACCCTTCACCGGAGAACAGAGTAGTAAACGATAGTCACCAAGTAACAGAGGAGTGCTCACCAACCAGTTGAGCACTCCTTTTTGTGTTTTCCGGTAATGATGGGTTCAAATATGAAGACGAATTCCCGTCGAGAGCCTGTTTACCGGAGGACACCGCTCAACAGATAGCCAAATTTTCTGAATTTCCAGCTACTGTTTCTTGACTTCACCTCCAGGTTAAGGAGTAAGGTTCTAGTAAGCCTAAAAAAGCACCCGGTGGTATAATAAAAATGGATAAACAGTTGTCGGATGCAGAAAACCGTTTTTCGATTCTTTATTGATACTCCGGGTCAGAATGGAAAGGATGAAGATAATGGCAATCACAGACAAAGTAGTAATCATCACGGGAGCTTCTTCAGGGATCGGCGAGGCGACAGCCCGACTGTTAGCGAGCAAAGGAGCAAAGTTGGTTTTGGGAGCGCGCAGAGAAGACAAATTGCAGACGCTTGTTGATGAAATCGTCCAGGCTGGCGGAGAAGCTGTTTACCACGTTACGGATGTCACCAAAATCGAAGACAACAAAAAACTGGTTGACCTGGCAAAAGAAAAATTCGGCAAAGTGGATGTCATCTTCCTGAATGCCGGCGTGATGCCGAACTCGCCGTTATCGAAGTTAAAAACAAAGGATTGGCATCTGATGGTGGACGTCAACATCAAAGGCGTTCTGAACGGGATCGAAGCGGTCCTCCCAGAATTCACGAAACAAAAATCCGGTCACGTGATCACCACCTCGTCCGTCGCGGGTCTTAAAGCCTATCCGGGCGGAGCGGTTTATGGCGCCACGAAATGGGCAGTCCGCGATCTGATGGAAGTGTTGCGCATGGAATCTGCGATGGAAGGCACCAACATCAGAACAGCCACGATCTATCCGGCCGCCATCAACACTGAATTGCTGGAAACGATCAGCGACGATAAAATGGCCAAAGACATGGGAATCATCTACAAACAATACGGCATCAGCCCGGATCGCGTAGCCAATGTTGTCGCCTTCGCGATCGACCAGCCTGAGGATACGAACGTCAACGAATTTACAATCGGACCGACGATTCAACCTTGGTGATAAAAGTCAGTAACAGCAAGCCTTCTGCGCCCAACTGAAAGGGGTGCGGCAGGCTTGCTTTATAGTTTTTTTCGAATGTTACCGGGGGAACTCTCCTCCGGTGAAAGAATGCTTGGACGGAGGAGAGCGTCAAAAACGACTCTGTTCTCCGTCCAGCGTCTCCCCGCCGGAGCAGAGCGACGTGATCGGTATCGTAGCTCCGGCCACACCCGCCTTGCCGGAGGACAGCGCAAGAACGGACAGCCAATTCCGGCCACCCCCAAAGCTCACACCAACTAAACAACAAGAATGAAAGTAAGCACAAAATATATCACAAAATAATTGACAACCATCCATCATTCTTGTATATTTATTAAAAATATATGAAACTTTGATGAGATAAGTAGCTGGGAAAGGAACCACAGAGAGTCTGCGAATGGTGAGAGCAGATGTTTCGGAATCAGCGAAAATGGTCTTTGAGTTATCACGTGTGAGGGAAACTTAGCAAGTGACGGGTACGCCCGATAGCGCGTGAAGGGATGACAGTCCCTTGCTGAGATAATCTTTTTGATTATGAACAAAGGTGGTAACGCGAGCAATCGCCCTTTCAATAGGGGGAGTGCTTTTTTTTATATATTTTAATACATATTTTGGAGGGGAAAATTTATGGAGCAATCATTTGTAAGGGAAATGACATCAAAACATTTAGTTATGCTTTCATTGGGTGGAGTTATAGGAACCGGAATCTTTTTGAGTTCGGGGTATTTGATTCAAACGACAGGTTCGATCGGAACCATCATTGCGTATTTGATCGGAGCGTTTTTGGTGACGCTGGTCATGATGTGTTTGGGCGAATTGTCGGTCCACGAGCCTAGCACAAGTTCGTTCCACAACTACGCTTCAAAATATATCCATCCCGGAGCAGGCTTTGTGGTGGCATGGCTTTATTGGCTGACGTGGACAGTGGCATTGGGTTCACAATTCATCACCTTGGCGATTTTATCGCAACGCTGGTTCCCTGGCATTCCCGCATGGATTTGGTGCATCTTTTATATCGGCATTATTTTACTTTCCAATATTATTGATGTGCGGTGGTTTTCCGTCAGCGAATTTTGGATGTCATTGATCAAAGTACTCGCACTGGCTATTTTCCTTGTCCTGGGGCTGGGCGGCATTTTTGGATTTATACCGATTCAGGGCAATGAATCAGCACCACTTTTCAGCCATCTGACGGAAAATGGTTGGTTCCCCAAAGGCGCAGGCTCCGTTTTCTTGGCGATACTGTCGGCTAACTTCGCTTTTTCAGGTGCGGAATTGATCGGCGTAGCCGCTGGCGAAACGTCGGACCCCAAGAAAAATATCCCGAAAGCGATCCTGCAGACAATCGTCATTCTGGTAGTCCTTTTCATCGGGACGATTGTTGTGATCGGTGCGCTGCTTCCGGATTCTGCGGCTAATTTGGATGAAAGTCCGGTGACCGTCATCCTGAATGTGATGGGCATCCCATACGCCGCAGATATCATGAACCTCGTCCTGATCACTGTCGTTCTTTCCGGCGCAAACTCCGGGGTCTACGCCGCATCGAGAATGCTGTGGTCATTGGCCAATGCAGGGACGTTGCCGAAACGTTTCGCGAAATTATCCAAACGCGGGTTGCCGATCTACGGGTTGCTTCTGACCATTCTTGGCGGACTCCTCTCCCTGTTTTCCAGCATCTATTCCGCGGACACCGTTTACCTGGCTTTGGTTTCCATCTCAGCATTCGCAGTCGTGGCTGTTTGGTTGAGCATCGCTTGGGCACAACTGAATTTCCGCAAGCACTATCTGAAATCGGGGCATAAGCTCGATGCGTTGGATTACAAAACGCCATTCTACCCGATCGTTCCCTGGCTCGTGATTATCCTTTGCTCCGTTTCGATCATCGGCATCGCTTTTGATCCGAACCAGCGGATTGCCTTGATCATCGGTATTCCATTCACGATTTTGTGCTTCTTTTATTACCAATTATTCTTCAGTAAAAAGGCTTCCGTAGCAATCGAGAATCAAGAAGTAGGTGAGCTTTCCGATGAATTTTAAAGAGTGGCAAAAAGATCAAAAAGTGATCCTTATCGATGGTTCCATGTCCCTGGGGCTTGAAGAGCAAGGGTTGGACCTGAATGATAAGTTATGGACTGCGAAAGCATTAGTGAACGAACCGGATAAAATCGAAAAAGTGCATCAGAACTATTACGATGCCGGGGCAAACATTGCCATCACATCGAGCTACCAAGCGACGGTAACCGGGTTTGAGCGGTTAGGTTACACTACCAAGGAAAGCCGAACTTTGATCAAAAAAACGGTCGAGCTTGCAAAACAGGCACAAGCGAAAAGCCAAGGCACCCAAGAAAAATGGGTGGCAGCTTCGGTCGGGCCATACGGAGCTTACTTGGCAGACGGCTCCGAATACCGGGGCAATTATGGACTGGCGCAAACCGAATTGGTTGATTTCCACCGCGAAAGGCTAGAGTTGCTGCTGGAAGCAGAGCCTGATCTGCTGGCCATCGAAACCATTCCGGACATAACGGAAATTCAGGCCATTATTGAATTGTTGGCCCAACATCCCAAAGCTTCAGCCTGGCTGACGGTAACCTTGAAGGACGCACACCATTTATGTGACGGGACCGATTTGCGTGTTTTCCAGCTATTGGCAGAGTCTTCCGAGCAAATCATTGCCTATGGCGTCAATTGCGTGCAGCCGGATTTAGTTTTTCCGGCCTTGGAATATCTGGAGGAAATTGCGACAAAGTCTTTGGTCGCTTATCCAAACTCGGGAGCGATCTACGATCCCGCCACAAAAGTATGGACGCACAGTCATGCGGTTGATGAAGTATTCTCTAACGAAGCTTTGAAGTGGCACGAGTCAGGATGCAAATGGATCGGCGGCTGTTGCTGCACATCATTCAAAGAAATCAGTCTATTGAAGGAAACCTTTTCCGCAATTCTTTAGTTGGAATAAACATAATAAAATAAACCCATCATCCTTTATGAAAAATAAGAGGATGATGGGTTTTGTGTCTTTTAGTAGTGGGGTGGTCATACCCCGAGTATTTCTTTCAAGCCTTGTTTATGACTTTCGTACTGCTTTCATTTATGGTTTGTTGTATACAAATCAAGTAAAGTGGTGAGTACTGTGAGGAAAATCAAAACAAAGCTTTGAAATGGAACGGCAGCTGTTGCTACACGTCCTCAAAAGAACTCAAGCCGACTGTCAGAAATCGATCTCTATCAGAGTGACTGTTTTATCCGGATACTTTCTCTCCAAGACATCCACCGCAGTTGCTTCAGGAAAATCTTGCTTACCATCTAATGCCAAGCCCAATACTTCTTTCGCCTTGGCGTGTGCTTCTTGGGCAGTTGCACCTTGTGTCATTGCTTCAGGTATATCGGGGAACTGGACGAGTATATAGCCACCGTCTTTTTCGAATGCTGCTGGATATAAAATTTTCATATTTTGCTCCTTCCAGGACATCGGACTAACTGAAATTTTATAACAAAAAAATCCTCGATAATCCACAGAATAAATTCGGTTCGCCAACCAATATTCAGGACTTAGGAGGATTTTTGTCTTGCGACATGAATAGTGTATCAGATTTTTATTTGGGTTGTAAATATCAAATGGCATTAAAGAGAGACCTCATCTCCAACGAGGATTGCTATATACGAACATCCAACTGCTTAATGTATCTGTAATTTCTCCTTCAACACTTCCGTCAATGTTTGCGAAAAATTGATGCCTTCTTTTTCCGCGAGTGCATTGACGTAATTCGGAATCGTCAAAGTTTTCTTGATCATCTTCGTGTTTTCCTTGAGTCTAGCCACTTCGAGATTTGCTTCGATCGGAATCAACAAATCTCCCTTAGAAGGAGAAATTTCATCATATTCGGATGCCGGAGGAAAAGCCTCTTTTTCATCCTCAAGCCAAAGCAGATAGCCTTCCAAAGCATCTTTTGCCATGTGCAGGGCATCGGACATGTCAGCTCCGCTGGTGAACAACTCCGGTAAATCCGGAAACGATATATTGAATTGCGTGCCTTCGGGATTAAAAATAGCATAATACAGTACCATAAGGATACTTCCTTTCTATTGTTGAATAAATTTAGAAGGCGAGGGGTTACTTCAACCCCGCTTGTTTGAGGATGCTATGCACTGTACCTTTAGGTAAATCCTTTTTTGGATGTGGTACTGTAACGCGCCCAGGTTTTAGTAGGTGTCTGAATTGGTGGTGACTGCCTCTTATGTTAACTAATACCCAACCATCATTCATTATTATCGAAATCAATTCCCTTGAGTCCATGGTAAGCCTCTTTCTTCATACGTAATATAGTACGTATTTTTGTTGTTGTCAAATAGAACCTATCCTAAACAGACGAAGTTTACTTCAAATAGATACAGGAAGTGTAGCGGCCCATTCAGTATTAGCGGCTGCATATATAGTCTGAATAAAATAACCCCCCTACAGAAATGCTGGATGGAAGCATTTCTGTAGGGGGGGTTATTAAAAATCTTTAGATATTAATCAGCCGGCAAAAACTGGCCCAATGCTTCTTCTTGTTCTTTAAGCGTCATTGTGAAGTAGCGGAACCCTTTGTCCAGTTGGCGGATTTCGTTCATTTCTTCCTCAGTCAATTCGAAATCGAAGATGTCGATGTTCTCTTTGATGTGCACCGGATTTGATGATTTAGGGAAAACGATGATGCCTTCCTGGATGTGCCAACGCAGGATGATCTGGGCATTCGTTTTCCCGTATTTTTCTGCCAACTTGGTGAAAACGGGCTCCTCAATCAAGGCTGCATCCCCATGTCCCAGCGGATACCAGCTTTCGATGACTGTGTTATAAGGGGCGATCCGTTTCTTCAGATCATTTTGTTGATAGTAAGGGTGGCATTCAACCTGCAGTACAGATGGATGGATCGTTGCGGCAGCGAGTACTTCTTCCAAACGCTCGGATTCGAAGTTGCTCAAGCCGATGCTCTTCACTTTATTTTCAGCGACAGCTTTTTCCATATCTTTCCATGCGCCCAGGTAATCCCCGAACTGTTGATGCAAAAGAAGAAGGTCGATGTAATCCGTCTGCAGACGCTCCAGCATTTTGTCGATGGCTTTTGCCGTCTTGCCTTCACCGTATTCGCTTGGCCAAAGTTTCGATGTGATCCAGATTTCTTCTCTCGGAATGCCGCTTTCTTTTACTGCTTGCCCGACACCGCGCTCGTTTTGATAGGCATGCGCGGTATCGATGTGGCGATAGCCTAATTTGAAGGCTTCCAAACAAGCTTCTTTGGTCTTTTCGTCCCCCGGAATCTGGAAGACGCCCAGTCCGAATTGCGGGATTTTGTTTCCATCGTTCAATGTGATATACGTTTGCTTCATAGTGATTTTCCTCCAGCTATTTATTTGTATAAGCCTACTTTAAACCTTGGAGTGTACTCCAAGTCAAACGTAAAGCGCTATTATTTGAAATTTTATTATGCGTTTACAAAACGAAACGAGCAGCAATATTTACTTAAGTTGCATCCCTTGCAAATTTTCCGGATTAGTCATACAATGATAGCGATTACGACATTATCGAAAGGGCGGATTGTATGACTCAAACAGTGTATACCAACTATTGGCAGAATCGGATCGGCAACATTCGGAAGGAACACGGCAGCTACAAAAGCGAAGAAGAGGCAATTGCGGGAATCAAAGCCTGGTGGGAACTGCATAAGGAAAATCATAAAAATGTGCAGTATAACCGCACCAACAGCGGCGCTCTCGAAATCGTCTACGACGACAAAAACTATGTCTATCGGATCGAGAAACGCACAATCGAAGGCGCCTTGCCCAAACGAACGTACCGACTGAAGAAAGCCGGAGAAGTGGAATCGCTGCGAGGGAAGTACAATCTCAACAAAGAATCGTTCCTGTTCGACGAATTGCCTGAACCAATACGCGACAGGCTCATCCTTGCGATGGCCGACATCAATAAAGCCCGAAGCCATGTCTATGACAAAGAAGGCCGCCTGATCCGCGGGCTTGAAGAAAAAGTCATTTTGAAGAATAGCTCATCTTTAAAAAACAAAATCCCTAATCTGAATATTTGAGAGCCAAACAAGCACCTACGTCAGTTCATAATGAGCGGCGTTTGTGCTTGTTTTTGAATGAATATCGGGGTGTTCGATATTTTGCTTGCAGTGTGCTAATATATGGTTTACAAGTAGTTCACTAAGTGGGTGACAATATGATGGATGATTCTGTGTCGTTTGCTAAGAGTCATAAAAAAGAATTTATCGCTAAGGTTGTGGATGGTCAGATCCCTGCAGCCAAAAAGACAGCCATATTCATGGCTGGGAGTCCTGGTGCTGGTAAAACTGAGGTTGCCACAGCCCTAGAAGAAATGTTGAGCAACATTTGTATGATTGATGCAGATGTTTTTCGCAGTCAATTTCCGGAATATAATGGATCGAATTCAAGTGATTTTCAGGCTGGAGCGTCTCTGTTGGTTGAATATTCCTTGGACTATGTCTTAAAAAAAGGTTATTCATTTATCCTGGATGGAACATTCGCAATCGGCAAATCAATTGAGAATATAGAGAGAGCTTTAAAAAGGGATTACCTTACAACGATATATTATGTATTCCAAGACCCGGTCATTGCTTGGAATTTTACAAAACAGAGAGAAATTTCAGAAGGTAGACATGTTCCAAAAGAGCGGTTCATTAGTGCATTCATAAATTCGAGAGAAAATATTTCCAAAGTAACCAAAAAATTTGGTGATTTGGTTGAAGTTATCATAGTCATAAAAGATTATCGAAATGAGATATCTGAGATAGCGAGTGGTATTGATAACTTGGAACTAATATTACCAAAAACATATTCCTTTAAAGAACTGGAGGCGTTATTAGATGATTGATAAAGAAACGGCCCAAAAAATTCTGGATAAATATGATAGGGACTACGCCACCTTTTCTGAGAAAGCAACTCGTAAGGAGTTTCACACAGTTTTGAAATATGTCGCGGATGAGTCCAACAGAAGACAACGGAAACAAGTCGGGTTGGACAAATAAAGAACAAAACAAATTGAATTGTGATTAGTCCAAGAACCAGCACAAACGCTAAAAACGTTTGTGCTTATTTTTTTTATCCAATTTAACAAATCGCTTAAAATAACTTGAAAATACTTACGATTGCTTATATAATTCAATTAAAGGTGGTGGGAAGATGTACCAAGAAGAGCGCATTCAGCAGATCCAACAGTTGCTGGAGAAGAAAAAAAGACTTTCCAAAAAAGAGATAATGGAAGCATTCCAGATTTCATCTGACACTGCGCGTCGTGATATCCTGGAATTCCTAAAAACAGGAACGGCTGTCCGTACGCATGGAGGCATTATGCTAGCTGAAGACAGAACGAAGATACTCAGTTTTGGGGAGCGGACAGGCATACATAAACCTGAAAAAGAAAAAATGGCTGAGAGAGTTTTGGAAGAAATAACAGAAGACAGTACGCTGTTTTTGGATGTATCGACTACGTTATTGTTGGCAGCGCAGAAATTAAACAAAAAGTGTACGGTCTATACGCACTCGCTGGACAATGCTTTTGCATTGGGAATGAATCCTAAAATAAAGGTTCACCTTTTGGGCGGGGAGTACAATCATGAGGACAGGTTTTTCTTTTCGGTCCGGAGTTTGGAAGAAATCGATTCGATAAAATTTGATATTTGTTTTATCGGCGCCGCAAGTTTGGAGAAAGAAGGCATCTTTTTTAAAGAACCGAACAACGCCTTGATCAAGCAGAAAGTGGTAAAACAAAGCCGGCAAGTGGTGTTGGTTGCTGAAAATCAGAAATTCAGCAAAGAAGCGCAGTACAAAGGCGCAAATTACCAGGACATCGATTGCTTCATTACAGATAAAGGTCCGACAGCAAAGCAGCAGGCTTATTTCGAAGATCAAACAGAGATCATCTTTGAGGAGGAAACGATATGACAAAGGTCGAGTTGGTATTCAGCGATATAGACGGCACGTTGTTGGATTCTAAGCATGAGGTTTCACCCGAAGCAAACCAAATCATCCAGGACTTGGTGAAACAAGGCATGAAAATCATTTTGGCATCCGCCAGACCGCCAGGAGCAATGGTTTCGATTGCCGATGAAGTCCGTTTGTCTTCACCACTGGTCTGCTTCAACGGAGCGCTGATCACACAATATAAAGAAGGATCATTTGATGATCTGTATAGTCTGACTTTGGAGCGACAGGACGCATTACAGCTTTATCAAGCAGTATCCACAAAGTTTCCGGAAATAAGCTTCAATATCTATTCCGGCGAGCGGTGGTACGTTGAACGAGAAGATGAGTGGGTCAAACAGGAAGCGGCCATCACCAAAATGGATCCGGAAGCAATCTCAATGGAATATTTCCTGAATGAGCATTTTCCGGTTCATAAAATACTGTGTATGGGAAATCCGGATGATATTCAAAAACTTGAGGATGAGCTGGCAGGGGCAAACTTATCAAACATTTCCTACTACCTATCAAAAGACACCTATATGGAAATCGTCAATAATCAAGTATCAAAATTAGGAGCCCTTCACTTTTTATGCGAAAAATATGGCGTTGAATTAGCAAATACCTTAGCGATCGGAGACAATTTCAACGATATGCCGATGATCATACACGCAGGCAAAGGAATCGCAATGGGCAATGCCCCTGACGAAGTCAAACAAGCAGCTGATTGCGTAACGGATACGAATGATGAGAATGGGTTTTATAAGGCATTGATGAAGATTTTTGGATAAAATGGAACGGTAGTTTTATGAATTATTTGAAATTAGAATGTTTGGAACGACAATGATCCTTATGCACGCGCTTATTGAATTTAAGACTTCAACATATAGCAAAAGCACAACCGCCTGTTCATAGTGAATAGCGTTTGTGCTTATTTTTGTGACTCTATGTGTTTCCTTGTTTCGCGTGCTTCTCGGAACCGCTCAGAAAATTTTGAGATTAATAATTCCGTGGAATATACGGTAGGATGGTTTTGCATATCGATGATTGCTAATATTGCTATACCTATAGTCTACTTACATTGAATTGTGCAACAAACTTATCTATAATTAAAATTATAATAAATATTTTGCGTAAATACGAAACATTCACCCTAATATATTTTCAAAAATCACAAAAATTCTCTGCAGAAAGTGTGATCCCATGCTCAATCCAGGCTTATACGAACAAGTCATCAATTCACAAATAAAAGCGTTGTTGCAAGAAATTCCAGAGGTCCGTAAATCGGTCGCGCAGATTGATCAGGCGGAAGCATCGAAAGTATTGACGCAATACCTTTCGGAAATCATCCAGAAAGGTTTGGATAATGTTTCGGATAATGGTGGAGGTATGACTGCCCAAGTCGCCCTCATCAATAAAGTCGTCGAGACCATTACTAAGACGACGCAGGAAACGGATTTTGCTCAAATGTCGGTGGACGAACGTGCGGAACAGCTTATGGCACTTTTGGGTGAAAACGACGTGGATATCCATGCCGGAAAAACAGCGGCCAAACTGATTCGTCCCGAGACTTCCATCGCACAAAGCAGTCTTTTTACGGGTGCAATCCACGAGCCACAAATGTTCTCAGAGCTCAAAAAGGAGATCCAATCAGCAGACCGTATCGATATGCTCGTTTCTTTCATTAAGTGGAGCGGGCTGCGCCTCATCATCGATGAACTGCGCGATTTCACCGCGGGAGGCGGAAAACTGCGCATCATCACGACTTCTTATATGGGGGCGACCGATGTAAAGGCAATTGAAGAACTGGGTAAGCTGTCGAATACGGAAATCAAAATTTCCTATGACACAAAAAGGACGCGCCTTCATGCAAAAACATACACTTTTTATCGCGAAACGGGCTTCTCGACGGCTTATGTCGGTTCATCAAATCTATCGAATGCGGCTATTTCTAGCGGTTTGGAATGGAATCTGAAAATTACTGCGAAAGACCAACCGGATACCATCCGTAAAATCGCCGCAACGCTGGAAAGTTATTGGAATTCTTCAGAGTTTGAGTTTTATCAGGATACGGAACGGGAACGTCTCGTGCGTGCCTTGAAGGCTGACCGTTTCATGGGTGACGGAGAGACCCGCCGCTTTGTTTTCGATATCCATCCTTATCCCTACCAACAAGAGATCCTCGATAAACTGCTTGCTGAGCGGGAAGTGCGCGGGTTTTACCGAAACCTTGTCGTAGCAGCTACGGGAACGGGCAAGACCGTGATCTCGGCGTTCGATTACCGGCGTTTTTGCCGCATGAATGCAGCTAGACCATGCAGACTTTTGTTTGTGGCGCATCGAGAAGAAATCTTGAGACAGAGCCAGGAAACTTTTCAAGGTGTTCTGAAAGATCAGAATTTTGGAGAGTTGTTTGTGGGCAACCATAAACCGGAAAGTTTGGATAATTTGTTCGTTTCCATTCAAACGATGAACTCCCAAGCCTTGCATGAAAAATTGCCTGAAGATTATTACGATTTCATCATCGTGGATGAATTCCACCACGCAGCTGCCCCTACTTACCAAACTTTGCTGAATCATTTTAAACCAAGTATTTTGTTAGGCTTGACTGCTACGCCTGAACGGATGGACGGCAAAAGCATTTTGGATTATTTCGATAATCGTATTGCTGCTGAAATCAGACTTCCAGAGGCAATCGATCGCAAATTATTGAGTCCATTCCAATACTTCGGTGTCACCGATGCCATCGATTTGAGCGAGCTGCGCTGGACTCGGGGAGGCTATGATAAATCAGAGTTGAACAAGCTTTACTCGCTGAATCGCGGAGTCGCTTTGCGCCGTTCTAATAACGTGATCCAATCTTTGGATAAATACGTTACGGATATCGAAGAAGTTAAAGGATTAGGCTTCTGCGTTTCAATCGAACATGCCCAATTTATGGCGGAACAGTTCAACAATAATGGCATTCCATCGATTCATTTGACTGGTCAGTCCAACGATCAAGATAGACGTACCGCTCAGAAACGCTTGGTTTCAGGGGAGATCCGCTTTATTTTCGTAGTCGACATTTATAACGAAGGGGTGGACATCCCGGAAGTAAACACAGTTCTCTTTCTGCGTCCGACCGAGTCCTTGACGATTTTCCTGCAACAACTCGGCCGCGGCCTCCGGTTGGCTGAAGGTAAGGAGTGTCTGACCGTACTGGACTTTATTGGACAAGCCAACAGAAAGTACAATTTTGAAGAAAAATTTTCAGCGCTTCTTGCCAATACGACGCACAGTGCTCAAAGTGAACTGAAAAATGGTTTTGTTTCGGCTCCAAAAGGTTGCTACATACAGTTGGAAAAGAAAGCCGCCAAATACGTGCTGGACAACATCAAATCTTCCTTCAGCGCCAAAAATGGTTTGATCAGCCGGATCGCGACCTTTGAAGAAGACAGCGGCCTGCCTTTAGATCTGGCCAATTTCGTTGACTATTATCATTTGGATGTCCGCACGATTTTCTCTAGAGCCAACTTTGCGAGATTATGTGTCTCGGCAGGGGTCCGGGAAGAATTCGAAGAGGAACTGGAAGAAATAATCAACAAAGCGTTGAAACGCATTTGTGCCATCGATTCTCGACGTTGGATTGCTTTTTTGCTGGATATTTTACCGCGTCTGGACAAGGTCGACTTGAAGAAGCTGTCACCGATTCAGCAACGCATGTTCCAGATGTTCTATATCACCGTCTGGCAAAAAGCCATCGAAGATTGGGAAAGTGCAGAAGTCAAAGGAAATTTGGCTTTGCTTTCACGTAATCCTGTGATGTTGGAGGAAATGATGGGACTTCTGCGCTATAACTTCGATCGGATCGACTTTATTGACGAACCTGTCAATTTGGGATTTGAGAGCCCGCTTGATCTGCATTGCACCTATACGCGTGATCAATTGCTGGTGGCAATGGATCACATGAATCCGAGTAATGTCCGAGAAGGCGTCAAATGGTTACCCGAGAAGAAAATCGACGTGCTCTTCGTTACCTTGAATAAGGCGGACAAAGACTACTCCCCAACGACAATGTACAATGATTACTCCATCAACGAAACGCTCTTCCATTGGCAAAGCCAAAGCACGACAGGAGATCATGCTTCAACCGGGCAACGCTACATCAACCACCGGGAGCGCGGCAGCAACGTCCTCCTATTTGTCCGCGAATTCAAGAATGATCGCATCGGTGCAGCCCCATACACCTTCTTGGGACTGGCCAACTATGTCCAACATTCCGGAAGCAAACCAATGAACATCAGCTGGAAATTGGAACGTCCAATCCCGGCGAAGTTTTTGAAGAAGACGAATAAGTTGGTGGTGGGATAGGGAGGACAGGGACTATTTTTGTAAAGCGTATAGTAAAAGAGCGTCATTGTTGGTGCTCTTTTTACTATAGAACAAAAAGGAAAATCAGACGCTTAAAAAACTAACCTAAAAAAAACTGATTACTGAAAGTTCGATCACATGCTAAATCCGAAATTATATGAATAAATGGTTAATTTCAAATTATCGATAGGTTATCGGATTTCTCGGAAGCGCTTAAATAGTCGTAACTATTGATAAAGTTGGAACATTAAAAATTTTGGTGCAGTGTTTTTCAGACATCGAAAAAAGTTGGGAAAATTTTATGAATTCTATTGACTGTAAACTTTGTTCATAGATTATGATACACATATGAAAGGAGGAATCCATCGTGAAAATGAAGGATGTTGAGGAGACGTTAAACATTCCAAGGTCTCATATTCATTATCTGGAGAGAGAAGGATTGTTCACAGCAAGCAGGGGTGAAAATGGCTATCGAGAATTTTCGGAGCAAGACTTACTTAATATCAAAATGGTTCTGATCTTAATGACGGCCGGTGCATCTGCTGAAACTGTTAAAAAACTTCAAGCCCATGACATTACCTTGGATGATGCACTCAAGCAAACAGAAATAGATATGCGGAAAGAGGTCGACGAAATGCTCGGTTCTCTGGAACTGATTCAGCAAATTCGCGCTTCAAATGTATCTTATGATTCTTTACCACGAGACTCGTATTGGGCAGACATCCAGATAAAAGAACAAAACGGCCAGCACTTTCGGGGACATTATGAATTAGAGGTTATAAGTGACTG
Source organism: Trichococcus flocculiformis (assembly GCF_900113645.1). GTDB lineage: Bacteria > Bacillota > Bacilli > Lactobacillales > Aerococcaceae > Trichococcus > Trichococcus flocculiformis. The sequence continues at coordinate 27,600 of NZ_FOQC01000008.1, forward strand.
GGCATCTCCGCAGGTTAGTATGGAGCGTATTGTCAGCTGCCCCTATTGTCATGCAATGAATAGAATAGATCTTGAGGAGTATGTATACGTTGAGGATTCCACTGAAAAATCAATGGGGCAAGAATTGTATCGTTACTTTCAAGCAGATGACTGTCATTGCAGTAAATGCGGCAAAAAATATCAGGTTGTGGGTAGCATTTGTGAGTATCCTTATGGCTCGATTGATTCGGAACAGATAGAAATCAAACCAATAGAAGAGGAGCAACGTTATGAATAGAAAAGAAAAAAATGAAAAGAAAAGAATAATAAGTGAGTACATCGATTTGGGAAATGGTCGGTATAAAGATAGTGAAGTTGATTCTTTACATGAGCTTGCAACTGAACCTGACAAGTACAATGGCAAATCCAAAACGATTAGGAATAAATTCGATGGCGTGTCTTCTGATGGTAAGTACACTCGTGAAGAGGAGACAACTTATACTTTGAGGGGAGACAAGGAAGGCGTTCGGATTGAAAAAAAAAATCAGTATCATGATGATGATGGACAGACGGGGGAAAATGAGACTGTTTATAATACAGGACGAGATATACTTAACCTGTTTAAGTCATTCTTAAACGATTAACTGCCAACAATAAACAGGCTCCCAATTACTGGAAATAATCCAGCGATGAGTAGCCTGTTTTGGTTGTGTTTATACCTGGACTTCCTGAATGCTCTGAAAAGTGAGTCGAAAGCTCGTACTCAAAAGACGCATATACTATTGTACATGAACTTCTATATTGGGTCGAAACCTTGCTATTTTTTGGAAATAAACTCAGCTAAAGTAGTCGAGTATAAGTTTAAGCAGCGTAGATGGTTTGATGGCGTTTGTTTGAGTTGGGTAGAAAACGCCAAAACAATGGTGTCAATTTCTAAGAATAAATCATGAGGCAATTTCGGAATTTACGGAAGCTGAATTTCTACCAAAACGTAGCATTACTGGATCGGTACTTGCCTTTGTCAAAAAAATTCAGGAATTAGCGGGAACATCGCATGGTATACGGTTATTTATAATGCGCCCATTTAAGTGTGCATTTATTCTTTGCTTACGCTTTTCCACATCGTAAGCTATAATAATAAGATGGATAACTATACACTAAAGGGGTTTTAAAATGGGAGCTGAATTAAATCAGAAGCTATTTAGCGCTGCTGACAATCTGCGCAGTAAGATGGATGCGTCTGAATATAAAAATTATTTACTAGGGTTAATTTTCTACAAATATCTCTCAGATAAGCTTTTAGAAAAAGTTGTTGAATTAGCTGGTGAGTCATTGGATGAATTTTCCAATGCGGATAAGCAGACGGTTTTGTATCGTCAGCTACTTGAAGATGAAGATACAAAGAGCGATTTGATCGAAACGTTAGTCGATACTCTTGGCTATGATATTGCAGCGGATCATTTATTCAATGTTTTGACGATGCAAGCAAATCAGAATACATTCCAACTGAACGACTTAAATAAAGCGTTCATTGACTTGTCCACTAAATACAATCAATTTAGCGGGTTATTCGATGATGTGGATCTTAAATCCAAAAAATTGGGTGCAGACGATCAGCAACGCAACGTCACCATCACTGAAGTACTGAAAAAACTCAACGGTATTGATGTGTTGGGTCACAACGGCGACGTTATTGGCGATGCCTATGAATTTTTGATCAGTCAATTTGCCTCCGAAGCAGGGAAGAAAGCTGGAGAATTTTACACGCCCCATGAAGTTTCAGATATGATGGCAAGGATCGCTGCAATTGGGCAAGAAGATAAGAAATTGTTCAGTGTATTTGACCCGACGATGGGATCCGGTTCTTTGATGCTCAACATCCGTAATTATTTGAATTATCCGAAGAGCGTAAAATATCATGGTCAAGAATTGAACACGACCACATTTAACTTAGCAAAAATGAATTTAATTTTGCACGGCGTCGACAATGAGGATATTCGGTTGCGCAACGGCGACACCTTGAATAAGGACTGGCCAACAGACGAACCATACACGTTTGACTCCGTGGTAATGAATCCGCCATATTCTGCTAAATGGTCTTCAGATGACACCTTCTTGGATGATTCGCGATTTAATCGATACGGCAAATTAGCGCCGAAATCAAAAGCAGACTTCGCGTTCTTGTTGCATGGTTTCTACCATTTGAAAGATTCTGGAACGATGGCAATCGTATTGCCGCATGGTGTCCTGTTCCGTGGTGCTGCTGAAGGTGTCATTCGTAAAAAGTTATTGGAGGATGGGAGCATTGATACCGTTATTGGAATGCCAGCGAACTTGTTCTTTGGTACATCGATTCCTACGACCGTTATCATTTTGAAGAAAAACCGGACATCCAGAGACGTTTTATTCATTGACGCCAGCAAGGATTTCATCAAAGGTAAAAATCAGAACAAGCTGTCGCCAGAAAATATCGACAGAATTGTTGAAACCTACAAAAAACGTGAGGATGTTGAGAAGTTTGCGCACGTCGCAAGTTTTGAGGAGATCCAAGAGAATGATTTCAACTTAAATATTCCTCGTTACGTGGATACCTTTGAAGAACAAGAAGAAGTTGATATTGTTGAACTCGGGAAAGAGCTTGTAGCCCTCAATCAGCAAATCAAAGCAGCCGAAAATGACTTCCTTGCTATGCTTGATGAATTAGCGATCACAGATGAAACACGCGAAATCATCGAAGCAACAAAGGCGGTGTTTCGGTGATGTCTGAAGAAACTAAAAAGGCGCCAGCTATACGTTTTCAAGGATTCACTGATGATTGGGAACAGCGTAAGTTGGGAGAGGTAATAGATAATCAGTATAATGGTCAAACTCCTTCCAGAACGAATGCTAGTTTTTGGAATGGAGAAATTAATTGGCTTTCCAGTGGTGAATTAAACAGAGGTGTTGTTTCTGAAACAATTGAAAAAATTACCGAAGATGGAAGAAAAAATGCAAATTTAAAAATTGTTCCTAAAGGTACATTTGTGATGGCTATAACTGGTTTAGAAGCTGCCGGAACTCGTGGAAACTGTGCGAAATTGGGAATAGACACGACTATGAACCAATCATGTATGGCTCTGTTTCCTAAAAAAAAATTACTTGATTCATCGTTCTTGTTTCAATGGTATCGAAAGGTTGGAGAAGAATATGGACTTCAATACACACAAGGAACAAAGCAACAAAGCTATAATGCTGAATTATTAAAAATTCTTCCGATTGTTTTGCCATCTGTGAGTGAGCAAGTATTAATTGCAGATTTTTTTGATAAGATCGATGATACTATCGCTCTTCATCAACGAAAGTTAACCTTATTTAACCAGCTTAAAGAAACTTATTTGAAACAGATGTTCCCGCAAAATGAGGAGAATATGCCAGTACTAAGATTTGCGGATTTTTCCGAACCATGGGAACAGCGTAAGTTGGGAGACACGGTTCAAATTACTATGGGACAATCACCTAACGGAGAAAATTATACTGACAATCCAAGAGATCATATACTTGTGCAAGGAAACGCAGATATGAAAAATGGGCGAGTTTGTCCACGTGTATGGACCACGCAGGTAACTAAGAAAGCTGACCCTGAGGATATTATTTTAAGCGTACGAGCACCAGTAGGTGATGTAGGAAGAACCGATTATACAGTAGTGTTAGGACGAGGAGTTGCTGGTATAAAAGGGAATGCTTTCATCTTTCAGACACTGTCACGCATGAAAGAACAAGGTTTTTGGACAAGATACAGTTCAGGGTCTACCTTTGAGTCTATTAATTCAGCAGACTTAAAAGATGCATTTATTCAAATCTGCCATATTGAAGAGCAGACAAAGATTGGAGACTTCTTCACTAAACTTGACGACACTATCGCTCTTCATCAAAGCAAGCTTCAGAAACTTGCAGAACTAAAGAAAACTCTATTAGCAAAGATGCTCGTGTAGTCAAATTTTTGCAGAAAACAGATAACCTCCTGATAATAAAGTGATGAAATGTTCATCAAATTTATTATCAGGAGGTTTTTATTTTGGTTAGAAAAAGAAAGTCAGATCAGTTGTTTTACGAGTATTTCGAGGAATGGATCGAATTATACAAGGTTGGGGCTGTGCGGTCCGTAACGTTAAGTAAATATAATATGTCCCTCCAACGAGTGTATGAACTAGCGCCCAGTTTAAAGGTTGAGGAGATAGACAGACGGAAATACCAACAGCTGCTGAATGACTATGCACTTACCCACGAAAAACAAACCACAATGGATTTTCACCATCAATTAAAAGGCGCAATACTTGATGCGGTTGACGAGGGACTGATTACTACAAATCCCACGCGAAAAATCATCATCAAAGGCAAAAAACCTAAGGAGAAGCGACCGAAGTTTTTAAACCAATTTGAAATTCAAGCGTTGCTAAGACAACTGGAACTATCCTCTGAAATCAATTGGGATTGGTTTATCTTATTGGTGGCAAAAACAGGGTTGCGTTTTTCTGAAGCTCTTGCACTTACTCCAAATGATTTCGATTTTTCCAAGCAAAAGCTAAGCATTTCAAAAACCTGGAACTATAAAGGTACTACAGGGAACTTTCAACCTACGAAGAATGAATCCTCAAAACGAACGATGCAAATTGATTGGCAAACTGCGATGCAATTTTCGCAGCTGATTAAGAATTTAGATCCTGAAAAACCAATCTTTGTGAAGAACAGGGTATTCAATTCAACAATCAATTATCGTCTAAAGGCCCTTTGTACAAATGCAAATATTCCAATCATTACCATTCATAGCCTCAGACATACGCATGCTTCATTACTATTGTTTGCGGGCGTTTCGATTGCGAGTGTAGCAACAAGATTGGGACATTCCAGCATGACTACCACACAAGAAACGTATCTCCACATTATTCAAGAACTCGAAAATCAAGACAACGACAAGATCATGAAACACTTGGCATTATTGATGTAAGATAAACAAAAAGGCACCTCGTGTGCCTTTTTAAATGAACATTTTGTTGAGTAAAGTACTTTTCAGTGCTTTTAGATGAGCAATCTTTTTTTGATGAAGAGCAATAGTATTGTCTATCTGATTGAAGAAAGTACCTAGTTTAGTTTGTTCTCTCAATGATGGAAGATTTATACCTGTTGAAAGAATGTTGCTGTTGTAAAGTCTCTTAATCGTACTCCCTTCCAAGCCAGACCATTTAACAACTTGATAAAATTGCTTTAAGAACGAATTATCAATTAAAGATTTATCTGTTTTTAGCCAAACAATATTTGAATCCTGATAATAGGCTTTTTCACCTTCATAAACAACGGTTCTACCAATTGTTCCAGAAGCAGACATCAGAATATCTCCAATTTCGGGATATGGATAATTTTTTTTATATTCTTCGAATAAGTCATTTGGAATAAAAGAATCCGGGCTGCCCCCAAAAGTTCCAATTTTATAAAAAGGAATATCGCCAAATGCAGTTGTCTGATCTTTAAAAATCCTCTTGCACATAACAACTGAACCAACCTCACCTAACTTACGCTGTTCCCAAGGTTCGGAATGATCTGTAAACCGGAGTTTTGGAATACTTTCCTTACCTTGTGGGAACATAACTTGCAGATACGTTTGTTTAAGCTGTTCTAGCAAGGTGAGCTTTCGTTGATGAAGAGCGATAGTATCGTCGAGTTGTTTGAAAAATGTAGCAATTCTAATCTGCTCCTCAGTAGTTGGAGTAAAAAATGTAAATTCTCTTATTTTACTCAATCCAAGAAATTTTTGAGTATTTCCAGCATTCTCATTGCGAATATATTTTTCGAAAACTGACGACTTTAACAATTGAATAAGAAATCTGTTTGGAATGTCTCCGCCTTCTTTTATTAAAGCTACATTTTTTATCGCAAAATCACTTCTATCAACAATAACGGGATTTCCGATAGTTCCTATCATTCCAAATAAAATATCGCCATTATCCACTTTCGAACGTTTATTAATCGCTTCAAAATCTGCATCAGAAATAAGTGAAACATCAGTCATATCCAGTCCATAATCATTTAAGTTTTTCGATGTAACTAAGGGGTGTCCTTCTTGATGATATTTTGGAGAATCATGAGTACCATCACGGACATCTTTATCATCGCCTAACTTACGCTGTTCCCAATCGTAATTTCTCATAAATGTCACATTTAATAAAACAATCGTGATATAATTTAATAGATAATTTGTGGGGGAATTAAGTATATAGCTTAGGTGGGAAGATTATGTGCAAAATTCCGAGAAATGATGAGGCAACAATTGAAAAACATCTGATTGACGTTCTGGGTCAAGGACATAATCAGTGGAACTATCGCGAGGATCTTAAATCTGAAGAAGATTTATGGAAGAATCTGCGCCAAAAAATTACTCAAAATAACTTATCTGAAATCAAGGAACATCCGATTACGGATAAAGAATTTGATTCGATTAAAATGGAGTTATTAACGCATACGAAAACGCCTTTTCATGCTGCCAAATGGCTGAAGGGTGAAAATGGCATTGCGCGTATCACAATTGAGCGTGAGGATGCTTCTTTAGGTGCCATGTCTTTGATCTTGTATTCCAATCAAGATATCGGCGGAGGTATTTCCACTTATGAAGTTGTAAATCAGATTGCCAAGAAAAAATCGGATGATGAGCGCGAGCGGCGATTTGACGTAACCTTGTTGATCAACGGGTTGCCGATTGTGCAGATTGAGTTGAAACAAGCTGGTGCAAAAGACGGTTATTTTCAGGCTTTTAATCAAATAAAAAAATATGCTGAAGAAGGGATGTTCCGCAATAATATCTTTTCGACGTTGCAGCTTTTTGTCGTTTCCAATGAAAAGACAACCCGTTATTTTGCGAATGCGCTTCCAAAGGATATGCATAAGAAATTCCTTTTTAGTTGGCGGACGACGGACAATCGCAAGGTGGACAATGTTTATGAATTTTGTAAGCAGGTGTTGAACATCCCGGATGCGCACCGCTTGATCGCGCATTATACGATTGTCAGTGAGGATCATGATAATAGAGCTTTAATGGTGTTGCATCCTTACCAAATTCACGCGATTGAAGCTCTGTTTACATCTGCCATAAAACACGAATCGGGTTATGTTTGGCATGCGACAGGATCAGGGAAAACGTTGACGAGTTTTGTAGCTACAAAATTGCTTGCGCGCAAATCTGGTGTTGATAGAACCATCATGGTCATTGACAGGAAAGACTTGGACAGCCAGACTACATCAGAATTCACAAAGTTTGCCTCGGAATTTAATACAGGTATTTCTTCTGGAAATGTTCGAGCGAACAGTTTGATTGTGGGTACAGGCAGCTCGATTGAACTCAGCCGAGCTTTGTTGTCGGATACGAACAATAATACAGTCATCATCACGACTCGCCAAAAACTGGAGTCCGCATTGCGCCATGCCCAAAAGCAAAAGGAGAAACGAAATGTGGAACGTTTCAAAAAGTTGTTGGGCCAGCATATCGTCTTTGTCGTGGATGAATGTCACCGTGCTTTGAGTGCGGAAAATATGGATGAAATAAAGCAGTTCTTCCCAAATTCCACTTGGTTCGGCTTTACTGGGACACCTATTTTTGAAGAGAATAAAAAGCAAGCCAAAGGGCAATTGGCCAGAACAACGCACGATCAATATGGGGAGAAATTGCATACTTACACGATCAAGGATGCTTTGGACGATGCTGCTGTTTTGGGATTTCAGGTGGAGCATGAGGATACGATTGAACAGACCTCTTTGAATAATCACATTTTCAAAAACCTCCAAGTCAATGAAAAATATGCAAGCTACAGCGTAGATGGAATCAATGACATGATCGATCAGATGCCGCCGGTCGAAAAAGAAGAGTATTTGGATGCAACGATCTATGAACGGGACGAGCATATTCAAAAGGTGCTACATAAAATTTTCCGGCCGGATAACGCCTATATGAAATTTGATTTTCAAAATGGCCGGCCGAGAAAGTCAGCGATTCTGACGACTAGTTCGATCGATATGGCAAAACGGTATTATCATGCAATCAAGGAAATGACGAAGGAACCAGGCTGGATTCAAAGAGAATTTTCTCACCATCCGATCAGGACAGGTCGCACGATTGAAGACCCAGATTTTCCGAGAATAGCGATCACCTATTCTATGCAGGAAAATGAAGTGGATTCAGCCCAAAATCAAAAAGAAATGAAAAAAATAATCAAGGATTACAACGCGTACTACGGTACTGCTTGGGGCATCGATGACATTGGCCGCTATAACGGGGACATCAACAATCGGCTCGCGCGCAAAAAAGGGGAATTCAAAGAATTCGGGAAACAGATTGACTTGGTTATCGTCGTCGATAGATTGCTGACAGGTTTCGATGCGCCGACGATTCAGACCTTATTTGTTGACCGGAATCTTAGCTATGCCAACTTGATTCAAGCCTTTTCGCGTACGAATCGTACCTACCCGGATAAAACGAAAGGCTTGATCGTCACTTTCCGGAAGCCGCACTCCATGGAAAAAAATGTTGCAGATGCAACAAGACTCTATTCCGAAGCTAAAGAAGAAACCAATCTGATTTATCCGACTTATGAAAAATCGAAGAAGAGATTCAATGGCGGTCATAAGAAGTTCACTGGCATCGTTGAAACACATCCGAATATAGATGAGCACTCTCCGTTGGAATTGAGGATTGATTTTGTCAAAGCATTTCAGGAATTCACTAATTCGTTTGAGGCGCTTGTAACTTACGATGATTACAACGATGAGATGGAAAAATCAGGTAGCATGAAAAAACAAGTGATGGTTCTGGAAGAGAATTTAGGATTGTATCAGACGATAAAAGGTTCAATACTTGCAGATTTGCCTGTAGGACCGACGCCCCCAGAAAGTCTGTCAGAAATAGAATTCTATTCAGACAATGCGGTCAAACTGTATGATATCGACGCTACCTACATCGACCAGCTGTTGAACACGTACTCAGCAAACAATAAATCTGTGCGTGAAGACATTGAAAAAGCGATGCAGAAGTTGAACAAAGCAGAGGTTGTAAGGGATGTTTACCGTGCCATCTTGAACGATATCGACTCAAAACGAGTTGATCCAGAGGAAGATATCTTTGTCCTCAAACGGCATTACTTTACTCTAGCCGGAGATCAGGCTATCGCTCATTTTGCGAAGGATTGGTTTGTTTCACCTGATGAATTACACTCCTCGGCAGTACAGTATGTTATCGGAGCAGAACCGATTCCAAATATAGGTGGTATCATCGACAGCAAAAGCTTTGAAAAATACAAGGCGATGCATACAGAAGCCAGACCGCTGCGATACGGTCCAGAAATGAAACGGCAATGGCGAAAGGTATTGGATGAGGTTGTTGTGCCGTTAGATAATGAGTTAAGATGACAATAGGTTTGCGACATTAAAGAGGAGGAAACAGCATGGTTTCAGTCACAAAAAGAATCGAGCAAATTAAACAACCAAGGGGCGGGTATATACCAATCAAATCATTTTCGTCAAAGGAATTGACATCATCCAATGAACTTAAACCTTCAGAAAATATTCCGCCAAATCTAATAGGAATAACCGTAGATTACTTGACTAGACTTATGCTGAATCCCGCTGAAGGCGCACAAGAAGCATTTAACATCTCTTTAATCGGTGCAAATAGAGCGAAAAAATTAATGATTGCAAAAACGTTAGTAGGCCAGATCCATGACTTGGATGATCAATCAATAACCGCTGCAATTAATCTCGTGAAATATGACTCAGTATTGCGAAGCGGCTTCATCCCAGAGGATACTATGCTCGTTCCAAATGAGGATACGCTTTTTAACATCAAAGAAATGGTGACAAGAAGCCTTAACTTTTTTGACGAGTATGGACCAATGACCCTGGATTCTTTTACTTTTCTTGGGGGATATACAGACAAAATAACATCAGGAGATGGCGACTTTCTGACGGCAGATACCTTATGGGATTTTAAAGTTTTAAAGGCTAATATCAAACCTCAACATACGCTTCAGCTGCTTGTTTATTATCTGATGGGAACAAACTCGATTCATGATGAATTTCAATCTCTAAAGAAACTAGGTATCTTTAATCCAAGATTGAATACTGTTTACTCGCTTGAAATCGAAACCATTCCCAAAGAAGTCATCATGGCAGTGAGCAAGGATGTCATAGGTTATTAATGAAGGCTTTAATTCTTTAAAACAGCTATTACGAGGAGGATAATAGATGACCCTCATTAAACCCAAAAAGGCTGATGTTTCAAGAGCGATTGCAAAAGCGAAAGGAATTTATGCTGAAGCCAACGATTTGCAAATGCACTTTAGTCGGAAACAAAACGATTTGAAGAAATGCATTTCAAACGTAAAAGAGGAAACCATCAGAGAAGCGTTCGAAAACACAACAATTGAAAACTTCGCAAATGCGTATCCAGGCATTAAATTGTCTACCTTGCAAAGGAATGGGATAACAAATGTCCGTCAATTACAGAAGCGAATTTCAACCGCTAGAGGAATCGATGGCATCGGCGAGCGAACAGAGTCTGTGATTCATCACTCCCTTAGCAACTATAAAAATGAATTAGCGAAAAGCTTATCCATTCGCTTTGATGTGGAGCGCAAAGATCCATCACATACTAAATTGTTACAATCTGTTTATCCGATAGACAAGGAAAAAGGCATAAGTGAAGAAGCTTTTTCGATTTCGCAATACTTTAATGGATATATAGATGATAAAATCCGAGTCGTCAATCCCAAGTGGAGTTGGCCGCTGGAATGGCTTTTTAAGTCTGCAGATAAAAAAGCTGTTTTTGCAATTAATTTAGAATTAATCCAATCATTCAACCAAAAATACGAGGAACAAACGAAGCAGCTACGTAAAGAACTATCGGAAATTCAATCTTTTTCAGAAGAAGAAATTTGGGACGATTTTAAGAATAATGCAGCACGTTATTATGCGGTTTTAGAACCATACTTCAGTATTGGTCTTGAAAAAAATCATCCAGCGTATTCTTTATCTGCAGAAATTATCGAGAAAATTGAAAATACTGAATTAATGCTAAGTAAATTAAAGGTGAAGCTGCGCGGGTGGCAGGATTTCGGAGCAAAATACGCAATAGTACAAAAAAAAGTCCTTATTGGCGATGAGATGGGGCTAGGGAAAACGATTGAAGCTATTGCTGTTATGGCTCATCTTGCGCATGGAGGTCAAAATACCTTTATAGTTGTATGTCCAGCTAGCATTGTAATCAATTGGGTGCGTGAAATTGAAAAGCATAGCGAATTGAAGCCATTTTTGGTTCATGGTCCTAGTCGAGAACGGGCTTTTGATCAATGGCAAGTTGAAGGCGGCGTAGCCATTACAACGTATGAGACAATACAGCGTTTGAAACATGAGAATTTAGACACAATAGACTTATTAGTTGTAGATGAAGCCCACTACGTGAAAAACCCAGATGCAAAACGATCACAGACTATCTATAGTTTGACTGAAAGAAGTAACAATGTACTTTATTTAACGGGAACACCTTTAGAAAATCGGCTCGCGGAAATGGTTAATTTGGTTGGTAAACTCCAGCCAGATATTACGAAGGAAATGGAGAATAGTGTGCAGTATATAGGATCCAATACTTTCAAAGAAAAAATTGCACCCGTTTATCTGCGCCGAAATAAGGAAGATGTATTAACTGAACTCCCTGAATTGACACAAGTTGAAGAATGGCTGTCATTTGGTCAAGAAGAGGGTCAAATTTATCGTGAAGCAGTCAGAAACGGAGAATTCATGTTGATGCGACGAGCAGGTTGGCAAGGGATAACAAAAAAGAAAAGCCCCAAACTGAATCGGCTCATCGAAATTTGCGATGAAGCTGCTGCAAATGGGAAAAAAGTCATTGTCTTTAGCTTTTTTAAGAGTGTCATTAATACAATATGTTCGGAACTGGGCGATAAAACGCTCACCCCTATAACGGGAGCTGTATCCTCCGCACAGAGACAGGAAATATTAGACATCTTTAAATCTTCAGAACAAAAACATGTGTTGGTTTCGCAAATACAAGCAGGCGGAGTGGGCTTGAATATCCAGTCAGCCAGTATTGTCATTTTTTGTGAACCTCAAATAAAACCCACACTTGAGACACAAGCCATTGCAAGAGCCTACCGGATGGGTCAGACCCAAAAAGTATTTGTTTATCGACTATTGACCGAAAACAGTATCGATGAGCGAATGATGGAGATGTTAGATACTAAGCAACAAGTATTTGATGATTATGCAAAGGATTCATACATTACCGATCATACCGCTGCCGCGAAAGACATTTCTGAAAAATCCATGGTCAAAAAAATCGTTGATATGGAAAGAGAAAGACTTCAGGTCGATGCTGTTTAGATTCACTAATTCCCAACGGAAGAAGGTTTTAAATTTGGAGCTAATTTTAAAAAAGAACAAACCATTAATTGAGAATTATGAAGACCTAAAAAATAGAAAACTATTACAGTTTACTATTAATGGGAACGAATTTTCAGCCGAAAATACAAAAAGATTTTCATGGAAACGTCTTTCAGAGGAGGCGGCGCTCCAATATTGGACTGAAGAAGTGACACCGTCGCTAATAACGATCAAAGACGTATATCCGAATGCTTCAGAAAAAAAGCCAGAAAGTGAAATCAAAAATGCAATTGGTTTTTATGAAAGCCGAGAAGATATCAAAAATGAGACAAAAAGAAGACATTCAACTCCTCGGATTAATATCAGAGAAATAGAAAAATTTGGCGAGATAATCTGCTATGGAAGTTTTGCGGGCATTGATGACGTTATGTTGGCACAAGGGCTGTTAAATTTATATGGTAGTCCAAGTGACGAAATAATAATTCAATATTCAGAACAACAAAAAAATAGACACAAGAGAACACATCCAAAAGACAACTCGCAAAAAGTAGAACCTAACCAGGAAGATTTTCAGATAATTGGATTAAATACGATTCTATACGGTCCTCCTGGAACTGGTAAGACATACGAAGTGAAAACTTACAAAGATACTTTGCTTTTGAATCAATCAGCGTCGGAACGGCTTTACAATTTTGAAGGGTTATCCTGGAGAGAGGCCATTTACTTGGCTTATAAGGAAAGAAATTTTGAAGCGTTGTCAGTTAAGGAAATTGAGAATACTGAAGTGGTTCGTGCATATGCCAAAACTAAAAAAAGCAAATCGATTTACGGCACACTCAGTACTACAGTGATCGAGCATGCTACAGAGGATTCAACAACATCAACTTATCGAAATGGGAGAGATCTTTTCGAGCGAATCAAAGACAGATGGGCTTTGACAGAAGCCGGAAAGATTGAGGCTGAAGAAGTTTTTTCGAATGCTAAAGAAGAAATAGGTCAGAAAAAGGATTATTACTACCAGTTCGTAACCTTTCATCAATCATATGGGTATGAAGATTTCATAGAAGGAATTCGTGCTGAAACTGTGGATGGTAGTATCCAGTATGAAGTGAAAAAAGGCGTGTTCCGGAATTTCTGTGAAAGAGCAGAAGAGGATCTGGAAAATGGAACTGATAATAATTTCTTGTTCGTGATTGATGAAATCAACCGCGGGAATATCAGCAAAATTTTCGGTGAATTGATTACCTTGATTGAACCTGAGAAAAGGATTGGTGCAGCTGAGGAAATTAAGGTAACATTGCCTTATTCTGGAGATCAGTTTGGAATCCCTAAAAATGTGTACATTTTGGGAACGATGAATACCGCTGATCGATCACTTGCGATGATGGATACCGCTTTGCGTCGTCGATTTGATTTTGTTGAAATGATGCCAAACAGCGGTTTGATCCGTAAAGAGGTAGGAGATTCTGGAAGCATCGAAGGATTCAATTTGGCTGACATTTTGGATGCATTAAATGAACGGATTGAATATCTTTATGACCGGGAGCATACGCTGGGACACGCTTTCTTCATGAACAACAACACTCTTGCTGATGTGAAAAGGACTTTTGAGAATAAGATCATTCCGTTGTTGCAAGAATATTTTTACGATGATTTCCGAAAAATAAGAGCAATTCTGAATGATAAGAATGGGATCTACATTGTTGAAAAGGAAATCTCGCCGAACAAACTGTTCGATAATAAGCTGGCCGATGGTTTCTTCAGCAATAATGAAAATAAGTATGCTCTGAAAGCTACTGCAAGTGATGAGGATTTTAAAAAGTTTCTATCAGGAGTCCTTATCCATAAAGAAGTGAATGAATTATGAAGAATCGAGTCGTTACAATCACTGAATATGGTCGCCTATATGCAGGGGCTGACTATGCAGGTGTAAAGGTGACAAAAAGAGATATCGAAGAGCTGAAGACTTTCATTGATGAGGGCAATACCGTTTGTGATGATGGGACGGATTCTGCGATCAATAATTTTCTCAGACCGATCCGCCTAGGTGTGCAAGCGAATAATTATGTCGGTGTCCTGCAAACGAAATCTGGCTTGACGATTGAAATTTTGCCCAAAATCCATGGGAAGCATGGGGCTAGCAAAAAGGATAACGATGTCCGGATGCTTTTTCTGAAGATGTTGGGTGCGGTCAAAAATATTGACGGCAGAACTTTTACCATGGCACATCTGGATACTGCTAATACCAACATGTTTGAGGTTTTTATCCGGATGTTCTTGGGTGAAGTAGACAGCATCATTAAGCAGGGGCTTAAGTCTGCATATATTGGTGTGGAAGAGAATGAGGCATTCCTAAAAGGGAAATTGCTGATGAAGCAGCAGATCCAACATAACCTGGTTAACAAAGCACGCTTCTACAATCATCACGATGAATTCATGATTAATTGTCCGGAAAATCGATTGATCCGTACAGCGTTAGAATATCTGCTGCATATTTCGTCAGATTTCAATAATCAGCGTCTGATCCGTGAACAGCTCATTTACTTCAATCAAGTGACGATTCTGCATGACGTGGACCAAGGTTTCCAGCGAATCAAACTTGACCGAAACTTTCAATACTACACTCAGGCACTGCTATGGTGTGAAATCATACTAGCAAAGCAATCCTTCACTTCGTTTAAAGGCAGCAGCATGGCCTTTGCTTTGCTTTTCCCTATGGATAAAATTTTTGAGGCCTACGTGTCTGATTTGGTACGCAAAACGTTAAGTGACTACAATGTTTCGCTGCAGGATAGGAAAATTTGGTTATTTGATGAGCATGGGAAACAGAGTAGTTCCTATCGTTTGCGACCAGACATTGTCATTCGATCTGATGAATCAACTGTGATTGCGGACACGAAATGGAAAGTACTGAAGGCAGATGGTCCAACTCAAGCAGACTTGTATCAGATGTATGCGTATCATACAAGGTACAGCCATAAAGGAGAAAAGGTTCAAAAGGTAGTTTTGCTTTACCCTTACAGCAAAGAATTTCTGCAGACTGAATTTCACAGTTTAACTGACATACCTGACACTAATGGTGTGCAGGTTGCAGTGCGGCATCTTGATTTATACGGGGATGTTGAGGGGCAAATTCGGGATTTGTTTATAAAAGAACATACTGAATAGAGAACTGATTAATCAAATTCCATACTTTTTAGTATGAAACCTGTAACCAAGAAAGTATACCTAGATGATATGATATCGAAATATAAAAAATTCATAAATTTATAGGTTAATACGGTTAATGCTATTGCTTAATACTATTCAATCAAAATAAAAAGAAATATAATGATGTTTTATATAATAAGTGATATAATAAGAAAGCCTACTATTATCATGTTAGTAGAATTATATGTTTGTAACAGTCAAGTAGTAACTCACTGAACAGCTCAGTAAAGTTCTGCTTTGAGTTAATTTCAAGGAATATTAATATTAATAATCCTCGAATTAACAAGATTGTGATGCAGGTCGACGTAGGTAGAGCGGTATTCATCAGACTTGGGCCTCCTAAGATCTCCTCAATAACATTATAAACGATTAGTTGAATCACTCTGGTGTGCTACAGAAAAGAAATGGGTCAATACTGTAGTTCTATGGCCTAGCGCTGCAGAAGGAATATTTGCCAGAAACCAGATCTGCAATTCCTTCCGCTCCAAAAAAAGAGGTGTAATATGTTAGATTCTACAAAATACAGATCGAAACGTTATCTACACTTTGATCATAGAGTTAAAATTGAAAAGATTGAAAGCTATGTAACAGATCCCAAAAGGATTGCGGTGCATAGCTTTTTACCATTTATTCACTATGTAACTTCATTCGATAAAAATATCGGATGTAAAAATCCGGAAATGAATAACCGCCCAATAAAAACAAAAAATAGGGACATTATGTATGCCGGACATCTTGATAATTACATTTATAAATATTATGCAGAGACATTAAATGACAATTATAATGAATGGGTCCTCGTTCATGAAGTGGATGAATGTTCAACTGCCTATCGGAACAATAAAAAGGGAAAATCAAACATTGATTTTGCGGCTGAAATTATCAATAGAATTTCTTATTTAGAAGAAGCCTATATTTTGGTGGGAGATTTCACTAACTTTTTTGATAACATTGACCATAGAATAATGAAAAAGAATCTACTAAGGATACATCAAAAACAAAAGCTGAGTAGTGATTGGTTTAACGTATATAAATCTGTAACAAAGTACGGGTATTATGAAAAAGACTTATTAATCAAAATATTTGGCACTGATAAAGAAATTAGAAATGCCAAAAAAGCGAGTTATTTCCCTCAAATGAAAGACTTTCGAAATTTTCAGAGAAAGCACTCAATTAGTAAAAATGAACAAAAATATGGGATTCCACAAGGTACTGCAATAAGTGCAGTGTTTGCAAATGTCTATTCGATTGAATTTGATGTTTGCATGAAGAATTTGGCAGATCAACACCTCGGAATGTATCGAAGATATTCCGATGATTTTATATTGGTCATTCCCAAAAAACAAATCAGCGGTGTAGTCTCTCAAACTCAAATTGAAGCAATTGAAAAAAGAGTTAGAGCGTTAGCCGAGGAATATAAAATTGAAATACAAGAGACTAAAACAGGGTTATTTGATTATAGTGAAAATAGGATAACCAATCTAAAAGAGAAAAAAGTTTCTCATATTGATTATTTAGGTTTTGTATTCGACGGAAAAAGAGTCCGAATGCGAGGGAAAAGTCCATATAAATTTTATCGCAAGGCATATAAGCTGATTGATAGCTCTAAAAAGGTGAGAGAAAGAAAAAACATACAAGAATTACCTTATCGAAAAATGATATATAGTTTATACACGGATCTTGGCATAAATAGAGGAGATTTTGGGAATTTTATAGCCTATGCTCAAAGAGCGCAAGATACTTTTGATCAATTATCTCCCAATACTGAAAATTTAATGATGCAACAAATAAAGAATAGGAAAAAGAACCTTGAAAAAAGACTTGGAATTAAGATTCATACTCAAGTTTAAACATCTTTGACCATTAAGGAAAACATTCAACAGAAAATATTGAAGGCCAGCAACGAGCACTAAAGGCTGCAAGAAAGGGATGACACACATGAACACAATGGACAAAATCAATCAATTCCGCGATGACCGCGATTGGCGCCAATTCCATAACGAAAAGGACCTTGCCATCTCGATTTCGTTGGAGGCCGCAGAACTGCTGGAGCTCTTCCAATGGAAATCTCCCGAGGAAGTCAGAGAGAACAGCATCGAACGGATCAAGGAGGAACTAGCGGATGTGTTGATCTATTCGCATATGCTGGCAAGCAACCTAGATTTGGATATCGATGAAATAATTGAGGCAAAGCTGGAGAAGAACAACATCAAGTATCCGGTGGACAAGAGTAGAGGGAATAAAGAAAAGTATACAGAGCTGTAACGTGCGTGAGTAAAGCTGAGAAGCGATTTGATCTTCAGCCTATTGCCAGGATACAGGCGGGAGGTTGATTTAATGTACAATCATCAATTGGATACATTCATAAAAGTTGCCGATTCAGGCAGTTTCAATAAAGCGTCCGAAGAACTATTTGTATCACCAAATGCTGTCATGAAACAAATCAATCTTCTGGAAAACAGTTTGGGATTTGATTTGTTTGTCAGGACGCATCGGGGTGTCCAATTGACAGTTGCGGGCGAATCCTTGTACCGGGATGCAAAATATCTTATCCAGTATGCCAAAGATTCGATCGCACGGGCTGAAAAAATGGTGGCCGAGCCGAAACACGTCCTGCGGATCGGGACTTCATTGACGACGCCTGTCCAGTTTTTGGTCAGTCTGTGGCCCCAGATCCGCCAACATAATCCGGATCTGAAATTCGAACTTGTTTCATTTGAAAACACTCCGGAGAATGCGCGGGAAATCATGAATCATTTCGGCAGGAACATCGATCTAGTCGCGGGCATCTACAGCGAGAACATATTGAACGAGCGGAATTGTTCGGCCTTGAAATTGTATGATACACCCCTTTGTGCGGCGGTCCCGCTCCATCATCGCTTGGCAGCAAATGATGAAATAGCGATTGAGGATCTGTTCGATGAGAAGGTCATGCTCATCAAACGCGGCTATATGAGTGCGTTTGATGAAGTCAGGGATAATCTGGCAGAAAACTATCCGAGGATTCAGATTGAAGATTTTTCATTTTTCGATGTGAATGTCTTCAACAAATGTGAAAATGACAATGCGGTTCTGATCGGTGTGAAGGAATGGGGAAATGTCCATCCTTTGCTGAAAATCATTCCGATCAGCTGGAAGCATACGATTCCGATGGGGATCCTGCATTCAAACACGCCATCCAAGGATGTCAAAAAATTCCTGCAAATCATCAGTCGGATATACGAGGCCCAGTCCTAACCTTTGGGTTGCAACTTGTGAGCCAAGAGAGACTTCTTAATAGTCTCTTTTTTACTATACTGAAGAGGTAATAGTAAGAAGGGGGAAACAGAGATGAAAACAAGAGTATTGGGACAAGGGTTGGAAGTATCGGCAATCGGGCTGGGCTGCATGGGGATGGATCATGCCTACGGTGCGCCGGCTGACAGGGAAGAAATGATCAAGCTGATCAGACGCGCTGTCGAATTGGGCTGCAATTTCTTTGATACTGCGGTTGTCTACGGCGAAGCGAATGAAGTGTTGTTGGGCAAAGCCTTGGAAATCTACAACCGTGAAGACGTGATCATCGCCACCAAATTCGGCATCTACGGGCAGAAAATGGTTGATGGCAAACCTGAAAATGATCTGAACAGCAAGCCGGATTCCATCAGGGAACAGCTGGAAGGGTCCTTGGAACGATTGGGCGTTGATTATATCGATCTGTATTATCAACACCGTGTCGATCCCGAGGTTGAACCGGAAGTGGTTGCCGGGGTAATGAAGGAATTGCTGGCTGAAGGGAAAATCAAGCATTGGGGCTTGTCCAACGCACCTTTGGATTATCTGAGAAGGGCCCATGCAGTCTGCCCGGTTACCTGCATCGAAAATCAATATTCGATGGTTTTCAGAGAGCCGGAAGACGAAATATTTAAAGTATGCGAAGAATTGGGCATCGGCTTTGTCGCGTATTCCCCACTCGGAAATGGTTTCTTGAGCGGAAAATATGATGCGAACACGGTATATCCGGAAGGGGACTTCCGCAACAAGATGGGCAGATTCAGCCCTGAAGTGATGCAAAAAAATCAAGTGCTGTTGGACTTATTGAAAGAAATCGCCGACAGCAAGAACGCCACGAGCGCGCAAATCGTTTTGGCTTGGGAACTGGCACAAAAACCGTGGATCGTCCCGATTCCCGGCACAACGAAAATGCACCGTCTGGAAGAAAATTTAGGTGGGGTGGATATAGAGCTGAGTCCAGAGGAATTGAAGGGTATCAACGCAGCCTTGGATGCCCTTGATATCGATGAAACGCATTTCTGATCAGAGCCTGCCGTATATCTGCACCATAATAATTTGTACTTCAAGCAATAATGGTTAATTATACTTGAACCCTCACAAAAATTGGCCGCTAAATAATGCGCTGGTTTTGTGGGGTTTTCTTTTCTTTGGGGATTCTGGCACTCTGGTGTATGATTAGATTAGAGACTATGATGATTAACTAAAAGAGGTGGGATTATCATGAAAAAAATGTTCAGAAAAAAGACGAATATCGGGGAAACAGGAGATCCAGAAAAAGAGGAGCTAGCGGAAGTACAGGTTGAATCAGAACTTCCTGCCAGTGAACTGAAGCAAGAAGATAAAGAATTTGAATCTTTCTTCTCTGAAGTGCTAAAAAAATTACCGCAAAAGACATCAGCCAGTGTCCTAAACGCTTATGACAAGTCAAAAGAGCAGGCTGAAAAAATCCTCGACAAAAGTAAAAATCAATTTGATGGGATATTCGACGAATTTTTGAATGGTGTCGATGAAGAAAAACGCAAGAAATGTCATAAGACTGTTCACGCTGCGTCTCTGACAGCAGCCATAATCGGTTGCTCGCCAATCCCGTTTTCAGATGCTTTTTTGCTGGTTCCCGTTCAATTAACCATGATGTCTCGTCTGCACAAGATATTCGGTCAATCATGGTCCGAAAGCCTTGGAAAAAGCCTATCCAGGGAATTGATCGTTGTTGGTTTTGGGAGAGCTGCAGTCGGTAATATCCTGAAATTGGTTCCTGCGGTAGGCACTGTTGCAGGTGCCGCAATTAACGGTGCCGTTGCCAGCACTATCACAGAATCCTTAGGTTGGGTAACCGTGAAAATGTTGAATGACGGTGAAGATATTTTCGACCAAGCCATGTCGTTCAAAGGACAATTCGATACATTGTTCAAAACACTTCAGAACTCCAATAAATCATCAAATAAAAAATGAATTTCATGACAGATAAATTCGCTAGGGGCAAAGTAGCAGTTGCTTTGTCTTTTTTTAAACTGCATCATTGAGGGGCCTTTAATGGATGAAGTATTTTGGAAGCCAGTGATATAATAGTTTCTATAATCACTGTTGAAGGGGAGAGGCACATGCATGATTTAGTGAATGAATACCATATCGCGGTCCCTACCGCGTTTTACGATAACGAGGATCTGAATACGGAAGCAACTTTGCAGCATATCCGGAATCTCTATGACCAGGGTGTGAAATCGGTCATGGTATGCGGCACGACCGGGGAGCAACATAGCCTGACGTTGGCGGAGAAATTGCAGCTGTTGAAAAGCATCGATGCGGCCACTTTCCTGCCGGATGACCTGGAGATCATCTTCGGAGTGGCTAGCATCAGGCAGAAGGAAGCACTGCAGCTGGCTGAGAAAGTCAACGCGAGCGCTAAAATCAATGGCGTACTTCTGGGTTTTTCACCCTATATTTTGCCTTCGCAAAAAGAAGCGAGGCTCTATGTGGAAGCTATCGCCAAAGTTATTGAAAAGCCCATCATCCTCTACAACAATCCGCGGCGTACGGGGTTCAATCCGGAGCTGGACACTTTTGCTGAATTGATCAGGCTGCCCAACATTATCGGCATCAAAGATGCGGGGGACAGCGCGCGCATCCCCGAATTGATTTCCGTTGCGGACAAAAAGATCTACGTCTATGCCGGCGGGGAGATCGACTTGGATAAAAAAATCGCATTGGGCGCAAACCGCTTGTCCTCGATGGCGGGTAATCTGTATCCTAGCGAGGTAGAAGCATATTTCACGGATTTGTTGCGCGGGCGCGCGGACAAAACAAAAAACGCCGGAATCGAAGAGAAGATTCACAACGTTTTTGCGGATAACCCGATCATTTACATTAAGAATGAAATCACGAAGCACACACAGATCGATATGGGCATTGCACGTTCGCCGCTGGGAAATCTGTAACAACTCAGTTCTATGTAAAAGGCTGAACTCCGGTCAGAGGCGCTTCGCCGGATGAAATAGTCATTCAAACATCGGCATCTCCTGTGAGCGAGCTTTCACAGGAGAATAGAATTGAAATATGATCTCAAGCTCCGTCGAGGGACCCTTCGCCGGAGCTGCATTAAGAGTGTACTGTGTTCCGATTGTTGGGTTCAGCGGAAGGCATCTCCCTTGCCGTATGTTCCATAAAAAAGTAGTATATTGAATATATAGTTTATTTGAGAATGTTATCATGAAAAGTGAGGAGATCCATTTATGTCGACACCTGAGTTAAGAGCACAAATCATCGAAGCACACCAAAGCCGCTATGCCACCAAATCCTTCGATCCCACGAAAAAAATTGCCGTGGAAGATTGGGAAACGATTATTGAATCGGCACGCTTATCGCCGAGTTCCTTCGGGTATGAACCTTGGAAATTCTTGTTGGTGAACAATGCAGAGATCAAAGAGGGATTGAAAGGGATCGCCGCTGGTGCTGTCAATAGCCTCAATGGCGCTAGCCATTTCGTCATCGCATTGGCCAGAAAAAATGTGACCATCGAAAGTGATCATGTACGGCACATCGTGGAGGATGTGCTCGGCGCGGAATTTGCGATTGACTCGCCGCGTAGCCAGTACTTCGACAACTTCCAGAAGAACAATCAGCAGTTGACGGACGAGCGTACCTTGTACGATTGGGCCTCCAAGCAGACATACATCGCGATGGCCAACATGATGACCACCGCAGCTCTTTTAGGAATCGACAGCTGTCCGATCGAGGGCTTCAATAAAGTTAATGTTGAGAAATACCTGGCGGAAAAAGGTCTGGTCGACCTTAACGAGTTCGGGGTTTCCTATATGCTCGGGTTGGGTTACCGCAATGAACCTATTACGCCGAAGAAAAGACAGTCCTTGGATGAAATCCTTGAAGTGATCGACTGAGCATTTCGACGGTGAATTGGTTCCCAAATTTACGGTGACTGCTTCAAAGTGCACCAGAAAAACAACAAAGACAGCAGGAAAACAATCCTATCAAGTGTAGGGCTATCTTCCTGTTTTTTTGCATTATATAGACTGAAATGGATATTTGGAACAATATTGGCTGAGCAGTATTATTGACTTAAAGACCATATCAGGGTATAAATGATATACATCTCATCAGAAATATGCCTGTTGATCTCGCTTCGGCCAAACAGTCTGTTACATTACATAAGTTTTTACACAAGGAGGAACCTAATATGAAAAATTACGTTAATTTGAACGATATGACTTTACAGGAATGCGAACATTTCAAAGTTGAAATGGAAATGAAGAAAAACTACTACGGCGCTTTTATGAGCAACGTACTTACGGATGAAATGACCGAAAAAATGGAAAGTATCTGCGGTTGTGAATCGAATCAATAATTGCCGGTCAGCGGGGAGTTCTGCAGCTGATCAAACGATTGCCGATTCGCGAGTAGCCAAAAGCGGCCGATTGGTACTGATGAGATGCAGAAAGAAACTGAGTGATTCCCTGCAGTGGAGCACTTAGGTAGAAGCATACTGAAACGAGAACAGCCGGAGACGTCAACTGACGTCTTCCGGCTGTTTTTTCGTGTTGTGGCTTTGCATGGATTTTATGGGGCCAAGTTGTTATTGGATTTGACTGAAATCATGGTTGATGATGTCGACCAAATGAAACTCGTCCGCTTTGTAGATGAATTTCAGGATGCAACAATTCTTCAATCTTGACTTTTGATCTACCTGTTGATTTTGAGCCCAACTTCTCATGAAACCTCTGCAGGCTGCGCCGTGCGATACTGCCAAAACGGTTTGATGATCAGCAGAGTCCATGATCGTTTTTAGGGTGTTTGCGAGGCGTTCCCGCATTTGTTCTTCGCATTCGCCGCCGAATTTTTCAAAAAAATCGCCATAGGGGATAGGCGGATTCAGATGTTCACTTTCCCCTTCGAAAGCGCCGAAGTTCCATTCTTTCAGGCCCTTCAGACGTCGGTAAGGTATCTGATTGTCGGTCACGATTTCGAGGGTATCTGAAGCGCGTTCCGATGTGGAAGAATAGGCATGATCTATTTCGATTTGATTATTTGAAAAGAAGGTTCCGGCTATTTTTGCCTGTTGGATGCCGATTTCTGTCAGCGGGGAATCGCACCAGCCCTGGATCTTTTTCCGCACATTGAATTCTGTTTCGCCATGACGCATCAGATATAATATTTTTTCCATAGTATTCCTCCAGATTTAGTTCAGTCTATTGTAAACCTTGGAGTGGACTTCATGTCAAGGGACGTAAACAAATCCTAAAAAGTTAAAGATTAAAGATTAATTGCCTATCTATAAATTAACTGGTATGTTAAAATAAAAAAGAACATACGTTTGATAGGGAGGTTTTAGCAATGCAAAATGATGTTATCCAAAAGGTGAAAATTTCAGAAATAGACATTGATGACCCTTTTTTTCAGTCGTTAAAAGAAGATTATGATGGTTTTGAGGGTTGGTTTAGCAGGAAATCTAATGAAGATGCATACATCTTTCGAGAAAACGCTAATTTGGCCGGGTTTTTATACTTAAAAGATGAGGATGAGGAAGATTTCAGTGTATCACCCATTTTTGAAAAACAAAGAAGATTAAAAATTGGCACATTTAAAATTGAGTCTCATGGTACAGTTTTGGGTCAAAGATTTTTGAGTATTATTTTAAGGAAAATGTTTAATGAGGAGCATAATTTCACTTATGTTACACTCTTTGAAAAGCAACAAGGATTAATACGATTATTTGAAAAGTTTGGTTTTCGTAAGTGGGGAACAAAAGGCAATGGAGAGCTAGTATATTATAGGGATATCGAAGTATTCAATGATGAATATAAAGATTTCCCCTTAATAAACACTAGAAATAACCCGCGGAAATTTTTACTTTCAATCTATCCAATATTTCACACAAAACTATTTCCTGATTCAAAATTACATACTGAACGCAATCATATTGTTGAAGACCTCTCATTCACTAACACTGTAGAAAAAATTTATATATGTGCAATTCCGAACGTCATGGAAATGAAGAAAGGCGATTTAATTGTCATTTATCGTACCGCAGAATACGGTAAACCTGCTGAATTTAGCTCAGTCGCTTCTTCAATTTGTACTGTTATTGAAGTAAGGAACATCAATTCCTTTTCAACTTTGGATGATTTTTTATACTATAGCGGAAAAGGATCTATCTTCTCTAAAGATGAATTAATTAGTTTTTGGAACACAAAAAAATATCCGTACATAATAAAAATGTTGTATAATGTCCCATTGACCAATCGTGTTATAAGAAAAAAACTGATAGACGAAGTTGGATTGTCTCGAGATCAACGATGGAGTTGCATCGAATTACAAGATATGCAATTCAATAAATTATTGGAGATAGGTGAGGTTCATGAAGGTTTTATTATCGATTAAACCTGAATTTGTAGAGGAAATAATTGAGGGCAGAAAAAAATTCGAATACAGAAAAAGTATTTTTACTAGAACTGATGTCTCTTCTGTTGTAGTGTACGCAACTAAGCCATTTGGCAAAGTGGTCGGAGAATTTGAAATTGGAAGTATTATTCGAGATCGACCATCGAATATTTGGAATGAAACCAAGAATTATTCAGGGATTTCTCAAAAGTTCTTTAATGAGTATTTTGAGGGAAGGGATGTTGGATTTGCTATCCCTATAAAAAAATTCATTAAGTATGATAAGCCTATGGAATTAAATAATTTTAACGAGAATATCAAGGCTGCACCACAATCATTTTGTTACATTGAGGAGTAGATGTAAAAATGGAATATATATTTTTAGCGGGAGTGCATGGTGTAGGGAAATCGACTCTACTACATAGAATTAATGCGGACTGTCCGATAGTGTATGCATCTGTTAGCGACTTAATCAGAAAAGCGGGTAAGAAAATAGCTGCTTCAAATAAGTTAACAGATGGGATTGATGAGAACCAACAACTTTGGAAAAGCGAATTATTTAATTTATCCGTTCCTGAATCAAAAATACTTATTTTAGATGGTCATTTTTCCCTAATTAATAAAGATAATGCTGTCGAGAGGCTATCATTTGATACTTTTGCAGGGACTAATATGAATAAAATAATACTGAAAAGAGAAAGTCCCCTTATCATTAAAGAGAGACTAGAAAAAAGAGATAATGTGAAATGGGATATAAATAAAATTATGGAGTTTCAAAAAATTGAAGAAGAACAAGCTGTCAGCTATTCAATTCAAAAAGGGATTCCCATTTTTATTTTTGATCAAGAAAAAATGTACCAAGAGTTAATTGATTTTATAACGGTATAATGTAAAGAGGTGATGCTATTATGATACATGAACTCAAAATTGATGAACAATATTTTGATGCTGTATTTGAAGGAATCAAAAATTTTGAGATTAGGTACAACGATAGAAAATTTGAAGTTGGCGATAGTATCCTTCTACATGAAATAGATAGTAAAAGAAGATATACAGGAAGGAAAGTATCAGGGACAATAACTTATATTACTGATTATCAGCAAAAAGAAGGATTTGTTGTCTTTAGTTTCAAAAAAAATTAATAAACACAAAACAATGATCACGGTCATGTTGTTACCAAACTATGTTAAATGGCTTATATCGCATTCATAAACTCCTCAAGCAAAAGTTCCGATTAACTTTTCTTGAGGAGTTTATTGCGAATGAATTGGGATATCTGTAAATACCAATGGCTAAGTTATATTATTGCTTAAATTTCCAATTCTCTACAACAGTACGCTGTAGTTTCAATAACTTTACGGTATGAGTGCCAATATTTAATCATTAAGATTTTCCCGCACCAGTATCCTCCTGCATGATATCCGAACTGGTCTTCCTTTTGTCGGCTATTTTGCCCAAGCGGATGATATGGGCCAGGTTCTCCTCGTATTTTTCGGCAAACACGATCGAATACAGGACATCCAGCAGATAAATGACGGAAAGGTTGACCGTGAAGTTGCCGATCTTTGAATATAGTTTCTCGCGCGTCGTAATCGGTAGATAGCAGTCCACCACCCGCGAGAGGTAGTTGTCGCCGATGCTCGTGATTCCGATCGTGGGGATGCCCTCAGATTTCAATATATTCGCGATCTGTTTCATTGCGTTGCTTTCGCCGGTATAGGAAATCAAGATGGCGCAGGTGCCCTCGGGACAGTTGTAGGCTGTGTAGACGTCTTCGCCTTTGATGGTAGAGATGGCTGTGTGATGCTTGATCCGGTTCATCTTCAAGGCAAAGTCCTGTGGGATGAGCATATTGGCATTGGTGGCGAAGATTTGAATATGCTTTGCCTTCACCAGCATCTGCTTCGCTTGCTGCAGCGTATCGTGGTGGATCAGCGAGAGCGTGTCCTCAATAGTTGATTGTCCGAGAGAGGCCATCTTTTTACTGATCGTCATGATCGAGTCGTTGGCTTTGAACGGCAGGTTGGCATCGATGTCGACGAAATTGCGGGTCAGATAGTCGTGCTCCTCCTGGTAAGCCTTTTTGCATTCCACCCATCCGGCAAAACCCAATTTTTTGGCGATGCGGATCAGTGTGGAAGGCTGCGTATAGGTTTCCGCTGCGATCTCCTGCATCGTCTTTTCATCCAACACTTCCGGATAACGCAGTAGGTAGTCCACGACTTCTTTTTCAGCCGGAGAAAACTTGATCGTTTCCATTTTTTCGCGTATCAGCATGATTTGCATACCTCCTTAATCAGGGCTAAACGAACCCGTTCAGCCTTTCTTTCTATTTACAAAAATTATAAATTAATGTAAATGACATGTAAACGATATTATGCTCAAAAAAGGTCAAAAAGCGAAAAAGATTTGAATATTTAGGCGGATTTTGCGTGAATTTTGTAAAAAGGTTTTGAAGTGTACCCAGAACCCTTGTTATCGGTATTTACATGATGGATAATAACCTTGTAAACGAAACGAGGAGGAATATACATATGACAAAAGGCGTTAAAATTGTAACAATCGGCGGAGGAAGCAGCTACACACCTGAATTAATGGAAGGTTTCATTAAACGTTACGATGAACTGCCTATCCGCGAAATCTGGTTAGTGGATATCGAAGCAGGGAAAGAAAAATTAGAAATCGTGGGTACAATGGCGCAACGTATGTGGGATGCTTCCCCTTACGACGTGAAGATCCATATGACTTTGGACCGCAGAGAAGCTTTGAAGGATGCTGACTTCGTAACGACGCAATTCCGTGTCGGTTTACTGAATGCTCGCGTCAAAGATGAGCGCATTCCTTTCTCCTATGGCATGCTGGGGCAAGAAACGAACGGCGCTGGCGGTATGTTCAAAGCGTTCCGTACAATCCCTGTCATTCTGGAAATTGTTGAAGACATGAAAGAACTTTGCCCGAATGCTTGGTTGGTCAACTTCACAAATCCAAGCGGTATGGTAACAGAAGCAGTCGTCCGCTACGGCAAATGGGACAGAGTAATGGGCTTGTGCAACGTTCCGGTTATGGCTACCATGACTGAGCCGAAAGCATTAGGCGTTGAAAAAGAGGATCTGATTTACAAATTTGCCGGCTTGAACCACTTCCACTGGCATAAAGTCGCTGACAAAAAAGGCAATGATGTTACTTACAAAGTGATCGATGCCATGTTCGACAAAGATGCGGGCCTTCCGAAAAACATCCATGATATTCCGTTCTACAGAGAACAATTGGAACAAATGGGCATGATCCCTTGCGGCTACCACCGTTACTACTACCGTGAAGAAGAGATGCTGGAACACGGTCTGGAAGAGTTCAATGGCGTAGGCACGCGTGCGCAACAAGTGAAAGAGACAGAAGCTGAATTGTTCGAATTATACAAAGATCCGAACTTGGATCACAAACCGGAACAATTGCAAAAACGTGGCGGAGCGTACTACTCCGATGCTGCCTGTGAGACAATCGCAGCCATCTACGCCAACAAAGACACGCAAATCGTTGTATCGACCAAAAACAATGGCGCTGTTCCTGACTTGCCAGCTGACTGCGTAGTCGAAGTAACAGCTTACGTTGGTGCACAAGGCGCTCGTAACGTTGCTTTCGGTGAATTGCCGACTGCTGAAAAAGGCTGGTTGCAAGTGATGAAAGCGATGGAGTTGTTGACGATCGAAGCGGCTGTAACAGGCGACTACGGTACAGCATTGCAAGCATTCACAATCAACCCGTTGATCCGTTCAGGTAACACTGCGAAACGCATCATGGATGAATTGTTCATCGCGCATAAAAAACACTTGCCGCAATTCGCTGAAACGATCGCTCGTTTGGAAGCGGAAGGCGTGACCGTCAAAGACGAAATCGCAAAAGACTTGGACTAATTACGACAAGAAAACCCTATCATTCACTTTTTTTCAAAAAACCATTTGACATTTCCTTGAAAAATGAGTATATTCTGAGAAACAACATAAAAAGTGATGATAAGAAGTAGTACGTTATTGAGCTGACCAGAAAGGTGCCGGTCGATGCGAGGCACACATGCGAGATAGCCGAATTCATCTTTGAACTTCGCACTGAATCAAGTAGGCTGCGACGGGTGATAGCGTTCGTTATTTCGCTAGGGTATTATAATGTACCTATCGAGGTAGACTTGCGCGAGTGGTCTATGAACAAAGGTGGTAACACGAGTCTATACGGCTTCGTCCTTTCCAATGAAAATTTGGAATGGACGAAGCTTTTTTTGTTGAAGAGAAAATGGAGGGATTACTATGAGTTTCAAAGCATTGAGTGAAAAAATCGATTTTGAATTAGTCAAAGAATTATCCAAGCTGACGCCTGAGCAAGCAGCGATGAAGGCAGCACGCGATAAAGAGTTGCACGACATCATTGAAGGCAAAGACGATCGCATCCTTTTGGTCATCGGACCTTGTTCCGCTCACGATGAAGAAGCGGTAATGGAATATGTGCGTCGTTTGGCGAAATTGCAGGAACAAGTCAAAGATAAAGTATTCATGGTTCCCCGTATCTACACAAACAAACCGCGTACGACCGGCGATGGCTACAAAGGCTTGTTGCATAAACAAGATCCTACCGGAAAGAGCAACCTGATCCAAGGAATCGCTGCTGTGCGCAGCCTGCACAACCGCGTCATCACAGAAACAGGCCTGACGACAGCCGACGAAATGCTGTACCCTGAAAACCTGGATTTTGTTGATGATCTTGTCAGCTACCACGCAATCGGCGCGCGCTCCGTTGAGGACCAACAGCACCGTTTCGTTGCCAGCGGAATCGATCACCCGGCCGGCATGAAAAACCCAACCAGCGGCAATCTGAAAGTGTTGTTCAATTCCGTTTACGCTGCCCAACAAAAACAAAAATTCATCCACAACGGCGTGGAAGTCCAGTCCAGCTCCAATCCGTTGGCGCACGTTGTCTTGCGCGGCGGCACGAACGATTACGGCGAAAACATCCCGAACTACCATTACGAAGATCTTGTCAAAGTCGTGAAAGCATACGAAGGCGGCGATTACAAAAACCCGTTCATCATGATCGACACGAACCATGACAACTCCGGCAAAAAACACATGGAACAAATCCGCATCGTCAAAGAAACGCTGTTCAACCGTTCTTGGAACGATGACATCAAAAAACTTGCGCGCGGCTTCATGATCGAGAGCTATCTAGTAGGCGGCCGTCAAGAAGACGACGGAACAGTCTTCGGCCAATCCATTACTGATCCATGCCTAGGCTGGGAAGATACAGAAGAATTGGTTAAATACATCGCGGATAACGCGTAAGAGCATAAATGCATAAATGTGGGGCCAGGAGAAATCCTGGCCTTTTTGTGTTTGCTGTTTCGAAGGTCGGCCCGCCGAAGGAAACCGTCAGCTCCGACGAGGGAATATTGGCCCGAGGTGGCTGTATTTGTGGCGACTGTACTCCGGCGAAGCCGCTATGGTCGGAGGTAATCATTTTTTGGCTAATCTCCTCCGGCGAGAGAATTGCTCTCTGGCAGTGCCATCAGTGCGGTAAATGTGGCCTACATTTACGTCCCGTTGGCACTGACAGCGGTTTCGTTAATTTTCGTCTACCTCTATAAATTGGACAAAGAATATGATAATATTATAAAAGACTTAGATGAACGAAAACTGGAAAAATAATAGTGTTCAGGGTGAGGCGGGTTAACTCGCCGCGCCCTGATTTTTGTATTGAAGAGCGGATGTATTCATAAATGAGCGAAGGCGGGACTGACATGAAGAAAAACTACTTAAGCATCGACATCGGTGGAACGAACATCAAATTGGCTCTGATCGACCATTCCGGTCAGATCCAGTCCAAGAAACAAGTGCGCACGCCGCACGAATACGGCGCATTCATCGCCACATTGGAAAATGAAATCGAACTTGTTCTGGATGAGATTCGCGGGATCGCCTTCAGTTGTCCGGGGAAAATCGACACGGAAACAGGCATGATTTCCTTCGGCGGAGCGTTGCCTTTTCTGGACGGCATTTCCTTCATCGACGAATTTCAGCCGAAATTTGCTTTGCCGATTTCTGTCATCAATGACGGTAAGGCTGCAGCTTTGTCCGAACTGTGGCTCGGCAACCTCAATGGCATCGAAAACGGTCTGGCACTTGTGCTCGGGACCGGCATAGGCGGCGGGCTGATTCTTGACGGGAAGCTCTATCAGGGCAAAAATTTCCAGGCCGGCGAATTGAGCTTCATGATGAAGCCGTCTGATAAGCCTAGTTTCGATGATACGTACGGTAAGACGGGCTCGGCGGTCGGGCTAGTTAAAAGCGTGAATCGGGTGTTGGGGACAGAGGATCTGAAGGACGGGGCAGCTGCTTTCGAAGCGATCAACCAAAAAGACCCGAACGTCTATCCGATTTTCGAAGCCTTCGCCAGGGAAATCGCCTATATGATCTGCAACATCCAAGCCATCCTAGATCTCGAAAAGATCGTCATCGGCGGAGGGATCAGCGCGCAACCAATCGTAACCGAAGAAATCCGCAAACAATACCGCGCCATCCGCGCCGGGCTGCCTTTCGTGGAAATCACATTGACGGAAGTCGAAATCGACAGCTGCCGCTTCCTGAATGATGCAAACCTGTTGGGAGCCCTGTATCAGCTTTTGCTGAATGCGGATGAAGAACTGTCAATGCCATCTATCTGATTGGACACAACTAATCAATCTGGAATATAAAAAAATAGAAATAACCTCCAACGAGCAAGCAATACTGCTCTATGTGGAGGTTATTTTCATTTTTAAAACGTATTCTTAACACTTTTCAAAATCCAATCTCAAAGCTAGGTGGTCGCCGATCGGGTTCTCCAATGCAATGCCGCAATTAGCAAGTTCCGATCCGGAATACTGTGTCTGGCTGCTGACCTCGACGTAGTTTGCTTTCAGATCAATAAAGGGAATCTTGATCAGTAAAGATAACTCGGAAACATCATAGGTATTGCGGAAGACGTAAACGATAATTTTATTCCGGGCCTCATCAGTGAACATCCAGGTACAGTGGTTGGTGTCGAAGGGTGATTCCAATCGATAAAATTCACTTGCCATCAAGAAGTCCCGATCTTCCTTGTAGCCTTCGACATGGTCTTTGACGACAGCTTTTTCGTGGTCGCTGAGCTGCATGATGTCCATCTCATAGCCCATATTCGTGAAGGAAGCGAGATGCTTCCGCGTTTCAAAATCTATCACGCGTCCCGTTTGATGATTCGGTACGGATGAAACATGACCAGTCAAGGAATAAGGCGGAAACAGGTAGGAAGCGCCGTATTGGATCCGCTGTCTGTCCAAGCCATCGGTGTTATCGCTGGCCCAAGTTTGGGGCATGAAGTATAACATTCCCGGATCCAATCTTCCGCCGCCGCTTGAGCAATTCTCAAAAAGGACTTCAGGGAAAAGAGTCGTTATAGTATCGAGTATGCGGTAAAGCCCCAGCATGTAACGGTGCGAGTACTCGTTCGCGTGAGTTCGATTCGGTAAGTTGGAAGCCGGGTCAGTCATATGGCGGTTCATGTCCCATTTGATATAACTGACACCGAAATCTTCGATGCTTCGTGTCAGCAGGTCGATAATGAAAGTCTGAACTTCTGCGTTTGTAAGGTCCAGAATGTACTGGCTCCTTCCCAGCAAGGGTTCGTATTCCGCGGTGCGCATGACCCAGTCCGGATGGCTCTTGACTAAATCGCTGTTTGGCGAAATCATTTCCGGCTCGAACCAGATGCCGAATTGCAGGCCCTGTTCCTTTGCATAATCAACAAGTGGTTTGATGCCGTTCGGGAATTTGTTTGCATCTACTTGCCAGTCGCCAAGTGAAGTCTTGCTGCTGGTCCGTTCCCCGAACCACCCGTCGTCCAGCACAACAGTCTCAAAACCCATTTCCTTAGCTGAGTCGATCAGATCCTTCATTATTTTTTCTGAAACGTCGAAATAACTCATTTCCCAGCTGTTCACCAAGACAGGCCGCGGTTTCTTGGCCCAGGTTTGTGGGATCAGATGCTTATTGAAAAATTGGTGGAATGCATTCGAATTTCCGTTGTAGCCTTTGTCGCTATAGCTCAACACAGCTTGGGGGCTCTGAAAGGATTCATCAGGGCCAAGTTGCCATGCGAACGCATCCGGGTTCAAACCAATCTGTAAGCGCAAGTGATTATACTGATCCCTTTCAAGATTACTCAGATGGTTGCCGCTATAGATCAAGGTCATTGCGTGTACGTCACCGGCAAATTCTGTGGCGTCTTTAGAAATCGAGAGATACGGCGGGTATTGAGGTCCACTTGCGCCGCGGTTGCTGCCGACAGAAAACTTCCCGTGGCTGATCGGTTGATGGTTCAATTGATATTCTTTTTGGTGTGTCCCATAAAAAGTGGTGCTCAACTGACCATCGTACCGCATATCAATTGAGGCACTGAACAGCTTTTCGATCATCACACTTGAACGGCTCTCGTTGATGATGTTGCTTGAACGGATGATGATGTCTACATCCTCAAAAATCGTATAAAACAGCAACAAGCGAATGTTTGAAATGGAATCGACCAAATGGATGGTCAGTGTCTGCGCGTGTGATTCGGGGATGTCTCTTGCATGCGGAAAAGCAGTGAATTCAGGTGCCCCGTCTGAAATTTCGAATTTTTCATAGGCGAATCGGCTGACGGTATAGCCATTGCCCATTCTTATCTGGACGGAAGGTTCACGATAATCGCCTTGGTTAGGGAAACTCACTTCCAGTGGCACGTATTCAAGGGAAAATTCAGGACGCTCGGGAACAGTCATCGCTGCAAATGTCCGTTTTTTTAATGTCGATTTATTCGATAGGGAATAGGATTCAATTCTTTTGCCCCAATGACGATGCGCCAAGTAGGTATCCTCAACGATCTCAAAGACATAGCTTATATTGTCGTTCATAAGGTGGAAGACTTGTCGTTGATTATCGTATAAAATCATCTGTTTGTTCATTTTTTGTAATCCTTTCGATATTGGGATGGTGACAGGCTTGTTTCTTTTCTGAAGAATTTTGAGAATGAAAGGGCATCGCTGAAACCTACGGAGCTGCCGATGATGTTGATGGGATCTTCCGT
Organism: Trichococcus flocculiformis; assembly: GCF_900113645.1. GTDB lineage: Bacteria > Bacillota > Bacilli > Lactobacillales > Aerococcaceae > Trichococcus > Trichococcus flocculiformis. Next base: position 61,995 of record NZ_FOQC01000008.1, read on the forward strand.
AGCTATCAGCAACTCTTTGGCTTTGTTGATCTTTAAATTTGTCAGGTATTTTTTTGGACTGATTCCCATTTCGGATTTGAAGACTCCCGCCAGATAGCTCGGATGAATGCCCGCAAAGGCAGCGATATCAGAAATATGGATATCGTCATGATAATGTAAATCCATATATCTCACTGCTTTCGATGAAACAGATGAGGAGTAGCTGGTGTTTGAATGTTTGATGCATTCTTCGAGCAAGGTTCCGATGATGTCATACATGATTCCGTTGATCTTTAAGAAAGAAGCGGTGCTGTCATCGCTGGACATTTCGATGATCTTCATTATTTTGGTTTCATACAATTCAGCATCCGCGCAGTCCAAAACAAAGTGTTCTTCAGTTGACTGCAAAAGCATTTGGACATAATTATGCGATTGGATACCCAAAAAGCCTATCCAGGAATATTTCCATGGCGAATCCATTGCGGCGGTATAGGTAGAAATTTCGCCTGCAGGGACAATAAAGAGTTGATTCTCATGAACCTCAAACTTTTTATCATTGATTTCCAGTGAGCCTTTGCCCTCCTTAACAAAATGAATAAAGTGATAATCTCTGCGCTTTGGTCCATAGCTGTACCCAGCTTCACAATATTCAATCCCACTGTTGTAAAGAATGAAGTCAGAGATGCTCTTTTTTGAAAAATCTGTGAACTTATCGGTGTACTCTCTGATATTTTTATCCATGGTTTCATTATACATACATCTCTCCCGATGGCTATCTTGATATTAGAATTTTCCATATACCTCTGTATTTTTTCCATATTCTATTCGGGACAAGCTCTGGTATTATGTATCTAACAAGGACGAATGAAAGCGCATAATTTCAGTTTGTTAATTTGATTAGAGGAGTGATTATCATTAAGGAAAATCCACATCGGAATCTCTTTCATCTTGAACCTGATCGAGGACTCTTGAACGATCCGAATGGGCTTGTTCAATTTCAAGGGAGATATTATTTTTTCCATCAATGGAATAGGTTTGGTTTGGATCACGGCTACAAGGAATGGGGAGCATTTGTTTCATCGGATTTGAATAACTGGGAGCATTTGGGTTCAGCACTGCTGCCCGACAGCAAGGAAGATAGCGAGGGCGTTTATTCCGGAAGCGCGATTGAACATGACAATAAACTGTATGTTTTTTATACTGGCAATACAAAGAACAATGGAACACGCAAAAGCTATCAAAGAATGGCCTGCTCCTCAAATGGCTGTACGTTCACCAAGAGCGAAAAGGTAATTGAAACACCAAATGGTTTTACAGAGCATCACAGAGACCCAAAAGTATGGCAATCAGATGGAAAGTGGTGGATGATTGTAGGAGCGCAGACAATTGATCAAGTTGGTGCCGTCAATTTGTTCAGCGCAACTGATTTAGGCGAATGGGAATATGAAGGGGTGTTCTACTCGGCGCAAACGCTGGATCAAATGTGCGAATGTCCGGATTACTTCCAATTGGACGATGCTGAAATTTTGGTGGTCTGTCCCCAGAAAAGGACTTCGATAGCAGATGGGAATGAAAATATTTCCAGCTATGCGGGCTATATTGTGGGAACATTTGAAAAAAAAGATAAGCGTTTTCGTCCAGAGAGCGATATTATTTTGTTGGATGATGGGTTTGATTTTTACGCTCCACAGTCTTTTGTCGATGAAAAAAACAGAAGAATTGTGGTGGGATGGATGTCCCGGATGGATGAAGCAGAAGAACTGGCTTGTCCAACTGCAGCTTTCAATTACTTGCATTGCCTTACGATCCCAAGGGAATTATTTTGGGAAAACGATCGTCTTTATCAACGGCCGTTGGAAGAATTAAAAATGCTGAGGAAGAAACGAAATAGGTTAACCGAAAGCAGTGCTGCTTTTGTTTCTGACAGCGGGGCTTATGAGTTGCATATACAACTCGTGAATCAAATAACGCCATTAGAAATATCCATGAATAATGGAAACACTGTCATCCATTATGATGGCAGATCAAAATTGGTCATCAGTCGCATCAACTGGGTTTCCGGCCAACGTGAACAAAAGGAACTGCACGTTCCCGAACTATTTGAAATTCAAATATTCAACGATACGTCAGCTATGGAAATTTTTATGAATAAAGGTGAAAAAGTATTCTCCATGCGTTACTTTTGTGAAGAAGAACAGCGCGATATTTCTTATAAGGGTCTACAAGGAAACGGCTCAATCGATTATTATTCGTATCAGGAGGAAGTCTAATGAATAACAAAGAACTTGCAGAAAAAATACTGGCACTTGTTGGGGGAAGACAAAATGTGAAGTCGGTTGAGCATTGTGCAACGAGACTTCGCATCATAATAAACGACAAAGAGGCAATCGATGTAGAAGGGATCGAGTCCCTCGAAAAAGTCAAAGGCAGTTTCTATAATTCGGGTCAATATCAGATCATCCTGGGGACCGGGCTTGTGAACAAGGTCTACGACGAATTTGCGCCTTTAGTTGAAAATTCTGGAAGCCAGGCGTCAGCTGATTCGCAAGAAGATCAAAAGATGACTCTTCAAGGCGCTATTCGGATTTTTGGGGATGTGTTCGTGCCGATCATCCCTGTATTGGTAGCAACAGGATTATTCATGGGGCTCAGAGGATTAGTGACACAGGAAGCAATCCTGGGACTTATCGGCTTAACCCCAAGCGATATTCCGCAGCAATTTTTATTGTTCACACAAATTTTGACGGATACAGCTTTTGCTTTCCTGCCTGCTTTGGTGGCCTGGTCGACGTTCAGAATATTCGGCGGAACGCCCATATTGGGGATCGTTCTCGGTTTGATGTTAGTCAGTTCCGTACTGCCGAATGCTTATGAGGTAGGACAACAAGCAGCTGAGCCTCTGGTGTTTTTCGGTTTCATAAAAGTTGTCGGCTATCAGGGATCCGTATTGCCGGCTTTTGTCACGGGCATCATCGGTTCAAAAATTGAACGTGCTTTAAAACGGAAAATTCCGGATTCTTTGGACTTGATCCTCACTCCATTTTTGACGTTGCTTCTTGGATTGATTATTGCGCTGTTCTTCATTGGCCCGATATTCCATGAAGTTGAATTGGGTGTATTGCATGTAGTAGAAGCCTTGTTGACACTACCTTTCGGAATTGGCGGATTGATATACGGAAGCTTCGGACAATTGCTCGGCATTTTCGGTATCCATCATATTCTGAATTTTCTGGAAATAAATATGTTGAGTCAAACTGGCTGGAACATGCTTAATCCTATCGGAACTTGCGGAAATATTGCGCAGGCTGGCGCGGTCTTGGCAGTAGCGATCAAAACTACTTCCCCAAGAATCAAACAGATTGCTTATCCTTCAGCTTTTTCAGCCGCACTAGGGATTACAGAACCAGCTGTTTTCGGTGTGACGTTGCGATTGGTAAGGCCGTTTGTGATGTCGATGATCGGTGGTGGTGTGGGTGGTTTCTTGGCTTCACTATTGAATCTGCGCGCAACCGGAATGGCATTGACTGGCATCCCTGGAACCTTGCTATATTTGAATGAACAATTGCCTTACTATATACTTGTAAATCTGGTAGCATTCAGCGTCTCCTTCGCATTAACTTGGTTCTTTGGCTACAAGAAAGACGATACGTTCTAAAAAAAAGTTTATTGATGGCTGAAAAGTGAAAATAACCCCTGCTTCTGATTGTACGCATGATGCGTGTACAATTTGAGGCGGGGATTTTTTTTGGAATGATCTGCAGCGGGATTGAGAATGATGCCTGCTGGTCCTTCAATCACGCGATTTGACCTGAAGTGCACTCCATGGTTTATAATGGATGCATAGACAAAGTACAAGAGAGAAGTGAAGATGATGAACAGTAAAGAAGTAGCGCTGATGTTCGACCTGCCGATCGATACGATCAGATATTATGAACGGGTGGGTGTGATTCCGCCGATAACGCGCGACAAAAATGGCTACCGCATCTATGCCAAACGGGACCTCAATTGGATTTTTCTGGCGAAGAGTTTGCGCAAGGCGGGCTTGTCGATCGAGTCGCTGATCGAGTTCGCAACCTTGGCGCAATCGAAGGAGAATGTTCGGGCAGCCCAAAAACAGATTCTGCAGGATCAGTTGACAGAGATCAATGCCAAGCTGGAGGAGATGATGCACGCAAGGGATCTGCTGGAGTACAAGATCGAGACGTTTGATGATCATGTCGCTAAAATCAATGCCGGTGAACTGAGTGATGACGAGGTTGAAGAGCTCTGGACAATGAAACATTTCAAAAAACAGGAAATACCGCTTGCTGTGGAGTAAACTCCATAGTATAGAGTAAACATTGTAGTAAATATTCCAATTGGAGGTTATGATATGCAAACAGTAAAATTAAACAACGGTGTTGAGATTCCAGTTTTGGGCTTCGGTACTTTTCAGATTACCGATCCTGTTGAGGCAGAACAATCCGTCATTGCAGCAATCAAAGCGGGCTACCGCCATATCGATACAGCCCAGTCGTACATGAACGAAGAAGCGGTCGGACGCGGCATCGCAAATTCCGGCGTGCCGCGCGAAGAGCTTTTTGTGACAACCAAAGTTTGGGTGGAAAATGTTTCCTATGAAGGCGTAAAAGCTTCATTCGAGCGCTCGCTCAAGCGTCTGGGGTTGGACTACCTCGATATGCTGTTGATCCACCAGCCATACAGCGATGTCCATGGAGCTTGGAGAGCAATGGAGGAATTGCAGGAACAAGGCAAAGTGCGCGCAATCGGTGTTTCCAACTTCGCCGTTGACCGTGCGGTGGATTTGGCGACCTTCAATAAAGTCGTACCGCAGATGAACCAGATTGAAATCAATCCGTTCCACCAACGCATCGAAGTCATCGCAGCGTTGAAAGAAGAAGGCATCATGCCGGAAGCTTGGGCTCCTTTTGCGGAAGGCAAAAATGACATCTTCAACAACGAAGTGCTGGTCGCCATCGGGAAAAAATACAACAAATCAGTGGCGCAAGTCATCACCCGCTGGTTGGTGGAGCAAGACATCGTTGTCTTGGCAAAATCGACCAAACCGGAACGGATGGCTGAAAACCTGGATGTGTTCGACTTCGCTTTGACGGATGAAGACAAAGCGCAGATCGCGACTCTTGATGAGGGCGAAAGCCAATTCTTCTCGCATGCCGATCCTAAGATCATCAAATGGTTGGCGGAAAGAAAAATGGGCGTTTAAAAGAAAATCAGAAGGCAACGCCAGTTGTAAACATAAAATCATACACATGTGGAAGCGGCTGATTCAATTTAGCCGCTTTTCTTGTTCAATAGGGAGCACATTTCAAGACAGAAAGGATGACCAGCGATGACAAAAGGAACTTCATACCTCACCAGAAACGATACGCTCGGAACAATGGTTGCTAACCCGGCTTTCCGTGGATTCGGCCACTTGCTGCTGCCGTGGAACGACAGGGCGGATTTTGATCTGCCGTTATCGAGGATCGCCAGGCTTTTGCCGTATCACAGCCAGGTGGATGTGGATACAGTCGTGCAGGCGCTCAATCGGATGATCGCTGCCGTGGATGCGGGCGAACAGATTTTCTTTGATATTTATTCGGAAGAAGAGAAAGCCAAGGATCTTGAAAAAAGGCAGACCGGCTTGTTCTGCTTTCGCGGCAAAGCCGGATCGCCTTTTGCAGTGATCGCTCCCGGAGGCGGCTTTGCTTATGTCGAGTCCGTCCATGAAGGTTTCCCGTTTGCCGCGAAAATCGCCGAGCATGGTTATCATGCGTTTGTGCTCCGCTACCGTCTGGGGAACCGGAAGGCAACCGAAGACATGGCTGCGGCCATCGATTTCATCGAAGGGCATGCAGCCGAGTTGGGTATCGATAGACAGAACTATTCGCTCTGGGGCGGTTCAGCCGGAGCCCGCATCGTTGCCAACATCAGTGCTAATGGTGCGCGTGCTTATGGAGGGGGAACAGTCATTAGGCCGCGAGCAGTGGTTATGGCCTACACCGGGCATGCGGGCTATTCGGAAAATGATGCGCCGACTTTCAGCATCGTCGGTGCGAACGACTACATTGGCGACCCGGAAGTCATGCGCAGAAGAGCGCAGAAAATGAAAGGGCTAGGGATACCGGTCGCTTTCAATGTGGTTGCAGGATTGGGGCATGGCTTCGGACTGGGAACCGGCACGAAGGCTGAAGGCTGGATCGATGAGGCGGTCCGTTTTTGGGAAAAACAAATGGAATAGGGCACGTGCATGTACGTGTGCAAAGAGACGAATGCGAGAGAAAAAAACAGAAATCCTTTATCCGGATTTCTGTTTTTCATTTAAAGTGTTTTATTTGATTAAGCTTAGTTCAATTGCCGCCACTTTTTCTTCGACATAAGCTTTTACGTCGTTTTTTGGCATCTCAAGCACGACCGCGAATTCACCGTAAAGCATATCTTCTGCTTTTTTCATGTAGCGTCTGTCGGTTTCGGAGACTTTTTTATTCTTTGTGGCTGCGATCTGGTTCTTGAGGTAAACTGTTTTGATCACTTGGATCAGGTACTTGCAATCATGCCGTTCCATGGCTTTATCATAATGATCGGAAAGAAGATTTGCGCTGCTGTATAAGACATCCGTTTCGATTGACGGAATTTGTTCGATGATTTCTTGCGCGTCATCAGCCGATATAACGGGACGCATAAATACTTTCGTATCAACGGGTGTGAATACTGTTCCGTTACGATACAGTGGCTTCAAAACATAATATAGACGATCATTTGCGACAGCAGTGACATTCATAACTTCGATCGCTTCGACTTTGCAGACCCCTTCGTTACCATACACTATCAAATCATTTACTTTGTACATTTTTTCCTCCATATCTTTTCCAAAAGCAACAAAAAAAGCGTGCAGATTTTTGACAACAGGACTTACGTTCGTCAAAACAACACGTTGTATACATATTATACCAAATATTGACTGTTTTTGTAAGGGGTGATTTCAAATAAAGTTTTTGATACATGGCTTTCATTGTAAAATGTCGTTCAAAAAGAAAATAAGAGGAAATCCACGATCACGTTTTGCTCACAGATTTGTTCGAAAAAAGCGGACCGGAATTCCCAGTGAGGGTCCGTTCACCGGGAAATAGATGACAAAGTACAGCAAAATACCCGATGAAACCCTCTCCATCGGGTATTTTGCGCTATTCTATGATTTTTGGAATGAGGGACTGTCACTCGAACAGCGTTTTTCCATCGCTGGCGATGACGTCCTTGTACCAGAAGTAGCTATCCTTCTTGTAGCGCTTAAGGGAAGGTTCGACGGCTTCTTCGTACTGGTCGACATAGACGAAGCCGTAGCGTTTTTGGTACCCGTTCAGCCAGCTGAGCAGATCGGTGAACGACCATGTGCAGTAGGCGAGCACTTCCGAGCCTTCTTCGATCGCCAGTTTGATTTCCTTGAGGTGTTCCGATAGATAGGCGATCCGGTAAGGGTCATGGATGCTGCCGTCCTCCTCGAGTGTGTCGAAAGCGCCGAGGCCGTTTTCGGAAATGATGATCGGCAAGTCATAGCGGCTCGTGATGTCGCGGCAGCCGACACGGATGCCGATAGGATCGATGGTCCAATCCCAATCGGTCGTCGGCAGATTCGGATTCAGCGGATTTTTGTACAAGCCAGGAACGCCCGGAACAGTCATCGATCCTTTTTCGCCGGTCGTGTTGAACACGCTGCTGCTATCAACGCCGTCCAACGGGTTGTACTCGACCGTATCGCTGCGGTAATAGTTGACGCCCATGAAGTCGACGTGCTTGGCCGCTTCAGCCAACAATTCCGCATCGCCCGGCTCTAATTCAGGTGCCACGCCTTTAGTCTGGAGATACTTCATGGCTGCTTTCGGATAGCGCCCATGCGCGTAAACATCCATCCACCAATAGTTTTTCAGATCGTCGTAATCCATCTTTGCTACAACATTTTCCGGCTTGCAGTCGATGGCGTAGCTCGGATGCAGCGCGAAGCTCGCACCAATCATGCCGTCCGGAACCAGATCCTGGAAGGCGAGCACGGCCTCGGCATGCGCCAAGAACACGTTATGGTTGACCTGGTAATAGAGTTTTTCTTCGCCGCTCATTTTCGGCGGATGCTGCGCCGTCAGCCAGCCCATCCGTGTGAAGATGTTCTGCTCGTTGATCGTGATCCAATATTTCACCTTGCTGCCGTACGCCTCGAACAAAGTCACAACGTATTTCTTGAAGTCGGTAATGACTTCCCGACTTTCCCAACCGCGGTATTTTTCCTGCAGGAACTGCGGCAGATCCCAGTGATAGATCGTCACCATCGGCTCGATGCCGTTTTCGAGGCACAGATCGATCAGCTTGTGATAGAAATCCAAGCCCTTTTGGTTCACCTCATCCATGGAAGTCGGGAAAATCCGTGCCCAGGCGATGGAGAAACGATAGGTTTTCAGGCCCATTTCCGCCATCAAGCGGATATCTTCCTCCACGCGATGGTAATGGTCGACCGCGACATCCCCGTTTGTGTTTTTGAAGGTGGTGCCGGGTACTTTCACGAATTCATCCCAGATCGAAGGGCCTTTGCCGTCCTCGTTCCATGCGCCTTCCACTTGATAAGCTGCTGAAGCGCTACCCCAGAGAAAATCCTTCGGGAAAGCATTCTTGTTTGCTTGCATCATAGTTTTGAACACTCCTTTTTCTGCATGATCCATTCCAAATGCTATTTCCACTCTATTTTAACATGCTTAATGTAGAAAACGCATGGCATAAGGTAGCGTTTGCAGTAATTCAGTTTATTTCCAACATTTTGACTGATTAAACAGACGCTATCCTCTCCGGTTCTTGCGAAAAAGGGGTTACAATCCAGTTACACCATAAAGGAGGCGATTCCATGCCAATTCATATTCATCAACAAGGGAAATTATTTCATCTGACCAATCAGAAAATCAGCTACATCATGCAGGTACTGGAGGATGGCAGTCTGGGGAATCTATATTTCGGAAAAAAGGTAGCCGACAGGACGGATTTCAGCCATCTGATCGAATCGGCGTATCGCCCGAACACAGCCTATGCCAGCCAAAAGGACTACTCGTTTTCGAGGGAGCATATACGCCAGGAATTTCCGGTCTACGGGACGACTGATTTCCGCCATCCGGCCATCAGCGTGCTGCACGAGAACGGCAGCCGCGTGTCCGCTTTCCAAGTGAAAGGACACGCGGTCCATTCGGGTAAGAAAATGCTTGTCGGATTGCCGGCCACCTATGTCGAATCTCCGGAAGAGGCGACTACTTTGGAAATCACTTTGGAGGATTCCTTGGCAGGGGTGGTCGTCGTGCTGAGCTACACACTCTATGAAGATCGTCCTGTCGTGACGAGATCCGTGTGTGTGCGGAATGATGGACAGAATAATGTGCAGCTGGAACGTTTGCTGAGCATGAACCTGGATCTGCCCGATGCTGAATACGAACTGCTGCAGTTGTCGGGAGCTTGGGGACGGGAACGCCATCCGTACTTCCGTCGATTGGTTCCGGGTATCCAAAGTGTCGAAAGCGCAAGAGGATCATCCAGCCACTACCAAAATCCGTTCATTGCTTTGAAAAGACCGGATGCCACCGAACAAACCGGAGAGGTACTGGGATTCAGTTTCGTGTATTCCGGTAATTTCTTGGCGCAGGTGGAGGTGGATACCTACAATGTTTCGCGCGTCAGTATGGGAATCAATCCGTTCGGCTTCAGCTGGTTGCTTGAACCGGGGGAAACTTTCCAGGCACCGGAAGTCGTGATGGTGCACAGCGGGAATGGTTTGAACGGCATGAGCCAAACTTTCCACAGCCTCTACCGAAAACGGTTGGCAAGAGGAACGTGGCGCGATAAGGAACGTCCGATTTTGATCAATAACTGGGAAGCGACCGGGATGGATTTCACGGAACAGCAATTGCTGGATTTTGCCGAAACAGCTTATCAAGACGGGGTGGAACTGTTCGTTCTGGATGATGGCTGGTTCGGTGGCCGGCGTCATGAACAAGCTGGGCTGGGAGATTGGTTCGTCAATAGGGAACTGCTGCCGGAGGGGATTGACGGCTTGGCTGAAAAAATCGAAGCGATCGGCTTGCAGTTCGGGCTATGGTTCGAGCCGGAAATGGTGAACGCGGATAGTGATCTTTTCCGGGCCCATCCGGATTGGATCATCCATACACCTGGAAGACCGGTTTCCCACGGGCGCCACCAATATGTCCTTGATTTCACCCGCTCGGAAGTAGTCGATCATATTTACGCCATGATTTCCAAGATATTGCGCCAAGCCAAAATTTCTTATGTGAAATGGGATATGAACCGCTGCATCACAGAGGCTTATTCGCCTAGCCTTCCTGCCGGGAGACAGGGTGAGGTGTTCCATCGCTACATGCTGGGCGTCTATGACCTGTATGAACGTCTGACATCCGAGTTTCCGGAAATTCTTTTTGAATTTTGCGCTTCCGGGGGAGGTCGCTTTGATCCTGGGATGATCTATTATTCTCCGCAAGGATGGACCAGCGATGATACGGATGCAGTTGAGCGATTGAAAATCCAGTACGGCACTTCTTTTGTTTACCCCTTGAGCTCGATGGGAGCGCATGTTTCCGCAGCTCCTAACGAACAGCTTCATCGTTATACACCGTTGGAGACACGCGGGAATGTTTCGGCATTCGGCTCATTCGGGTATGAATTGGATCTGAACAGATTGACGGAACAGGAAAGGGCAATCGTCAAGGAACAGATTACGTTCATCAAAAAGTACCGCAAAATCATCCATAGCGGCACTTTCTACCGCCTCATGAGCCCGTTCGACGGGAACTATTGTGCATGGATGGTCGTTTCCGAAGATAAACGGACGGTGCTGGTGGGCCAATATAAAATTCTGAATGAGGTCAATGCGCCTTTCAGAAGACTGCATTTGATTGGATTGGATCCTTCAATCGAGTACGTCGAAATTTCCGATGGGAAGGGCTATTACGGGGATGAACTGATGCATATTGGCTTGGTGACAAGTGACGCTTCCTGCGGTCAGGTTCTCGACGGAAGAAAACCTTCTTGTGACTTCGATTCAAAAATTTATATATTCGAAGCAAAATGAAAAAAACGGTGCATCGTCAGAAGCGATGCGCCGTTTTTTCGTTGTATTGCTCCCGCTTTTCGTATTCCGCCTTTCTGTAGGTGGTCGGTGTGACTGCGTACTTTCTTTTGAAAGCTTTGGAAAAGACCAGGGTATCGCGGTAGCCGCTGTATTCCGCGATCTCGTCGATTGAAAAGTTGTTCAAACCCAAGAGTTCCGCAGCCCTTGTCAGACGATGATCCGTCAAATATTGCTGCAGCGTCACACCCATCTCCTGCTTGAAAATGCTGGAAAGATAGCTACGGTTCAAACACAATGCTTCCGCAAGGCTCTGAATGGTCATCGGTGTGGCATAATAGCTCCTGATGTAGGCGATCGCTTCCCGGATGTGCGGGTTCCTTAGCTGACCTCTGGTGATGGAGTGTTCCGTTGTCTGTTTAAACAAGGCCAAAAATTCATACAGTCGGGCCGAAAGCATCAATTCGGAAAAAAGAGAAACTTGATCCTCGGAAAAGGATTCTTCTATGATTTGGATGATGCGTTCCGTATTTTCGGTTTGGAAAACCGGATGGTGGCCCGAACACCCCAGTGCATCCAGGTAGAACCCGGCGAGATCACCCTCGAATCCGATCCAATAGTAGCTCCATGGGTCTTCTTTGTCGGCTTGATAAAAAGTTCTGGTATCCGGCGGAATAATGAAACCTTGGCCTGCCGTCACTTCATAGGACTCATTATCCAGCTGATAGCGGCCTTTGCCTTTCGTCACGATATGGATGATGTAATTGGGCCGGACTGCCGGCCCGAAACTGTAAAGCGACTCGCAGACCGCTTTTCCGGAGAAAAGAATCTTGACGTCTTTTTGATTGTTGAAAAAGTAAGATTTGAAATAAGAAGTTTCCATCATTACCTCCTAACATTTTGACTGCATTTTAGAACATTATAATCTATAGGATGCGTTTCCAGCAACCTATAATTAAATGGGTTAAGCGCGAACCGACAACGAGAGGGGTTATTACAATGAACGTACCATCTATAGAAAGAAAGAGCAACATACTGTTTCGGGGTGGCATCACGTTTCTCGGAGCAAGTCTCATCAGTTGTGGCATAGCTTGGATGCGTTTCAGCGGAATGGGTACAGATCCGTTTGTGACGATGAATATCGGCATCAGTGAATTTATTGGAATGGACTTCGGAACGATACAGATGCTGGCAAATATTGCGGTTCTGTTGGTGATGCTTCGGTTCCGGCCGAGGTTGATCCATTTAGGGACGGTATTGGGAATCTTCTTCGTTGGCTATTTTTCGGACTTTTTGTTGGGAATGTTGCAGAATCTGCCCGACACGCTGACGATGCGCATGCTGGGATTGCTCATCGGGCTCATCGCGTGTTGTTTCGGGGTGGCCGTCTACATGACTGCTGATATGGGCATTGCTCCTTATGACGCCTTGGGAATCATTCTGCTGGAAAAATTGCCTCTCCGATTAACTTACCGGGAAATCAGGATTATGACGGACCTCAGTTGTGTTGCAGTTGGCTTGATCTTGGGTGCCAAAATCGGTATCGGAACAATCATCACAGCCTTTTTCACCGGTCCCTTGATCAACTATTTCAAGAAGAAAGTGGAACTATTTTTGGCAAGACCGCATTTCCAAAAAACAGCCAGTTAGCATATATTCAAAAAGAGAGGCTCTCCCATCATTTTGTGGGAGCCTCTCTTTTTGAACGATTATTGCGCCCCAAATATCCGCAATATAATCTGATTATCAAATTGAAATTTCTCTCTATACATTTCCATCTGAGGCTTGCCCATCATGAGCCAGCCATTTGCAATCTGTTATCTCCATATTTGTAAATGTTGCTTTAAACGATGAATTTTCTGGACTACAAGCATAGATACCAAATTGAATGGCGCCATTACCTTTCCACATATGGAATATCCGCATCTGACTATAATGAATTCCATCGATCGATGATTCTATACAATAATCATTCTCCCTCCGACTAAATCTATACCACATAGATTTAATCGATGCATCAATAACTGTCGTAGCCCAATCAGAATAGCCACTATTCGTAACAACACTTCCTAAATGTTGAAAATCTTCATTTTCATATTCAATAGAGCATTTAAACCAATTTTCGCTATCTAAATACATAACAACTCCACATTGGTCAAAACGATGATTGCTTTCAAATTCAGTTTTTACTATAAAGGAAAAGTATTTTTTATCCGTATTAATTTGCAAAACAGGCGCATTATCATTCCTAAAATTGTAATAGGTTCTTTGCCATAAGTCAGTATGAGGCTCTGTTACAATTTCTATTTTGTTTTCGGTAATGCTATAGTTTTTAGGTTCCCTTATCCATTTTAAATCTTTACTATTAAATTCCGTATTTTTCCTCATCTATTAAACCTCCGTAACTATTTATGCTGATATTATAACCTTAATCAATAATGGAAGGAGACATAAGTGTTCAGACACAAAGACAAAGAGGATAATGACAGTGAATAAAGCATTTCCGGAAACATGTCTATGGGGCGGTGCAACCGCCGCGAACCAATACGAGGGCGGTATGGATTTAGGATCAAAATAGCCGAATAGACGTTATGTATTCGACAAACTCGTTCTGCAAAGGAGTCAGATTGTCGAATGCTAGGCAGTATTCGACAATTTCGCCCAAAACTGGAATGAACTTGTCGAATGTTAGTCCGATATTCGGCAAACCCGACTCTTATATTAGACGGTGATTGCTTTTAATATTCCGCTAAAAAGTGCTATCCTGTTAACAAGGAGTGTGATGTCGAATGGGTGAGAATTTTGAGTTGATAATGACTCTGGTGAGTATCGGAATCATCAGTGTATTTGGATATCTGATCATAAATATGGTTTTGAATCTGACTGCCGTTGAGGTTACCGAAAAAGCTACATTGATTGGGAAAGATACGGAGAACGCGAGCCACATGAACGGTGATTCTATGGTTACGACAACAACCTACGTGTTGACATTCGAAGTGGACGGCGGCGAACGCATCACTTTCCGTGTTGGCAGAGGGGTATACCGCAAGTATGTCATCGGTGATTATGGGCGGCTGACGTACAAAAGAAAATGGTTCAGACAATTCGAACGGATTTGAGAGGACTGCATAGAGGGATTCCAGTTCCGACGAAAGCAGATTTCGCCGAAGAACAGCAAAGTTAAAGCGTCTTAACGCCTGCAAAGACCGCTTAACCGGAGGAAGGGGGTATCCGGAATTCCACCTCCGACCAAGACTAATCTCACGGGAGTACGGAGCAACTCTGCGGACGGTCATGAACAAAAACACAAGCATCCCGGCTAAACTGTTGCCGGAATACTTGTGTTTTTTAGTTTAGAGCTATGAAAAGAATGCCAATCCCATTCTGCCGATCAGCAGGACTATTTCGATGACGACTACCAGACTGCCGATTTTGAACAACCAGTCGTTCACGATGCCGTTCGCGCTGCACAAGCCGAGGCGGATGCCGCCGGGCAGCGGATAGAATAGCTTCACGCGTTTGTGGTTCAGCGTGTCGATCGCAATATGGGATGCCATCGCAACCGCAAAATAAGGGACCAACAGCGGAGACAGAATATAGACAGCCATGCTCAGCAAGGCCAGTCCAAGGAAGGAATGAAGAAACGACCGATGCGGCTGTTCTTTTCCGAAGATGCAGATACCCAAGAAAATGACGGTCCCGAAAAAAATCCGAGAGTAGGAGCTATCGTTCAAGACGGCTGAGAAAATCCCGAGTGACCATCTCGACTCCGCGAATGCCAACAGGACCGATACCGCCAGTATCAAACCAAGTATCCAGTCCAGTGTCTGATGGGATTCTGAGGTGCTGACATCGATGTCGCTGATGACGGACCCGACGATCGCGACGCCGAGACAGATGAATAATTCCTTCAGCGTGGAGGGTTGCGTAACCAGCAAGCTGGCGGCAGTCCCTACCGCTAGGTGTGTTTTTCCAGTCATGTTGAATCCTCTCAAAAACAAAATAAGCGAGAACGTTTGTTCCTGCCATTCTAATCATATCTGATTCAGCGTAAAAAAGAAACAAAAACCTTACATAGTCCGATGACCGATTTTCTGCATGGGTTCATTCGATTTTGCCTATCAAATGTGTTCGATTTTGCATGTTATCCAAACTCCATGGAAGATGGTACTCTTTCCTTATCAAATTTGAATAAACAGGGGGAACAGAAATGCCGAATCAACTATTTAAAGTGACATCGACAAGTTTGCACGAAAATTACCAGGTGATCAATAAAGCCCGAGGCAAGTCTATCGTGTTGGATGAACCGGAAGCATTCGGAGGTACTGACATCGGATTGAGCCCGGTGGAGGCATTGCTTGCCGGATTAGGCAGCTGTAAAGCCATCGCCGGAAGAATGTTTGCCGAAAAGCTCGGCATCAAACTTCATGAACTGGAAATTGAAGTGAGCGGAAACCTGAACACGGACGGATTTTTGGGTGATGAGAACGTCAAAATCGGTTTCACTGACATTCACGCGACATATCGCGTCAAAGCTGATAACACCGAAGAGGAGATCCATCATTTCGTAGAGTTTGTTGAATCACATTGCCCAGTTGGCGATACCTTGATCAATCCTGCCAGCATCAGTTTTGATACCACCATCATTTGATTCACTAAAAAAATAAAAAGCCCAAGTCGCAATAGATAGACTTGGGCTTTTTATTTTTGACCGAATAGGCTGCGTGGGGTTCTTTACCACCGGCGAGGCAAGGCTCCAGCGGTGGTAAGACATGAAATAAGTATGCAACTCCGGCGAATGATGGCTGAGGGGAGCTGGCCAATTGATCACAGCCTTCACCTACGCTAAGGATACTCGTCGCCGGAGCTGGCGAAATCAATCAGACAAATCATCCGAAAATCAACGGTCGACTTGTCTCTGAGCCTCTTCCTGCACCAACCTTAAGAAATAGTCCGAGGCTTTTGAAAACACTTGATATTTCTTCCATACAAAATGAAGCCCGACCTCAAGCCGCGGTTCCAACGGACGGAAGCACAAATCGCTGCTCTCACCGGTATGGATGATGCCATCCAAGCACAGCGCATAATGACTGTTTTCCTCCACGAGCAAGGAGGCATTATAGAGAAGGTTATAGGATGTGACGATATTCAGGCTGCGTTCATTGCCACCGAGCCAGCCGGCGATTTCATTTTTCACCAGAAGCTGGTTCGAACAGATGACCGGCTTATCCCTCAGATCCTTCGGTGTGATGCTTTCCAAAACAGCCATTGGACTCTCTTTCCTCATCAGGACACCCCAGATATCTTTTGTCGGCAGTTTGATGAAATCATATTTGGACATGTTCGTTGGCTCCACAAGAACCCCAAAATCCAGTAAACCTTTATCCAAACGGTCCGTGACATCCTCGGCATTACCACTGAACAGATGAAATTTGAGCAGCGGGTGCTCCGATTGGGCTTTGCTGATTGCACGCATAATGATCCGCATGCCTTTGGTTTCGCCACCGCCGATATAAATGTCGCCACTGAATTCAGTAGTGTCCGCATTCATTTCCGACTCGGTTTTCTCCACAAGCTGGATGATTTCCTCAGCCCGTTTTCTCAGCAACATGCCGTCATCCGTCAAAGTGATCTTCCGGTTACCCCTGATGAAAAGCTGCTTACCGAGTTCCTCTTCCAGTTCCTTCATTTGTCTGGAAAGGGTCGGTTGCGTAATATGCAAAAATTCTGCCGCTCCTGAAATGCTCTGTTCCCTTGCGATTGTCAAAAAATACTGCAGCACTCTGATTTCCATATCCTCAACTCCTTCACCACCATTTTAGTGTTTTTTGCTATGCCTTTCAAGTATATCAAGTTATCTGATATAGGTATTTGATATTCACCCTGATTCGATATATTCTATTCACATGAGGAGGGAGACGAGTGGACATAACTGAAGAAATGCTGATCACAAATCTGAAGGATGCCGGTTGCACGAAGGAAACCATCGCTGCTTTCCTTTACTATCGGAAAAAGAACGAGCAACTAAAACAGATAGAGATACTGAAAAAACATAGGCATGGCTTGTTGGATAAGATCCATGAGGACCAGAAGGCAATCGATTGTCTGGACTACTTGCTCTACAAACTAAAATAAACATACAAATCAGGGGGAAAAAACATGATTGGATCAATCGCAGGCGTATTAACGACATTGGCTTTTTTGCCGCAGGTAATCAAAGTTTTGCAGACAAAGGACACGAAGGCCATTTCGCTGGGGATGTACCTCATGTCAGTGATAGGTATCTTCTTGTGGATGGTGCACGGCTACAGAATCGGTGATATGGCGCTTTTCATCGCAAACGTCGTCACTTTCTGCTTGGCTTTGGTCATTTTGATCTCAAAATTGAAATATAAATAAGAATTCGGATCAGTTCACGCTGATCCTTTTTTGTTTTTCAACAAAGTCGCTTATAATGGATGAGAAGGGTGGTGCC
Source organism: Trichococcus flocculiformis (assembly GCF_900113645.1). Taxonomy (GTDB): domain Bacteria; phylum Bacillota; class Bacilli; order Lactobacillales; family Aerococcaceae; genus Trichococcus; species Trichococcus flocculiformis. The sequence continues at coordinate 79,553 of NZ_FOQC01000008.1, forward strand.
ATCATGTTGGAAGAATTGGCGTTTGAAATAGCGAAAACGGCGCATGCCGGACAGACGGATAAAGCCGGGCTTGATTATATTCTGCATCCGTTGCAAGTGGCCGCAGAGATGGCGACGGATGAAGAGAAGGCTGTCGCCTTGCTGCATGATATCATTGAGGACACGGATGTGACAGCCGATGAGTTGTTGGCTAAGGGGCTATCGGTTGCGGTAGTCGAAGCTGTTGAAGCATTGACCAAAAAAACGGACCAGAACTATGCCGATTATTTGGCAGAGGTTAAAAAGAACGGATTGGCTACTGCCGTGAAGTTGGCGGATCTGAAGCACAATTCGGATCTGACCAGGCTGGAAACCATTACCCAAAAGGATAGGGATCGGGAAGAGAAATACCGCAAGGCAATTGAATATTTATCGAAGTGAATTGCTGGCGTCACATTTTTTTACGATTTCCTGAAGCGCAGATGCCAGGTCAAACCGATCAGGTGGGCCAAATATACGATTATCAGTACGATGCGCAGCAATGTGCTGTCGGTCAGCGTAAAGGGGATCGCAAAGACAAAGAGCATCATCACGAACATCCGGCCCAACCCTTTGTTCGTGATGTTTTTTTTCACTAACGGGTCGTCGATGTATTGTTTGTATTTTTCCGATTCGACGAATTGCTTATGCAAACGGTCCGAACTGTGTATCCAGAAGAAGCCGGTCAGCAGATAGAAGACAGTTGTAGGCAAGAACGGCAGGAATATCCCGACAGTCCCGAGACCGAACGTCAAGAAACCCATGCCCATGTATAAGTATTTTTTCAAATGGTTAGTCTCCTTCAAATCTGGCAGGAACCAGATGATTTTTGTTGCTTATAGTTAACAATATCCTCGTAATGCAGATTGTTTGTGATATACTATTCAGATAGTATATTACTCAACTTTCGCACACTAAAAAAGACCATATAGACTTGATACATCAACATTTCCAGCTATAATATTATGCCGCTAAAGCACTTGGAAGCTGCTTTTCCGGTTGTGGGAATGCTCGTTTCAAGAAAGTTGGTAAGTTATCGAAAACTCTATCCAGAAGTGACTCCACCATTTCTTCGGACAGGACAGGTTCTTCTGTCAGGGAAGCCTTCAGACAGTCAAATACCAATAGAATCGCCTCTGCAAAGCGGATGTCCTCCAGTTCATCACAACACAAGAAGAACAGCTGACCGATGGTCCTGGGATCCTGCTCTTCGCGTGTACGAAGGGCGAGCATGATGTAACGGGTGAAGACAATTGTCGTGTGGGCTACCATCGCATCGTAACTGCGGCACTGGAACTCTTTTCCTAGCGCCAGATGTGACTTTGCCACCTTGAAGAAACACTCGATATCCCAGCGTTTGCCATAGAGACGCACAATTTCTTCTTCAGGCAGATTGATATCCGTGGACAAGATTGCAAGCCAATTTTTGGAGCGATTTCGGTCACGCACGAAGACAATACGGGCCTGAATTTCTTTTTCATTATCGTCCAGTCCCAAGCTGACGACAACAGATGCGAGGATCTTGGCACGACCACGTTTTTTGCGCACAACTTGATACAACTGGGTCAGTGTATACTTTTGCCCTTCATACGTGTAGTAGACGCGGTGCATACGTTTCAGCATACAGACTACCTCGAGTGGATACTCCGAAACCACGCGCTTGATTACTTTTGGAAATGCGAACCAACTATCGAAAAGTAACGTTCGAGCGCAGAGTTGGAGCGGATTTATATCATCAAGCAAGTCGAACAGCGCTTCTGTTGACTTTTTGACGGCTTCCTTCCGACGCTTGTAACCCACGGTGCGCTTATCTATGGTCGGGTTGATTTCCTGGAAACGGTTCGATTGTTTTTCTGAGCTCAATAAAGAGAACGCAAGCGGCACGAAAGTGTTCCCATCCGACCAACCCAA
>NZ_FOQC01000004.1 GCF_900113645.1 Trichococcus flocculiformis
TTCTGTTTCCATGTTCCCCACTCCTCAAGTGTTTTCTTTAGTATACGCCTACAGGAGGAAAAACGAATGCAATTTAACTCAATTTATATAGTAATATTATTTACATATCTTTAAAACTCAAAATGATTATTCTAAAAATAATGATTTTATACTTAGCTGTCTTGAATTCACGAAAAAATAATTTAGGAAGTATTATTCATATAAAAAAAGTGGCACATTTAAACCGGTAGTATTAGTTATTCTCAGATTCAATTTGAAATTAGGACTCTTTTCTTTATAATGGTATCATAGCAATTATGTTGTTACTATAATAACCATCAATAAGGGGGACTAATAATGGAAGTCGTTTTATTATTAATAACTCAACTTTCGCAGCTTAAAATAGGCAAGTACGCCTTGATATAATTGGGCAGACTTGCAAACCAATGCTGTAGTTGACATTTGATGAAATGTTTAAATTTTTTCGATGTTTTTTCCAAAGCCTCTTCAAGAATCTCAACCAGCTGTTGTAATGCTACAGCCCAATCAAGCTCTTTCAATTCGTCACAGAGTTCGTAAAACATGCCCCCCAACGTTCGCTCATCCGTGTTGCAGCGGTTCTGCCAAGACAACACAATATACCGCGCGAATACAATTGTTGTGTGGCTAACGAGAGAATCATAAGATCTACCTTGCACTTCTTTTTGCAGTTTCAAAAGCGACTTTGTCGCTTTGAAGAACACCTCAATGTCCCAACGCATACCGTAAATACGGACAATTTCCTGTTCTGTCAAGGAACAATCCGTGCTTAATATAGCCAGCCAACGGCTGTGGTTATTTCGATTTCGTATGAAGACAATCTTTACGGGAACACCGTTTGCCATTGTAGTATGGATGGACCGCAAAATGTCCTTATGATGGTTTGTAGGTGCAGCGAGTTTGTAAAGGTTCTTCAGATCAACCCATTTATTGTCCACTGAATAGCGCTGGTTGGTAGCTTTGACCATACCAATCACATCAATGCCTTGTTCCTTAATGGTTTTAATCAAGGGCTGTTGTGTGAACCAGGTATCCATTAGAACGTAGGATGCGTCAACGCCGGATGCCAAGGCGCGTTGAATCATATCAGGGATAGCAGATGGCGCCGTTTCAAGCGCTTCTTTGCGTCTTTTATAACCGCAGGTCCGCTTGTCAATTCTTTCATCGATTCCGTTAATGCTGGATTTCGTTGAACTCAGCAAGGAAAAATCAAGTGGCATAAAGGTCGCGCCATCGGACCAGCCAAGCGTAAGCAGTCGAAATCCTTTGTAAAAGCGCATTTTCTGCGAGGAATGATCAAAACAGCGCGCAAGCAATTCTACTTTCTTACTGCGATTTCTTTCATAGGCAGAGTCATCGATAATCAACACTTTCGGACGTTTATGATTGGTCAAGGCGCTTACTTTGGAGATTGTAGACGCACTTAAGGAAAGCAGAAAACGGCGCCAGTTATAGGTTGAGTTGTTCAAAAAACGGTAGATGGCATCCTTGCAGGGTAATCCGACGGATTTTTTGCTTTCAAGCATTCTGAACCAATTTTTACCTTCAAAGATAAGGCAGAAAATCAGTTGGAATAAATATCCGCAGGAAAACCCTGCACTTTTCGTGATTCCAGCATTTCGAAGATGTTTAAGGATTTTTAGTTCATCAAATACTGCTTGTAATGAATTTGGTAGTTGATTGTTTAGGCCATTATTAGTTATCATAGTGATAAGCACCTCGCTATTGGTAGTTTTTTTGTGGTAATTAAACTATACCAAACAGCGAGGTGTTTTTCTTGTGCAGTCAAATGTCAAGGTGCCTATTGAATACTCAATTAAAGCAATACACATAAAGGTTTACTCAATTATTCGAACTGCGAAAGTTGAGTTAATAATGTATGGCCTCACCGGCGCAATAGTTGGATCTTTGTTAAATGCAAACATTCCAGGTGGAGGAATAGGAATTGTAATTGCTGGGTTTATTGGTTCGTGGATAGGAACAATTTTATTCGGTGCATGGGGCCCTGAATTCGTGGGTTTTTATTTCATTCCTAGTCTGATTGGTACAATTTTACTGATATTTGTCACATTCAATAGAAAGAAAATCATAACAGTATCATCTGTAACATTAAGAACCTTAAGAAACTTGATTAGATGGATTTCAAGGTAATTGGTGTAGTTTTCATCCTCACTCACTTAATATTCCCTGTTTTCAGATATCAATTTCAAGCAAAATCAATAATTTGAATACATATTATTTGTAATAAATTCCCTTTTATACAATAATATAAGCAAGAAGTAATTATACTGTTGCTATGCTTCTATCAAAAGAAGGGGGAATAGAAATGAGCTTTATATGGTCTTTAATTGTCGGAGGAATCATCGGTGCAATAGCTGGAGCTTTTTTGGGCAAGGATGTCCCAGGTGGCATCATCGGCAATATCGTTGCTGGTTTCGTCGGCTCATGGATAGGGTCTTCATTATTTCCAAATCTGGAATTTGGACCAGTAATCGGAGGATTTAATGTTATTCCTGCATTGGTCGGAGCAGTCATCCTGATTTTCATCGTATCCTTCGTTATGAGAAGCATGAAGAAGTAACCATACCCTATCGAGCATACGCAGGCAGCTGCCTGTTTTCTGATAAAAGCGTTGTTTCTGCGGTCCTTAAAGGGATCGCAGAAACAACGCTTTTTTTGCATGTAAAAAGCGTATCAGGAGAAACTCCCGATACGCTTTGAATTCGCTAAGGTTAAAAAGAATAGGATTATAATTTTACAACGTTAGCTGCTTGAGGGCCACGGTTGCCGTCAACGATTTCGAATTCAACATCTTGGCCTTCTTCTAAAGTTTTGAAACCTTCGCCTTGGATAGCTGAGAAATGTACGAATACATCGTCTTTTCCGTCAACTTCGATAAATCCAAAACCTTTTTCGCCGTTAAACCATTTTACTTTGCCTTGTTCCATAATCGTGTAATACCTCCAAAATTTTCATTGGTAAAATGCTAATACAAATAAATACTATCATATTAGTACAAATTACTAATATAATTATAACGAATATCTCATCTAAATTCAAGAGGAATTTATGCGCCTTCTTTAAAAACTTTAACAGTAATGGAACCATCTTTGATTTACGCTTAAAATCAAAAGGAGCACGCAGGAATGCCGTCAGAAGACGTCTTCCTGCGTACTCTTTACTTTTCATTCACATGCCCTTACCAATTTTGTTCCGAGCGATAAGGTTATGCCTCTTCTGGCACGAGTGCTTCTGAGTATTCAGATTTCACAATATCTGCACAACGTCCGCAAAGTGTAGCTGCATCTTCGATCGTTCCGACTTCTTCTTTAATGGCACGGCATCTTTCGCAGGTTTCCCCATGGGCATGCTCTACAAGAATGGCAAGATTATCAAACTGCATCGCTTCAGCTGGAGCAGCCGTCAATTCATTGATGTCAAGCTGTGAAACGATGAATAACTGTTCCAGATTCGCATCAAGGGACGCGAACAAGGCTTTTGTTTCTTCATCAACGAATAAGGATAGATGCGCCTCAAAGGATTTCCCGATTGTTTTTTCATTACGCGCAACTTCCAATGCTTTCAAAGCTGCATCGCGTATATCCATGAATTTTCCCCATTGACCCAGAATCGCTGCCTGGTCTTCACGGATGCTGCTTTCCGGCAATTCAGCCAGTTGGGCGTATTGTTCCTCTTCCTTCAGGAAACTCCAGATTTCTTCTGTTGTGTGTGGGATGATCGGTGTCAAAAGTTTAGCCAACTTAACCAATACTTCGTAAAATACGGTCTGCATGGCGCGTCTTTCCAGATTATCCTCTTTTTCGATGTAGACAACATCTTTCGCAAAATCAAGATAGAATGCCGACAAATCAACTGTACAGAAGTTCATGATTGTTTGATAGATGGTCGAGAACTCGTACTCCTTATAGGCTGTCACACATGTTTCAACCACTTGATCCAAGCGCGCCATCAGGTATTGATCGACACTGCGCAGCTCTTCGTAGGCTACGGCATGTTCCTTCGGTTGGAAATCTTCCGTATTCCCGATCAAGAAACGCATGGTGTTGCGGATTTTGCGGTAAGTTTCAGAAACTTGCTTCAGAATATCGTCACTGATTCTCACATCGGATTCGTAATCGACACTGGACACCCATAAACGGATGATATCGGCGCCCATATTCTTGACGACTTTTTCAGGCAGGACAGTATTGCCTAATGATTTGCTCATTTTGCGCCCTTCTCCATCCAATACGAAACCTTGGGAAAGAACTGTCTTGTATGGCGCAACCCCATTGATCGCAACGCTTGTCGTGATGCTTGAATTGAACCAACCACGGTATTGATCGGAGCCTTCCAAGTACATATCGGCAGGGAATGTCAAATCTTCTCTTGCCCGAAGCACAGCTTCATGCGAAGATCCGGAATCGAACCAGACATCCATGATGTCCATTTCTTTGGTAAATTCCCCGTTCGGGCTGCCAGGATGCGTGAACCCTTCAGGCAGCAGGTCTTTCGCTTCTCTTTCGAACCAGACGTTCGATCCGAATTCGCCGATCAATTTCGCAGCGTGGTCGATCGTTTCCGGCGTGATGACAGGTTCTCCATTTTCCGCATAGAAGATCGGCAACGGAACGCCCCAGACACGTTGACGGGAAATGACCCAATCGCCGCGGTCGCGGATCATGTTGAACAAGCGGACTTTGCCGGATGGGTGCAGCCACTCTACATTTTCGATTTCGTCCAGAATGTCTTGACGGAATTTATCGATGGATGCGAACCATTGCGGCGTTGCGCGATAGATGACCGGTTTCTTTGTGCGCCAGTCATGCGGATAGCTGTGGACGAAGAAATCCAGTTTCAGCAAAGCGCCTTTTTCCGCCAACAGGTCGGTGATCGGTTTATTGGCTTTGTCGTAGAACATGCCCTCGAAACCAGGGGCTTCAGCCGTATAGCAACCTTTGTTGTCGACCGGAGATAATACGTCTAGACCATATTTTTTGCTGACAAGGTAGTCATCTTCACCATGTCCTGGAGCGGTATGGACTAACCCGGTACCCGCTTCAAGTGTGACATGGTCGCCCACCATGACCAAGGACTCACGATCATAAAACGGATGCTGAACGGTCATGTACTCCAAATCTGATCCCTTCAGTTCTTGCAGGACTTCCACAGATTCCCATCCGATGGCTTCCTTGACTGTGTCCAACAATTCTTTTGCGACAACAAATTTTCTTCCGTCAGCGGAAACAACCACATAATCGAAGGCAGCATTTGCGGAAATGCCTAAGTTTGCCGGCAAAGTCCACGGTGTTGTCGTCCAGATGATGAAGGCAGTATCGTTAGCAAGAAGCCCTTTGCCGTCTTTGACTTGGAAAGCCACGTAGATTGAAGGAGACTTCACATCTTTATATTCGATTTCGGCCTCCGCAAGCGAGGATTCACTCGATGGCGACCAATAGATCGGCTTCAAGCCTTTGTAGATGTAGCCTTTTTCCGCCATTTTTCCGAATACACGGATTTCAGCTTCTTCATATTTCGGCAACAGCGTCACATATGGGTTTTCCCAGTCACCAGCGATGCCCAAGCGTTTGAAGACGGTTCTTTGTCCGTCGATCTGTTTCCAAGCATAATCTTCACACAGTTTACGGAAATCAGCCAAGCTCATCGCTTTGCGGTTCACACCTGTATTCGTTAAGGCTTGTTCGATCGGTAAACCATGCGTATCCCAACCAGGGACAAAAGGCGCGCGGAAGCCAGACATGGATTTCGAGCGGACGATGATGTCCTTGCTGATTTTGTTCAAGGCATGTCCCATATGGACAGCACCGTTGGCGTACGGAGGGCCATCGTGAAGCACAAAAGTCGGTTTATCCGCGTTTTTTTCTTGTCTTTTTACATAAATTTCTTTTTCTTCCCATTCCTTTTGCCATTCCAATTCACGGACAGGCAGGTTGGCTTTCATAGGAAAAGCTGTTTTCCCAAGGTGCAGCGTATCTTTCATTTTCATTGTCGGAAGCTCCCTTTTGATTATTTTTTTCTACAAAAAAGACTTCGTCTCCAAAAGGGACGAAGTCTTCGTGGTACCACCCAAATTCAAAGCGACAACGGCCGGAACAGGCTGTCATGCTTCCTCATTCAAACCGTTAACGCTGTTCAGGCGACCTTTTCTACTTATGTTTGTTCAAAAAGATTCTCATGGAGGATCCTAAAAAAAGAGGGACTTATTGGCCTTTCACCGTTTACCAATTCGCTGGAAGTGTCTTTTCTTCGGGTGTTCCATTCTTCAATACATCGATTTTACTTGTTTTCTTGCGGAATTTCAATAGCTTCCACAGCAACTTCAGCAAGTTTCTCTTCGGCTCTGGCTTCTTCGGCCAATCTTCCGCCGACTTCGAACTCGGCTGCGTCATCGGAATTGGCGACCAATTCATCGATGATGCGTGTGCGGTTGGACAACACTTCATTCAAGGTAGGCGTCGAAACCTGGCCTTCCGGTGAAGCGTTCAACAGATTATTCCATTCATCATTCATGATGAGGTTCAATTGCGACTCAACCAAAAGCTGCAGCTTCTGTTTGAATTTGCGGCTTTCCTTGCGGACGCCGTCGGTCTCTTCATTGATTTTTGTCGCTTTCCCCGCCGCTTCATGCAATAAACGGTCCGCACTTTTTTCGGCTTCAAACAGAATGATTTCAGCTTCTTTGCGTGCATTTTCTTTCAGTCTGTCGGCAGCATCCTGCGCCACAACGATCGACTTGTTCACAGCATCCTGCAGGTTGCTGAAATACTGAAGCTTTTCTTCGGCAAATTTCAGTTGCTTTTGCAGATCTTTATTTTGTCTGATGATTTTTTCAAATTCTTTTGTGACATTATCCAAAAAGTCATTGACTTGTTCTTTATCGTACCCTTTTATTTTGACAGGGAATTCCTTGTGTTGGATATCTAATGGAGTCAAACTCATCTTATACACACCTTTCGTTCTTGTCATTCTTATTTGTACAATACGCCAAATTCGACGCGCCATTTGTCTTTCTTGGATTTCCCTTCTATGGCCTTAATCTGGATCCGGCCATAACCGCGGATGGACACGATATCCAACAGTCCCAATTCAAAATCGGGACGTTCAAATACCGACCAGTTCAACTTTACTTTCCCACTGCTCACCAGTTCTTTTGCGCGTTGCCTGGATATGTTGTAGATGGCAGCAATCACAGTATCCAAGCGCAGAGAACTGACAGTATCATGCACAATCGTCCAATCATCGATAGGCATGATCAGATCAGTATACGTCCGACTCTCTAGGCGGACACTGACTTTGCCTATCTTGGTGATTTGCGAATGCACGTAGCTTGCTATATTCGACGCCAATAAAAACTGCCAGCGCGTCCCGTCAGACAGGATATCCCCGAAAAGTTCCCTTTTCATGCCAGTCCCAATCAGCGTCCCCAGTATTTTCCCATGGGTAAGACTGGCAAATTTTGAAGGATACACAACCTCAGTAAGTTCGATTTCAAAGTCGCTTTGATTCGGACTGAAATACTCGGGGCAAATGATTGCCCGTTTACGTTCGGCTGCTTCATAGCCTCCATAAAATTGGAGATGGACTTCACCTTTTTTTCCAACCAGCATTTCAAGAATATACTGCTGTCTTGGATCCAAGAAATCCGTCAAATACGGTGTATAGGTTTCCTCTGCTTGCGTAATCCAAGATTGGGCACTGTCTATAAATGGCTGCTCTTCCTTGCGGAAATGTTGATAAACTTCTTGCATACGAATCCCTCACTTTTTCGTTTGATGAAAAAATGTCCGTCAATTCAGCAATCTGATCAGGAACAGAATCACGACTTGTGCTCCATACTCCACCAAATTCAGGAATAAGATCCCCGCCACTACACTGAAGCTCACCATACCCACAGATGGGATCAATCTTCTGAATATATCCAGGTAAGGCTCCACAATACTGGAGATAAAGTACCCAAATTTGGAACTTCTGGCTCCCGGTAACCAACTCATCAATGCATATACCAGCAATACCGTTGAATACGCGGATATGCCCCAACGAATAATCTGTAAAAGCCAAATCAATATTTGTGTCATTTTGCTTCCTTTCTAGTAAAACGAACGCTCTTCTTCAAGTGTTTCGGCCAGTGCGCCTTCGACTCCGACTGAAGCAGGGGTGCATAAAAAGATTTCATCACCAACGCGTTGGATTTCTCCCCCGATCGCATATACCGTTCCGGTGAGAAAGTCCACGATCCGCTTTGTTTGTTCCGCATCTATCCTTTTGAAATTAAGCAGTACTGCTTGATTCTTCAACAGATTATCGGCAATCTTTTCCACTTCGGAATAGACTCTCGGCTCCACAACATGGATACTTGCCTTTTCGGTCATTGTTTGTTGATTCATAGGAATTACCTTTGCTTTCGTCGATCTCTTTTGGGTGCTCCTTTGAGATGGGGCCCCTTCTTCATTGCGCTCGGACCTACGGACTGGAACGACAGTCGATGGTTCATCTACTTCCTCGTATCCGTCATCCTCGTCTTCAATTACAAAGTACTTTCGGAATAAATCTTTCAGACCCATAAGACCCCTCACTTCTTCTTCGTCTATGCTTCTGTTTCAGCAAAGAATGCCGATCCGACACGTACGAAGGTCGCACCTTCGGCAATCGCTATCGGATAATCCTGGCTCATGCCCATGCTCGTTTCCGTACAGGGGGCGTGAGCCAAGTTCAACGCCGCTACTTGTTCTTGTATTATTTTTAGATCCTTGAAACATCGGCGCAACTCCACGTCTGTTGCATCAATGGGTGCCATCGTCATCAAGCCGACAACAGTGATATTTGGGAAGCCCTCCAGACTCTTGATGAAAGGTATTGCCTCGGATGCGGAAAGCCCATGTTTCGAGCTTTCCCCTGTAACATTGACCTGCACGAAGCAAGAAACAGGCTTTTCCGCCCATTCATTGATTTCCTTTGCCAATGACATGCGATCCAATGCGTGGAAGTAGGCGATACGATTGATCACCTGCTTCACTTTCCTTGTCTGTAAAGTACCGATATAATGCCAGTAGATGTCTTCTTGTGGAAGAGCTGTCTGCTTTTCGATCAGACCTTCAGGACGATTTTCTGCAAAATGACGGTAGCCCAAGCGATATAGTTCTTCCACTTCCTCTACAGGTTTTGTCTTCGTGACGGCGACAACCGTTACTTCCTCGCGTTTGCGTCCGGCTGTAAGGCAGGCTGCTTCCACAGTTGACTCAACTTTCCGGCAATTTTGTTCAATAGTCATACTTATCTGCGTCTCTTGCGGAAGAAAGGTGGTGTGTCCAATGAATCCTCTCCACCATTTCTGTCTTCTTTATTTTCGTGATAACGTGGATAATTATCTTCTGTTTGTTTCACAGAGTATTCTTCTGGCTCAGGTTGGGCCGATTTTGGCGCCTGTTCCCTCACGCTTGTGTCTCTACGGATATCCCAATCGCCGAATAGATCTTTGGCTGGTTTTTCTTCTGCTCTTTCAGTCGGGAGTTGTTTTTCTGGGTATGAAACAGGTGTGTTCCCTACTTCTTTACGTCCCTTAAAAGCACTTCCTCCGCGATTAGCGGTTTTTTTTTCATCTTTTTTTTTGTCGTCGATTCCTGTAGCGATTACGGTAACAATAACTTCATCGCCTAAGTTTTCGTTGATGGATGTACCGAAGATGATATTGACTTCAGATGTTGAAGCTTGTGCTACGATATCACTCGCGTCTTGCGCTTCGAACAACGTCAAGTCTGAACCACCCGTGATGTTCAACAGGATCTGTTCAGCGCCATCGATGGAAACTTCCAACAATGGTGAAGAAATGGCTTTTTTGGTTGCTTCAGCCGTACGGTTTTCGCCGGAGGCGATACCGATACCCATCAAGGCAGAACCTTGATCTTTCATGACTGTTTTCACATCAGCGAAGTCCAAGTTGACGTATCCTGGAGCTGTGATCAGGTCAGAGATCCCTTGAACCCCTTGGCGCAAGACATTATCTGCTTCACGGAAGGCTTCCAGCATAGGAGTCTTTTTGTCCACGATTTCCAATAGGCGATTGTTGGAGATGATGACCAATGTATCAACGTTCGCTTTTAATTCAGCGATTCCTTCGGCTGCATAACGGCCTCTTTTCGGACCTTCAAAAGTGAATGGACGCGTTACAACACCGACAGTCAGTGCGCCAAGGTCCTTCGCGATTCTGGCTACGATAGGAGCTGCACCCGTACCGGTACCGCCACCCATTCCGCATGTGACAAAGATCATATCTGCTCCAGCCAAGGCTTCAGAAATTTGTTGTTCGCTCTCTTCAGCAGCTTTGCGGCCTACTTCAGGAATCGAGCCTGCACCCAACCCTTTCGTCAATTTAGGTCCGAGTTGGATTCTTGTTTCCGCTCTTGATGCATTTAAGGCTTGCGTATCTGTGTTGGCGACGATGAATTCCACACCTTGTACGCCTTCTTCGATCATACGGTTTACGGCATTGCTACCCGCCCCACCGACACCGATAACTTTAATTTTTGCTCCATCATTCATGCTTGAATCGAATTCCAATTCCATTTCATTTCCTCCTATTTCATACCATTCATTTTATATACAGCGTGATTATTCAAATAAATTGTTGAACCAACGTTTTAATTTTCCGACTAAACTTTCTTCGTAATTTTCCTCATCGGCATAAGTCTCCGTTTCATAGACAGGTTCTTCTATGACTGCCGGTTGTTTCACAGTTTTGGACTGCAAAGGGATCACTTTGCCTGTCGCCTGTACTTTTCCTTTGGCGACACGGTAAATATCATCCAACCCAGCTACATACTTGATCAGGCCGATGCTCGTTGCATAGATCGGATTGCGCATCCCCATCTGTTCTGGGATATACAGCTTGACGTTGATTTCGAAGATTTCTTTCGCCAGATCGACGACGCCCGGTAATGCCGCTGCGCCCCCGGTCAGAATGATACCACCTGGAAGATCGCGTGCTTCCACTTTATCCAAGGCACGTTTGATGTTTTCAAAAATCTGTACAAAACGCGCTTCGATGATTTCGGACAGATATCTTTCATCGACTTTTACTGGTTCTTCTTTGCCGATTGTTTCGACAGGGAAAAATTCCTCATCGGACGTGTCTTCGGAAATGGCATACCCATATTCGCGTTTTACGCGCTCCGCATTTTCCAGTGTCGTGTTCAAAATGATGGAAATGTCCTTGGTCACAAGGTCGCCACCCTCGGGATCAACAAATGCAAATTTCAATTGATCGTCGTGCATGACAGAGGCACTTGTTTGGCCGCCACCCATATCGATAAGAATGGTCCCGAAATCCCGCTCGCCTTTGTTCATGGCTACGCTTGAAATGGCCAATGGCTGTACGACCATATCTTCGATTTGAAGACCAGCTTTCTCTACACAACGTTTGATGTTATGGATGATTGTTTTTGGACCTGTGATCATGCTTGCGTACAATTCAAGACGTACGCCAATCATGCCTCTCGGATCTCTGATACCATCGAATCCATCTACGATGAACTCTTCAGGGATGACGGAAATGATTTCTCTCTCGGGCGGAACAGAACGGACTTTTGCAGCAGCGAAGACGTTCTGGACATCCTTATCTGTGATTTCCTTGTTTTCGCTTGCGACTGCATACATTCCGTGGCAAGGTTCGATACTGATTTGGTTGCTTGGTATGCCTACGATGACGTTTGATATCTGAATGTTCGCTTTTCTTTCAGCTTGACTGACTGCACTGCGGATCGATTCGACCGTTTCATCGATATCAACGATGACGCCACGGCTAAGACCTTTGGAAATTTCATTCCCGACTCCAATAATGTTCATTTGATCTTTCACATATTCTGCGACTACAACTTTTATTGAAGTGGTTCCAATATCTAGACTGACGTATATTCCTGAATTCTTCATGGTTTTATTGAAACCTCCGTTTGACATAATGGCTTGTGTAAACATCCGCATTGTTCCGAAAAAAACTATCGGTTACTTATACGCGATGACAAAAAGCTACACCTTTTCATTTTATCATAATAACTCTTCATTTACGAAGATTTTTACAAATAATTCTATCCGATAGAAGTTTGGCAAAAGTTATTCAATCCCTCAACAATGATCGCAATCATTGTTCAAGGATTGACTGCAAGTCAATCCTGATCTCTTTTCCACTCATTCGGATGGAATGGCGGAATCTGCCGAAGCAGATGCATCCTCTTCTGTTGTTTGCGTGAAGGGTGTAAAGTAGACGCCCACTTCTAGATCGATGGTCCCTTTCGTCTCTCCCAATTGGCTTACGATGTCAGGATAGTACAAGATTTTCTCAGCGAAGGATGGCAAGCTCGCCTTCACTTCATTCCCATCGTTCATATATACCGTGATTGTGTATGGATTTTCTTCCGTTCCGGTATATTTAATTTCCGAGATGCTGTTCTGGACACTGTCCGTCAACTGCATATATTGTTCGAGCAGGTCATCCAGATTCTGGTTCATTTCAAAGCTCGTTATGATTGGGTTGTTGCCGATCGGAACCTTCAGTTCCGTATTGGCTACGGTCCCGTTATCCAACACATTGTAGTAATAGCCGTCCGATGAAACATAAGCAATGGTTTCGTGTTCCGTTACATGGATTGTGATGTCATTCATACCCCGCAGCGTCACCTCAGCTGTTTTGACTTGGGGCAAAACATCAGTGATAAAGGCATCGACCTTATCATCATTCCATACGACTCCCAAGGCGGTCAGATTCCCATTGATGTGACTGGCATCGATGATGCTTTGTTCCGGAACAGCTTGGGCGCCTTCCACATAGATGTCCTTGATTTTCCCGTAGGGGGAAATCAGAAAACCGCTGAGGACCAACCCAACCGAGAAAATGCCGTACCATCCAAAGTATCTTTGACGTTTGTCTGTTCCAGTGGCTTCAGGAAGGTGTTTACTTTTTTTTAATTTCGCTTTTTTTTCTCCCGACAAATGCTTCATGCCGGATTTTTTTGAAGTCTTTTGCTTTTTCTCAGCTTTGTTTTGCTTTTCCAACTCAGCAGTTGCACGCTGCCAGGGAGTCCCTTCCGACGAACCCTTACTCTTCAGCTTCTGCCGGATTTTTTTGAAAGCCATCTGGCCTCCCTCCCTTTCTCAATTCTTCAAAGCCAGGATGACATCGATGATGCGGTCTGATGCATCTGTTATACCCATCTGTTTGGCTTGAAGAGCCATTTCTTTGCGTACCGTTTCATCGATCATCAGCTTATCGATAGCTTCAAACAATGATTGTGCCGAAAGGTCTTTCTCGAGGATCATTTCTGCAGCCCCGTTTTTCAGTAGGCTTTCGGCATTTTTTTGCTGATGGTTGTTTGTGACATAAGGGCTCGGAATCAGAATGCTCGGCAAACCCAAAGCCATCACTTCCGTCAACGTGGTTGCGCCGCTGCGCGATACAATCAAGTCGGTACGCTTGAATAATTTCGGCATATCATGGATGTACGGCACAATCCGGACATTGTCCAAACGATCCGTCAGTGCGCTGATTTCTTGCTCCACTGCATTGAAGTGGACGTCTCCGGTAGCCAGCAGCACTTGATATGGTTTGTCTTTGAAGAGCGGATAGGCCGCTACGAAAGATTCATTCAGTTTCTTGGCTCCCCGGCTACCTCCAAAAATCAAAACGGTCGGAACGCCTTTCTTCAATCCGTATTCCTTCAGGTCGGCACACTCCTTCAAGGAGGCTACTTCCTGCGCTCGGGGATTCCCCGTGAACACAATTTTATCCGGATAGGCGGAGAAGTCACTACGGGCATCCTCAAAACAAATGCAGATGCGGTCCACAACCCGGCTCAAAAATTTATTTGTGACTCCTGCGACTGAATTTTGCTCATGGATGATGGTCGGTATGCCCAGTTTGGAGGCCGCATAGAGGACAGGCGCGCAAACATAACCACCCGTCCCGATGACGACATCCGGTTGGAAGGCCTTGATGATTTTCTTCGAGTCCGAAATGCTCTTGATCATCAGGTAGACCGTCTTCAGGTTCTGAAGCGATAAACTCCGGCGCAGCCCTTGGATCTTGACGGATTTAAAGGCCACACCGGCTTTCGGTACGATTGTGCTTTCCAAACCGCGGTCCGTCCCTACGTAAAGGAATTCACTGTCCGGATATTTTTCTTTGATTCGGTTCATCAGGGCTAACGCCGGGTAGATGTGCCCACCCGTTCCCCCACCGGATAATACTATTTTCATAAGCGTACAGGTTCTCTAGAAAGAACCCTCCTCCTCACTCGTGGCTTTGACCAAGGAATGGACAGCATCCGTGAATGTTTTACCGCGCACTTCAAAATTTTTGTACTGATCCCAGCTCGCGCAGGCCGGAGACAACAGGACCGTGTCCCCTTCTTCGCTGTACTGATAGCTGATCGGAACGGCAGTGGCAACATTATCAGTCACCACGATTTCTTCGATGCCTGCTTTTTCGCCTGCGTCCTTCAATTTCTCGGCAGTCTCCCCGAAGACAATCAAAGTCTTCACGTTTTCAAGAAAGGGAATGAGTTCATCGAAGGTATTCCCCCGGTCCAATCCGCCTGCCAGCAGGACAACCGGAGTCCGGAAGCTGCTTAGGGCTGTTTTGGTTGCAAGGATATTCGTTGCTTTCGAATCATTGTAGAACTTTCTTCCGTTCAGTTCGGCTACGAATTGGATCCGGTGCTCGACGCCGTAAAAGAGATGGAAAGCTGAAATGATGGCCTCATTGGCTACACCTGATAGTTTCGCTACAGCGATTGCGGCCAAAGCGTTTTCGATGTTGTGCTCACCTGGAACCCTCAAATCAGAAATAGCCATCACTTTTTCGCCCTTGAAATACAGAGAACCTTCTGATGCATAGGCGCCATCTTCGAGAACCTGTGTGCGGGAAAAAGGAACGATTTGCGCTTTTGAGAGTTGGGACATCTCACGCAGTTCTTCTTGATCCCAATTCAAAACAAGATAATCATCCGCGGTTTGATTCTCGGTTATGCGCCACTTCGCTTTGACGTATTCCTTGCGGTCCCCATGATAATCCAGATGGGCTTCCGTGATATTCGTGATGACTGCGATGGCAGGCCGCATCGCTTCGATACCCATCAATTGGAAGCTCGACAGCTCCATCACGACATCATCGTCTGCAGTCGCCACACGCGCCACTGCCGATGCAGGCACGCCGATATTGCCGGCTTTGTAGGCTTTCCCTATTTTTCTGCCTGCATTCAAAAGATCCGTGATCATTGTCGTGGTAGTGGTTTTTCCGTTCGTTCCGGTCACACCGATCAGTCGGCCTTCGAGAATTTCTGCTGCCAGTTCGACCTCCGTCAGCACAGGAATTCCCAATTCAAGAGCACGTTTAACCATCGGATTGTTGTAAGGGATGCCCGGATTCTTGACCATGAACGAGAAAGATTCATCCAACAACTCGATCGGATGTGATCCAGCAATCACTTTGATGCCGGATGAAATCAACTCCTTTGCATCCGGATTGTCGTTCAATTCCTTTGCGTCATTGACTGTGACCATTGCGCCAAGTTCCAGGAGCAGCTTGGCAGCATTCATACCGCTGAGCGCCAAGCCCAGCACCAACACTTTTTTATTTTCGAATCGATTATTTGTTCTCATGTATTTATCTCCCTTCACTTAGACGAGCAGCCACAAGGCTAAAATTGCCGAAACCAGACCAACAGCCCAGAAAGTCAGAACGACGCGCCATTCGCTCCATCCGCTCATTTCGAAATGATGATGGATCGGAGACATCTTGAAGATGCGTTTGCCGCGCAATTTGAAGGATCCTACCTGTAGCATGACGCTGGCCGTTTCGATCACGAAAACAAGGCCGATCAGCAACAAAGACCACTCCAGATGCAACGCCAGCGAAACGACGGCAAGTCCTGCACCCAATGCCAACGAGCCGACGTCGCCCATAAAGATCTTAGCTGGTTTTTTATTGAAAAAGAAGAAACCGATCAGGCCACCCACGATTGCAATGCAAAACAGCAATACTTCCAATTGTCCTTGGCGGTATGCTAATATGCCATACGCGGTATAGGCGATGCCTGCTGTACCGGCAACCAGGCCGTCCAATCCATCGGTCAGATTCACAGCGTTCGAAAAACCGGTGATCCAGATAATCGTAAATACAGCGAACACCAACCAGTTGTGGATCTGTCCAAAGAATGGGATTGTGATCAAAGGATCCGAACCCGACAGGAAGAACAGCGCAACAAAGACGAAGGATCCCACCAATTGCGAAAGGAACTTCTGCTTGGAGGTCAGTCCTTCGTTTTGTTTTTTGAATATTTTCAGGAAATCATCCAAAAAACCAATAGCTGCAAAAAATAACAGCACAAAAAGCAACATAGCCAGTTTTACGGTGAGGACATCCTTCCAGATTGCTGTCCCGATAACGGTAAGGATCGCAGCGATTATGAAGACGACCCCTCCCATCGTCGGTGTGCCGCTTTTGACTTGATGCCATTTCGGGCCTTCTTCCCTTGTGATCTGTCCGAATTGTTTCACTTTAAAATAGCCGATGAAAATTGGCATCATGCTGATTGTAATGGCAAAGCTGATCGATAAAGGCAACAGCATTTCTGTCCAATGCATATGATTTCCTCCTAATAGGTGCTTAACTTTTTTTGATTGATTTTGTGAGTGTTGCTTCTGAACGCTTACTCCAGAATGATCTGGACTTCAGTAGCAGCGTTCAGGATGGAACCCGTCTCCAGACTCTGGAATACGACATAGCCTTCGCCTTCAAAAGTGAAGTTGATGCCTGCGATTTCTGCTACTTTCAGTACATCATCTTTTGACCACCCGTAGACGTCAGGCATCGTCATCGCACCTTCCGTCATGAGGATCGTCTTCTGGTTCGTGATTGTCTGTGTCCCGGCGTATGGGTATTGTTGGACGATCCGGCTACCGCTGCCGATGATTGCTGTATCATTGTAGCCGACAGCAGTCAGGGCCGCCAAAGCCTCATCTTTGGACAAATTTGTCACTTCCGGCATCGAGGCTTGATTGACGTCCCCGGTGATTTCTGTATTCAGGTTGTCATATTCGATTGCCCTTGTCATGAATGGGTTGAATATTTCCGACAGATACTTTGAGCCATTCAGACTGTCCAAGTTTGCAGGCCGTTTCATTGTCAAATACAGGATGTAGCTGGGATCATCCGCCGGCGCGAATCCGACTACCGAGTAAAGATAATTGGAATAGCCAGTGTAATATCCGCCTGTTGTGGAATTCACCACTTCCGCCGTACCGGTTTTGGCAGCGATCTCGGTACCCTCGATCTGGTACGCTTGACCAGATCCATTCTCGTTGTAGACGACTTCTTTCAGATAGGTCAGCACCGTCTGGGCGGTTTCCGCTGTGATCGGAGATCCCACTTCTTCAGGTTCGATAGCGGTGACCTCACCCGTATTCGGATCTTCTGTGCGATCCAGGTAGTTCAGTTTCATCATGGTGCCTTCATTTGCGATTGACGTAAAAGCCTGCATCAATTGGAAAGGCGTAACGGTTACCCCTTGTCCGAATGCCGTATTCGCCTTTTCCAAAGGATACGTATAGTTATAATTCCCCGTTGCTTCATTTTCAAGTCCCGAATCGGTCGATTGGCCGATGCCGAAAGCTTTGATATAGGATTCCCAAACGTCGTAACCCATCGCTTGCACCAGCTTTACGAAAGCCACGTTACTCGAGTGGGCTAATCCTTCAAGATAGGTGATATTGCCCCAACCGACCTTATTGTAATCACGGATGGTGCCGCCTTCCACTTCCACGCTTCCGGAAGTATAGGTCGCAAAAGGACTGAATACGCCCTCGTTCACAGCTGCCGCCAAAGTCAAAATTTTGAAAGTGGAACCCGGTTCATAGGTATCCTCGACCAACAGATTCTGCCACTGCGCATCTATGCCTTCTTTGGTGGTAGCGTTGAAGGTGGGTCGTTGAGAAGCCGCAAGGATGGCGCCGGTTTCCGGATCGACCAACATAGCTGTCATCGACTCTGGATTGGCTTCTGCATACACTTGCGACATCAGGCTTTCCAGATAGATCTGCAAGCGACTGTCCAGCGTCAGATAAAGATTATCGCCTTCAACAGGTTCCTTTTCCTGAATCTGAGTGCCTGGAATCAGGTAGCCATTGGAGTCTTCTTGATAGGTGACTTCACCATCACTGCCGTCCAAATCATCATCGTACAGGGATTCGATCCCCATCATCCCGACCAGTTTCTTTTCTTCGTTTGTATCTGCTTCTTCCTCGCTGGCTGAACTTTGCGCAAAGCCGACAAGATGGGAAGCAAAAATCCCATTCGGATAAAGCCTGGAAGGTGTTTCCTCGAACGTGATCCCCGGAAGGTTTTCCGCTTCAATGCTGGATTTTGTAGCATAGTTCAGGTTAGTCCCAGCGCTTCCGAATTCGACCTGCTTCAGATCGGCTTGGTTCAGGATAGTCAGAATCTCCCCTTCGCTCATGCTGATGTATTGTGCCAGAACTTCAGCTGTTTTTTCCTTGTCGACGATATGGTTCGGATTTTCCGTATCCTCACTCCATTCATCGGTCAAAACCGCCACCAACGAATAAGAAGTAGCATCCAAGGCAATAGGATTACCACCTATGTCATAGATGGTACCTCTTTTTGCGGCAAGGATACTACTTCTGGTATATAAGTTATTAACATGCTCGCTTAGATTCTCGCCATTTACCTTCTTGGTGATCATGATCATAGAAAAACGAAAAATAAATACAAGAAATAGTAAACCTGTCAACCCAACCATGATATGAGTCATTTTTTTTCGGTTTTTTTGAGGATTAGCTGTTTTTTTCATCGCGTAACATTCCTAACGTTTGCTTCATTCATTTCCAGACCAAGTTCTTTCGCTATCTCAATGATGCGGTCATATCTTGAAAGTTCTTGGACTTCCTGCTCCAAATTTTGATTTTCCAGACTGATCGCAACGCTATCATTTTGTAAGTCCTGCAACGCTCTATTCTGATTGGAGAGGGTCACTTGTGTAGCCAGAGACAACAATAATACGATCAAAGCACTTAACAAAGTGATGGTGATGGCAAATTTTTCAATTTTTATATATTTATCTCTAACGGCTCTATAGCCTTTCGGATCAGGCTGGCCTTTTCTAGGTTCTGTCAATTCTTTTGGCAGCTTCGGTTCTGCAATCGCCGCCCTATATTCAGGTAATGCCACTTAATCCTCTCCTCCCCCGCAGTCAATTATACAGCTACTGCACAATTGACTGGTTCCGACTGATGATCTTTCGTTACAGAGCTGCTGCGCTCCTGTTACTTCTTGATTCTTTCGATGATACGCAATTTTGCACTTTGGGAGCGTGAATTTTCACTCAATTCCGCTTCATTGGGCAGGATTGGTTTTCGACTGATCAGCTTGTAGTCCGCTTCATATTCCTCGGGAAGAATAGGCAGCAAAGGTAATGTATCCTCTTTCGAGCTGGCTTCTTTGAAAAGGACTTTAACGATCCGGTCCTCCAAGGATTGGAAGGAAATGACGCTCATGCGTCCTCCGACGTTCAACATTTTCAAGCCATCTTCTATCGAATCTTCAATAGCGGACAATTCATCATTGACGGCGATTCGCAAAGCTTGAAAAATGCGTTTGGCCGGGTGCCCACCCTTTCTTCTGGCAGGCGCAGGGATGCAGTCTTTGATGATTTCGACCAATTCGCCGGTCGTCTCGATCGGTTGGGTTTCTCTGATTTTTTCTATTTTGCGGGCAATCTGTTTTGAGAATTTTTCTTCGCCATAACGATAAAAAATCTTCACTAATTCACCAAAAGGCCACTCATTCACAATGACGCGGGCCGTCAATTCCTGTTCTTGGTCCATGCGCATATCGAGTGGGGCATCATAGCGGTAACTGAACCCTCTTTCAGCTTGGTCCAATTGCGGGGAAGACACTCCCAAATCGTACAGGATGCCGTCTACGCCATAAACACCAAGGGTTTCCAGTTCTTCTTTGATATTCCGAAAATTAGCCTTGATGAGTGTCACCATGCCTTTTTCGATATAAGTCGCCAACATCGCTTCAGCATTTTCGATAGCGATCCGGTCTTGGTCAAAGGCATACAGATGCCCATTTTCGTTTAGTTTTGATAAAATCACACTGCTGTGTCCGGCACCACCTAAAGTGCAATCGACATAAATGCCATCTGGTTTGATGTTCAAACCATCGATGGACTCTTTTAACAACACGCTATAATGTTCAAATTTTTCCATTTTTACACCTACAATCCAAAGTCGATCATCGTTTCAGCAATATCCTCGAAGTTTTCGGCAGCTTCATCAGCAAATGCTTCCCACTTCTCGTTGCTCCATATTTCAATACGGTCGGCTACTCCGACAATACGACATTCTTTTTCAATTTTCGCATAATCCAATAATGTTTGAGGGATATTGATGCGCCCTTGTTTATCCAATTCAGCTTCCATAGCGGCTGAATAGAAGAAACGGGTAAAAGCACGCGCATCTTTTTTGGCAAGGGGCAGTTGTTTCAATTTCTCTTGGAGCAGCTCCCATTGGCTTAACGGATAGCCGAACAAACAGCCGTCCAATCCACGGGTGACGATGAATGTATCGCCTAATGCCTCACGAAATTTTGCGGGCATGATCAATCTGCCTTTGGCGTCTATATTGTGTTTGAATTCGCCCATCAACATAAAGACACTCGCCCCCACCTTCAAATATGTTTTCAGTCTACCACATCGCCCCACTTTCTACCACATTTTCCCGAACAATTCATAAAAAAACAAATTGATTTCGATTATTTTTCGAAATCAATTTGTTTTTAGTTGTCATCTATCATTTTGTCCCTGGAACCGACATTCCCCCACCATCCGACTTATGCAGCTGGATGGCTGTTTCGTAGGCACTCCTCAATTCAGAACCAATGCAACGGAGATCCTTCTGACGGATACGCTCCTGTCCTGCGGCTTTCAGAGAAGGCAAATCCCCTTCCAGGATGCCGTTGATCAGCCTTTGGAAATCGTCATTCGTCTTACCTTTGTAGACATGTTTGCCATCGACCAAATCACCCTCATAGATCGGTATATCCCGGATCAGGATCTCCTGTCCCATAGCGAGCGCCTCCAGAAGAACGATTCCTTCCGTTTCTTCGTAAGTTGGGAAGAAAAACAAGTCCGCACCACAGTATGCATTTCTGAGTTCATCAGGGGCCACATAACCGGCAAATTGCAGATTGGGTAATTTTGTTTCCACAGCTTCCCGAATTTCATGCGGAACTTGGTGAAGGTTTAAGTATCCGAACCAGATAAACTGATAAGCAGGCATCGCTTTGGCCAAGGCGACAAAATCAAGAATCCCTTTGCGTTTGATGTAAAGGCCGACAGACATGATGACTTTGTCCGTTTCCTTGTACCCGTACTTCTGCCGAAAAGACGCCCCCATCTCCGCAGTCGCTTTGTAAAACGACAAATCAATTCCGTTCGAAATCGGTATGATCGGTTGTTCTAAACCTGCTTGCTGCAGCAATTGCTTGGAATATGGAGTAGGCGTCAAGACCACGTCGCCATGACTGTAGCAGTGCAGAATCCACTTGCTGAACAACGGTGCAGCAGCATTGGAGAAAATAAAGGAATTCTGGAAATCCTCCTTTGTGGAGTGGGCATGATAAACGATCGGTTTCCCCTGCTTTTTGACTTTATGCAGCAGACGATAAGATTGCCCGAAGTAGGTATTGATGTGCATCAGATCAAAATCATCTCTGTAATCTGTCGTAAAAGAGATCCCTTCCAGTGTGAGAGCTTTTTTCTGATGCTCGATCGCTCTGCCTAAACCGGATTTCCCGATGTATTTCATGCCTTCAGAGTACAATAATACTTTCATGCTTTCGTATCACCTCGTTCTTCAATTTTCGGACTATCCTCTTATAAGGAAATAAACGCGCAACAGCACTAAAGAGTAATAAAAAAGCAGTGCCATCAAAAATAGTATTTTAATGAAATAACGATAAAACCGCTTCGGCTCATGGTTTTTTTTACGTTTGTCGAAATACAGCGTCTGCACCAGACCGACGATGCAGGCAGCCAGTAAAAAATGAGGCAGCAGCGAATAAGTCAGGCTGTAGACACTCAACAGGTGGATGCCCACCAGCAAAAACGGCAACACGACGTCCGCAATCGACAATCGGATAATTTGTTTGTACCTAAGATACGGTCGAAAAAATTGATTTATCAGAATGATTTCTAAAACCGGAAAAACATACAAAAGGATTTCAAAATAGTGGAAGTTTTGCATCCCGACGCTCCTTTGCTAAAATATGGAATTCTTACCGCATGCATATATTTTACCTCATCCAAGCAAATTATGCCTCCTTGAAAAATGGGAACAAAAAAAGCCAACAGAAAATTCATTCTGCTGACTGGAAATGCGGATGGTATTTCATGATTAGCTTTGTTTTTCGATAACTACTTCTCCATCATATTGTCCGCATGATGCGCAAACGTGGTGGCTCTTTTTCAATTCGCCACAGTTAGGGCATGCGTTCAAGCCTGGAATCGATAACTTGAAGTGCGTACGTCTTTTTGCTTTTCTTGCTTTAGATGTTCTTCTTTTAGGTACTGCCATTTCCTTACACCTCCCTGTATTAATCGCTGTATTTGTTTAAAAAATCAGCGTCAAAAATTTCACTCTGTTTTTTCTTCGTCTTCTAACAGGGCCTTCAGACCAGCTAATCGCGGATCGATCTGATCGGTTTTTTCCTCTTGTTTCTTTCTTGCGAAAGATTCTTCGGAAACAACTTCCCATTCAGCGCCACTAGGCATTTCATCGGACACCATCTCTTCCGGCGTGAAGACTTGTAGAGGCAGATTCAGCAGAATGTTGTCCTCGATAGCGGGGACCAGATTCACTTCATCACCTTCAAGCGGCAACACGACTTCCGCAGGTTTATCCTGCTCGAGATAGAGTGATTCACTTTCAGTGTACACTTCTTCGATTGCTAATTGCAAGGGTACCTCAACTAATTCCAACGACCTTGACGAAGGCAGGGTAATCGTTAAATCGATTCGGAAATTGGCAAGCACAGAATGATTTTCGTATAATAAGAAACCTTCCGCCTTAATCGGCGACACTGCCTGGATTTCATTATTTCTTTGCATCAATGAACTTTCCCGGTCTATCGTCCGAGAGAAATAGTACGGTTCACCACGATGTTCTTGTAATTCTTTTAATGGCCACTTCATTTCCATCACCCCTAAAATAACAAATTGAATTATACTAGTGAAAAAAACCTTTGTCAATGTATTTTCCTTTACATCCAAAAAGGAAAACGTTTTTTTACGCTTTTAATTCTTTGGCCAACGCAATCGTTTTGTCCAAAAGTACCTTTTCCGCATCGACAACCGGATAACGTCGTTCTTTATCTTCGCTGTTCATCAACGAAACTTCCGTGCATCCCAATAACACAATGTCCGCACCGCAATTTTTGAAGTCTTCCAAAATTTCGTAGTACAAAGGGAAAAATAAATGCGATCTCTCTTTGATGTAATAATAAATCATTTTATTGATTTTGTCTTGTAAAGCTCTGTCCGGCAATACTACTTGATAGCCTTTTTCAATAAGCCGATTTTCGTAGATGCGGCTCTGATGCGTTCCCTCTGTGGCAAATAATCCGACTTTTTTTGCGCCCTCATAATGTTCCGCAATATAGTCGACCGTAAGATCGATCATATTCAAAATCGGAATATCCGTTTCCTTTTGAATATCATCGAAGAAATAATGGATAGTATTGCAGGGCATGATGATGAATTCTGGCTGCAGAAGATTCAACATATGAACATCTTCTATCACTGCTTCCACCGGATTCGGTTTGGTCGGATCCAAAATGAATTCCGTACGATCGGGAATATCAGCGTGATTCATCAGAATGTAATTGAAATAATCCTGGTCGTTTTCGGGGAAATGACGCTTATTCATTTCAACAAGAAAATTGGTCGTCGCCAGCGTTCCCATTCCTCCAAGAATACCAAAAAATTTTTTCATACTTTCTCATCCCTCGTTTCCCGTTTGTTTCAGTTCATTCCTCTGGCGGATACTCTTTGAATTTTTTGTAATAATTAAATTTGGAAGCCAACACATAAAATTTTCTTTTTGGGCTGACTTCAAAAGGCGCATCCAATGGGTGCACGACTTTCCCGTCCTTGTATAACTCTTTTACTTTTTTTCTTAAAACATCAGACTCGATGTATTTCAGCAAAAGTTTTTTTGGTGTCATCGTGAACAAAGCTTCATTCGTGTTGATGGTCAACCCAAGTTTTTTCTTGGCGATGAAGTCTTCAACATAGTATTTCGCGACATTGTTTCCGCTGGCAGTAACGTAGTAGTTGCTTACGCCAAGCCGACCGTTCAGTTCAAAGAAAACATAGTCATCTTTGCGCTTATCGTACTTCACATCAAAATTGGAAAAACCATAAAACTCGGTTTCAGCAATCAACTTTTGGACAGAAGCAACAATCTTCTGCTCTTCCCTGGCCCAAATCGTCAGATGGTTTCCGATGGCGGATGGCGTATGGTCTTCCAAGAGGATATGGCCGAATGCAATCAGCTTAATTTCCTTGTCACGTGGCGATGTGTACACCGTCACAACGCCAAGATAGGTGTCATCGCCAGGAACGTACTCCTGCAGGATCAGGTTGTCCGTATAGCCATTGTCACGCACTAAATGGTAGATGCGTTCAAGATCCTTCTCGTCGCGTCCGATGAAGACTTTTTCTTTACCCTCAAAATGCAACCCCTGGTACATGATGGCATTCGAAGGCTTGATGATGATCGGAAATTCAAACGGCAAATCAAGGGAAAATTCATCCATGACTACAGTCTTCGGATAGGGAACGCCTGCTTTTTCACAAATGGCGTAAAAACTTTCCTTATTGGTCGCCCGTAGGAAAACTGGTTCATCCACATACGGAATGATCCAATCATCACCGAATCGGTCTTTCGTCCGGATCAGCAGTTCCGCATAGCGATCGTCTGCCCCGAAGATGATTTTTTTCATATTCGGATAGTCCCGACCGATTTGATGGATGGTTTCAAAAAAAAGATCCAGGTCATCGATTCCCGGTTGAATGTAATGCTTGATGATGCGGGAATTGCCGATAGGCCCTATAATCATCGGGCTGATGAGATTCGTTTTAACTTGGTACGCTTCATAGAAAGCTCTCGCCAAACTATAGGCTCCTCGGTTCCCCCCTACGATTACGGGAACGAAACTGACAGAGTTGGCTTCTTCGCTCATTTGATTGTCCTCCTTAGTGCCTAAAGCCGAATGTTAAAGGCTCTAGCATCTATTAACCTATCTATTATATTTCTTTGGTTGTAGCCCGTCAAACGCTTCTTGCTTTTTTTCATTAAAGTTTTCAATAAATTTCGGAAAAATCTTATTTCAGATTATGCAATTCATTTCGGATGTAAATCGGTGACCGGGTGAAATTCTGCTCATCCAAAACCGGAAGGCCTCCCAAACGGTAGATGCGGTCACTCCTGATTTCCAGTTGCAAGCCCGCTGTATGTGGCTCACGCACTTTCGTGACGATCGGGATTTCCGTGTTTTTTTTCAAGCTGTTCAGATAGCGTCTCCCGGCTTCCGTAAATCCGAGCAACCGGATGGTGTCCGCTTTTTCCTGGAAGGCATGCGCTTCTGCCTTGGTTATCCCCAACAAAATATAGGTACAGACCCGCTGCAACCGGGCCCACGTCCAGCGCTTGTTCTTCGTGCGCCGAATGAAAGCCATAAAATCGGCTGCATCCTCGGCCTCTTTTTTCAACCTGTATTCGATACCTTCTTCAACTTGATAGATGTTCCGGAGTTCCGCATGCGAAAGCAGCATGAGCTGATATTGCAGCATCCCCCAGTATGGAGCCCAATCAAGCAGAGGAAGCCTCTCCAGCGCCTCTAACGTCTCTTCCGGCACAAACCTGCCCATGTCATTCCCTTCGCTTTGCTTTCCGTGGTGGAGCGCCCATTCGCGAATGGCGGTCCCACTTGCAAATTCTTCGCCGAAAGCTTCACTGTCGTTATGTCCGGCACCACGCCTAAGCACGACGGCCGTTTCCATCGGTTCGGGGAATTGTTCATTTTCTTTGACATACGCCAATCCGAGCTGATTATTGGGCGTTGAAAAGGAAATAGCAGAACCTTGTGGGCTCAGGATCTCGGCAATGGCCGTCTCCAGTTGCGCAGCATAGGTTCTGCCATCATTTCGGTACGTCTGAAAAATCCGATTGATTTCCGCTTCGTGTTCGCGCAAGAAACGGCTGTGCGAAATGAAATCTTCCGCCGTCCCTTCTTCAGCACCGAACGCAAAGGCATCGCACTGCATCGCCTGCAATAAACGGATACCTGCTCTTGCGAACAGATCCGCGGACTGCACACTCCCCAAAATCGGCATTTCCACGACGATGTCGGCACCGTTCCGCAAAGCGATTTCCGCACGCGTCCATTTATCCAACAAAGCCGGCGCGCCCCTTTGGACAAAATTGCCGCTCATTGCGACAACCATGACATCGCTCTTCGTCATCCGCCTGGCTTCCGACAGTTGGTAGCGGTGACCGTTATGGAAAGGATTGTATTCTGCAATTACACCACAAGCTTTCATCGAAGCGCCCCTTTTGGTTTCATTGTATGGTCGCGCGGTTTTTTTGCCTTGGCTTGCTTAAGCTTTTTTGCAGGCAAAAAACCAGCGCGGACTGTCATCGCGCACATCAGCTTCACCAAATTCGGCTGTGGCCGTCACATCGGTGAAGCCGGCTTCTTCAAGGAGCCGCTTGTAGACTTCCAGCGGATACGTGCGTTCGCGATGGTATTCCGAATGACGTTCAAACAATTCCGGATTACTCTGGGATCCCACGAAGAAAGTCAAATCATGCTCGACACTGTTCGCAGCATCGCCGGCAAAACTTTCCCAGAGGAAGGCTCCCGTTTCATCCTGATAGATGTATTGATATCCCGGAAAAACGTCATTCACTTGATGCATCGAGTGGACGTCGAACAAAAAAACACCGCCAGGTCCGAGATTGCGGCTCACGCTTTGAAAGACTTCCGCCACTTCAGCTTCATCAGACATGTAGCAAAGTGAATCGGAGAAGCACGTCACGACGTCAAAATCCCCCATCGGCTCCAGGGAACGCATATCCCCTACCGCCAAGGAAAGCGTTACGCCTTCTTCTTGCATGCGATTGTAGGCAAGCGAGAGCATTTCATCGGATAGATCGACCCCGGTTACCTGATGCCCTTTTTTCGCCAACTCCACTGCAATTTTACCAGTTCCGCAAGCCAGTTCCATGATGTCCAGGCCAGATTTCCCGGCTGTGTATTTTTCAACATAAAGAAGCCAGCTGTCGTAGACAGACTGGTCCATTATTTCATCATAGTAATGGGCAAAGATGTCATAGCTCATTGCTCAGAGACCATCCCCGAGATGTCGACCATTGGCGCATCACTCCATAATTTTTCGATGTTGTAATAACCGCGTTCCTCATGGTTGAATACATGCACGATAACGTCATTCAAGTCAATCAATGTCCACTTGCCAGAATCTTTGCCTTCGACGTTTTTGATTTCGCCTTTGTTTTTGTGCACGTTCTCCACAATAGATTCAACGATTGCAGCCACTTGCTTCTCATTACGGCCGTTCATGACGACAAAATAATCACCGATTGATGTCAAACCGCGTACATCCAATGCCATGATATCCTGAGCCAATTTGTCATCTGCAGCTTTAACCACTACTTCCAATAATTCTTCACTTGTCATTTTCATTCTGAATTCCCCACTTTTCTTTGGATCCAACTGTTGTAGACATGGATCGTGCCGGGATAAATCGGCAGTTCCTTCTTCACCAGATGAATGATTGTTTTTTCTATTTTAAAATAAGCTGCCTCGTCCAGACTGATTTCCGCCAGTCTTCTGGCTTCATCCACGCCCGTGAACGTACGGCCCGGTTCGATGTAATCGGCAATGAATAGGACTTTTCCGATCAGGGTCATCACCTCACCGCCGATTGTATGCTGACGAATCGCGTCAAGGATAGCCCTATCCATGATTCCGAATACCTTTTCAGCATGATAAGCACCGACAGGCCCATGCATGATTTCGCTGCCGTAACCGGTCATCTCGCTGTCCAACGCTTGGGACAGGACGATTTTCTTCATACTTTTTGCGTCATGCTCTTTTGCAAAGTCGTGCAGGAGAGCGGCCAACGAGCACGCTTCCAAAGATGCACCATATTTTTTCGCCAACGCGATGGAACAGGCTTCAACCCGCAGCACATGCTGGAAGCGCGATGGCTTCATCTGTTTTTCCACTTCCGCCAAAATGGCTTCCCGCGTCCAATCTGTATAGCGTCCTGTGTATACAAGCTCAGTCTTCGTCCTCAAGATAGAGTCCTTCTTCCAAAATGTAATCTTTGACATCCTCTTTAACCAAATACCGGATCGAACGGCCCGTTTTGACCATCTTACGGATTTCCGTCGAACTGATGTCGATCAACGGTGCGTCGACCCAGATGATCGGATAAACGCTTTCCCTTCCATATCCTGGCCGAGCAACGCCAACGAACTGCACAAGTTGCACCAATGCATCGATGTCTTTCCACTTCGGCAAGTATTCAACCATATCCCCGCCGATGATGAAATAATAATCGGTGTCCGGATGCATGGCCGTCAATAATTTCATCGTATCGATCGTATAGCTTTTGCCGCCGCGCTCCAACTCGATCGTTTCGATATCGAACAAAGGATTGCCTGAAATGGACAATCGCACCATCCGCTCACGATGCTTCGCCGAAATCGATTCTTTTTCATCGATATGAGGCGGTTCGGCATCGGGCATGAAATAGATTTTATCCAAACCGAGCTGTTCCCCAACCTGCTGCGCAACGATCAGATGGCCCAAATGGGGTGGACTGAAGGTTCCACCCATGATGCCGATGCGTTTCCGGTCCTGGAAAGCAATCTGTGTCTCAACCTCGGTATCTTCGATGATCATGTAATCCGTTTGTCCGATCAAATTTAAAGTTGTGATCAATTTTTTCTCACCTCAATAAAATAGGAATTGGCCTGCCTTTAGATTTTTTCAACGACAGTCGAATAACGACGATTTTTTTCTTTAGATGATGGTTTGAACAATACAAGTGTGCGTCCGATCTGTTGGACGACGGTCGCTCGCAGTTTTTCTTCGATGACTGCAGCAACAGCATCCGTTTCCTCATCCGTATTCTGCAGAAGAGCGATTTTCAACAATTCCCTTTTCTCCAACGCTTCCCCGATTTGGTAAAGCATCTCTTCGTTCAACCCACCCTTACCCACTTGGAAGAGCGGATTCATATGGTGTGCTTCTTTTTTCAAATATTGTTTTTGTTTGCCTCTTAATTCCATTCGACACCTCAGTCTTATTATTCTAAGAAAATATATTTTTTTCAAAAGTGCATCACCGTTGGTGTTTTATTTATTCCCAAAGTAATTCTGCACCTCATATGATGGCTAGCGATCCAAGCCTGCCTCTCGGAAATTAGATAAATCTGACCCATTGCGCTCTACGATGCTCATTCAGGGGCAGATTTCCTAAATTTCTTTCGAGGCAGAGCGGGCTTGTACCGCTTTTCTACTTAAATGATTGGTTTGCGCATTACTGTGTCCACGCCTTGCGGGACCCATGCTGCGACTTTACCCGGTTTGCGGACAGTGATCCATCCCAATCCGGAAAATACGATATCGGACGGTACTTTGACATTGAATTCACGTCTGACCAACGGCGGGAAATTTTCCGCATCTTCCGCAGATGGCGGTTGCAGCAGCGTACCCAGATGTTTTGCATAGAATTCATCCGCTTTTTCCAATTTGGTGCGGTGAATTTTCAAGTCGTTTGCGAAATAGCAAGTGAAGGATGATTTTTCCCCACTGATGAAATCAAAACGCGATGCGCCACCCAAGAAAAGCGTCTGCTCCGGGTTCAATTGATAAGTGATCGGTTTGATTTCGTGTTGCGGAGCTACGAGCTTCAATTCTTTCGGGCTCAGAACATGCGCCATTTGATGGTGATGGATAATCCCCGGTGTATCGATGAGGAAATGCCCATCATCCAAAGGAATACGGATCTGATCCAACGTTGTGCCAGGGAACTGGGAAGTCGTGATGACATCTTCCTTGTTGCCTGTAGCCGCACGGATGATTTGGTTCATGACAGTGGATTTACCCACGTTCGTAACACCCACGACATAAACATCTTTGCCGTCCCGGTGTTCTTCGATGGTTTCCAACAGATCATCGATGGAAGTTGCTTTCTTGCCGCTCACAAGCATGACATCAACCGGGCGCAAGCCTACTGACTGCACCTGCTCCGTCAGCCATTGCTTCACACGGGATAGTTTGACCGACTTCGGCAAAACATCCACTTTGTTTCCGACAACCAATACTTTATTATTGCCCGCAAAGCGATGCAAGCCGGGGATCATGCTGCCGTATACATCGAACAGATCGATAACGTTAACGATCAAAGCATCTTCCATCGAAATGGTGTTCAGCATCGCCAAAAATTCATCATCCGTGACGGAAACTTTTTCCATCTGATTGTAATGGCGCAATCTGAAACAGCGTTGGCAGTATACTGGCCCGGAATCCAATCCCTTTTGCAGAGCGGCCGCCGGGGTATACCCTCGTTCGGTCGGATCATCGGTCTGGATTTTAGCCCCGCAGCCGATGCAATAGAGTTCTTCTGTTAATTCTTCTTTAATCAAGTGATTTCCTCCATATCATTCCTGGATCATTTTTCAACAAACGTTTCAGCAATTTTCTTTCAAAAAATCGATTTATGCGCGTATTCCACCCGTCCGAATTGATGATCGGCATTACCCACACACTCTTGACTCCCGCTCGATTTGCGCCAAAAACATCCGTAAGCAATTGATCCCCAACCATCAGGCATTGATCCAACGGAAGCTGAAGCTGCTCAGCCGCCTTGATGTACCCACGGCGGGAAGGCTTCATCGACCTTGGCACATAAGCCAATTGCAGCTTATCCGCGATTATCTTGATACGCTTATCGCTGTTGTTGGAAATGATGACGACAGGTATCGCATTTTTTTTCATCAAGGCGATCCAATCTTTCAATTCCTGCGTCCCCTCCGGATTGTTCCAGGCAATCAAGGTATTGTCCAAATCGGTCAGAACGCCTTTGATGCCATTCTTTTCAATTTGTTCCGGAGTAATGTGATAGATGGACTCAACCATCCATGTCGGTCTGAATTTATTTAGCATAATGTCTCCTCATTAAAAAAATAAGAGGATGGGAAAAAGCAACAACGTCACTTTTCAAGCAGAACCTGAGAGAACTCCCCCAAGTCGCGCCCCAAAACCGAATAACTGCACGGCACACAATCCGAAACAAGCACCCTGTACCCCGCAAAAAAGTTTTGACCCAGCCTCACTACTATCCAATTGTATATTATAACCCCATTCCAATAACATTATAAAGCATAAACCAAAAAATACAAGAGCGCGATGCTATGCGGTAGGGGGCGAGCACTAAACGGATTAGCCGCAATGGGCTGCTTTTTGCCCATGTAGGCTAATCAGATTAGGCGGAACCCCCTGCATAGCAGAGCGCGTCTAAGATGAGCGCGATGATTCGCGCCTAGACATCCGGACGTTGGAGCAAGCGGCTGACGTTCACCTCTTTTGTGGACGACAGCCACTTGCGAAACGGGAGTGGTGTCTGCGAATCAGAGCGCGTTTAAGAAGGCGCGATGCTATGCGGGAGAGTGTCGGGTAGCACTGTGGTCGCAAGCGCCCAAGTGTATCATGTCTCTATGCGATTGAAATCGCAAGAGCCATGACAAATCCCGGGTAGAAATCGAGCACTAAGAGGACTAACACTAAACGGACGCTTTTTGTCCGTGTGTAATAGTCAGCTTAGGCACAAATTTCTGGGATTCAGAACACGTTTGATATGGCGCTATGCCCATTTGCACTTGTCAGCTTGCGCTCGGGCCTGGAAAGATGGATAACTTTCCGTTATTCATCTTTTCTGCTCGCTTTCGCCCCTAATCTTGCGGGCGCCCCCTCAAAAAATACAAAAAACCCAAGGATTTCTCCTCGGGCCCACAATTATTTGATTACTTGCACGCCATTTTTTTCAACATGCAGCAACTTGACTTCACTATTTTTTACAGCGGCTTTTGCCGAAGCAACGAACGCTGCTGCCTTTTCAGGATGGATCATCGTGAGGATCGTCGTACCGGCCCCACTCAGGTAAGTACCGTAGGCGCCCATCTCATGCCCCAATTCCCGGACTTGACTCAACTCTGGAACCAATTTGCCGCGATAAGGCTCATGGAAAACATCCTGTTCCATAAGTGCTCCCGCTTTTTCGATATCACCCGAAAAAACAGCTGCTACTAACATATTGGAGATGCTGCTGCCTTTGACTGCTTCCTTGAACGGAAGCGAATCCGGCAAAACAGCCCGGCTCTCCTTCGTCAACAATTCCTTTTCCGGAATCGTCACTACCAAGGCAACCTCTGGGAAACTCGCCTTCGTCCAATATACTTTGGAATCCAGAACGGTCCCGACCGTGAAATCACCGGTGATGGCTGGCGTCACATTATCGGGATGACCTTCGATGCGTGTTGCGATCTGAATTTTATCATCAATGCTCAATTGCAGATCTGCGCATTGATTAGCCAACTCGATCCCTGCAACGATGGCAGCCGAACTGCTGCCCAATCCTCTGGCAGCCGGCACTTCACTCGTCATTGTGATTTTTCTTGGTGTCATGTTCGGCGCCAAAGACAACGCGGTTTCAATAATCAGGTTCGATTTATCGGTGGGGATCCCCGCTCCCAAATCATGGAGAATTTCCCACTCGTCGGCCTCTTCTTTTACAGTCAACGTCAAATATAATGATACAGCCAATCCGAGGGAATCGAACCCTGGCCCCAAATTGGCGGAAGTTGCCGGTACACGGATATCAAACATCCTACTATTCAATCCCTTCCACAAGAACGATGGTCCATCATTTCTTAATCTGTTATTTGTTCGAAATACGAAAGAAGTCCGATCAGTGTTCCAATACTTTGAAATGGACCTTCAATTTCATATCATCATTATCTTCCATCGCTTGGATGATTTCATTTTCTTGCGCTTTCGACATCGGATGCGTAACGATGACAATAATGGCTTTACCGTTTGCCAGCGGCTCCTGGATGATTTTGTCAAAGCTGACTTCTGCAGTGGCGAAGATTTTCGCCAATTCCAAAAATTGTCCGGCACGATCGGTAACTTCCAAGCGCATGAATACAGGATTGATGACCTGCTCAGGTTTCGCGATCAGGGTCTCTACCTCATACTCGTTGAAGATGTTCCCGGTTGTTCCCAAAAGGATATTTTTGGCGATATTCATCACGTCACTGACGACGGCTGTCGCGGTAGGCAACTCGCCAGCCCCGGCACCGTAGAACATCGTTTCCCCAAGAGCTTCCCCAGCCACAAAGACAGCATTCATTTCATTGTTGACGCTGGCCAAAGGATGCGATTCCGGAACAAATACCGGTCCGACTTCCACATTGACGCTGTCTTCGATTTTTTCGGCAGTGCCGATCAACTTGATTTTGTACCCTAAACGATTCGCCAACTTGATGTCGTTGATGGAAACATTGCGGATACCCGTCACTGCTACATCATCCAAAGTCACATCATTCGTTCCGAAGGCGAGCCGTGCCAAAATGACCATTTTGCGCGCTGCATCCAATCCGTCGACATCGCTTGTCGGATTTTTTTCGGCAAAGCCCAATTCCTGTGCCAATGCCAAAGCTTCATCGTAAGAATAGCCTTCTTTGTCCATTTTCGTCATCATGAAGTTGGTCGTACCGTTCACGATCCCCATGACTTTCTGGATGTTGTCGGAAGCGAAACTTTCTGTGATGGCACGCAGGATCGGAACCCCGCCAGCAACAGCCGCTTCATACAAGAAGTCGCATTTGTTCGCTTTCGCCAGAGTGACCAATTCTTTCCCATGCAAAGCCACAAGGTCTTTGTTTGCTGAAACGACATGCTTCCCGGCCGCCAACGCTTGGGAAATATAATCTTTTGCTGCCGGAACATATCCGATCAATTCTACGATGATCGAAATATCATCGTCATTCAAAATTTCATCAAAATTATCAGTGCAATGAACAGAATCACCAAAGAAAGCTTTGCATTTGTCAAGATCGCGGTCTAGGACCGTTTTGATGACTACTTCCTGTCCGACCACTTGATTGATTTTATTCTGGTGGCCGCCTATGATGCGGGCAACGCCAGTCCCTATCGTCCCTAGTCCTAATAAACCTACATAAATCTTGTTTGCCATTATTCCACCTCTTCAATTATTTCCTTATTACACAGTATACTGAAAGTTAAGGAATTACTCTACATAAAAATTAAAAACTTTTAATGTTTGCCACGTTATTCCAATAAAGATAAAACAGAAAAAAGGCAGCGGTAAAATGAGCCGACTCATTTTACCGCTGCCTTTGTTCATGCATGGATGGATGAATTAATCTTGCAATAATTCGTAAATTTCGATGGCAACTAAATCAAGATCATCAAATTGATAAGTTTGGTTTGAATCGTGTTCTTCCAATTCAAAACTTTCCGTATCGCGGTTGTATTTAACGACGCAACGTTCTACGCCTTCTTTTTCAAAACGACGGATTTCGACATCACCATTGTCTTCCATCATTACTTCTAGGCGACGAAGGATCGCTGAGAGCTGTGAAGGTTTCATGATATTTCCCCTTTCAAGACTAACTTCTTATTTATTCTAGCATTTTTTTTCTGACTTCGCATCAATTTACTGTAATTTATGCAAGAAAAACAATATTTGAGTAATGCACCATTAGGTTTGTGCAAAACCCGCCGCAACGATATATCCTAATAAGGGGTTTCAGAAATCCGTCGACCTCCAAGTCTAGATTTCAGCGTACTCTCCCCACCAAAGCTTCACCAACGCTTGCGTCCCATCGTCGGCGAAACCTTTGCTCGCCAATTGTTCATACAATTGTGCAGCCTGTCTCGTAGCAGGTAAATCGATACCCAGCTTATCTGCTTCATCCAGTGCAATCTTCAGATCTTTGACAAAATGTTTGACGAAGAAACCTGCACTGTAATCTTCTTTCAGGATCCTAGGGGCATAGTTTGTCAAAGACCAGTTAGCGGCGCTTCCGGAACCGACTTGTTCGATCACGCGTTCCAAATCCAATCCTGCCGCTTTCGAATAAACAAGCAATTCGGTCATGCCGGTCATCGTGCCCGCCACCATTATCTGGTTGGCCATTTTTGTGTGCTGACCACTGCCGGCCGGCCCTTGCAGCATCACTTTGCTCGAAAAAACAGACAAAACTCCTTTAACGGCATCAAACGTTCCTTCCTCACCACCGACCATCGTTGTGAGCGTTCCATTTTGAGCACCCTTATCTCCTCCAGAAACTGGAGCATCCAACGTGCGGACCCCGCTTTCTTTGCCGAAAGCAGCTATTTTCCTGGCCAAAGTCGGCGTACTGGTCGTCATATCAATGAGAATATGGTGGTCGTCCGCTTTCGAAAAGATACCGCTCTCCCCAAAATAAGTCTCTTCAACATCTTTCGGATAACCCACCATCGTGATGACAATATCCGATTGCGCCGTAACAGCAGCAGGGGTGTCACACCACACTGCTCCTTCAGAGACAACAGCATCTGCCCTGCTTTTCGTCCGATTATAGACTTGGACTGGATAACCCGCATTCAAAAGATGTTTGATCATGGATGAGCCCATGACACCTGTTCCGATAAAACCAATTTTTTCCATTTATAAAACCGCCCCTTCTAAACACTATGTCAACAGTATACCTTACGCTTAGCTCAGATAAAAACAAAAAAACACAGGGAAGCAGATTATCCAAGCAATCTGTTTCCCGGTGTTCCGACTCAACGTTTGATTTTTTCCAAAAGATTCACTTTTAATTTCAATTCTTCACGCGGCTGTGACTCATAAATGTCAATACTCGCCTGATAATAGCTCAATACGGCATCCGCAAATGCCTTTGAAGAAATCTCCTGCATCAGTCCATCCCATACTTCTTGCTTTGTCGCAACATCTGAGTTGTGATAAAAATCCGCATAGGCGTTGATAGTCTTGCCGATTTGGTCATCCTCGTCGAACAACATCCCCAGACTGTCTTCTTTAATCAACCCTGATAAATAGTCATTCCGCTTAGCGATGACCGGACAACCGTTTACGATCGATTCCAGATAGGTCAAGCCTTGGGTTTCCGAATCCGAAGCATTTATATAAATATCTGCCATTTGATAATACTCGCTCACATCTTCATTTTTGACTTCTCCGACAAAAATGACATTTCTGATCAAACCCATTTCCGACACCTGTGTCTCCAACTCGTGACGCACCGGTCCGTCACCAACAAAAATAAGCTTCGCGGAAGGATAGGCTGCTACGACCTCAGGAAAGGCGTGAACAAGTTTATCCAGTTTTTTTTCCGAGGACAGCCTACTCAAAGAGAGCAACACCAATTCGGAATCCGAAATCCCCAGTTCTTCGCGTTTTTTGGCTTTGATGCCGTCAATCCGATCCGGTATCCGGACACCCGTTGGGATGACGCGAATTTCCTTATAGATGTTGTAGGAAGCTAATTTTTCTTTCATTTGCTGACTTGGAGCAATAATGCCCATCGTTCGATTGCAAAAGTAACGGGAAGCAATTTTAACTGCCTTAGGTTTCACCACTCTTCCATTAGCGATGTAATGCAGATATTTTTCGTACATAGTGTGGTAGGTATGCACGGTAGGAATCTGCAGCATGTAGCCGACAAATTTGCCCGTCAAACCCAAACTGAACTCCGTATGCGTATGCACAATATCTATCTTCTGTTTCTTCGCTTCCCTAAGCGCTTTGTTCATACCTTTGACAGCAATCCTGCGATCTTTGAAAGACAAGAACGGGATACTGGTCAAACGGATTATATTTTTTTCATCTTCATCGGCTTTTGGATCTGTGGTGGTAAAAATGATGACCTCATGCCCCTCTGCCTCCAATTCCTCTTTCAAGGTGCGGATTGATGTTGACACGCCGCTCACTTGAGGAAAATACGAATCTGTAAACATGCCTATTCTCATGACTTCACCTCGAAAAAATCCCATCAAATTTATAATGACTCAATATGTTCAGTATATAGAACATTCTGATGTTTGTCACTCCTCCCTACACCCTACTTGCAAAATATATCCACACGAACAAGCCTGCGGAAATGATGGATTCAGCTTCCGAAATCGCTTTGAATTCCCTGGCACACAAAAAGACCAGGCATGCAACCATGCCCGGTCTTTTTACGCCTGAATCGGCTTAAACTAATTTAGCTTTCATTTCTTCAACTAATGCGATGACTTCTTCGACAGTCGTACATTCGTTGATTGCTTTGTCCGCTAATTTTTCCATTTCTTTTGAATCCAAACGTTTCATCAAGCTGCGTGTTTTCAGGACGCTGGATGCGCTCATGGAGAACTCATCCAAACCAAGACCCACCAACAACGGAACCGCTGTTTGGTCACCCGCCATCTCGCCACACATACCAGTCCATTTGCCTTCAGCATGAGAAGCATCGATAACATGCTTGATCAGCGTAAGGATAGCTGGGTTGTAAGGTTGATACAAGTAAGAAACCTGTTGGTTCATGCGGTCTGCCGCCATTGTGTATTGGATCAAGTCATTTGTTCCGATACTGAAGAAATCTACTTCTTTAGCGAATTGATGAGCTAATACAGCAGCTGCTGGAATTTCGATCATGATACCTACTTGGATATCATCAGCGACTTCTACGCCATCGGCTAATAGATTCGCCTTTTCTTCCTCCAACATCGCTTTAGCTGCTCTAAATTCGTTCAGAGTAGCAATCATCGGGAACATGATGCGCAATTTACCGTAAACGGAAGCACGCAACAAGGCACGCAATTGTGTACGGAACATTTCCGGTTCAGCCAAGCAAATCCGGATTGCACGGTAACCCAAGAATGGATTCATTTCTTTCGGCAATTCCAAATAAGGCAATTCTTTATCCCCACCGATGTCCATTGTACGAACAACGACAGGTTTGCCTTCCATGCCTTCCAAAACAGCTTTATAAGCATCAAATTGCTCATCTTCTGTCGGGAAGTCTGAAGAGTCCATGTACAGGAATTCAGTACGGTACAATCCTACCGCTTCAGCGCCATTAGCGACAACGCCTTCTAAATCTTTAGGCGTTCCGATGTTAGCTGCCAATTCGATATGTTTACCGTCTGCAGTAACTGTATTTGCATTTTTCAGTTTGTGCCATTCTGCTTGCATTGCAGAAAACTCTTCAGCTTTCTTCTTGTATGCAGCTAATGTTTCTTCATCAGGATTGATGAAGACGTCGCCGTCCAAACCATCCAAAATGATGATATCGCCATCTTTGACGATTTGTGTGATTTCTTTTGACCCTACGATTGCAGGAATTTCCAGAGAACGGGCCATGATTGCGCTATGGGATGTGCGTCCACCGATATCAGTAACGAATCCTTTAACATAATCACGGTTCAATTGAGCTGTGTCACTAGGAGTCAAATCTTTGGCAACGACGATCACTTCTTCAGTGATTGTCGATGGGTTAGGGATTTTGACACCCAACAAGTGGCTCAACACACGTTCCGTAACGTCGCGGATATCCGCAGCACGTTCTTGCATGTATGGGTTGTCTTCCATCGCTTCGAACATACCGATGAACATGCCGGCAACATCAGAAAGTGCCGATTCAGCATTGACACCGTTGTCTCGGATGTTGGCGTTCATCGATCCGATCATTTCCGGATCGGACAATACCATCAAATGTGCATCAAAAACTTGCGCTTCTTCTTCGCCAAGTGATACTGCCGCTTTTTCTCGGATTGCACTTACCTCTGATTTAGCGGTTTCAAAGCTTTCCAAAAGACGAGCAACTTCGCCTTCTGAATCTTCCACTTTACGCTTTTCAAAGGACAGATCCGGTTCAGTAAGCAAATATGCTTTCGCAATTGCAATACCATCACTAGCTGCTATTCCTTGTAAGTGGTTTTTCATATTACTCTGCTAGCCCTTCTTTTACCATTGTTTCAGTGATTCCAGCCATAGCGTCTGCTTCGTCCGGACCTTCTGCAGTGATGACAACATCAGCGCCTTGGCCTACGCCTAATGACATTACACCCATGATGGATTTTAAGTTAACAGATTTACCTTTGTATTCTAAATTAATATCAGAATTGAATTTGCTTGCAGTTTGCACCAATAAAGTTGCTGGACGTGCGTGAATCCCTGTTTCTGCGATTAC
This sequence comes from Trichococcus flocculiformis, assembly GCF_900113645.1. Taxonomy (GTDB): domain Bacteria; phylum Bacillota; class Bacilli; order Lactobacillales; family Aerococcaceae; genus Trichococcus; species Trichococcus flocculiformis. The sequence goes on from NZ_FOQC01000004.1 coordinate 39,468, forward strand.
GTGATATTCTTTTCTTTCCATGTCATAAACCCCTTTTGAGATGTATTTATTTAAGGTACTTTTGATACGTTTCCATTATAACAGAAAAATGGGAAAACGGATTAAAAATAACCCTTTCATTGAATAAGATTACCATCTTTCGCTTTATACTACAACTGTTTTAACCAGATTCATTCAAATTTTTGCCATAATTGCCTAAATGCCACTAATTTATTACAACCTTTTCGTTAGGCTGGCTGGCGTCCCGCGATGAAATTTTTTGCTTCGTTTCAAGTCAAACCACTTGAAAGTCAAAATAGGTCAATGTATAATGGGCTCATAAGGTCAGGGTTGGTCAGGACACCTTCCCACGAGTATTCCTTAGCCGTTACTACTATAATATACATGTATCTATGATCCATATAGAAAGGAAGATTGCCATGATTTGTCAACATTGCGGAAAAAACCAAGCTTCCATTCATCTGTATGCCAGCGTGAATGGACAAAGACGCCAAATCGACTTATGCCAGAGCTGCTATCAGGAATTCAAAGCTGCCCAATCGCAGCAAAACAATCCGAATCCGAGATCCCAAGGCCCCACAGATCCTTTTTCTTTCGGTAATCTGGAGTCCTTCTTCAAACAAATGCAGCAAAACCAAGAACAGAATTACCAACAGCCTCCTGCCCCTGAAGCTGCCCGCGGAGGAAAAGGCGGCGGCAAAGGCGGCTTGCTGGACGAATACGGCATCAACCTGACGCAGTTGGCGCGCGACGGAGGCATCGACCCTGTCATCGGCAGGGACAGCGAAATCGCCCGCGTCATCGAAATCCTGAATCGTCGCACAAAAAACAACCCGGTGCTCACAGGGGAAGCCGGCGTCGGCAAAACAGCCGTGGTGGAAGGCCTCGCCCAAAAGATCGTGGACGGCGATGTCCCTCAAAAATTGCTGGATAAAGAAGTGATCCGCTTGGATGTCGTCTCGCTCGTCCAGGGAACCGGCATCCGTGGCCAATTCGAAGAACGGATGCAGAAGCTGATGGATGAAATCCGCGCGAACAAACAGATCATCCTCTTCATCGATGAAATCCATGAAATCGTCGGCGCAGGAAGCGCTGAGGGAAGCATGGATGCCGGCAATATCCTGAAGCCTGCCCTTGCAAGAGGCGAACTGCAATTGGTCGGCGCAACAACACTGAACGAGTACCGCAGAATCGAGAAGGACGCTGCACTGGAACGCCGATTCCAGCCCGTCCGCGTGAATGAACCAACACCCGAACAGACGTTGATCATCCTCCAAGGAATCCGTCCGAAATATGAAGATTATCACCATGTCAAATATTCGGATAAGGCGCTGGAAGCGGCAGTCAAATTGTCGCATCGCTACATCCAGGATCGTTTCCTTCCCGACAAAGCTATCGACCTACTTGATGAATCCGGATCCAAAAAGAACTTGACGATCAAGCCCATCGATCCGAAACAGATAGAGGAACGCATCGAAACGGCCGAAAGGGAAAAACAAGCCGCCCTGCATGCGGAAGATTACGAAAAAGCTGCCTATTATCGCGATCAGATCACGAATCTTAATAAAATGAAACAGAATCCGGCCCCAGCCGATGGCGATCCTGTCATAACAGAGCAGGATATCCAAAAGATCATTGAGATCAAGACAAATATCCCGGTCGGTGAGCTACTTGAAAAAGAACAGACGCAATTGAAAAATCTTGATGCCGATCTGAAGAAAAACGTCATCGGTCAAGATGAAGCCATCGACAAAGTATCGAAAGCCATCCGCAGAAACCGAATCGGATTGAGCCGTAAAAACCGACCTATCGGTTCCTTCCTGTTCGTAGGGCCTACCGGTGTCGGTAAGACCGAATTGGCCAAACAGTTGGCAATCGAAATGTTCGGAACCGAAGACGCGATCATCCGCTTCGACATGAGCGAATACATGGAAAAGCATGCCGTCTCCAAATTGATCGGATCGCCTCCGGGTTACATCGGCTATGACGAAGCCGGTCAATTGACCGAACGCGTCCGCCGCAGCCCGTACAGCATTTTACTGTTGGATGAAGTCGAAAAAGCCCATCCGGATGTCATGCATCTCTTCCTGCAGATTCTTGACGACGGTCGCCTGACGGACTCCCAAGGCAGGACTGTGAGCTTCAAAGACACCATCATCATCATGACCAGCAATGCCGGTACGGGCGTCCAGGAAGCCAGTGTAGGTTTTGGAGCAGCCATGAAAGGCAAGACGCATTCCATTCTGAATCGCTTGAGTGATTACTTCAAGCCTGAATTCATCAACCGCTTCGATGCGATTGTCGAGTTCAACCAGCTTTCCAAAGAAAATTTGAGCAGAATCGTCACCCTTATGTTGGATGACGTCAACGAATTGCTGAAGGACAAGGAAATCAGCGTCACCGTCTCTCAGAAAGCAAAAGATCGCCTAATCGATCTGGGATATGACCCAAGCATGGGCGCTCGCCCGCTGCGCCGCGTTATTCAAGATCAGATTGAGGATCAAGTAGCTGAATTCTACTTGGATAATCCGAAAATCAAAGATTTATTTGTCGATGCAGACGAAGAAGGTAATCTGATGGTCGTCAGCAAAGTCGACCAAGCAGAAACAACGACTTCTGAATAATATTCGGTTCCGAAAGGCAAGAGCCCAAAAGTCAGCTCTTGCCTTTCTCATTTTAAAAATCCAAGAAAATTATTCATTTGTTTGTTTACTCTTTAAATAAATTAACAGTTGTTATATAATTATTCTATAAACAGCCAACCTAAGTTAGGGGTGTTCGTCCATGAAATTGATCGATGTTACAAATAGCCACGCTGATCTTGTACGTGAGCAATTGGCCAACACCGATGCTCAATTTGTCAAAGTTTATTCTTTGGGACAAACTACAGTCATCTTTACCGGTGCCGCAACGCATGAGGATGTCATTATCCTCAACAAAAACCGTCGTGTGAAGCAAAGTGAAATCGACTTTGTGCTGACGAAATTGTTGCATCTTACCGTTGATGACGTGGAAGTTATGCCTGGTCATAACTTCGTGGAGCTATCTCATCTCAAATGATTGACATTTTTGGCACTCGAAAAAAACTCTTCTTAACACAAAAACGCACACTGCTTTTCAGCAATGTGCGTTTTTTGTTTCTTTGATCAAATTAAAGTAAAGATGTCAATTTGACTTCTGGATATTTATCCTCGAACCAACGCATAGCAAATTGATTTTCAAAAAGGAACACAGGATCCCCAAAACGGTCGCGACACAATAAGTTACGGCTGGATGACATATTCGGATCCAAATCTTCCGGATCGATCCATCGCGCAATTTTTGAGCCCATCGGTGTCATTTCTACTTCTGCATTGTATTCGTGCAACAAACGGTACTGGAACACTTCAAACTGCAATTGACCGACTGCACCCAAAATATAATCTTCTGTATGGTACGTTTTGTACAACTGGATGGCCCCTTCTTGAACCAACTGCTGCACCCCTTTATGGAAAGATTTCTGTTTCATGACGTTTTTCGGAGTGACTTTCATGAACAGTTCAGGTGTAAATTGCGGCAACGCTTCAAACTCAAGTGCTTTTTTGCCTTCATGGATCGTATCGCCGATCTGGAAGTTCCCAGTATCGTAAAGTCCGATGATATCACCTGCTACAGCGGTCTGGACTTGCTCACGGGAATCGGCCATGAACTGCGTTGTATGCGCCAACTTGATTTTTTTGCCGGTACGGGTCACAAAAACATCCATCCCGGGTTTGAATTCACCGGAGCAGACACGCACGAAAGCAATCCTATCTCGGTGAGCGGGATTCATATTTGCTTGGATTTTGAAGATGAAGCCGGTGAAGTTTTCGTCAGTAGGTTCAACGATTTCATCCGCCACCGTCAGATGCTCACTTGGACTCGGAGCAAAATCCACAAAGGCATCTAAGAACGTCTGAACGCCAAAGCCCGTTAAAGCGGAACCGAAGAAGACCGGCGTCAGTTTACCGGCTGCAATCGCTTCTTCAGAAAAATCGTTACCAGCCTCTTTCAATAATTGGACATCTTCAACCGCTTGGGTATAGATGGTTGATTGCGTCACTTGATAATCGCCTTCGATTTCGCCGTCTTCATTCAGCGGAAGAAAATCATTGTCTTCATTCTCTTCAGGATGAGTCAATTCTACGCGGTTATTGTAAATGTCATACAGACCCAACAAATTTTTACCCATGCCCATCGGCCAGTTCATCGGATACGCATCGATCTCCAAAACTTCTTCCAATTCCGCAATCAGATCCATCGGCTCGCGGCCATCACGGTCCAATTTATTGATGAAAGTGAAGATCGGAATCCCTCGCATACTGCAGACTTTAAATAATTTCTTTGTCTGCGGCTCAATCCCTTTCCCGCTATCGATGACCATCACTGCACTATCCACAGCCATCAGAGTACGGTATGTATCTTCCGAGAAATCCTCATGTCCGGGCGTATCCAAAATATTGATCTGCTTTCCGTCGTAATCAACTTGCATGACCGAACTGGTTACAGAAATACCCCTTTGTTTTTCAATATCCATCCAATCTGATTTGGCGAATTTTCCTGATTTTTTTCCCTTTACCGTCCCGGCTTGACGGATTGCGCCCCCAAACAACAGCAACTGCTCCGTGATGGTCGTTTTACCGGCATCCGGATGGGAAATGATGGCAAATGTTCTTCTTGCTTTAACTTTATCTGCTAATGTATGAGTCATATTTTTCCCCTTTTTTCCAAATATCTCTATCGTGAATGTAAGAAAAGCTGAGCGGGTTCGCTTAGCCCTGAGCATGGAAACACTGCAATCTGATCGTTTTCATTTCCGCAGGGCAAACCCGTGGAGCTAGCCATTTATATTGGGAGCAGGAAACATTTTGAAAAACCATCACACGTCTGCAGCGGCGAACGCTTGGTTTCAAAATATCATCTGCTTTCCTTTACACAAAAAGATAGCATGAGCAATATGCACACGCTAATCCACGACAATACCTTTGTTATTATACAAGAAATCCGAGCATTCCACAAGAATTCCCTTGCGAGAGCATACGGAGCCAAAAAAACAGCCCCTCCCGGATCGATGTTCATCGATCCGGGCTAAGCTGCTCACCATTCAGTCTGTTTCTTCCGCTCCATCGGCAGTTTCAGCTGCCTCGTCCTCTTTGAAACGTTCTTTTGCAGGCCGATCATTCTCATTGATATAAGACACGCCAACTTTTAAAAGCCGGCGGTTATCGAACGCCAATGTTTTGATGATCAACCCGTTCTCCTCGATGGATGCTTGCTCATTTTCTTCCGGAAACTCACCCAACTCCGTCAACAGATAACCGGCGATCGTATCGACATCCGCTGACTCAAGTTGCGTACCAAAATAATCATTGAAGCGATGCAAAGGCGTAGCCCCATCGGCTTCGTATACATTATCTCCAATCCGTTCGATCAGAACATAACTTTCATCATACTCATCCTCGATATCGCCAACAATTTCCTCAAGAATGTCCTCCAAGGTCACAATCCCGACCATACCGCCATACTCGTCATGAAGCAACGCCAACTGGTTATGGCTTTTCTTCAGGTAGGACATCAACTCATCCGTGAGTATGGTTTCTGGAACAAATAGTGGCTCATTCATGATTTTCCGCAAATCAATCTGTTCGATGGGCGTATTTTTGGATTCCTTCAATAAATTTTTCAAATGCAACACACCAATGATATTATCCTTGTCGTCCTCGTAAATCGGTATGCGTGTATAAGGAGAATCCAGCGCGGCTTCTATGTTTTCTTCGACATCATCGTTCACATCCAGCATGAAGGTATCCGTCCGGGGTACCATTACTTCCCTAGCCATCTTATTGTCCATGGAAAGCACACCTTTAAGCATATTGAATTCCATCCGTTCGATGGTCCCTTCATCACTGCTCTTCTCCAACAATTCACGCACTTCTTCACGCGAAAACATGTCGTTTCCGCTTGTGAAAGTGATCGGTGTCATTTTCTCAAGAACACTCGTTGAAAAAGACAAGAACCAAACGAAAGGTTTCATCAGTTTTTGTACGACAGTGATGAAACCCGCACCGGCCCGCGCCACCTCTTCCGGCCGTTGCAGTCCCAGTTGTTTCGGATACAACTCACCGAATACCAAGGAAATGTAGGAGAGTGCTAACGTCACGATCAGGATGGCTGCCTGTTCTGCTCCTGGTATATTACTCAGGTAGGGATCGAGTTTGGCTGCGAATGTATTGGCAGCCGAAGCACTGGAAAGGAAGCCCGCGAAAGTGATGGCAACTTGGATGGTCGCCAAAAAGTCATCGGAATGATCCAAAAGCGCCAAAATTTTGCGTGCTTTTTCATCGCCTTTGATTGCCTGGTTCGCCACCCTGTTTTTATTCAATGAAACAAATGCGATTTCAGATGCCGCAAAAAATGCGTTCACCAATGTCAATACCGCAATCAACAACAATTGCCAAAGCAATGTCTGATTACTGGGGTCTGTGGTCATAGAATGTTTCTCCTTCGTTTTTTAGATCTCTTTGAAAGTTGATTGTTATCTTTCATTATCTAATGACCCAGCAAAAAAAACAAGTATTTTATCCGGATATACCCTTTCTCCAACAAAAGAACCCCTCCGATAATCAACAAACGATCACGGAGGGGTTCCAAATTATGGAATTGAATTATTTAGCAGCTAATTCAGCTTCTTGTTCCAAAGCCTTTTGAGCCAACAAGTTCAAGTAGTTCCAAGGACGGTCAAAATGAGGTTGGAAGAAGAAGTCAACAAGTGCCAAATCTTCAATCGTCATTTTGTTTTGGATAGCCAATGATAATGTGTTGGCTGATTGTGTGATGTCATATTTGGACATCAGTTGCGCGCCAACGATTCGGGTTGTGCCTACTTCATAGACAAGTTTCATCAATATTTTTTCGTTTGATGGCATGAATTCAGGACGGTAGAAATCCTCCAGAATTACGGAACGTGTTTCAAGACCGAATGCTTCGGCACTTGCGGAATTCACACCTGTTGAGCCAATGTTGAATCCGTTTAGGTATAAGCCTGAAGTGGACTGGGTTCCACGGTATTTCATTTTAGGTCCGTTGATGTTTTTCCCTACCAACATTCCCATACGTACTGCATTTGTTGCTAACGGAATATAAGCGTGCCCACCATTCGGATTATAGTTTACCGCACAGCTGTCCCCTGCTGCATAAACATCAGGCAAGCTTGTTTGCATGTAATCATTCACGATGATTGCGCCATTTCCCATCATTTCCACTTGGCCTTTGACAAGCTCAGTGCTCGGTCTGAATCCGACACAAAGAATGACCAACTCAGCGTCATATTCTCCGCCAGTAGTAACTACAGTAGTGATGTCACCCGCTTCGTTGTCTTTGAAACCTTTAACCATTTCGTTCAATTGAACTTTTACCCCATGTGCGCGCAAGTCATCTTCAAGGATATCCGTGAATTCAGTATCCAAATATTTATTCAGAATGCGATCTAAACCATCAACTAATGTTACTTCTTTTCCATCGTTGGCAAATGCTTCCACCAATTCGATACCGATGTAACCGCCGCCGACAACAACGATTTTCTTTTTATCGTCTTTACGTGCGATGATTTCTTTTGCTTGGTTGTAGTTTTTGCAAAGCAAAACATTTTTGCTCTGGATGCCTTCGATTGGCGGGATGATTGGCCATGAACCAGTAGTCAGAACCAATTTATCATAAGTGTCTTGGATTTCTTCCCCAGTAACTAAATTTTTCACAGAAACAGTTTTTGCCGCTGTATCAATGTTTGTTACATCATGTTGCATGTTTACGTTTGCGCCCAACGAAGCAAGTTCCTCAGGGTTAGAATAGAATAATCCTTGTGGATCTTTCACGACACCGCCGACGTAAAGCGCAATCCCGCATGACAAGAACGAAATGTTATCGTTTCTTTCGTATACCGTTACTTCAGTCCCTGGATTCTCCTTCAAAATTGTCTTCACTGCTGATGTTCCGGCATGTGTACATCCCACTACGATTACTTTCATTGTACTTCCTCCTAAATTTTCCGCATTAATATATTTTGCACAAATCAACCGCAGCGATTCTCATAATTCATAATAAAAACTGCACAAATTGATTCGTTATGCTCTTAATACTTTTTATATGATAAAGGATTCCAAAGGTAAAAAGCAATCAATAACCCTTGGAATCCATATTAATTTTCATTATTCTTTATATAACACTTTTTTCTTCCTGTTTTTAACATATCTGTGGACATATTGAACGATGGTTTTTACGACTGCATACGTAGGAATCGCCAATATCATTCCCAGAACACCGGAAATCTTGCCGACAGCCAACAACAAAAAGAGAATCGTCAGCGGATGCATATCCAATGTTTTGCCCAAGACGTTTGGTGAAATGATGTTCGATTCCACTTGCTGTACTACTAAGACAACCGCACAGACCAAGAGCGCTTTCGCCGGCGAGACTGTCAATCCAATTATTGCGGCCGGAATTAAGCCGATGTAGGGTCCAAGATAAGGAATAATGTTTGTGACGGCTGCAGTGACTCCAAGCAGGAAGGCGTAAGGCAATCCGATCAGTAGATATCCGATAAAGGTGAATGTCCCTACGAACAAACAAACGAGTGCCTGTCCGCTGATATATTTGGCGATTGTTTTGTTGATTTCCTTCAGGAGCGCCAAAACATCTGCTGAATACTCCTGAGGCAATAACTGAGCGACCGCTTCCGGAAACTTATGTCCATCTTTCAGCATATAGAAAAAAATCAACGGAATGATGACGACAAGCAAGGCAATATTGGCTACGGCCGACAGAACAGAACCGATGCTGCCAGTCAGGCCATTGAGAAAGGCGGTGATACTGCTTTGAATATTTCCGCTCAACTGGGACAATTGGGTCGGAATGTCCAGCCGCGCAACCCATTCCTGTTCAATCACTTGCTGATAGATATTATTCAGGGAACGGATAACACCAGGCAAATTTGTCAGCAACTCTCCGATCTGGTTTACAAGATTCGGAATGAGCGCCAAAAACGAGAAGATGACGATGCCGATCAGAAGCAACATGACTATCAGGATGCCTATCGGACGTTTGATGTTCAGCCTGTGCTCAAGCAGTTCGATGAACGGCGTGAAGATATAATACAGAAATCCTCCCACAAGAACTGGTGTAAAGATCGTAGAGATGAAGGCCCCGATCGGATAAAAAATAAAATCGATTTTGGTGGAAACCCAGACTAAGCACGCCATCACTAAGAGCCAAATACTCCAGTAAAGCAGATTTGTTTTCTTTAACTTTTCCATTGAATATCCCCTTTTTGCGAATCTAGTTTTCGATCATCGGAGCGGACAGATACGCTTCCAACAAGCTCGCGCACGCATCGAGAGACTTCCGATGGGTCCGCTCGTAGGCATGGCTTGCATCGATTCCCGGTCCGATCAAAGCATGGCGAACATCCCAACCCGCTTTCATGGCTGCAGAGGCATCACTGCCGTAAAAAGGATAGATATCCAACTTGTAAGGAATGGCCTTTGATTCGCACAATCCGACCAATTGTTGACGAAGTCCGAAGTGATAAGGGCCCGATCCGTCCTTCACGCAGATGGACACGGTATACTCGTCAGTCTGCTGATCATCGCCCATCGCACCCATATCGACAGCCAAATATTCCATCGTGTGCGGTGGCATATTCGAGTTGCCGCCGTAGCCGATTTCCTCGTTGTTCGAAAAGAAGAAACAAGTCGTATACGGTAACATCAGGTTTTCGTCCGCGATACGGTGCAGGAACTGCAGCAAGATAGCCGCACTCGCTTTATCGTCCAGATGTCTTGACTTGATGTAACCGGATGGCGTAATCTCTGTCCGGGGAGCAAAGCTGATGAAATCCCCTACCCCTATGCCAAGCGAAGCGACATCCTTTGCAGAGTGCACTTCCGCGTCCAGACGAATCTCCATATTGTCTTGACTGCGTTCAGCCGTTCGCGCATCTTTGTATACATGGACACTGGTTTGGTGCAACAATATCGTACCCGTCCACTCTTTTCCGGTAGCAGCACTATGGATCGTGCAGTATTCACCATCAATTGAATGGTAAGTGAACCCGCCGATCAGCTCTATTTTTAAGCGACCATCCGGTTTGATTGCGCGCACCATCGCCCCCAGCGTATCGATATGTGCAGTCACAAAACGCCTTTTGTGGTCTTCGTTCCCTTTAACCGTCACCATCAAGCTTCCTTTATGATTCCGTTCAGGCTGATATCCCTTTTTTTTCAGATTTTCATCCAAGAATCCGATGATTTCCGCCGTATATCCTGTTGGCGATGGAATGTTTGTCAATTGTTGGATTGTTTCAATTATGTCAAGCATACTATTCCTCCTCTAGCTGATTATATAAGTATAGCAAAAGAAAGGCTTTAAAAAAGACAAAAGCAATTATTTCAGACAAAAAATGCTGATTCAGGTAAAATAAGAACAGAGGTTCCAACGAACCTAGTAAATTTTGAAAGCGAGGAATACGCGTTGTTGCATTTTGAATGGACACAAAATCTAAAATCCAAAACCTACAAGGATGCCTTGGACATCCGCAAAGAAGTATTCGTGGAGGAGCAGCAGGTACCGGTCTCGATAGAGATTGACGATTTGGAAGATAAAACCCTGCACCTCGTTGGCTATGAAAAATCCATTCCGGTTGCCACTGCCCGCATTTATCCGATGGAAAACGGCAAATACAAGGTGCAGCGCGTTGCCATCCGCAAAATCGTAAGGGAAAAGAAATACGGCAGCATTCTCATGCAAGAAATCGAAAGATACATACGCGACCTCGGAGGCAAGCGCCTGTTCCTTGGGGCTCAGAACCATGCCATCGGCTTTTACGAAAAAGTCGGCTACACCATCTGCGGCGAAGAATACGAAGAAGCCGGAATCCTGCATCATGATATGGATAAAATGATAGAGCGTGATGAATCCCGGGTAGAAATCGAGCACTAAGAGGACTAACACTAAGCGGACGTTTTTTTGTCCGTGTGTGGTAGTCAGCTTAGGCACAGATTTCTGGGATTCAGAACGCGTTTGATAAAGCGTGACAATTCGAATTTAGGGGATGAGCACTAAGAGGCTATTACGAGAACGGCCGCTTTTTGGCCGTGACGTAATAGCAGCTTAGGCGGAATCCCCTGCGAATCAGAACGCGTTTGATAGAGCGTGATGATTCGCGTTTAGGGGATGAGCACTAAGAGGCTATTACGAGAACGGCCGCTTTTTGGCCGTGACGTAATAGCAGCTTAGGCGGAATCCCCTGCGAATCAGAACGCGTTTGATAGAGCGTGACAATTCGACTTTAGGGCATGAGCACTAACCTCGTTAAAAAATAGGCAATGGACAAAGCGTTTGCTTGTTCATTGCCTATTTTTGCACCTACATAAGCGTGTTGATAAAATGTTTTGCGATATTGAAATAAATCAAAACGGATGTCAAATCGCTGAATGTCGAGATGAACGGTCCGCTTGCGACGGCAGGATCAAAGCCAAGACGATCCATCAATACCGGAATCAAGCTGCCGGCCAGATTCGCAACCGTGATGGCAACCAACATGGAAATGCCGATGATCCCACCCAAAATGAAATTCTGTTTCCAAACACCGATGACGAGCGCAATCGTGACACCAGTAACCAATCCGGAAATCACCCCGGTCGCCAACTCGGATAAAATGGTACGGAACAAATTTTTCTCCTCATCATCCTGCATGCCGATCTTGCGGACTGCGACGGCAAGCGATTGTGTCCCCGCATTACCGGATGTTCCGGTGATCAAGGTGACAAACACGGAAAGGATCGATGCATCCGAAATCAAACCTTCATATTGGCTGATCAAAGTGGATGTTCCCATACCCAAGAATAATAGCGTAATCAACCACGGCAACCGCTTGGATGCCGCCACAAAAGGATTTTCCGATTGCTCCTCAACGTCGACCCCGGCCAAACCGGAGAAGTCGCTGACGGCTTCCTCATCGATGACGTCGATGATGTCATCGACGGTGATGATCCCCAGCAATACATTGTTTTCGTCGACTACCGGTACAGCCAGAAAGTCATAGTCCCTGATTTTATGAGCTACATCTTCTTGCCCTTCGTTTACGTTCACGGAAACGATCCGCTCGCTCATGATATCGCCAATCATCATATCTTCATCGTTCACGATCAGATCCCTCAAGGAAATGACGCCGACCAGTACATTATCCACATTGACGACGTAAATATAGTAGATGGTTTCCGCATCAGGCGCTTTACTCTTGAGGATGGCCATCGCTGAACGAACCGTTTGGTTGGCGACGATCGAGACGAATTCCGGCGTCATGATGGCCCCGGCAGTCTCATCTTCATAATTCAACAGGGCGCGAATTTCTTTTGCCGCCTCTATAGGCATAAGGCGCAGATACAACCAAATCCGCTCATCCTTCAGCTGTTTCAGCATATCAACGGCATTATCGGCATACATGTTGGCCAACATATCAGCCGCATATTGATTGTTCATTTCCAAAAGATACGCTTCGATCGACTCGACATCTTCTTCGATAATTTCGAACATGTCAGCCATTTCATTTACGGAGAGATAATTGTACATCGCAATACGTTCCTCAGGCGCCAGGGCTAGATAGATCTGGGCCTGATCGTAGAGGTGATAGTCCAAAAAATCGGAACGGAATTTTTCCATATCCTCACCTTGGAGTGATTCGCGGATTTTCGCAAACGCTTCGTCCAGTTCAAATTCATATTGTGGTTCCAACACGGACATCAGCCTCCTTGTCTCTCTGTCTGCTTTCCCATTTGATAAAATCATCCGGCAACGGCGCTTCTATCTTTAAGGGCTCCCCACTGATCGGATGCACAAATGCCAATGACTCACAATGCAGGGCTTGTCGCAATATTTCTGGGTCAGCCTTTCCTCCATAAAGGTCATCTCCAAGCAGAGGCGCACCGATGGAGGTGAAATGCACCCGAATCTGATGGGTCCTTCCCGTATGTAACTTGATTTTCACAGTCTGCCCATCAGGATAGGTCTTATCCAACCAATATTCCGTCAGCGCTTGTTTACCGTCTTCCCTGACCATTCGCGTCATGATCGAATCCTCTGTCCTGCCGATGGGGGCATCGATGAATCCGTGGGGTTGCGTCAGCACCGGTTCGGATAAGATCGCTCGGTACGTTTTGTCGACTTCCTTGTTGCGCAATAACGTGTCCATCAGAGCATGCGCATACCCATGCCTTGCAAAAAGCATCACACCGGTCGTATCGCGATCCAATCGCGTGACAATATGGATGACTTGGTCCACGTAGCCTCGACGTTGGTAGTAGCCTTTGACGCGATTCGCCATTGAAAGACGCGGGTGCACCTTTGATGGTATGGAGGCAGCGCCAAATGGTTTGTTCACAATTAAAAAGTGGTCGTCCTCAAACAATATGTCCAAAGGCATATCCACTCCGACAGTCGTTTCATGCTCCCCTTCATCCGGAATCCGGATCATTACTTTATCGCCCTTTTTCAAGGTCGCCAAGACCGTTCTTTCTTTACCGTTCAGCCAGATACTGCCACCATCAAATTTGATCGTAGCAAGCAGACTTTTTGATATACCCTTGGAACGTAAAAAAGTCTTCATTTGTATCGTCTCTTCTTTTTCATATATCCAGCTAAAAATCACTACACACTACCCCTACTCTATACCAAATCTCTACATGCGGATCAGCCGGATTGATTGTTTCTTTGCTGGTCCGGATATTGAACAGATCACCAAGCATTACAATGATCCTGAAAGCTTCAGGATTCAGCCCGGTAACATACATTCCTATTCTAACCAAAATGAGCACATTCCACAACTCATGCCCCGCCATCATGTGAAAAAAATTGGCAAAAAAGACCGCACCTGCCAAGTCGCTGGTGCAGCCCTTCTTTATCTGTTAATATTTCTTCCCAAAATCAATCAGATTACGGCTTGGTTTGCCGTCTTCTTTGTAACTCTTTGCGTTCTCCAAGACAACTTCAATCAGACTGTCCCGGAAATGTTCAACCACACCCGAAAAGTGCGGCGTAATCAGTACCTTTTCATGCCTCCATAATGGACTTTCTGCCGGCAACGGTTCCTCGTCGAACACATCCAAAGCCGCGTAGGCCACCGTCCCATTGTCCAACGCTTTGATGAGACTATCGCTGTCCACCGTGGCGCCACGCCCTACATTCACGAATAGAACACCCTTTTTCATGCGCGAGAATAGAGCATCATTGAACACACGATAGGTTTCATCCGTTTGGGGAAGGATATCCACGACAACATCCGCAAAATCGATGACTGTAACAATATCATCCTTTTTGACCGTCACATCCATGCCAGGTAAATCCTTACCGCTGCGATTGACAGCGATGACTTTCATACCGAATGCTTTGGCCAGTTCTCCCAGCCGATTCCCGATGTGACCCGCACCTACGATCATCATCGTCTTGCCTTTCAGTTCCTGGAGTTCCATGGTCTGTTCCCATTTGCGTTGCGGCTGATTCAGGATCGCAGCCTTCAATCCGCGCATATGCGAAAGCAATACGCCGATGACGTATTCAGCAATCGGTTCAGCATGGATGCCGCTCGCGTTCGTCAAGTAGATTCCCTTTCTTTCAAAGGTTTCTAAGGGAAGACTGTTCACGCCTGCCGAAATCGCTTGGACCCATTTCAATGAAGGCAACTTTCCTTCCTCCAACAGGTTGGTCAATTCGTCGTTCCATCCGACAGTCCATTCGACTACACCGAACGCTTCTGTTTCCGCGTCATCGGTAATCATCTCGTAATCCGGGTAGAGCCCCTTCAGCGCTTCGATGTGCTGTTCCTTCAAACGCGCCTTCAGCAGCCACTTTTTGGTTGACATATTCACCGCTCCTTTGTCCGTTCGTTCCTATCGTTTTTCTTCACGCCGATGAACGCATCCTCCACCCGATCCCAGAAATGCGTGTGACGGTAACGCGCAAAATGCACGCGCTCCTGAGCAATCCGGTAAACCAGTCGTTCGATGCTTCGTTTCTTGAATGTCAAATGATCCACAGACAAAATCAAGCGATCTTCCTTGTGAGGATAAATAACAATCCATTCGTCTTTCGCTATGATCATGGGTGAACTCAGCGTCCGATAGATGCGGTTATTCACCGAGGCCATCTCGGTCAGCTGGATAGCTTCCGTGCGAGGATGGATAACGGCTCCACCAAGCGATTTGCTGAACCCGGTCGAACCTGTAGGAGTGGAAACACAAAGACCATCACCCCGGAATGTCTCGAACAGCTCATCCTTCACGTAGATATCGCAAACCATCGTTCCGTCCATTTTCTTCAAACTTGCTTCGTTCAGAGCGATGTAGCGGGTTTCTTCCTCCTCATCAGCATACTTGACGCGCACATCGAGCAGTGGATAGCTGACGCTTTCCCCTTTGTCATGCTTCAGGCTTTCCACAAGTTCCGGCAGTTCATAAGTACGCCAATCCGTATAGAAGCCCAGATGTCCAGTATGGATTCCCACAAATCGCACATGGTTCAATTGTTCTTCGTATTTATGGAAAGCCGAAAGCAATGTGCCATCGCCCCCGATCGATACCACAAGATCCGGATGGTCCGTGATAATTTCAATTTTTTCAGAGAGGCACATCTCTTTGAACTTCGCCGCAACGGATAACGTCTCTGGCGTCTGGTTATGGACCAGTGCAATTTTCATATCCGATCTCCTCTCGAATAATTTTATCGTCCATCTTCTTTCTTATCGGAAAAATAACGTTGAGCATCCTTGATTTCTTCGCGTATTTCCGACATTTCTTCGTCAAGACGAAAGGCAGCTTCTGCCGCGCGTATCAGACGGTCATGCAATTCTTCCGGATATTCGCCCCGATATTTGTAGTTCAACGAATGTTCAATCGTTGCCCAAAAATTCATGGCTAATGTCCTGATCTGAATTTCGACGAGTATTTTTTTCTCTTCATAAATGCGTTGGACCGGATATTCGATCACCATATGGTACGAGCGATAGCCGCTCTCTTTTTTATGCGTAATGTAATCCCGTTCTATGATGATCTTAAAGTCTTTTCTTGCGCGCAAAAGGCGCACAACTTCGTGTATATCCTCTACAAATTGGCACATGATCCGCAATCCGGCAATATCCTGTACGTCTTGTTCCAGTCTGGTCAAGTCGATATCCCGGACTTCCGCCTTTTCCAATATGCTTTCCTTTGTTTTGACACGTCCCGTAATGAATTCGATGGGGGCGTGCGTATTCTCATCGCGATATTGCTTGCGGATCCCCTTCAGCTTAACTTTTAGTTCCTCTACCGCTTGTTCGTACGGCGCTAAAAATGAATCCCAGTTTTCAACTTCATTATTTTCCATAGAACGACACCCTATCATATAGTATATGCTACTTTATTTTATCACAATTATTTATGATTCTATACAATTCTTGTCGAAAAGGGACGAATTCATTTTTTATTCAAATATAAACAATACGCACTTTACAGCAGTATCGCTAAATGATAACCAATGCAAAACTTATGATACAATATGATTAAGATTTTGCATCACCTACTCGATTATGTGCTGATGAATGGATTTGACGCACATTCGAATTTTGATCAGCTACCGCGATCAAAACGACCCTCTTAACAGAAAGGAAGTACCGACAATGAGCCAAAATGTTGAAAAAGAATTCAAAAACCTATTAAATAAAGAAGAATACGAAGCGTTGATCGTTGCCTTCGACCTTGATGAAACTGAACCGACCAAACAAACCAATATCTATTTCGATACACCTGACTTTAAACTGAAGGGTCTGAACAGTGGACTGCGCATCCGGATGTATGAAGATAAAGGTGAAATTACACTGAAGACGCCTATCCAAGAAAATGAAAAATTGGAAACGAATGATGATTTGACTCTCGATGAAGCAAAAACATTGGTCGAAGCTCATCTGATGAAAGCAACAGGGAATGTAGCCGACAAATTGAAGGGATTAGGTATCGCGCCAGGGGACCTTGTCATAATCGGACAACTCTCGACCATCCGCTATGATTTCCCGGGTGACAAAGGTACCTTCTTCTTGGATAAAAGTTTCTACCAGGATCAGATGGATTACGAATTAGAATTCGAGTCCGAGTCTTTGGACGAAGGAGCCCTCATATTCCAGAATTTTCTGAAGCTCCATGACATCAAAGTCCGAAAAGCGAAACAAAAAATCGAACGTATGCTGGCCTATCCAAATTCGACGACACATCATTAGTAGTTAATTTCCGCCGATCCATTCTATATAAAAAGATCCATTCTCCTCAGAATCGAACGAAGAATGGATCTTTTTGCTTATTTCATCGCGTAAAACAGACAAAAGCGCAAAATTCTTCTGTCTGAATCGAATTTCAAGCTATACAAGATAAAAAAATCAATCGATTTAGTTGCAAATTAGTTCATTGTCTCGTAAAATACACCTTGACAATGAAACAGCCGATACTGAACAAGAAAAAAGAAGGTCATAAGGAAGAACTATTGCCGGTCTTCAACAGGCAACTCTTCGGGAAGCCTTATTGCTACTTGTTTGGGATTTTTTTTGGTAAACTAAAAGTAAGCAAAACAGGAAAGAGGGATGATTAAAATGTATAGGTCAAAACAGAATACAGCTGATTCTATCTCTTCTCCTCAACAGATTTTTGAGCTTTATCTATTCGTGAACCCGATAGGCCACAAGTGCTACCTTACCGAACAAGAAGTTCTGAAATTCATGAGTTCATTGGAAGGCCCGAAAGTTCACTTCCGCTTCATCACTTTCCATAATTTCAATACCGTGACGCAGTACATGAAGAGATTAAATTTGCCGGAAAAAGATTTAACCTTACGCAATCAAATATACAGTTCCATCTATGATGCCTCTTTGGCATATAAGGCTGCCTTGATGCAAGGCAAAAAACGCGGCCGCAACTTTTTGCTTCACCTGCAGAAATCACTTGCGGACGGTAAGACCGCCTACTCTAAAGAACTATTAACGGTAGTGGCTATCAAAGCTAATCTGGATGTCGACATGTTTTTTGAGGACAAAGAATCGCCTTTCGTAAAAAGCAGCTATGAAGCAGATCAGCATATCGCCCAAGAGATGAACATCAACACGAATCCTTCGCTTGTCATCTTTGATAATCTGAATTATCAATACGGCCTCTTGTTGGAAGACAACATCACTGCCGAAGTATTGCATGAAGTAATCAAGGATTGCTCGGTAGCGTGCGACCAGAAGAATGCCAACCTGAAGAAAGCAAACATCACGACAATCGGAAAAAACTACCAACGCATCACCCACTGATTAAGAAAAGCTTCGCGACCCTCGGAGGGCCGCGAAGCTTTTTCTAATGAAGACTATTATTAGAAGGACTCATTTGATTAAGCCTGTTGCGCTGCAATCAATTGTTCGAGTTCATTCAGACGTTCCTCGAACACTTTCATAGCATCCTCGATGTAAGCTGACTGAGTCATGTCCACGCCTGCTTTTTTCATAACTTCAATCGGATAGTCGCTGTTTCCTGCTTTCAGATAGGAAAGGTACTTCTCTAACGCGCCCTCTTCACCCTCCACGATGCGTTTAGCCAATGCCGTCGCAGCCGAAAAGCCGGTAGCGTATTGGTAGACGTAATAATTATAGTAGAAATGCGGAATACGGGTCCATTCGATGCCGATTTCAGGATCCTTTTCGACGCTCGGACCATAATACTTGGCATTCAATTCCGCATAATAAGAAGTCATGAAATCTTGCGTCAACGGGACACCTTCCAAGGCTTTCTGATGGATATAGTGCTCAAATTCGGCAAATTGGGTTTGGCGGAATATCGTTCCTTTGAAACCATCCAGGTAATGATTCAAAATATAGATGCGGACTTTGGGATCGGTTTGGGTCTTCAACAAATAATCGGTCAAAATATTTTCATTCGTTGTCGAAGCGATTTCGGCCAGGAAAATCGAATAATCTCCGTACACATAAGGCTGGCTCTTTCTTGTCAGATAGCTGTGCACGCTATGTCCCAATTCATGGACCAATGTATACAATTGATTCAACGAATCTTGCCAATTCATCAGGATATACGGATTCGTGTCGTAGGCACCGGAAGAATAAGCTCCGCTGCGTTTCCCCTCATTCTCAAGCCAGTCGATCCAACGATTGTCAAATGCTTCCTGGAGGATAGCCAAATAGTCCTCTCCAAGCGGCTGAAGACCTTTCAAGGTTTCTTCCATCGCCGCCTCGATGCTGTATTTGATTGGGGCTTCCCCTGTCAATGGCGTATACATATCGTACATATGCAACTCCTCGACCCCCAACAAGTCTTTACGCAAGTCCACATAGCGATGCAACAAAGGTAGATGTTCATTCACCACATCCAACAACGTGTCGTAAACGGATTCCGGAATGTGATTATTCGCCAGAGCGGCTGCACGGGCGGATTCATATTTATGTACTTTGGCTTTGTAATTGTGCGCCTTCACGTTAGTCGATAAGGTAGTCGCAAACGTATTTTTCAGACCATCATATGTCTTGTATAGTGCTTTGAAGGCTCCTTCACGGACTTCCCGATCCGGGCTTTCCATCAACTTTCCATACAAACCATGAGTCAATTGGACCTCCTGGCCCTCTTCATTTTTCACTTTCGGGAATGTCATATCAGCATTATTGAGAACGGAAAAAGTCTTGCTTGGCGCAGCAAAAATTTCTCCCGCACCCGCCAATAACTCTTCTTCTCTGGCGGTAAGGACGTGCTCACGAGCAGAGGTAAGGCTATCCAATAAATGCGCGTAAGGTTTCAGCTTATCGTTTTCTGCTAAGTACTTCTCCAGTTCATCCTCCGGAATCTCCATGATTTCTGGCTCGAACCAAGAGGTAGCTTCACTGACGCTCGTCAAAATCGACAAGGCTTTATCGTGCAAATTCTGATACAGACTGTCCGACGTATCCTGATCATTCTTCAGATGGGAATAGACATAGACCCGTTCCAACTTTTGATTGATTTCGAGGACTTCTTCAATCCCTTTCAATAGAGCTTGACTGCTCGAGCCGATGGTTCCCTGCAAAGCCCGTATGAAAGGAACCGCTCCCGCTAATTCATCCAACTCTTTCTCGAAAGCTGCATCCGTCGGAAAGATCGCTGTCAAATCCCACGTGGAAGCCTCAGGGACTTCCGCTCTCTTTAAATGTTTCTCTGTGTTTGTCATCCACTTTCCCCCTAAAATTATTTCAATAGTATAATTTTAGCATACCTTAGGGCCGAAAGGGTACTGGCAAGAATATACAGATTCTAACTCAAACACGAATGATGATCCGTTTCATTTCTGTTCAACGGCTCGGACAGCAGGACCCATGCTTCCCTGCCAATGGCTGCGGCGTGGCCATCCTCGACCAACCGCATCATGAATTGGAGCAAGGGTTCCCATAGAAGTTCCATGTTGGCCTCCATCGCAACACGTGTCCGGATTCTGTTCGTGCGTATACAAGTTGACAGCCACTCGAGAAGGTATTTTTTTGTGAGAAGCTTTGCCGTTTCCGGATTACTGAAGTCTTTAAGAAGATAGTAACGCCAGATGTAGGCCGGCGTTCGGATGCCTAACGTTCGACAAGGTAACTCAAACAGGAATGCCGGCAAATGATACAAATCCTTCCGATCGAGATAGACCGCCAAAAGAAATTTCCGATGCTCCGGATCGGTTCGATACCGCAACAGATTGATATCCTTCGCCTGCATATGTTTGCGGTCAACGATTTTGCCGGCAGACGGCAGCAGCAAATCTTTGTACCCTGGCAAGCAACCTTTTGCGTAAAGACTTTCTAAAGCAACAACTTTAAGATCATCCACCGGAATCGCAATCTTCATAAAATGAAAGCGATCATCGCTGCTCAACTTTAGATGGTGATGGATGGCTATTTCATTCGCTGCTGTATCCAAAATACAAATCCAATTCCCGAGTGCATCGGAATGATTCAAGAATTGGCAGATCGACTGCGTTATTTTGATTCCCCCCGGTTGATAATGCGTTCCACAAATCCACCACACTTCGTAGCCGAATCTTTGGTACCCCTGTGTACGTGCCCTAAGATCGGCAGGCGAAATCGGACTGCATTGGTACTCCACAGCAATTTTCTTTCCATTTTCCAGAACCAGCAGGAGATCCGGACGCTGCTGCAATTCCGGAAGCCAACACTCCAAAGTGACAGCAACCCCTTCACGCCGAAATTTCTCCAGAAGCATTTGTTTTCCCATCAGGTGAGGAAGTGTTTCACCTTCCGAAAAAACGGCGCAATCCGATTGTTGGTGATGGGCAAAATGAGCGATCATGACATCCCCTTTTTTCAGCACCAATCTCCCCTTACAGGCCGGGCAATAGTACTCCCCGATAGTTTTGCCTTTTTGTTTTGAGGCTTGATAAGCTGGAATCAATTCCCCACTTGCATTTCTAGCGATCAACATAAACAACCGCCCTTTCTTTCTGTTTCCCATAATATCCGCGAATGGACAAGAAAAAATCCGACCCAGTCGAGGGTCGGATCAGATTTTTTTATTTATTTGAAGTAATGTCTGGCTGATTCCAATGCGTTGTCTTGGATAACCAGCTTGCCGTATTCGCCAAGTATCTCAACAGCGATATCAGATTCCTCAGAAAATTCCAGTGCCTTCAAGATTTCGTTGTCGATATTCGTTTCCGTCATCTCATCTATGAAATAGACAACCGCCAAATAATACTGATTATCATAGTAGTAAAGCGAAGAGACGCCGCTCTCCAAAAACATCCGTTTCGCCAGCTCCAAAAAGTCGTCAAAACTCTGGAATTTGAATACGACTTCCAAAGGTGCCATATCCTCTTCTTCAGTAGCAGCAGCCGTTTTGTCACGTTCATTGAAACTCTTCGTCTGTTTTTTGATGTAATCCACTACATGCTCCAATTGATTGGAGCCATTCGCCATATCGAAGTCGTCTTCGTTATTCATCCCTTTACTGATGAATAACTCTAACCCATTTCCATTAGGCAGCACTTGGAAAGTAATTGCATCTGATTCATGAAATTGATTATCGACATCTACTTCCTCGAGGATGCTGTAAAAAAAGCTCTCGATTTGCTTTTGATTTCCTAATAAATCCAGAAAGGTGATACCTCTTTCCTCCAAATCAGAATTCTCAATCAAAACGCGAATTGTGTTTTCGTTGATGTTTTCCATTTCCATCATGCTTCACCCCACTTTTCTTTCCCTATTTTTCTTATACCCATTGTAAATCAAATCGCAAAAATGTAAAGACAAAAGCGCAAAATCTTTCAACTTCTCATTTACTTTCTCATCTATTCATTTTTTTCCGTAAAAAAGACAAGTACAACCGTTTTTCCGGTGCACTTGTCTGTTGATTCTTTTTTGATTGCTTTTGACTAGAAGTTTGCCAATCTTTGCGCTTTTTGTAATTCCAGCGCGCGGACTTCCCTTGGCAAGAAACGACGGATTTCATCTTCGTTGTATCCCACTTGCAAACGTTTTTCGTCCAAAATGATCGGACGACGCAACAGACCGGGATTATCCTCGATCAAAGTGAATAATGTATTTAAAGGTAATTCGTCTAAGTCGATGTTAAGTTCTTGGAATGCTTTGGATCGAGTGGAAATAATCTCCTCAGTGCCTTCTTCAGTCATTTTTAGGATGCTCTTGATTTCAATTTCTGTCAAAGGTTCGGAGAATATATTCCTTTCAGTATAAGGGATGTTATTTTCTTCTAGCCATGCACGTGCCTTGCGACATGAGGTACAACTTGGGGAAGTATATAATGTTACCATCTCTGATCTCTCCTTTATTCGTAAGTTTTGTTTGTGAATCACTTACAAGACTTATTATAAACCAATCTAAGCACAATAGCTATCCTTTTGTTAAGGACTCTACAAATTCCAGACACATTTCAGACACATTTACACTTTTTCAAAGTCAGCAAAAACATTGTGAAACCTTTATTTAAAGGCTTTTTTACATCGGGCACCTTTCTTATCAAACTTTATAATTTATAATAAATATCGTTTGATAATTATTTTTTTCCGAATTCAGCCTAATTAATAAAAACGCTTCCACTCGTTCCGCAATCGTTCAACTTTGTGCATTCGAATAAAATCGTGAATACAAGCCGGATTTGCGTTATAATAAAAAGTGACGTACTTAACCTAGGAGGCATTTATGAAAAAGAAAATATTTTCCGGCGTTCAGCCCAGCGGCATCCCGACAATCGGGAACTATATCGGAGCGATGAAGCAATTTGTGCAGCGTCAAGAAGATTATGACTGCACCTACTGCATCGTAAACCAGCATGCGATTACCGTTCCACAAGATCCAGCCACCCTTACAGAAAGGACACGTGGGTTGGCAGCTCTTTATCTGGCGCTTGGAATCGATCCGAACAAATCGACTATTTTCATCCAATCGGAAGTCCCTGCGCATGCTCAAGCAGCTTGGATCGTCCAATGCAACACTTACTTGGGCGAATTGGAGAGAATGACCCAATTCAAAGATAAATCTTCCAAACAAGAGACCGTTTCGGCCGGATTACTGACTTACCCTCCATTGATGGTAGCTGATATCATCCTTTACAATACGGATTTCGTCCCTGTTGGCGAAGACCAGAAGCAGCACATGGAATTGACAAGGGACTTTGTGCAACGTTTCAACAACAAATATGGAAAAGGCAACAAAATCCTGTCGATGCCTGAACCGATGATTCCAGAAGACGGCGGACGGATCATGAGCATCCAAGACCCTACCAGCAAAATGAGCAAATCCGACAAGAATACCAAAGGATACATTTCCTTACTGGATGAGCCAAAAGTCATCCGCAAAAAAATCAAGAGTGCCGTCACCGACTCAAGCGGCATCATCGAATACGATAAAGAAAACAAGCCTGGCATCTCGAATTTGTTGACGATTTTCTCGGCCTTCACCGATAAATCGATTGATGAATTGGTCAAAGAATTTGCCGGTTCAGGTTACGGTAATTTCAAAGAAAAATTGGCGGATGCGATCATCGCTGAATTGGAACCAATGCAGATTCGTTATTATGAGCTATTGAGTTCCAAAGAACTGGATGACATTTTGGATGCAGGAGCTAAACAAGCGAATGCAGTTGCTTCGGAAACACTGAGACGCATGGAAACAGCAATCGGCCTCCACAGATAGAACAGAAATGCTGAACGAGTTCGTTTAGCCCTGAAAGAAATTTAGGAAATCATACCGTATGAGCATCGTAGAGCACAATAGGTATGATTTATCTAATTTCCGAAGGGCTAACTCGTGAAGCTGGACAAGAAATGCTGAACGGGTTCGTTTAGCCATAAAGATCTAAAAGAGAAGCTCCGCAAACATTGCGGGGCCTCTCTTTCTTTATCAGTACAACTCTTCTAACAACTCTTCGGCTGTCACATTGCCGAAGTATTTCTTGATGTCAAGTTCATTCAGTTTGTCCAGGATGTCCTGTTTGGCATATTTGACGCCAATAAACGCTTCTTCAACATCTTTGATTTCACCCAATCCGAAGAAATCACCAAAAATCTTCAACTGTTGGATATGCCCCTCTTCAACATTCAAGCGGACTTCAATGGAGCCGATGGGGAAGCGATGATGTTTTTGGATTTCGAATTTAGGCGATTTACCGTAATTCCAATCCCAGTTGCCAAAGTACTCTTCCCGGATTTCATATACGCGTTTCCAATCTTCATCGGTCAAGTGGTACTCTTTTACTTCTTCACGCGTTTCGACATCAAAAATCGACAGCAGCATCAAGTCACGGAATTGTTCCGTAGTCAGATTTTGATAAGCCTCATCAACAAATGGTTTGATGTTGGTTACACGACTACGGATCGACTTGATCCCTTTCGATTCGATTTTCTCTTTGCGCGGTTTCAACGCACCCGTTACGGCATCCAAATCAGAGTCGAACAGGATCGTCCCATGGGCCGTCATTCTTCCGTTTGTCGCGTACATGGCATTCCCTGAGAATTTTTTTTCTCCGATAACCAAGTCGTTTCTTCCTTTTAATTCAGCTTCCTTGACGCCTACGCTGTGCAAAAAGGAAATGACCGGCTTAGTGAATTTTCCGAAATCGCGGAAAGAATCGCCATCATCTTTCGTGATGAAGCAGAATGAAAAGTTACCTAGGTCGTGGTATACTGCGCCCCCTCCGGACATGCGGCGGACGATATGGATTTTATTTGCTTCGACATAGTCAGCATTGATTTCTTCGATCGTATTCTGATTGCGTCCGATGATGATCGACGGTTCATTTATATAGAACAACAGAATCGGCTCGTCCAAGATCTTTTCCTTCAATAAAAATGTCTCCAACGCAATATTAACGCTTGGATCCAACTGTCCTTGATTATCTACAAAATACATATGCCTGTTCCTCTCCCATTCTTCATTATGATTTGTTGTTTCATTCCGGATTCTGAATCCGGTCAGATGGTGATGATCCGATCTTTTTCAGCCAACGTCACGGACACGGATGGCGCAGCATCTTTCGCTTGGTCCAGGAGCACAGACAGCGTACCTTTTTGCGGCAAATGAGTCAGGATCAATTGTTTGACCGCGGCTTCTTCAGCTAACGTCCCGACTTCGCCTGCAGTCATATGTGCATGGTGACGCTCGTTTCCGTTGAACAGATTGGCATCAGCCAAGAACAGGTCAGCATCCTTCACGAAAGGCACAAATGCCGGTAAATAGGCTGAATCCGCCCCGAAAACGAAGACTTTTCCGGTTGCGATTTCCTCGATCCGCAACGCATAGCACGGAACCGGATGGACGGTTTTCAAAAAACGGATCCGGAAAGGTCCCAACTCCAACGTTTCTTCCGGAGCATAGGCAATCCCTTCGCTCACCCCCGGCATCTCCAACAAGCGGAAAAATTCCGATTCGACATGACCGTATATCGGCAATATTTTTTTAGATTTACCGACTGCAGGCTCTTTCAGCTGGAAAGTGTACTGCAGAACACCCAAATCCGCAATGTGATCCGCGTGATAATGGGTCAAAATGACCGCATCCAAATCCAACGGATCCAGATGATGTTCCAGAGACAATAAAGCATTGCTACCGACATCGATCAATAGTTTAAAGTCATCGGATGTCAGCAGATAAGCTGTCGTACCGACATCTTTTGTAGGATAGCCACCCATACAGCCCAAAATAGTCAATTCCATTAAACATCCTCCAATCCAATATCTGATAAGCAAAGAATCTTATTCAGATTATAACATGCCTTCAGCTTTCGACAATCGAAAATCATTTCACCCTTGTAGAAAGAAACAGTTTTCCGGTAAATAGGTAACAGTTAAACATCATTGAATTTATTATAGCACCAAACAAAAATAAACACTATATGAATTTAAAAAACAGTCCACCCTCCTTTGTAATCATACAGATAGGCGAACTGTTTTATTTTTAATTCGGACTGTTGTTCTTTTCCATTTCTTTCATGTAGCGGATCGCCTCATCAGCCAAGCGTTTTCCCTCTATGATGGCATTTTCCATTCCATAACCCGCCATTCCGTTCCCTCCGACAAAAACGCCTCTTTTTGCATACTCTCTATCGACTGGATAATCATCATCCAGCATCTCTTGTCTTTGCTGCAGACTGAAATGCGGTACAGCTTTTTCCCAGCGATAAAAAATGACCTGTAGAGGTTCTTCAGCCAAAGTCAAAATTTCCTTCACTTCATTCTTGATGATCTCCATCACGAGAGCATCAGCTAATTCTATCAAGGTTTCTTCCAAACGTCTGCCGAATTCCACAAGTATATAATAGTGTTCAGCCTGCTCAAGCAACGGCCATTTGTTGTTCAGGACAACAACCTTGGTAGTATGATAGGAACTTTTTCGCGGAATCACAAATCCTTGTCCCTCAGGCGGATTTTTGACTGCTGTTTTGTTAATTTTGAAAAAAACGGTTCCGACACTGGTACTTTCGGCTTTCGGGATAGCAACCTCACTGGTAAGACCTTCCAAAAAACTTAAGGATTCCTGAGGGTTTGTTGTGACGAGAACACTTCCAGCACGCATGGATTCACGTCCATTCAATTCAATCAGCAGCAAGTCTTCCGCAACACTGCTCAATGATTTCACTTTCTGATTCACATACAGATGGCCTTCCGAGTGCTGGGCCAAAGATTTGATTAAGGTTGTCAGTCCGCCTTTGAAGGTATACTCCTGACCGGATCCATCCGCAAAACGCAACAACTGTTCTTTTTTATTTTTTCCGATATGTGCCCTTCCGAAAATGGTCACCAAATTGTCATCGAACAATTTTACCGGCATTAATTCCATAGAGCCGTAGACGTTATCAGGATAACAGGGCTCAGCCATATAGTCGACCACTTCCCGTCCCAAACGAAATTCCAAAAAGTTGTCGGTTGAATACTCAGGGTTCTCATGCAAGTTTTTGGACAAAAACAGACTATTCATGAACGCTCGGAGCTTTGCATCAAAGGTCAATCCATTGGCTTGCCAAATACCATTCGGAAAAAGTGGTATGCCGTGGTAGGTAGGCATACCGTCATCGATGACTGCATACCCATCGAACAACACCAGTTTCCCACCTTTGCTGAATTGAATTTCGCTTTCCAAGCCTAATTCCCGAAAAAACCCGGAAATATCCGCTCGTCTTGAATCGAAAGCTGATGCGCCTACATCAAACGCATACCCGTCCATCTCAATCGTATGGATCATACCGCCCACTGCGGATCGATCCTCCAGAACGACATACTCAAACGGAAGGTTTTGTTTCCGGATGGCTTTATCGATTTCATAAGCAGCTGTCAATCCTCTAAGTCCACCGCCGATGATTACGATACGTCGCTTCAACTTCTCCATCCTTCCATCCCCTCCTCTTGCTTTCTTGACACCTACTTTATCACTATCTATATCTTACTCTATCACTCCGCAAAAATATGTGGATATTTTTTGACAGATGTTCATATTTTGCATATTTGTCAGACGTTTTCGCGGATCTGTCTGACTGTTTCCGCATCCAAACGTTTGACTATTTCAGTGACTAATTTGACTGCGTTCAAATAGTCATCCTCATGGATCATGGAAGTGTGTGAATGCAGGTATCGTACCGGAACAGTAATAGCAAAAGATGGAATACCATCCAGGCTCTGATGCTGAGCACCAGCATCTGTTCCGCCACCTGTGATGACCGTGTACTGGAACGGAATTTCACATTCTTCGGCAACACCAACAATAAAATCGCGTAAACCACGATGCGGGACCATCGACGCATCATAAATCAATAATTGCGGCCCTTTGCCTAATTCGGAATCCGCTTCTTGAGGCGTCATTCCCGGCGTATCTCCAGCAGTTCCTGTATCCAAAGCAAAGGCGATGTCCGGACGGATCATGTGTGTGGCTGTCTTTGCACCACGCAGCCCCACTTCCTCCTGAGCATTGCCGCCACTGTAAATTATATTCGGATGCGCAGTATTTGCAAGATTTTCCAATACTTTCAGTGCAACGGCAAGTCCGATGCGGTTATCCCAAGCTTTCGCTAAAAGAAATTTGGAATTGTTCATGCGTTTGAAAGAAATGTATGGCGTGATCATATCGCCAGGTTTGATGCCCCATTCTGCTACTTGCTCCTTTGAAGAAGCACCGATATCGATGAACATATCTTTAATTTCATAAGGTTTTTTGCGCGCTTCCGGCGTCAGTACATGTGGCGGTTTACAACCGATGACTCCGTGGCAACGTTCGCCTTTAGAGTTGGTGATTTCCACTTGTTGGGCCAGCATGACCTGATTCCACCATCCACCTAATGTTTGGAATTTGACGAATCCCTTCTCGGTGATACTTGTGACCATGAAGCCGACTTCATCCAAGTGCCCCGCCAATAAAATGGTTGGCCCTTCTTCCGCCCCTGTATGTTTGGCAAAGAGCCCACCCAATCCGTCCTGCGAAAAACTTTCGGCGAAAGGTTCCGCGTAGCGTCTAAAAACTTCTCGGACCTCCCCTTCATTGCCTGGAACGCCTCTCGCATCCGTCAAATCGATCAGCATTTGTAATTCTTTCTCTTCCAAAATGATACCCCCATTGATTTAGTGACATAAAATAAGTATAGCATTTACTACAAGAAAAACAAAAAATCGCTGCACTCCCAGTCAATGACCGGGGAGGCAGCGATTCAAAAATTATTTAGCCAAAGCAGCTTTAGCTTGCTCAGCTACTGCAGCGAATGCCGCAGCGTCTGTAACAGCCAAATCAGCCAACATTTTACGGTTCATTTCGATACCAGCAAGTTTCAATCCGTGGATCAAAGTGCTGTAGCTCATGCCGTTGATACGAGCAGCCGCGTTGATACGGGCAATCCATAATCTACGGAAGTCGCGTTTCTTTTGACGACGGTCTCTGTAAGCATAAGTATAAGATTTCATTACTTGTTCTTTAGCTGTTTTGAATAATGTATGTTTTGAACCGTAATAACCTTTAGATAATTTAATAATCTTTTTGCGGCGTTTACGGGTTACTGTCCCACCTTTAACACGTGGCATAGTGATTTCCTCCTTATTAGAACCATGGTTCTATCTCTTATTGTTGTTATTTAGAATTATTTCATTTGTGATAATTGTTGGCTGATGCGTTTGATATCAGATGCGCTAACCATTGAAGCTTGACGCAATTGACGTCTTTGTTTCTTCGTTTTTCCGTGGAATCTATGGCTTGTAAAAGCGCTCCAACGTTTTAGTCCGCCGTTACCAGTTCTTTTGAAACGTTTAGCTGAACCACGGTGAGTTTTTTGTTTTGGCATTTGTCTTTCCTCCTAAATTAAGTTACAAATTTATTTATCGGCTTTGGGTGCCAACATCAAGAACATGCTTCTTCCGTCCATTTTAGGATGAGATTCAATCGTCGCAATGTCAGTAAGCTCAGAAGCAAGGCGATCAAGGACCCTTTGTCCGATTTCTTTGTGGGTGATCGCACGTCCTTTGAATCGAATCGATGCTTTCACTTTGTCACCTTTTTCCAAGAATTTGCGTGCATTCCGCAATTTCGTTTGAAAATCATTTTCGTCGATGGAAGGACTCAAGCGTACTTCTTTAAGGCTTACCACTTTTTGGTTTTTACGGGCTTCACGTTCACGTTTTTGTTGATCGAAACGGAACTTGCCGTAATCCATAATACGGGCAACGGGCGGGTTTGCATTTGGCGATACCAAAACTAAATCTAAATTAGCTGCTTCTGCAATCTGCAATGCATCACTTTTCGATTTGACTCCTAGTTGCTCGCCGTCACTACCGATGATGCGTAGTTCGCGGGCACGGATGCCGTCGTTAACCATCATATCTTTTGCTATGGTCGTTCACCTCCATGATATTTGAGAGAAAGAACGCAGAAAAAAGTCGGCGGGTCATACTAACCCCGCCGACAATACTCGCATTGCTGCAAGTTACTTGTACATATCTGGCCCAGGGACGCAATTGTCCACTTAGGCGAGAAGCGGGTGCCTCTGCTTAATTTCTCAACTTTTACAGTATACCTTGTTAAAATGAAAACGTCAAGAACATTTCAACAAAAATCTTCATTTTCAATATACGTTCAGACATTCAGGATTCCGGTGCGTATTTCCAGATTTCTTCGAGATCCTTCGCTGGCAATTCCGCCACTAATTCATTGACTGTCTTATTCCATTCCGGAACGACATACTCCGGATTCAGTTCCTGCAGCGGCAACAGTACGAAGGAGCGCTCCTGCATTCTCGGATGCGGCACAGTAAGCCGTTCTTCATCGATACTCTCCACTCCGTACAAAACAATGTCGACATCCAGGGTACGCGGTCCGAATCGAATCGTCCGTACTCTACCGAGCTCCTGTTCGATAGTTTGGCAGCTGTCCAGCAAATCCAAAGGTAACAATTCCGTTTCTGCTTCAAACACTAGGTTCAGAAAATCAGGCTGATCGAGATAGCCTACCGGTTTCGATTCATAAATGGAAGATACGCGCTTCACTTCGACACCCGACAAGGAGTGGAAAAGCTCCAAGGCTTTATCAAGATGGGCTGCACGCGGCTCCAGATTCGTGCCTAATGCAATGTACACGATAGGCATGCGCTTAGCTCCCTTCCCTTTCGCGGTAGATCTCCACCGCAACGGAATCGTAATGGCCGACGATCGGTGGATCCGGCTTGGTCACTTTCACTTGGCAGGCTTGCAACCCATCAAAACGCGCAAACAAAGCGATGGCAATATGCTCGGCCAAAGCTTCGATCAGGTTGAAGTTTTCGCCCTCCACTACTGCTTTGACCGCCTTGTAGGCATGTCCGTAATGGATGGAATCCTCCATCTTGTCGCTGTAACCGGCTTTTTTTGTATCAGTATGCAGCACAATATCTACGTTAAAACGTTGTCCCAACACTTTTTCTTCCGCATTCAATCCATGGAAAGCATAGAACTGTAGATTATTCAAATAGATTTTATCCAATCGGGCTCTCTCCTTTTTTTAACATGATATCCATCATCCTTGCCATTTCCGCATTGGCCTTTACATTATGCACGCGGAATATTTGCGCACCGTTTACGATGCCTAATGCAGTCGTGGCGGCTGTCCCCAGATCGCGCTCCTTGAAGGGGATATCCCCCAATGCCGTTCCGATGAACCGTTTGCGGGACGTTCCCAGCAGCAACGGGTAGCCGAGATCCGCAAACCGCTTCAGATGATGGACCACATTCAGATTGTCTTCATAGGTTTTTCCGAATCCGCAGCCGGGATCGAGAATGATGTTTTCCCTTTTGACGCCTGCGGACACTGCGATCCGCACACTCTCCGCCAAATCAGTCAACATATCTTCGATCAAAAAGGCATAATCCGGCTTTTCCCGATTGTGCATCAAAATGATCGGCACATCAAATGACGCCGCCACAGCTGCAATCTGAGGATCGTACCTGCAGCCCCAAATGTCATTGATGATATCAACGCCGGCTTCGCAAGCCGCTCGAGCGACCGCCGACTTGTAAGTGTCGATTGAAAGCGGCACATCGACCGCTTTCTTTAGCGCTTCAATGACGGGCACAATCCGCGCAATCTCCTCTTCATCAGATATCTGCGTGTGACCAGGACGGGTGGATTCCCCGCCGATGTCGATGATATCGGCGCCATCAGCAACCATCTCCAGCGCGTGGGCGACAGCTTTTTCGACCGTGTTCCACTCTCCGCCATCGGAAAATGAATCCGGCGTCACGTTTAGGATTCCCATAATGTAACTGCGCTGTGACAGTTCATATACTTTCGTCTTTGTCGTTAATTTCAAGGTCCATTCTCCTCATCAGCGTGTACTTCGTTTAAAGTTTGATCAATTCCAGTACTTCACTTCTGGATTTGAAGGATTGTTTGAATCCACCACGGACTGCGGATGTCACAGTCTTGCTGCCCGGTTTTTTCACGCCGCGCATGGTCATGCACATATGCTCGGCTTCCAAAATGACCATGACTCCCTGCGGTTCCAGATGCTCCATCAGAATATCCGCAACCGTCGTCGTGATGCGCTCCTGTATCTGCGGTTTTTTGCTGACTTCATCCAGGATGCGGGCAAGTTTGCTCAAACCGATCACCTGTCCATCTTTCGGCATATAAGCGATATGCCCCACACCAAAAAACGGAACCAGATGATGTTCGCAAGTTGAATAGAAAGGAATATCCTTCACTAACACGATTTCGTCTGTATCTTCATGAAAGATCACTTTGGCGTGATCGGCTGGATCTTTTTCGAGACCGGAAAAAATTTCTGCATACATGCGCGCCACGCGCTTCGGTGTATCCTGCAACCCTGAGCGCTTCGGGTCTTCCCCGATCGCCTCCAAAATCATTTGGACAGCGACTTCTATCTTCTCTAAATCCATATTTATCCTCCTAAACGCTCATTTTGCGGATAACGCCGCAAGGGTGATGTCAGCGACTGCTTTAGCTGCGACCAATAGAGCTTTTTCATTGATGTCGAATTTTGGGTGATGATTATTGAACACTTCTGCCTGGTTCGGACGGGCACCGACATTCAGGAAAGCGCCGGGGATTTTCAACAGATACTGTCCGAAATCCTCCGCTCCAGTGTTGGCAGAAGTTGCGATGACTTGGTTCAAATAAGAACCGACACCGTTTTGTTCCAGAACAGCTACTGCTTTGGCAGTCTCTTTTGGATGGTTGTATAAAGGCGGGTAATCGGAGTTGTAGTCGATTTCTACCTTCACGTTATACATCTCCTCAAGACCGCGACCGATCCGGTGGAAGTGTTCCTCGATGACTTTTCCCACCTCAAGATCCATATAGCGGGCATCCCCGCGCAGAATCAGACTATCCTTGATGACATTACTGCTGCCGACCGCCTCGAAAGAGCCGATCGTCACGACAGCCATGTCATAAGGGTTGATGCGCCGGGAAACGATGGTCTGCAGGTTCATCACGAAACTGGAGGCCGCCACAATCGTATCATTGGAGCGATGCGGTTGCGAACCATGCCCGCCTGTCCCCTGGATCGTGACTTTGATGTCACTGCAGCCAGCGTAGGCGAATCCGCTCGTATAAAAGACGGTACCCACTTCATAGTCCGGATAGAAATGGATGCCATAGATTTCATCGACATCATCTAATAAGCCGGAGTCCATGATGCTCTTGGCACCGGCCGGAGCCATCTCTTCGGCATGTTGGTGCACAATTTTAACGGTTCCTTCCCATTGGTCCCGCAAGCGGATAAGACAATCCGCCAAGATCATCAGGTAAGCGGTATGCCCGTCATGGCCACAAGCATGCATGACACCGTGATTTTTCGATGCGAACGGCAGACCGG
This sequence comes from Trichococcus flocculiformis, assembly GCF_900113645.1. Classification (GTDB taxonomy): domain Bacteria; phylum Bacillota; class Bacilli; order Lactobacillales; family Aerococcaceae; genus Trichococcus; species Trichococcus flocculiformis. The sequence goes on from NZ_FOQC01000004.1 coordinate 73,364, forward strand.
TCTGCTCCTCGATCTGGAGCGCATCGAAATCTGCCCGAAGCGCGATGGTCCGGCCGGGTTTATTTCCTTTGATCGTGACGATGATGCCATAGCCGTTCCCGACGTTCGTTTGTACATCAACCGATTTATTTTCATAGAAACGGGCGATGAACGCAGCCGTTTCTTTCTCGTCGAATGACAATTCAGGATGCTCGTGGAAATGACGGCGCAAAGCAATCATGTCATCTTCACGGCCATCCAGCATTTTCATCAATTCTTCTCTTAACATAAACCCTTCATCCCCTATCCAGCAAAATATACTAAAAAAAATTTTATACTTGCCTAGTTATATAAGAAAATAAAGGCCCGGAACACAAACTGCCATGTTCCGGGCCTTCGTCAAGCTAACAGAATCAAAGCTACATCACTGAAACTTATTGTATCATGATTTGCTCAGAAAAATGTGGATTTGATAAGATTATTTGAAGTTTTTGATTTCAGATTGAATTTCAGCCAAGAAATCATCCATGCTGAAAGTAACCATTTCTTTCGAGCCGTAGCGGCGGACAGTGACGGTTCCGTTCACCAATTCCTGGTCACCGATGACCAATTGGTAAGGGATTTTTTGAGTCTGGGAAGCACGGATCTTGTAGCCCATCTTCTCGTTACGGTCGTCAACTTCAACGCGCATACCCAACTGTTCCATTACGGTTTTCAGTTCAAAAGCTTGATCAGCATGCAAGTCCAAGTTTACAGGGATGATCGTCGCTTGGACAGGAGCCAACCATACCGGGAACGCACCTTTGTACTCTTCAATCAAATACGCCACAAAACGCTCCATTGTGGAAATGACACCTCGGTGAATAACGACTGGACGATGGTTATTTTCGCCGTCTTCGCCGACATAAGTCAGGTCGAAGCGCTCAGGCAACAGGAAGTCCAATTGAATCGTGGACATCGTTTCTTCCAATCCCATCGCTGTTTTGAACTGCACGTCCAATTTAGGGCCGTAAAACGCTGCTTCTCCGACAGCTTCGAAGTATTCAAGACCGAATTCATCCATCGCTTCCTTCAGCATCGCTTCCGCTTTATTCCACATATCATCATCATCAAAGTATTTCACTTTGTCTTCAGGATCGCGGTAGCTCAAACGGAAACGGTAATCAGTGATCTGGAAATCTGCATAAACATCCATGACCAACTGCAGTACGCGTTTGAACTCGTCCTTGATCTGATCCGGACGGACAAATGCATGGGCATCATTCAGAGTCATTTCACGCACACGCTGCAATCCGGACAAAGCGCCACTCTTTTCGTAACGGTGCATCATACCCAACTCAGCGATGCGGATCGGCAATTCACGGTAGCTGTGGATATCGTTTTTATAGACCATCATATGATGCGGACAGTTCATCGGACGCAACACCAACATTTCGCCATCGCCCATATCCATCGGCGGGAACATATCTTCATGGTAGTGGTCCCAGTGGCCGGAAGTTTTGTACAATTCCACATTCGCCATGATCGGCGTGTAGACGTGCTGGTAACCCAGGCTCACTTCTTTGTCGACGATGTAACGCTCAAGCGTACGACGGATCGTCGCGCCTTTCGGCAACCAGAATGGCAAGCCGGAACCGACTTCCTGCGAAACCATGAACAAATCCAGCTCTTTGCCCAACTTGCGGTGATCGCGTTCTTTCGCTTCTTCGCGCATCTTGATGAATTCAGCCAAGGCTTTCTTGTCGAAGAAGGCTGTCCCGTAGACGCGCTGCATCATTTTGTTGTTCGAATTCCCTCTCCAGTAAGCACCCGCCAGCGACAACAGCTTGAAGACTTGAATTTTTCCGGTTGCCGGCACATGGACGCCGCGGCAAAGGTCCGTGAAGTCTTCTTGCGTATACACAGTGATGATTTCATTTTCAGGCAACGCTGTGATCAATTCGACTTTGTAAGGATCATTTGCGAAGATTTCCAACGCTTCCGCACGGCTCACCTCACGTCTGACGATCGGATAATTCGCCTTCACGATGCTCATCATTTCCGCTTCGACTTTCGGCAAATCCTCTTCGGAAAGCTGCACTTCCATATCAGTGTCGTAATAGAAACCCGTTTCGATCGCCGGTCCGACCCCCAAATGAATTTCAGGGAACAGACGCGTCAAGGCATGCGCCATCAAGTGGGCAGCCGAGTGGCGCAGGATACCCAATCCATCTGCATGATCCGGTGTCACGATTTCAAGCGATCCATCCGTCTCCAACGGACGGGTGAAGTCGACCAATTCCCCGTTGAATTTTCCGGCCAAAGCTTTTTTGGCTAGGCTGTTGCTGATGCTTTTTGCTACTTCTTCCACTGTTACGCCGGATTCGAATACTTTTACGGAGCCGTCTGGGAAAGTGATTTTGATTTCTGACATGCTGATTCCTCCAGTTAATTAAATTCTGTACGTGCCTAAATGTTAAAAAAGGCAATAAAAAAAGCCCATCCCCAGCTTGTGCCGGAAATGGGACGTGTCTACGTGGTTCCACCCAAATTCAAAGAGTGCGACAGCCATCCGCTTCAGATTCTGTCTCATCCTTACTTGAACGCGATAACGAGCGTACCGTTTCCCCCTACTGAAGTTTCAGGGAATCTCTCGAAAGGGGTCGATACATGATTGATTAGGATGTTTCACCAAGCCATCCCTCGCTAAAAATCAGTTCATCCATCGGTGTCTTTCTCATCGATTTGTCTTTCGTTTCATCTGTAGTCCATTTAAACACAAAAAATAATTGTTTTCAAGCTTAATTTAAGAAAAGCTGAACGTCAGCCTATTGCTCGAAGCGGCGGTTCTTCCCGGTCATAGGAACCTCGCGCGACAGGAAACGGATCCGCTCCATCAGACGTTTCGCCTTCATCGGCTCGTCATCGCCTCGGTTGCCCATGCGCAAATGTTCCTCCAACTGCTGCATCGTAAAGTTGGAACTGAAGAAGGTCGGCAAGTCTTCCTGCATCCGGTACTGAAGGATGACACCGAGCACTTCATCACGGATCCAGGTGGAATTGGCTTCCGCTCCGATGTCGTCCAACATCAGAATCTCAGCTTTCTTCACGGCATCAATCTTTTCGTTGACCGTGTTGCTCTGGATCGCCTGCTTCATCTCCATCGTGAAGGTCGGATAATGCATCAGTGTCGTCAGATGGCCGCCCATTGCCAATTCATGCGCAATCGCACCAAGCAGATAAGATTTCCCTACTCCGAAAGGCCCGTAGAAATACAAAGCTTGGTGATGCTCTTTCGGATTCCCATTGAATGAATCAATAAAATTCAACGACTCCAGAATGGCGGGCATCCGCTCGTTTGATTGGACAAACCGCTCCAACGTCGCCGTACGGACATCCTTCGGCATCGACATGGAATGGACCCGGCTCCGCAATTCCTTTTCTTTTTCCCTCGCCATTGTCTCGTCCGTCGGTGTATAGACGACATCTATGTAACCGGCATTCAAGACGAGGTTCGGCTCATAACCGGGATTCTGCGATTCTTTCCCCAGCTTGATTTTCTCTTTTTCCTGCACATATTCGTGCAATTTCGAATAGCTTCTCTCGACGATTTCCCGCGACAGTCGCTCTTCGTGTTTCTGGAAGAACGCCTGCACATCGGCATCCTTCATGATTGTGTCGATCATGCCTTTGTAGCGTTGGCTGATTTCGGGATTATTCATATATTTGTAAAATGCTCTTCCGATATGATCCATCACTCATCCCCTGCCTTTCCGCTACTTTTTAATTTTTTGATGCGTTCATTCAATTTTTGTTGCGCTTCCGGCGTCAGCGGTGTTTCCACAACTGCTTTTTGCTCATCTTTAGCCCAATCCGGCAAGTTTTCTTTCTTGCGCGCCACCGTTTTCCCGTAATTCTTCGCGGTTGTTCGGCTGGCTGCCCGCTTCTCAGCTTTCGCTTTCATCTCGCCGGCGAATTGTTTTGCTTTCGCCAACGCTTTTTCCGGCGAATCGACACCATCCTGCAGCCAATCGTTTGCGATGGCTTCCACATAGGCCTTGGAAAGATGCGGATTGTTGAGGATGACCAACACATAGTGCGTCAGTACATTGAGCACACCCGGCTTGAAATCGGCTTTCTCCATCAGCGTGCGCAGCAATTGCGTCTCCGAAGCGGTCACGATGCCGCCTTTCTGCTTTTTGATGCTCGTCAAAAATTGATGCGGCGTCAATTGTTCACACGCCTTGATGAACGAGATCTCTTCACTGGAAAAGCGTGCCTGGATCAATTTTTGTTCCCGGCCTTTTTCAGTATCTTTAGCCAGTTGGATGCTCTGAGTGACTTTGTCCTTAACTTCCAAACGATTGCTGTGTCGCTGTTCATAGGCAGCAGACACAATGTTCTTGAGCGTTTCTCCGTCTACTTTGCCGGATTCGATATCGGCGGCCTCCAGAATAAACTGGGCCATCTGAAGTTCGTCGCAACCATACAAGGTGTAGAGGATAGTGATTGTGTGCTCCAATTCCTTTGTGATGGATTCGCGTTTAACAAATTGTTTGTTCAACAACTGCCGGAAAAACGAGAAGTCAAAACCATCATTCTCGATAACGGGCAGACTTGCCGCATTATCACCCAACAACGTATTATCGTTCTGCCGCATCCGCGCTTGCTCCGTAAAGGCGCTTTCCGAGAAAGAAAAAACATCCAAAAAGGACTTGGTAATATTTTCCGCATTTTTTAGGTCGCGGACTTGCCGACTGAACCGTTGCTGCAACTCACGGTATTTCCGTTCGCCGACTTTTTCGTACAACAGCAACCCCATCAGGTCATCACTGAAAAAAGCATAACTGGACAGCGGCTGCTGCAATTCGTAAAGGTATTGCTTCTCAGGCTCGTTTACCAGAAATGTCTTCAGCAAACCGATCCCTTCCAATTTCACGCGCGCTTGATAGAACTCTTGGATTCCGCTGTTTGATAGAGCCAATAATTCGGTGTGAAGCAACTCCTTGCTCCAATAGCTCTCCTGCGGAATCTCCGCAAGCAACGTCAAATAAAGGCTGAACGCTTGCGGCCCGATGATGGGCTGATACAATTGCGTCAGGATTTTGCGGTCCACATCGGAAATTAAGTTCGTCTGGCTTGCTCTGAAAGCATCCTTAGGACTTATATTTTGCCATGGATAACTCATTGTTCATTGTCTTCCTTTCCGGGGGCTGCCTCGTGGGGAGGAGCATCGGATGGTTGGATGTCTGAAGCTTCAGCAGCCGCTTGTTCGGCTTTTTTCTTCTCCATATTCTTCAATTCATCAAGGAAGGTTTTCCGGTCCGAAAATTGGCGGTAAACACTTGCGAAACGGATGTAGGCGACATCATCAATTTTGGCCAACTTGTCCATGACGTATTCCCCGATGACGATGCTGGATACTTCGTTTTCTCCGAGCGCTCGGATTTCGGCTTCCACCTCATTGACGACAGTCTCCAGCTGTTCAAGGGCGATCGGCCGTTTTTCGCAGGAGCGGATCAATCCCCGCAACAACTTTTCACGGCTGAATTCTTCGCGCGTGCCATTTTTTTTGATGACAAGCAACGGCGTTTGCTCGATCCTTTCGAATGTAGTGAAACGGAAATGGCATTGTTCGCATTCGCGACGGCGGCGGATGGCTTTCCCGTCATCAGCCGGACGACTATCGACAACACGCGATCCGTGATAGTGACATTTTGGGCATTGCATCGGCTTTCCCCCTTTTCTTTCGTTTATTATCGCTTCATTATAACATACTTGTGGCTCAAAAACCTTGAAAAGATGGTCTTTATGGCACTTTCAGGCTACACAGTTCTATGTTTGAGCAGCCAATCGTTGACTTGTTTTTTTGTTTCTTCAATTGTTCCGGAATTGTCGATGACAAAGTCAGCCAGTTCTTTTTTCTTCTCGATCGATAGCTGACTTTGCATCCTCCGGGTAGCTTCATCCGCATCCAAATGGTTGCGGCTCATCAGCCTTTGCACTTGAAGTTCTTCTGGAACATAGACGACCATCACAGCATCGCAACTGTCCTCATACCCGCCTTCGTACAGCAATGGGATATCTAGCACAATCAGATTGTGCCCTTCCGAAATATAACGCTCTTTTTCTGCCTGTATCCAATCATTGATGCGCTCCTTCAGCAACACATCCAGTTCTTTACGCTTCTCCCTATCCGAAAAAATCAGCGCTCCCAAACGTTTGCGATCCAACGTACCATCAGACAGCAGATAGGCTTCCCCAAAATGTTCGATGATGTCCGCTAACCCTGGTGCACCCGGAAGAACGACAGCCCTTGCTCCTAAGTCTGCATCGACAACCGGAATGCCCGCAGACAAAAACAGCTTCGCTACAGTCGATTTCCCTGTAGCGATGCTTCCTGTAAGTCCTAATATATAGCTCATGTTCGTTTATTTCGCCCCTTCGTAGGCAATATCAGTGATGTCTGGTGCCTTTGAACGCGTCTTCGGCAGTTGTTGACAATGCGGACAATAATGCGTTCCTCGCTGTGCAACCCTTATCTTTTCGATCGGATGACCACAGTTCGGACAAGGTTGCCCGGTTTGACCGTAAACGGCAAGAGAGACTTGGAATTTACCGGCCTCTCCTAACGTATTTTTGTAGGTCCGGATCGTCGACCCTCCGGCCTCCACTGATCTACTGATCACATCCATGACGGCTTCATGCAGCCTTTTGGCTGCAGCCGGGCCGATTGTATCGGCGGCTTGCAGGGGATGGATTTTAGCTTGGAAAAGTGATTCATCCGCATAAATGTTCCCGACGCCGGCCACAATATTCTGGTCCAGGATGACCGCTTTGATTGCACGATGCGACTTGGCAAGATCTTTTTTGAATTTGCTCAATTTGAAGAAATCCGCGGTCGGTTCCGGCCCCATTTTTTTGAAAGGTTCATACTCATCTCGCTTTTCGATCGGCAACAACGTAAATTTACCGAACTTGCGCACATCAAGGTAACGCAATTGGCGGCCATCGGCGAGATAAAAAATGACATGCGTATGCTTCTTGATCGGTTCATCGGATTCGCTGACCTCATATTTGCCTTCCATCCGCAGATGGGAAATCATCGCCCAGTGGTCCAACAAAAAGATCAGATACTTGCCGCGGCGTTCGATGGTGTGGATCTGTTCCCCCCGCAGAACCGTCTTGAAACGTTCCGTGGAGAAAGGCGGCGTGATCATACGATCCCAAAAGACGGCTACATCTATGATGACGGCTCCTCCGACAAGGTTGATGAGTCCTTTGCGGATGGTTTCTACTTCTGGCAATTCCGGCATAAGCAGGCCCCTTTCATTTATCGGTTTGTTCCTTTTTTATTTTGCATCATACCAGCTATCTCCGGAGTTGCTGTCCACTTTGAGCGGCACAGCCAAGTCAACTGCATGCTCCATGATTTCCGGCACCAATTTTTCCAAGACCGGAATCTCTTCTTCCGGGCATTCGAAGATCAATTCATCATGCACCTGCAACAACATATTCGCTTGAAGCCCTTTTTCCTTAAGGACTTTATCCATCCGGACCATCGCCACTTTGATGATGTCGGCGGCAGTGCCTTGGATCGGCGAATTGATGGCGGTGCGTTCGGCAAAGGAGCGCAGATTGAAATTGCGGTTATGGATGTCAGGCAGGTAACGGCGTCTGTGGAACAGCGTTTCGACATAACCGGTCTCTTTCGCTTCCTTGACGATATCCTCCATGAATTGCTTCACACCTGGATATTTGTCGAAATAACGGTCAATGAATTCTTGAGCAGCTTTTCGGGTGATGTTCAGGTTTTGGGACAAACCATAGTCACTGATGCCATAAACAACACCAAAATTGACGGCTTTCGCTTGTCGGCGCAGATTGGCAGTGACGTCTTCCGGTTTCTCGATGCCGAATACACGCATCGCTGTCGAAGTATGGATATCCTGGCCTTCCAGGAAGGCTTCGCGCAGATGCTCATCCCCGGAAATATGCGCCAGCACACGCAATTCGATTTGTGAATAGTCGGAGGCGAACAGCTTCCAACCTGCTTGTTGCGGAACGAAAGCTTGTCTGATTTTCCGGCCTTCCTCCATCCGGATCGGGATGTTCTGCAGGTTCGGATCGACGGAACTCAAACGACCGGTCTGCGTCAATGTCTGTTGATAACGGGTATGGATCTTTCCGGTTTCCGGTTTGATGAATTTCAGGAGTCCCTCCACGTAGGTGGATTGCAGCTTGGCCAACTGTCGGTAATTCAGGATGTGCTCCACGATCGGCGCTTGCGCCTGTAGCTTCTCCAATACATCCACCGCTGTCGAATAGCCCGTTTTCGTCTTTTTGATGGCGGGCAAGCCCATCTTCTCGAACAGGATGACACCCAGCTGCTTCGGTGAGTTGATGTTGAACTCCTCACCCGCCTCGGCATAGATGGTTTTTTCGATTTCAAGCAAGCGGCCGGCAAATTCCTCTTTCATTGTCAAAAGACGCTGCGGTTCCACTTTGATCCCTTGGATTTCCATGTGCGCCAAGACAAACGACAACGGCAGCTCCATTTCGTAATACAAATCTTTTTGCACGTTGCTTTCCAGTTCAGCGTTCAATTGGGCAAACAGCGCCTGGATCGCTTTCACTTTGCGCGCTAAATGGTCATGCAGTATTGCATCCTCGGGAACCGCCGTTTTAGCGCCTTTTCCGTAGATGGCCTCATCAAAGGAGACATCGTTGTAGCCGTATTCCTGGGCGACTTGCGCAAGATCTTTGCTGTTGTCCTTCGCATTCAGGATGTAGGAAGCCAGCAGGATATCAAAGTCGATGCCTGCCAGCGCGATACCGGCGTAATGCAGCATGACCATCGTCCGTTTGCCATCGTAAACAATTTTATGGGCTCCCACATTTTCAGCCCATTCCTCGAAAGCAACACTTGCCAGCACTGTTTCCAAAGAAGCTGTGTAAATCTTTTCATCCGTTCCCCAGCTGACTGCGAGGATTTTCCCATCATGGTAGTTGTCTTCAAGCATCTCTACATACAGTGCCATCCGGTCCGTAAAATGCTCGGGACGGATTTCCGTCAGGACTTCGAAATGGATGTCCTCGAAGGATTCCGAGCGGTCTTCCGAGGCCACGCCCAGTTTGTCCAAGAAGCCATTGAAATCCATTTCGCGGTAAAAGTCGGTCAGTTTGTCGATCTGTTTGCCTTCAACCGCCAGTTCATCAAGCTTCAATGTCACCGGCGAGTCCAGATCGATTGTAGCCAAAGTTTTGCTCATGAACGCATTCTCTTTATCATTGATAAGGTTCTCTTTCATCTTGCTTTTCTTCAGTTCATCGATATGCTCGTATAGATTTTCGATGGAACCATATTCGGTCAAGAGTTTCAAAGCAGTCTTCTCGCCTACTTTAGTGACGCCCGGATAATTATCCGACGAGTCGCCCATCAGACCTTTCATGTCGATGATCTGTCTCGGTTCGATGCCGTATTCTCCACGGATGACGTCCGGGGTGTAGGATTTCAATTCCGACACGCCTTTGACGGTGATATCGACCCGGATATTATCCGTCGTCAATTGGATCATATCCTTATCGCCTGAAATGATGACGACATCATAGCCGGCTTGATCGGCCATCCGCGAGTAAGTCCCGATGATATCGTCAGCTTCATAATTGACCAATTCATACGTCTTGCCACCAAAGGCATGGACAAGGACGCCAAAATAGGGCCACTGTTCGGATAACTCCGACGGCATGCTTGCACGCCCGCCTTTGTAGTCGCCATAAAGGGCATTGCGGAAAGTCGTTTTTCCTGAATCGAATGCTACCAACAGATGCGTCGGCTCTTCTGTCTGGAAGATGCGTTCCAATATATTATTGAAGGCGTAGAGCGCGTTCGTATGCAAGCCGTTTTTGTTGCGGAACCCATCCAGATTCGGCAATCCAAAAAAGGATCTGAAAGCCACACTGCTGCCATCCACCAATAGTAATTTTTTCTTTTTATCAGTCATCTGTTAACATCCTAACTCTGCTTATTCTGAATCGTCATCTGCCATCGTTGTAGGATAAACTACCTTATCGGCATTCTCCTCGACTTCAGTTCGCTCGTTCATGATCACGTTCTCTGCCTCATCAAAAATCAATTTGCAGGGTGTCTCTACGATCAATTCCGCATCCAATACTCGTTCATTATCCATATTCGTTCCGACAACGCTGATTGTGACTTGTTCACGGCGCTCGTCCACGCGCTCCACTTCAAAGTTGAAGGTTATCATGTTGTTATGGTAGATCGGTTCGATCACATTCAAAGAAACGTCCACAATATGTGAACCCGGACCCGGTAAATGTTTGGATACGTTGCTCGTCAAAATCCCCACCAACAATACGGTTGGCACAATCGGTTTATGAAACCGAGTCGTCTGCGAATAATCATGTTGAATATAGAGCGGGTTCCCGTCATTCGTCAACCCAAGATACAGCAAAATATCTTTGTCTTCGATGATTTCGGTGACAGTCAACGAATCCCCCTCTTGAATTTCATCAATCGATTTCCCAAGCTTTATATCTTTCAGACCCATTTTCACTTTTCCTTTCTTTGAACACATATATGTCTATCATATCAAAAACCCCGTCCCGATAAAAGCCGTTTAACCGTTTGGGCCTATTTATTCAGATAACCGGACCAAGCCCGCTCTGTCTTGCATTAAAAAAAGCCCAAGAATTGCTTCCTGGACTTTTTTGATGCATTGAATTAATTTTTTGTCGGCACACTGTGGCTCAACAGCTCTTCGTAAGCCAATTCAAACTTCTGAACATCCCCTGCACCCATGAAAATGGCGACAGCATCATGAAACTGCAAAAGCGGAGACATGTTGTTGACGTTCAACACCGTTGCGCCTTTTTCGATTTTTTCGGCCAAATCGCCGATTGAAACCTGTCCGTCCTTTTCACGAGCGGAGCCGAAGATATCGCAAAGGAAGACCTTGTCGGCCAATTCCAGCGCCTCGGCGAACTCACTAAGCAGAGCAACCGTGCGCGTGAAGGTATGCGGTTGGAAAATCGCAATGATTTCCTTTTCAGGGTATTTTTGTCTAGCTGCATCGAGTGTAGCGCGGATTTCGGATGGATGATGGGCATAATCATCAATGACGACCATATCCGAAATATATTTTTCGCTGAAGCGACGTTTTACGCCTGAGAAGGTCTTCAACTGAGCAGCAACCTTGTCTTTGTCCAATCCTTCCAACCAGCAGAATGTGAGGATGGCCAATGAGTTGAGGATGTTGTGCGTGCCGAATGACGGGATTTCAAAATGACCGAACAACTCGCCATTTATTTCCACATCGAACTGACTGCCGTTTGTGTTTTTCGTGACATTTTTGGCGACAACATCATTGTCTTCAGCGAACCCGTAAAACGTTACCGGATATTTACCTTTCAGTTCACGGACATAGGCATCCTCCCCACAAGCGATGATGCCTTTTTTCACTTGGGATGCAAAAGCAGCAAACGCGCTGTAAACATCATTGATATCCTGGTAGTAATCCGGGTGATCGAAATCGATGTTCGTGATGATGGCGTAGTCCGGGGAATAGGCCAAGAAATGACGTCTGTACTCGCAAGCTTCCAACACAAAGTACTCCGCATCTTCCCGGCCGAAGCCAGTGCCATCGCCGATCAAATAGCTAGTCGGAGCAATCCCGTCCAACACATGGGACAACAAACCGGTTGTGCTTGTTTTTCCGTGAGAACCGGTTATGGCGACGCTCGTATAGTTTTTGATCAATTCGCCTATGAAATCATGGTAGCGGATAACCGTCAAACCAAGTTCTTTCGCTTTAGCGATTTCCTCATGGGAATCAGGGAAAGCATTCCCTGCGATGACCGTCAGACCCGGTGTGATATTCGCTTCGTTGAATGGCATGATTGTGATGCTTGCATCATCCAAACCTTTTTGCGTAAAGAAATAAGTTTCGACATCGGAACCTTGGACTCTATAGCCTTTTCCATGCAGGATCAATGCCAACGCACTCATCCCGGAACCTTTGATGCCGACAAAATGATAAATCGTTTCCGTTTCCATAATTACCTCCAAATGAATAAGGAAGGTTAGTCTTTCGGCTACCTTCTGATGTTTGTGCCTCAAAACACTCTCTTAGGACATGATGACTTGCTGTCCATTTATTGAACCGGAACCAGTATAGCACGCACGAATTAAGAAAATGCATGAAATTATTTAAAATTTGATGTCAAACATGTCAATAATTTCATTATGCCACCAACCGCAGCATACAAATCAAGTTAATGTTACAATGCCATGACTAAAAATAAGAGTGACTTGCCGAATCAGCTGCCTCATGGACAAATTTCCCGGTTGCATCGTAAGAGCGTTCCTGCTCCATGATACCCAACAACGATCGGTTCATCGCCCGTTTGGATTTGCCTTCCAACGGCTGCAACTCACTTCCTCCCACGTTGTCCTCTTTCAAAACCGCATCGTCTTCAACAGGTGCACCCAATTCGAAAAGAAGCAAATCTGAGCTATTTTTTCTCAATAAGGCTGCGATCGCGCGATAGTCGATTCTCTTTTCATGCAGGTTTCCCCAACCTTTCAACGGTTCCGGCACTTCGGTCAGTTGGAAAGGTCTTCTGCTTTTATAGGATGCGAAAGGATGCATGCCCAATTCCGTGCGGCGCTCCTTCTGCTTTTCTTCCTTTAGTCTTTTTTTCTCGACTGCAAAAACATCTTCGGCAGGCTTCACAACTTTGTCCCTGAAGGAAACGAATGCCTCTTTGTTGTGGCGGATGTAAGGGACAGTATCCATAGGATGCAGCAAATCTTGTGAGATATAGGAGGACGGTTGTGCAGAATCGCCTTTTTCTTCCAGCATGCCATGCTCTTCATCCTCTTTTTTCAGGTAATTCGGAAAATCAAACTTATTTGTTGCAGGATGACTTCCATCCATCCCTGAATGATGGTCATGCCGAAAAAAACTGGGTCCATCATAGCGACTCATCCAGTCAACTCCTCTCTTGTTTTGCTTCAGGCAATGCGCTGCCTGGTTTCAATGGAATTCCTTTATTATAGTACTTCTTTTTCCGACAAAATTCCATAGGGTTATTTGGAAAATGCTGCGCCTATTGCATAGCTGTCATCCAACACAAGGATGCCTTTTTTAGGGCTTGCGTTCTCCAATTGCAATTCTTTGGCGGAACAGATCATGCCCTGGCTGGCTACGCCGCGCAATTCACCTGGCCAGATGATCAAACCACTAGGCATGACAGCGCCTGGTTTGGCCACGACGACGCGTTGGCCTTTTTTGATGTTGGCTGCACCGCAGACGATCTGCAGCACTTCACCGTTGTCCACTTCCGTTTGCGTAACGGACAGGTGGTCGGAGTCTTCATGCGGCACGCATTCCTTGACGTAACCCACAACAAATTTAGGCGAACGATCGACGACGATGGCGTCACTGAAACCTGCCGCTTGGATCAAAGTATTCACTTTTGCCGCTTCTTCATCGGATAACAGCACTTGTCCGTTTGCATCCAACACCAGCGTGTCTGAAATCGAAAATAGATTGTAGCCCATCGTTTCATTTGTACGGTTGTTGAAAATGCGTGTCACATTGCCTTTTGATTCGCATGCTTGTTCTTGGCGGACAGCGATATCCCCTTTCGTCAACATTAATGTATCCCCGACTGCTTCACGATTATAAAAACTTAACCACATGTTATGTTTGCTCCTTTATGCTTCTTCATTTATTTTTCCCAACCGAAATAGTATCACAATTGTTCCAAAAAGGCTTCAATCTCTTTTTGCGTCTTCCGGTTGCGTGAGACGAAACGACCCAATAGTTCTCCCTCAGCATAGACGACGAAGCTCGGGATTCCGGAGATCTGTAACGCTTCACCCAGCGTGCCGAAATCATCGCGGTCTATCTCGACGAAACGAAAATCCGTAAATTTATTTTCCACCTCAGGCATGAATGGGCGGATGTAATGGCAATCCGGGCACCAACCGGTCATGAAGACGAAGACCGTTTTTCCCGAATCACGCAGTTCTTTGAATTGATCCAGATCTTTCAGTTTGTCCATAATCAAGTTCCTCCTTAGTTCATGGCCATGATCGTTTCATAAGTGCTCTTGTCCAATGCTTTGATGACTTGCGCAACCATTTCCTTGGCTGCCGCGTAATCGTCGATGTGGAACATTGTCTGATGTGTGTGAATATAGCGGGCGCAGACGCCGATGACCGCGCTAGGCACCCCGTCATTCATGACATGGGCGGCACCCGCATCCGTTCCGCCTTTGGAAACAAAATACTGATAAGGGATATCATGCGTTTCCGCTGTATCCAACAGAAATTCGCGCATCCCTTTCAAGGTGATCATGCCTGGATCCTGGATCCGCAAAAGGAAACCTTCCCCCAGATGGCCGAACGTATCCTTGGTCGTCGTCAAATCATCCGCAGCCGAGCAATCCACCGCGAAGAACAGATCCGGCTTGAACTTGTGCACGGCCCCTTTTGTTCCACGCAGTCCGACCTCTTCTTGCACGTTGGAGCCGGCTATCAAAGTGTTCGGCAATTTTTCATTTTTCAATGCTTCCAGCGTCTCCAAAACGACCGTATTCCCGTAGCGGTTGTCCCACGCTTTTGAAATGATTTTCTTCTTGTTGGCGGTCCAAATTGTTTCCACCTGGGGAACAATCGTATCTCCGGGACGGACTCCGAATGCCATCGCCTCTTCTTTTGTATCGAACCCCGCATCGAACAGGATGTCCGTCACTTTGACTTTTTTGCCTTCACCCTCCCCGCGCAATAAGTGCGGCGGAACCGAAGAGGAAATCACAGGAATATCGCCTTTGGACGTCTGCAGGGTATAGCGCTGTGCCGAAACGACATAAGCATTCCAACCGCCGAGCGGCACGACCCGGAACAATCCGCGCTCCGTGATGCCGGACACCATGAAACCCACTTCATCCATGTGTGCCGCGACCATGATGCGCGGTGCCGTTTCATCTTCATGCTCTCTGATTCCGAAAATCCCGCCCAAGCCATCCGTTTCGATGCGATCCACCAAAGGCGCCATTCTCTCGCGCATATAGTTACGGATGTTGCGTTCGTTTCCGCTTGTTCCCTGCAATTCCGTCAATTCTTTGATCATAGCAAATGTTTTATCATCCATATTTGAATGGAGCAGGGCATAAATTTAGCCTTATGCCGCTCCCGATCCCCCTTAAGTGTCTGATTATCCTATCCATTATAGCGCAGCATCCTTGTCATAGCAACGATTCCATTTGTTAAGAAAGCTTGCCCAGTACAGGAAACGTTTCCTTTGCGCATCCTGGCGCTTCTGACATTTCCCTATTATTTTTTTCGTATTATTGCTATACTGAAGGAGAAAATGAGTAAGCGCATTACTTTGAGGAGGAACATAAGATGAACTTTTTGGAAAAATGCATGTGTAAAAAACACAAAGAAGAAATCTTGGGCGGTATTCTGTTCGGTGCCGGACTCGTACTCGGTTCAGTCGTGACAGCCCTTTGCTATGAGCAGAAACGGACCGTCAACGGCGATAAAATCCTGGAAAACGTCAAAAAGATGTTCTTGGCTGAAGCTCCGATCGAAGGATCATGGATCGAACTGCACCCCGTCCCGCTCAGTCGTTATTCTTCAAAGACGGATGTGTATTACGGTGGCATATCCCGCAAAGAGGACGGCGTGTTGGTACAATATGAATTCATTGCTGACGCCTACACGGGAACTATCTTGGATCTTTATAAATTGTAAAAAACAGAAAAAGGAAGGAACAAAGCTGCGAGTGCTTCGTTCCTTCCTTTTTGTCTGGGTTCTATTTTTCAGAATCAGCCGTTGCTTTTTTCGGGAACGCTGCTTCGACGCGGTAAATGCGGTCTCCTCGGGAAGAGAACTTCGCTTCGTACTCCGTCATGATGTTTCCCTCAAAGTCGCTCTTGTGCAGATCCAACCACACTTGCTTCAAAGTCATTCCATATTGCGAGAAGCTCGCCAACGAATATTCGAATAAGCCTTGGTTATCCGTCTTGAAATGGATCTCACCACCGGAAACCAGGATCTGTTCATAGTTCTGCAGGAATTTTTTGTAGGTCAAGCGGCGTTTGTCATGTTTGGACTTTGGCCACGGATCGGAAAAGTTCAGATAAACGCGATCCACTTCGCCCGCCTCAAAGAAATCTGCTACATTCTCTCCATCCGTATTCAGCAATTGGACATTTTTCAGACCTGATTCAATCATTTTATCGAGTGTCATGACCGCCACGCTAGTCTGGCGTTCGATTCCGATATAATTCACTTCCGGGTGCATGCGGGCCATCTCGACAATGAACTGTCCCTTGCCTGAGCCGATTTCCACATGGATTGGTTGGCTATTGCCGAAACGTTCCTGCCATTTCCCTTTCCAATCCGCTGGTTCCATCACAACATATTGGGTACTTTCAGCCAATTTTTCGGCAGCCCATGGTTTATTTCTTACGCGCATAATTCTCCTCTTTCTTATCTGTTTTTTTCAAAAAAAGAAATCCTTTCCGTTCGTATGATGACGAAGAGGATTTCATAAGTAACTGTTCAAGCGATTCTGATAGAGCTGTTTCAGCAACAGAATCAGTTGATTCATTTCCACATTGCGTTCCTGGGAATGGCTCTTTTTGATCAGGCAGAGGCACACCATCATGCTGTACCACTCCAAACGGCGTTCCATATTGTCATTCATCTGCAAGCCATACTGCTCCAACCATACTCTCCATTCTTCATGGGGAACGTATTGTACCAGCAAGGTACTGATGTCAGAGAACGGATCGGCAATTTTGACCATTTCCCAATCCACCAGATACAACCGGTCTTCCTCATCCAGCAGGAAATTTTTCCGATTCACGTCTCCGTGGCAGACCGTTTTTTGCGAGTCGTCGATGCTGGTGATGCTGTTCTTCACATATTCAGCAGCTTGTTGCAGTACTGAATTGGATTTAAGGTCATCCGGCAGATCCGCCACATACAGGTTGTAGAAATTGATCGGGTTGAAAATTTCGCCTTTTACCTTCTGAAGCATCTTCAGGAGGTTTTCGGAATGATGGATGCGATGCAGGATATCCCGAACGCTCTGCCCTCTCATTTCATCCGGATTCAACTCCCTGCCGTTGAGCCATTCTTGAGCTGTCAGGACGTCCCCATTGCCGACCCGTTTGGTCCAGATCAACCGCGGCGTGATCCCCTCAACAGAAAGCGCGGCTAAGAAAGGTGAAGAGTTTCTTTTCAAAAAGACTCTTTCCTCGGCTCTGGTGCCCATATAAGCTTGTCCTGTGTCTCCTCCGATGGGATGTAGCCGCCACCCTGAGTCCATTTTATAATCCATCGAGCTCATTCCTTACTCTGTCATTAATTTTGAAAAGCGGTACAAGCCCGCTCTGCCTCGAAAGAAATTTAGGAAATCTGGCCTCGCAACGTTCCCTGCGGTCACCTTGTACTGGGAATCTAAGGGATGAATCCCTAAGACTCCCATGCAAATGAGCATCGCAGAGCGCAATGGGTCAGATTTATCTAATTTCCGAGAGGCAGGCTTGGACCGCTAGACATCTTTTTAGGTGCATGAAATATTTTGCAAACTTGTGAAGCACCAAAGGTGATGCACTTTTAATTTGATAAATTTATATCATTGAAAAGAAGGAGCCGGGACGAAAGCCCCAGCTATCTCGGTCTGCTCTTCTGTTCATACGCTACTTGTTCATTTGGCGACGTAGCTCGTTTAGCTCTGAAAGCGCAACGGTCCTCGCTCGCATACAATTCTTATTTTAGATTTCTTTACATATTCAGTCAAGAATATTCCATAGGGTTTCGCAACTGAATCTATTATAATCTGCAGATCAATAATTTGTCGTTTCTCTTTTTCGAGTACGTCCGCCTGTATAAAACTGAATGAATAGCCACACGAAACCGGCGTTCAAGCCAACTGCAGCCAAGCCCATCTGCCAACTGTTGTTGATGAAGATGATTCCCGCAAAGAGAAAGCCTTCCACTCCCAATAGGTAAGCCAGAAAATGCTTGAATCCGGCGAATTTATCTTCGTGCTGCGTCGGATATAGCCGATACAGCATATTCTCATTGAAATGGAAGTACAGCGGCAACAGCTGAAAGCCTGTCAAGTAAAGGAACAACAGACTGAGGCCTAGAGAAAATCCGGCTGATGGCGTAAACAGAAGCAGCAGCGCTCCGATTACCAATAAGCGGAAAAACAAGCCGCTGTAATCTGTCCCACGCAAAAATGCCCGCGCATATAAATACTGATAGGAATTACTGTTGCCTTCAATCTGACGCAACAAGCCGTCGAAATATTTTCTTCTTTTTGCTTTGCTCTTCACTTGAGGAACATCTGTGAAAAGATTGATGATTCGGTTTATGCGTGCTTTTTGTTGTTCTTCCGAGGCGATCATCTGCTCCCATTGATAGAGCGGATAGCGCGCCTCATACGCCACTTGTACTTTTTTACGCAGAAACATAGTATACAGCGTTACAAGTACCGACGCAACCCATGGATTGAAAAATATCGCGATAGTGACCGATAATATCGCCGCGCATGCCAGATACAGTTTGTTTTTTCGCCGGATCTTCTTATCGCCTATCTTCAGACCCAACTCCTGGAGGTCCAAATCGACGATTTTTAAGAGGAACAAAGTTGCATAAATCGGCAGCAAATCACTTGCCCCAATCGTTCTCCCGGCAAAAAGCATCGGCATAGCTGCGGCTGCCACAAAGAATAAGAGAATCGCCGGAAGGATCAAGCTGTATTTTTTCGCTTTGCTGAAATAGCTTCCCCATTCCTTTTCCTTAGCCAAAAGGAATACTTGGTCGGCCGGCTCCAAAAAAGTCGCCAGCTTACCGATAAAAATGCTGCCGGAAAAAATAGCTACTATCAGAAGCTTTCCCCAAAGGAAATCCGGTGTCACGGTTTTCACGAATTCGGAATATTGATAAGCCAAAGCGCCCAACAGAAAGAGGAGCACGAGGACGAAATGATCATTGAAGATATATTTGCTGTAGCGGCTGAATTTTTTCAGGTGCAGTTGCTGCCTTCTTTTCCAGATACTGTCCAAGTTCATGGTTGCGCCACTTCTTTCGTCAAGCTGATGTAAAGCTCATCGAGACTTGCTCCCGGCATACCCATTTCATGCTGCAGGTCTACCATCGTGCCTGTCACTTTGACCTCACCATGGTGCAGCAGGACGAAATTATCACATTCTTTCTCGGCAGACGCCAATACATGCGTGGACATCAGAATAGCTGCACCTTGCGCTTTTTTCTCCCTGACCATCTCCAGGAACGAGTGGATGCCAAGCGGATCCAGACCCAGGAATGGTTCATCGATGACGTATACCGGCACATCCAACATGAACGCGCAAACGATCATCACTTTTTGCTTCATGCCTTTTGAAAAATAAGCCGGAAACCAGTCCAGCTTGTCCTCCAGACGAAAATCCCGGATGTAGCGCATCGCCTTTTCCATGGCGACTGCTTCCGTGATTCCGTAGGCCATCGCCGTTATTTCCAGATGTTCCCTTAAGGTGAGCTCTTCATAGAGCACCGGCGTCTCCGGAATAAAAGCGAAGGACTGACGATATCGTTCTGCATCCTCGCGCAATGTCCGGCCATCGATCGCACTCTTTCCGCTGAAAGGCATCATCAGACCGATGATGTGTTTGATGGTCGTACT
Source organism: Trichococcus flocculiformis (assembly GCF_900113645.1). Classification (GTDB taxonomy): domain Bacteria; phylum Bacillota; class Bacilli; order Lactobacillales; family Aerococcaceae; genus Trichococcus; species Trichococcus flocculiformis. Next base: position 93,058 of record NZ_FOQC01000004.1, read on the forward strand.
CTTGCCTGCTCCGTTCAATCCGATCAATCCAGTCAGTTCACCAGCTTTGACCTCAAAATTTATATTTTTTATGACGGGCAATTGTGTATAGCCGCCCGTGACATTCTCCAATAATAGTGACATTTAACCGTCCCTTTCACATGCGTTTGTGCCTTATATTATAACACAGCCTCGCCCCAACCCAAATATCTTGCTGAGCGAAGCGCCATTTTGCCCTCAGGATATCAAAAAAAACGCAAATATGATAAAGTTATGCTATAGAATAAAGTAGATAATGGACAGAAAGAGGTCGAGCCTATGACAGATTGTATTTTTTGCAAAATCGCGAACCACGAAATCCCGAGCAGCATTGTCTATGAAGATGATGTCGTCATTGCGTTTCTGGATTTATCCCAAGTGACGAAAGGTCATACACTGCTGGTACCCAAGAGGCATGTCGCTGATATTTTTGAATATGATGAAGAATTGGCGAAGGAAGTCTTTTCGCGCGTCCCTAAAATCGCACGCGCAATCGAACGTTCCAGCGATGACATTTTAGGGCTGAATATTCTGAACAATAACCGTTCGATAGCTTATCAATCCGTTTTTCATTCGCATATCCATTTCTTACCGCGTTATGAAGATTCGGACTCGGATGGTTTCGGTTTGAAATGGAAAACGCACGAAGGAAAATACTCACAGGAAGAATTGGCGAAAGTAGTGGCATCCATCAAAGAGAGTCTGGAGGAATAGATATGCGCTCATTTATGGAAGGAATAGTATTCGGTACGGTAGTCGGCGGTCTGCTGGGGTTGCTGAACACCCCGCGCAGCGGAAAAGAAAACCGCGCGAAAGCGAAAGCTTACCTTGAGGACAACACGCTTGCGGTAGAGGATCTCAATGAGAGCGTTCAAGGTTTGCGCAAAGCGATCCAATCCTTGACCAACGAAGGATTGGCTTCCGTCAATGCCGTTTCAGAGGAAGTCACCAAATCGATTGAGAGCTTTACGCAACAGGCCCAACCAAGAATCAACCGCATCAACGATAAACTTGCCGTTTTGACTGATGATATGGAAAAGTCGCAGCAAGCATGGAATCGCAAATGCCTGCAACGACAGATGCCCCATCACAATAATGTACATTAAAAATACGACTTGCCAAATGCACACCGGATCATCGGTCATTTGGCAAGTCGTATTTTTTTACTTCCTATCAAAAAGACTCCAATCAAGAAGCTCTACTTATTTTGAATATCATCTTGTTTAAACAGTATTTGGATTGGCATTTCCGAAAAAGACTCCGTGAGTACCTGTTCCACCGTCGCAGCCGCTGCCTTCAGTTTTGCCGCGCCCGTTTCGGTTAAGGACGTATAGATGCTCCGCCGATCATGCTCGCAGACATTTCGCTCCAACGCACCACAGCCCTTAGCCTCAAACTTGCTGACCAGTCTCGATACCGCACTTTGGCTTAAACCAACCTTTCCCTCCAAATCCTGGAGCTTCAGTTTTTGCTCCGGTTCCTGTGATAAGAAATAAAGGACATAGAACTCTTTCAGAGAAAGATTATGGTTCATCTGCAAACTTTTTTCCAATGCGCTCTCGACTTTCAGATGAAAATTGTTGATCTCCAGCCATTGGCAAAACGCAGAACTCATTTCACATTTCACAAAGTCCCCTCCATCCCTTTCGAATTATCAGCTTATGATACCAAATATTGGCATTTTGAGCAATCTGCCGCGACTCGACGCGGATACTTTGTATACTTCCGGTTTTATCTGCAGATATGAATTTTCTGAGAAGTTTGCTAGCGTTTTTAAGGAATATTTTCCATAATCACGGCGTTTATGATATATTTATAGATGGTTATTCATGGGATAGATAAATAGAAATAGATTGGAAGTGCCACATTCATGAAGAAGAAATTATCATTGACGTCCGTTGCTTTCCTGACGGCCATCACGTTAGCAGGCTGTGCGACTGGCGAAACTGTCGCAACGACTCCAGCAGGCGATGTCACGAAAGATGAACTATATGAAGCAATGAAAGCCTCGATCGGTGAAACCGTCTTGCAACGTCTGATCTTGATCGACGTATTGAACGATGCGATCGGCAAGAATGAGTTGGAAGCGGAGACGGAAGCTGAACTGTTGACGACCATCCAACAATACGGCGGTGAAGAAACATTCAACTATATCTTGTCACAATCAGGCTTCGCAAATAAGGAAGAATACCAAGATGTTCTATATTTGAACAAACTGATCGAAGCAGCAGTAAGAGCTGAAACAACTTTCACGGATGAAGAAGTGGAGGCTTATTATGAAGCTTACCAACCACAAATCAACGTACAGCATATCTTGGTTGCGGATGAAGCGACTGCTGTAGACTTGATCAACCAGATCAATGAAGGCGCGGATTTCGCGGAATTGGCAAAAGCCAACTCGACTGATACCGGAACAGCTTCAAATGGCGGAGAAACAGGATTGTTCGGAGAAGGCGAAATGGTCGCAGCATTCGAAGAAGCCGCTTATGCGCTAGAAGTCGGTGAAGTGACACAAACACCAGTCGCTACCGAATACGGCTACCACATCATCAAAATGATCGAGAAGACAGAAAAAGGAACATTGGAAGAAGAACGCGAAAACATCGAGAAAGTGATGATGGACGAAAAACTTGCCGACAATGATTATCTGACATCCGTCATGTCCACAATCGTCCAAGCCGCGAACGTTGAAATCAAAGACGAAGACCTGGCAACAGCGATCGATCAATTCTTACCTGTTGAAGAAACTAGTTCATCAGATGCAACATCCGAAGCAACAACTTCAGAAGAGACTAGTTCAGAAGCAACTTCTGCAATTGAAGAAGCGGAATCAGCTACATCCGAATCTTCAAACTAATACCAATAACGTAAAACACGCAAGCTACCGGCTCTTGATTCCGGTAACTTGCGTGTTTTTATTATTGCCCTTCTTCAGAAGGTTGGACAAAGAGCGGCTTATAGAAGCTGCGGTTCTCCAACCCGAAAATGCGCTCGCTGAACGTTCCTGGCGTCGTGCGCAACAAAGCCGTATCGATCATATTGATGGAAGCATCCAAATTGTCCAGATGATGGATGATTTCGGCTTCCAGGAGATGCGGTGTTACCGGCGAGCCGAATTCCTGTTTGCCGTGATGCGCCAGAACAATGTGTTTCAACAGAATGACTTCTTCACTATCCTCATCGATGTTCAAAGAGAGACAGGCTTTGGTGATTTCTTCATCGATAAGGACGATGTGTCCGATCAGGTTCCCTTTCAGGGTATACTCTGTCGACATACTACCACTCAACTCAATCGTTTTTCCGATGTCATGGAGAATCACGCCACCGTACAACAAAGACTTATTGACTGATGGATAGTGTTGAATGACCGTTTTTGCCATCCGCAAAATCGAAACCGTATGGAAACCCAGTCCGCCCACGATGGCATGATGATGACGCTTCGCAGCGGGATACTCGAAAAATTCCCGTTGATATTTTTTGAGTATATGCCGGACAATCCGGTTGATCGGCGCGCTCGTGATCTCAAACAAAATTTGGCTGACTTCCTCCACCATTTCTTCCGATTTCAACGGAGCACGTTCCATATAAAGTTCAGGTCGGCTTGGTTCCCCTTCCCTAGCGAGCCTTAGCTTTGTGATGCGCAGTTGGGGATTGTTCTGATACAGTTCCCGTTTGCCGGTTACGGCAACGACTTGACCAGCTTGGAATTGCTGGATGTCCTCCTCTTTTGCGTCCCAGTATTTCCCATCGATCTGACCGCTGCGGTCCTGGAAAGTAAAGGCAATGAATTTCTTGCCGTTTTTCGCCAGACGGATATCCGCACTTTTGATCAGTACATAAATTTCAAAATTATCATCGATTTCATGTTCGTATATTTTTTTGGCCACCCCTACCAGCCCCTTTCACTCCTATTTTAACATGTATACTTGTTTCTGTGAAAAACGTTGAACGCAAGCGTCATCGAATGTGAAAAAGAGTACCTGCACGTCTTCGCTCAGCTCCTCCAGCAAAGTAAACATGATGTTTTTCCTGTCCTCGTCGAAGTTCACAAAACCATCATCGATCAAGATCGGCATGCTGACGATATCGGCAGTGTTCTTCACAAACGCCAACCGCAGCGCAATATACAACTGTTCCACTGTCCCCTGCGACAATTCATTCGGGAAAAAGGTTGTTCCGTCCTTACGCTGCACCTTCATACCGTTCTTTTGGAACGCGATGCCGGTGTATGCACCTTCCGTCAAACGACTGAAGAAGGTTATCGTATCGTCGAGCATCAGCGGCAGGCGATCCTCTTTTCCATACCGCAGTGCCCGTTCTATCCATTCTCCGGCAGTGACCAAGCCAGCCCACTCGACGGCAAGATCCCTCAGCTCGGTTTCGGCCAAAGCAAATTCCTGCAGCAAGGCGCTGTATGTCCCGCCTTCTTCCAATTGTTCCAGCTGATGCTTCAGTTCTACTTCCGTTCTTTGCAGTCTCGACAATTCGGTCTTCAGCTGCTGCATTTCCAAATCATTCTTTTCGTAAAGGGACATGCTTTTCTTCGCATCGCCGTATCGATCCAGGAGTTGCTCGCGGCCATTGACCTGTTCATCCAGAAATTCCTTGCGCTTGAGGTTTTGTTCTTGCTTCTCCTTCAACGCCAGCAACTGGTAGAACTCGGCTTCGGTCTTTGCGTTGGCCTGATCCAAGAGCTGCTGCCGCTGTCGATGGGACTCAGCAAGGTCGCGTTGGATCAGTTCCAGCTCTTGCTGCAGTTCGTTGATTTTATCCTGAACATTCGCAGCCATGCTTTCTTCCAAAACGACGGCATTCAGTATCTCGGGGAAGCGTGCGGCCATTTCAGTGACTGTCAGATGTTCAAAATGGAAACGGCTGCGGATGAACGCAGTCTGCTCATTCCATTTGTCCACGGCGAGACTCAGATCGTCCATTTCTGCTTCCTGTTTGATGATCAAGGTGGATTTATCCGCCAACACGGCACCGGGATCCAATTGCAGGAGTTCCGGTGCCGTCATGCGGGCCGGATAGCCTTTCTGCTGCAGGAAGATCTCCCATTCGGTTTTGAGTATCTTTCCGCGTTCCTCCAGCTCCTCACGATCGTTCAAAATCTCCAGGAATTTATCCTGCAAGTCTTCGAGCTCTCTTGTTATTGCCGAGATTCTTTCGCGGACGGCAGCCTGCTTCAGAAATTGCTCCATCGTATTTTCGGGAGAGCCTTCTGGGGAGGCAACGTCCTTCGTTCGTGTCTGTTGTTTCCTTCTGGTCAGGATAGCACCACCGACAGCAAGCACAGCAGACAACGTCCAAGCGATTACCCTGAAATCCGCCAGCACAAAGGACAGTACCAGAAATACAGCTGCAGCCACAAACAACAGGCCGAGCGGACTTTTTTTCGTAACTGCAGGCGTAGGCCTCCTTTGGCTCGGCTGTTGCACATCGCTTTGCAGCGCCGCATAAGCATCATCAGCCAACTTCTCGTGTTGGAGACGTGTCTCTTCTTTCTGGAGCGTTTCCAGCTGGTCTTCATGGAAGCCGATGTTGTGGTCCAAACGCAGTAGTTGTTCTTCGATCTGTTTGAAGTCCTGGGCAAGCCGCTGCAGTCGGACGCGTTCTTCTTCCTTAAGCGGCTCCGGTGTGGGAAGGGCCAGATTCAACCCAAAGGCCATTTTTTGTTTGGCCAAATCGGCTTTGTTGTTGCTGACTTCATTTTCCAGATACGTAATCTTATTCAGATCCGCTTGCGTTTTGGCGACACTGTGCTGCAAAGCAGCAAAATCGGATTGGTGCTCTTTGTACCATTCCACGTGGACAAATTCGCCCAACTGTTTCTGCATTTGCGCTAATTTTTCCTGAAGCTGCGTCTGCGCTTGGATCGAAGTGGCCATTCTTTCCTGCTGGCTCTGCCATTGGTAGCGGGCATCTTCCGGCACTTCGCTGTAATCGACTGCCGTGATTTCCTTGTTCAGCCGTTTCCACTCCTGATAACTGTCCGCCAACCGTAAGCTCTCTGCGATTGCAGTTTGTTCCTGCTCCAGTTCCTGTTGACGGGCTAATAGTTCGGCCTGCTGTTTTTGACTATCCGACAAATGCAGCAGCGACGTTTCATACGTCGCATTTTTCGCTTTTGCTTGCTGAAGCTTCCTTTGCAGTTTTTCAGCATCCTGTATTTTCTTGTTCAATGGCGGGACGCTGCCTGTCGGTTTGAAACGTTTCGCCGCTTCGTCCCGGTATTCTTTCGCTAATTGCAGCAAGCGTTCACTCCCGCTGGTGCCGATGCTCAGCAGATAATGATTGAGATCTTCTTTTTGAGTTTTTTTCAAGGAAAGCAAGCTGTCTATTTTGAATGTATAAAGGGACTCGAAAGTTTCCCTGTCCATCCCCAATAAAAACCGCCCGAGATTTTTTGTCGTCTGCTGCACGCCATCTGCCAGCGTAACAACTGCTTGCCCCTTATTGCGATCTTTCACCCGCTCCACGATGACATCACCGAACCGCGTGTCCGCCAAAAACAAGCGACCACCGTATGCTTGCGCTTGCTTCGGAACGTACAGATTCTGATCTTTCTTGCGGGCATTGGGGAACCCGAAGAGGATACTGTTGATGAAGGATGACAAGGTACTTTTGCCGGCTTCGTTTTTGCCGTGGAAGACCTGCAGATCCTGCACATCATCAAAGGTTCGGTTCACCCATTTTCCGTAGCCGTATATTTCAATCTTCCGTATCTTCACTGTCTTCCTCCTCAAACGCGACGGCCTGCACGATCCTCTTTTTGGCAGCCGCCAACGCTTCCTCTTTGAAGCTTCGGTCTTTTTTTAAATCAGGGAAAGTGGTCCTGATGAGTGGATGCTGGAAAAAGTTGTCCAGCTGTTGATAGAATACGTCATCTCCGCTGATTTCCGTCCAACTTTTCGAAAAACTTTCCTTCATGACCTGATCGAACGAAAACAGTTCTTTTTCCGTATCGACTGCTATTTTCAACTGGTACAGGTAAATGAAAGGCTGTTCCAACCTTTGCCGGACACCGTCCAGTATTTCTTCGTCCTCGATTTTTTTGACGACATCGGGATGTAGCCCTTGGATGTCTGTAAACTGTAACGAAAACAGTACGCTCGATTCACTCATAGCACGATGCTGCTCCATACGTTCCTCGATGCGCGCAAGCACATCATTCAAAGTTTTACAGCCATGTAACGACATCATTTCTTTTTCCCAAACAATCGGCGCCGTTGGGAGAAAAGTCAATGTCGGTAACATTCCTTTCCGGAGTGTCACCAAATACGCACCTTTTGCTTCTGTCTCGTTCGGATTACGCCCTTGCGTATTTCCGCAATAGACGACAGGAGGAGCCTCCTGAAGCTGCTGTCTTTTGTGGATATGTCCCAAAGCCCAATAATCATAGTTTTTCGCGTTCAATTCGCCTAAAGAAAACGGCGCATAGACACCTTCGGAAGAGTTCAGTCCTTCAAGGTAGCCGTGCAGCATCCCGATGTGGTAATCCACTGTATGATTCCGGTTCGGATAATCGACAATCATCCGCTCTTCAACCCATCTGGACGGGTAACTGAAGCCGGTGATAGCCACCCGCTCACCTGCTTTCGTAGTCAAAATTTCGGTGGTGACCTCTTTTTCGAAGACAGTTACGTTTCCGGGAAGCTGCAGTTTAAGCGACTCCCTTCCGAGAAAATCGTGGTTCCCATGCGACAAATAAACCGGGATACCCGCCCGATCCAGCCGTCCCAATTCATCCCTCAGAAAAGCCTGCGCCTTCACACTCTGATTCTCCTCATCGTAGATATCCCCGCTGATCAGGAAAAAATCGACTTCTGCCGAGATGGCTTGCGTCACCAATTCCCGAAAAGAAGCAAAAGTGGACTGGTAAATCGCATCAAAAAGTTGCGGTTCCAGCTGTTTGATTCCTTTAAAAGGGCTATCCAGATGGAGATCCGCTGTATGGATAAATGTAATCACAAGCTGTCCTTCTCTCTGCATTCTATGCTAAATCTGTTAAATAAGAAAAGCTGAACGGGTTCGTTCAGCCCGGAAAGAAATTTAGGAAATCTGTCCGACTGAGCATCGAAGAGCGCAATAGGACAGATTTATCTAATTTCCGAAGGGCTTACCCGTGAAGCTAGCCATCTATATTGGATGCATGAAATATTTTGCAATCCTGTGAAAAACCTACGGTGACGCACTTTTGATTCTAAAAATTTTTATATGGTCCTAGAAGCATCAAAAAAGCTGCGCCATTTCTTCCAAATAGCGGATGAAGAACGTTGGATGGCATTGATCGGCAATGCGTTGAATCCTGTCCTTGTCTATCATCCGGCCATTCTTTCGGAAATGGTCACAGCTTGTCGTCAAAAATTAAGTCTTAATCTTGTGCAGGCGCGTATAGTTCTTGCAACGGTTTTGTGATGATGGCATTGACTTCTTCCATCAATTGGCTCAACTGTTGCTCTTTAGCCATCAAAGATTGGATAACTTCGTTGCCGGATGCTCTTTCAGCGATGGCCTGAGCAGAAGCCACATCGTCATCAGTGATCGCTTCGCCAGTCATTTGTTTTTGTTGCAGTCCTATTTGCACATTACGGAACTCCTCAAACAATTCAAACGCAACTTGATCTTCTCTCATTGCAGTATAAGCTGCAGACAACTCCGTAAAAACAGGAGCTTCACGCAGATTTTTTTCCAACTCATAAGCTGTATCATAAATATTACTCATTATCTCATTCCTTCCATTCGCATATTACATAAACTATAACATTATCCGAACAATAAAGCCATCAAAAAACACGAAAATACGTTCTTATCAGAGCGTGATGAATCCCGGGTAGAAATCGAGCACTAAGAGGACTAACACTAAGCGGACGCTTTTTGTCCGTGTGTGGTAGTCAGCTTAGGCACAGATTTCTGGGATTCAGAACGCGTTTACGCAGAGCGTGATGATTCGGGGGAGAGGATGAGCACAAAAAAAGACAAGCCGTCACAGCCTGCCTTCCCCTTAAATCAATTCTTACTGCCCGAAAGCCTCGTTGGCCCAATCGAACAATTTTTTTGAACCCTCACCTAGGCTTTGACCGAACGAACCCATGTCATTCATGAACTCATCCAAGCCATTTTTCAGCCCATTAATGATGCCACTATCATAGGTTTCTTCGGCAGCAGCGACGGCAAATTCTGTCTGCGGGCTGATCGACAGCAAAGCCCCCATTTCGGCACTGTATAAATTTGCCATCGTCTTGCCGGCATTGTTAAGATTGTATATTTCATTGGTTTTATCATATCCCAACCAGGTAGCAACAACAAGATCCGGTGTGTATCCTACCATCCATTGTGACTTGATGTAGCCTGTTTCCCGATCAAGCTCCGTCGTTCCGGTCTTGCCGGCGATCACCATGCCGTTCGATGGTTGCGCCGATGCCCCGGTTCCGCCATCTGCATACACGCCCATCAGCATGCTTGTCATTTCTTCCGCAACCGCGGCGGTCGTAACCCGGTTCGTCTTGGGCTTGGTATTGTCAACGATCACCGCTCCGGTCGCATCGACAATCTTCGTGATGAAACGTGCTTGCGTGCGCACCCCTTCATTCACGAAAGTCGTATAGGCACTGGCCAGTTGCACCGGTGTCACGCCCTTGCTCATCCCACCGAGCGCAATAGCGCCCAAATTCTCATCCGCTTCGCCGATCGAGATTCCGAAATCTTCCAGTTTGGAGATTCCTCTTTGGATACCCAGTTTATCCAACAGCCATACTGCAGATGTGTTCTTGCTCTCGGCAATCGCCTGGTACATCGGTAAAGTGTCATACAAGCTGTTGCGGTCATAGTTCGAAACAGAATAAGCATCATCACCGTAAGTCAAGGAATCATCATCCATCACTTCCGCATCGACTGCGTATCCGGCCTCAAGAGCCGGTGTGTAGACGGACAATGGTTTGATGGTCGAACCAGGCGCCATTGGCATCTGCGTTGCACGGTTATAGGTCCGGAAACCTTCATATTTTGTCGCTCCGACAACCGCGAGTACATCACCGGTTGCCGGTTCCATAGCCACAGAGGCACTCTGTACAAGAGTCCCATCTTCCGCTGTCGGCAGATAGGCATTCGCATAGGCATTATCCATCTGAAGCTGATAATCCTGATCCAGACCGGTGTAGATTTTGTAGCCCCGGTTCAGCAGATCCTCTTCATCCAAGCCGTAGGTATTGACGGCCTCATCGATGACCGCATCGAAATAGTAGGGATAGTTGTAACTGCTGTTTGCATAATAGGTACCCACCACATTGATGTCTTCAGCCATTGCCGCATCAGCGGTGGCTTGATCGATGAACGCGTTGTCCGCCAACAGTTGCAGAACCGTGTTCCTTCTAGCAATGCTCGCTTCTTTATTGTCAATTGGATTGTAGTAACTCGGCGACTTCAGGATTCCCGCCAGAATCGCTGCTTCCGACAAGCTGACTTCACTCGCCGGTTTTCCGAAGTATTTCTGCGAGGCATCCTCGACACCCCACACCCCGGAACCGAAGTAAGCGTTGTTCAGGTACATCTCCAGGATCTCGTCCTTCGTGTATTTACTTTCGATTTCGAATGCCAAAAACAGCTCTTTTGCTTTGCGGATCAATGTCTGATCCAATGTCAGGTAGGCATTTTTGGCCAACTGTTGGGTAAGCGTCGAACCCCCACCGACAATATTACCGCCGTTCAGAACGAAACCGACAGCGGCACGGCCGATTCCGATCGGGTCAACACCGGTGTGCTTATAGAACCGTTTGTCCTCCGTTGAAACGACGGCAGTCTGGATATTTGGAGAAATCTGGTCGATCGTCACGAACGTCCCTTTCTGCGAATAGAGTTCCCCGGCTTCATTGCCGTAGCGATCGTAGATGACAGTTGTCTGTTCCAGACCTGCCTTGAGATTTTCGACATTGGCGGTCTTAGCCAAAAATACTAGATAGGTGCTGCTGATTAATGTCCCGATCAACAAGAACAAGATGATAAACTTGTTGATCCTGTATTTCCGCCAGAGGTTCTTGCGTTTCTCATTGAAACGGGCCCATCCGGCTTTCAACATTTCTTTAAATGGTTTATTTTGCATTTTTTCATCCTTCTTCATTTAATACATCCCCCCAACTTGCTGAATGCCTTTGCGGTGCGCGTGGCAGTGGAGACACAACCTAAGCTTTTCACATGAAAGCACATTGCAACAACAGATTCCGTATCATAGTAACAGGAATCGCTCAAATAAGAAACCGACTTAAGTCGCAGAAATGCTCTCGTATTGCAATTTCTCTATTTTGATTTATAATTTTAGCATAAGTATCGTTTTGAATTAACCGAATTTTGCTTAAATAATTATTAAGGTAGGTGGCACCAGTGGGACAGAACGCATCAGATGACAACCATCTGTAGACCAAAAGAATTTTCGAAAACGCGTATTTTCAGGGATTCTTTTGGTCGCTTTCATTTGTTTCAGCGTGAAACCAGAGATCTCGTGAAGAAATTTCCTATTCAGGATCATTATTTCACAGGAGGTGAAGTCTGCTCTCTATAAAGGAAGCAGGCAATCAATTATGTCAATTACAACCGGTTTACTATTATTTTCCCTCATTCTTTTCATTGCTTCTTTTTTCGTTATGTCCGAATATGTGCTCGTGAGGATCCGCCCTTCCCGGCTGGATTTCCTGGTTGAAGAAGGAAATCCGCAAGCAAAATTATTAAAAAATATGACCGTTAAACTCGACAGCTATCTTTCAGCGACGCAACTGGGGGTTACGATCACATCTCTTGCCCTTGGTTGGTTAGGGGATCCTACCTTTAAGCGCCTGTTCGATACGCTTTTCGGTAACTTGCCGATCCCCGATGCGGCCGCAACCATCCTGTCCTTTGTTGTTTCATTCTCTGTCTTGACTTCCATCCAAGTCATCATCGGTGAACTCGTTCCCAAAAACGTAGCCTTGAGCCGCACGGAGAAAATGGGCCTTCGTATCGCAAGACCGTTGAATATTTGGTACCGCGTGATGTTTCCCTTGATTTTTGTGCTGAATAAAACGGCTAACGGCATTTCCAAAGCGATCGGGATGAAAACGATCGGCGAATCGGACGACAATGTGTCCGAAGAAGAACTGCGCTTGATCATGAGTCAAAGCTTGAAGAGCGGTGAAATCAATCGTGAAGAGTATCAATTCGTGGAAAATGTTTTCAACTTCGATGAGCGGATGGCACGTGAAATCATGGTTCCCCGGACGGAAATCGTAGCGGTGGACTTCGATATGTCACTTAGCGATATCGCAAATGTGGTCCAACAGGAAAAATATACCCGCTATCCGGTCATGCGCGATGACAAGGATTCGATCGTAGGCGTCATCAACACGAAAGAAGTCTTTGCCGCCTTTGTCGAAGCCGTCCAGAATAAAGACGAAAGCAAATTCACCGTCACCGACTTCGTTCGTCCGGTCATCACGGTAATCGAGACGATTCCGATCAAGGAACTTCTGGTCAAGATGCAAAAGGAACACAACCAAGTCGCCATTCTGATCGACGAGTACGGCGGCACAAGCGGCCTTGTTTCGATGGAGGACATCGTGGAGGAAATCGTCGGTGACATCAGCGATGATTTCGAGACGAAAGATCAACCTGAATTCATCATGCTTGGCGAAAACCATTACCGCATCAGTGCCCGCATGTTGATCGACGATGTCAATGATCTGTTCGGCTTGGACATCGACAACGAAAACGTGGATACGATGGGTGGCTGGTTGCTGGACCAAAAGTATGACGTCAAGGAAGGCGAAGAAGTCGAATACCACGGCTACCGCTTCAAGGCGATCCAAAAAGAAAAAAATTCAATTATCGTCATCGATATTTTCACGACAAAGAAAATGAAGAACCAAGTCGAATCTGCAGATTCGGAAGAAAATGAAGAACCCGAAGTAACCGAATAAGAAAAGCTGAACGGGTTCGTTCAGCCCTGAAAGAAATTTAGGAAATCTGTCCGACTGAGCATCGAAGAGCGCAATAGGACAGATTTATCTAATTTCCGAAGGGCTAACCCGTGAAGCTGGACATCATTTTAGATGCATGAAACATTTTCCAAACTTGTGAAACACCTACGGTGATGCACTTTTGAGTTGAACAAATTTTATAAATTCCTACATGCTAAGCAAAAAAAAACTTTGTGACCAGGCTTTTGAACGCCTGTCGCAAAGTTTTTTTTGATGAGATTTCTTAATGAAGATGCCCTGTATCCAACTCCGAACGCCCTTTGAAGAAAGGCAGCACGGTCTGTGCGATCAACGGCAGTTTGCCGACTACATCGCTTTCGATTGTCCATACCAACAACGGTTCATGAAGGCTCAACCGCAGGATGAACCAGCCTTCCCCGTACTGGCCACTCAGATTCACGCGCACGCCCTCAAGATGATCTGCAACCAATGCCATGTCCTCGGTCGCAGCGATGAAAGCCGCAAAATCCTTTATGATGGCATTACCCACTTCAAAAATCGGTTCTTCGATGATCGTAAAGCGATACTCCATCGTTTCCGCCGGTTGACCCAGTGTCGCGATCAAATCGCCCAAGCGTTTTCCTTCCGTTGATAACTGCGCATCTGCGATCAGCAGCTTTGCGATCAGGTAGGCACCGTCATCCAGGAAATAATTTTCTTTCAGCGCCGCATGTCCGCTCGTTTCAATCGCCAACACTGCATTGGTGCCCGCTTCATTCAATTCGATGCCGCGATTGATGACATTCCGGTAGCCGGTCAGATAACGGTCCTGGACCCCGCCAAGGCCCGTGATGAACGTCTCCAAGTGAGCGGATGTCGCCGAATTCGTGACGATGGTGGCGCCTGGCTCTGCATTCAACAACACCGCCGAAATCAACGCAATCAGATTGTTGCGGTTGAACGCTTTTCCGTCGCTGTCGACGATCGCGGAACGGTCCACATCCGTGTCGAAGATGATCCCAAGATCGGCCTTGTTTGCGATCACCGCATCCTGGATGCTCTTCATTGCCGCTTTATTGTCCGGATTCGGGACGTGGTTCGGGAAAGTGCCGTCCGGATCCAGGAATTGGCTACCGGAAGTGTTGGCCCCCAAAGGCTGCAGCACCCGTTCCACAAAGAATCCGCCCGCTCCGTTACCGGCGTCCACGATGATGTGGCGTCCAGTCAATGGTTTCTCAGGATTTTCCGCTGAAGCGATGCCTTTGCGGATTTTTTCCTGGAGATCGGCTGCATAAGTCGAAAGCAGATCCATCTCGGTCACAACTGCGGTTTGTTCTTCTTCAGCGAATGCTTCCGGTATTTCGTAGGCGTATTCCAAAATTGCCTCGATGTCCTCGTGCTCCGCTCCACCTGTTTTAGTGAAGAATTTCAGTCCATTGTATTCAAAAGGAAGATGGCTGGCGGTGATCATGATCGCTGCATCCGTCGCGTAATCTTTGTACTGCGTCGACATGAACATCGCCGGTGTAGTGGAAAGGCCCACATCGACGATTTCGATGGCAAAAGGCGCCATCCCAGCCATCAGTGCAGTTTTGATGTCTCCTCCGGATAAGCGGCTATCCTGTCCGATCGCAATTTTGACTTTCTTTTCGCTGTTCAGATTGATATTTTTATCTTTTTGCAACCACTCCACGAAACCGTATCCGATACGCGTCACTTTGTCCGCCGTAAGCGTCGCTTCATGTTTTTCCGTCGAAATCGCAATCCCGCGGACATCCGATCCATTCTGTAAGGCCAATAATGCAGCTTTATCCATTATTCCATCCCCTTTTCAATTTTACGTTACATCCATTATACCTATTCACTGGAAATAAAAAAAGAACGGCCGAAGCTTTTTCGCTTTTGGCCATTCTATTTGTGAAATTATCAACTGGGTGAGGCTTTAGCCCTTCAATTTATCGTTCTCATACGTGTGAGTCAATTCCAGATTCGGGAATCCTTGCTGACGCAACGCCTCGTAGACCACCATGCAGGCTGTGTTCGACAGGTTCAGGGAGCGCACATGCTCATCGTTCATCGGAATGCGCAGGCATTTTTCAGCGTTTTCCTGCATGAAAGATTCAGGTAGGCCCGTCGTCTCTTTGCCGAAGATGAAGAAGATGTCCTCGTCCTTCGTGAAGTCGGCCTCGCTGTAGATGCGGTCGGCGAACTTGGTGATCAGATAGAGCTGGCGATCGCCCAAATAGTCGAGGAAAGCCGCCAGATCCGCATGATGGATGATGTTCACGTCATGCCAATAATCAAGCCCGGCACGTTTCAGCTGCTTATCATCGGTCGAAAAGCCCAACGGTTCGATCAGATGCAAAGTAGTGTTGGTTGCAGCGCAAGTGCGCGCGATATTGCCTGTATTCGCAGGGATCTGCGGTTCAAATAGTACGATATGGTTGGTCATAAATGAGGCTCCTTTATTCTGTTAGATTAATCTGTTTTCTGGATTTCAAGCATTTTCAGATACGCTTTCTCCATTTCAGCTTTGGTTTCTTCATCCGTTTCGATTATAAGCCGTTCGGAGAAAAAAGCCAACATTTCCGGATTAGGCTCGCGTACAATCTCCGCGATAGCCCAAGCAGCCGTTCCACGCAGCACTGGACGGGGATCTTGCTCGATCATCCGCAGCAGTTCCGGAATCGCCGTCCGGTCGCGGTAATTCGCCAAGGCGATGACAGCGTTGCGCTGCAGCGGTTTTTTGCCGCGCCATGAGCCTGCCAGATGACCGAACTGCTCCTTGAATTCCCGATTCGAAATCGTCAACATCGGTTGCAACACGGGCGTGACGCTTGCTGGTTCAGGCTCCATTTCGGGATGTAAATGATGATCCATGCCGCGGTTATACGGGCAGACTTGCTGGCAGATATCACATCCGTAAATGACATGGCCAATTTTTTGGCGGTATTCTTCCGGCATGTACCCTTTTGTCTGCGTCTGGTAGGAAAGGCAAATGTTCGGGTTCAGTTGGCCATTACCGAGGATCGCTCCGGTCGGACAGAAGTCCACACAGCGCGTGCATTCCCCGCAACCGAAGACACCCGGCTCATCCGCTGGGAAAGGAATGTCGGTGATGATTTCCCCCAAGTAGACATAGGACCCGAATTCGCGCGTGATCAACAGCCCGTTACGGCCGATGAAGCCCAATCTAGCCCGTTGCGCCACCACTGTATCGATCAGCTCGCCCGTGTCCACCATCGGCTTGAAGCGGGCATCCGGCATCTTTTCCTGGATAAAAGCAATCAATCGGTCCATCCTTTCGCGGAGGATGACATGGTAGTCAGTCCCCCAGGAAGCGCGCGAGAAATTGCCGCGGCGTTCTCCGCGCACCCGCTCAGCCTTTTCGGTCATTTTGCTCGGATAAGCTAGCGCAATCGAAAGGATTGCTTGCGGGTTATCGAATATCCGGTCCGGATAGATCCGTTCCTCCAGAACCGGGTGCTCAAAACCGACAGTGTGGCCCTTCGCATGCTGCTCCTTCAGACTTTCCAACATATATTCAAAAGGTTCGGCAGTCGTGAAACCAACTTTATCGATTCCGAGTTTTTTGCTTTCTTCTATTATTTCAGCCTTTAATGCTGCAAAATCCATTTCCTATACTCCTGACAATCAGTATTTTATGTACCGTTCGGTGTCCTTGTCGACCTCCGAAAAAGATTGCGAAAATACGCACAAAAAAAACGTATCGTTTCGGTGTCAGGCACGGCGAATGCGATACGTTGGTCAAGGTCATTTTGTCAAACAAAACGATAATAATGGCTACAAAATGATATACGTATTATAGCATATCACACCGCTGTGTCAACATTTTTCTGAAAATTGAGGTCATAGTCCGGTTGTACATAAATCAGATTGACTTGCTGGCGACCAAAAGTGTGACTGCCACTGTGACGGACTTCAAAGGATTTGCCGCCGCATTTGCCAACGCCGTTTCAGAAGCACCCCATGACAAAGGCGTCATCTCCATCAGCCAGCCATAGCTTTGCGCATCAAGAGCCACACTATAAGCTACTTCTTCGCTGATTGCATCCGGATAGATTTCGTAGAATCGATCCACCACTTGTTGATTGTCGTACTCTCTTTTTGTCGTATCCAGGGCATACAACTGCTCCCGCAATTCGATCAGATACTGTGCATTCGGCACAACTTTGATGACCTTGCCGCCTGGTTTCAAAACACGGTCAAATTCCTGGTACTGCGATGGTGAGAAGATGTTCAAGATGACATCAAAAGCACTCTCTGCAAAAGGCGAATGCGCCAGATCGGCCACACACCAGAAAGCATCCGGGAAAAAGTTGCTGGCCGCCAACTGGATCGCATCCTTCGAAATATCAAAGCCTATTTTTGTCCTCTTCAAGCCTTTTTCGGTCAAATAATGCAGATGCGACCCTTCCCCGCAACCGACATCCAGAACCGTCGCCGACTCCGGCTTGTCGATATGGGCATATACGGCATCCAACAATGGGAAAAAGAAACCGGTGTCCGCCAAATTTTTCCGGCTCGACAGCATTTCCTTGCCGTATTCGTTCTGGCCGCCCTTCATCAAAAGATGCAGGGTCCCCTTTTTGGAAACATCAAAGTGATGTCCATTCGCGCAAATAATACTATGCCCGTCCACCTTTTCAAAGTCCGCTTTGCAGATTGGACACTGGAAAAGGGTCCGATGCTTTTTCAGATAGAGACTGCCCGCTTCAATTTTTTTCATGATATACTACCCTTTCTCGGCCCGCGCGTTCATACGGCGTCAGGCGCTTACTGTCTCAAAACTCCTCTAACAGTTTACCATATAAACCTTTTGGAATCAGCTTTTGCTTCAGGCGCATAAAATGGAACCGTATTCAAAATTGTGGAGTTCTGATGTCTGAAGGTTTATACTGATGATGAAAGAAATGTTCAAAAAAACGAAAGGGGATTTTTCAAATGTCAAATGAGTTACGCAGAAGCAACAGTTTCTTCGACTTGCTGTCGGACACCGGTTCGCTGTTCCAAAATCGTTTCTTCCAGGAAATAAAAATGGATGTCCACGAAACCGAGGATAACTACCAAGTGACCGCCGATCTGCCAGGCTATGCCAAAGAGGATATCACTGTGGATTATGAAAACGACATTCTCTCCATTTCAGCCACACGCAAATCGGAAAAAGTCGACAAAGATGAAAAAGGCCAAATCATCCGCCAAGAACGTTCTTCGGGTTCCGTCCACAGGGAAATTTATCTGAAAGGCATCAACGAAGAAGGCATAACCGCTACTCTGACAGAAGGCGTTTTGAACTTGGTGCTTCCGAAGAAAGAACCTACTATACCTTCCAAACGCAAAATTGAAATATTCTGATAATTAAGGAAAAGACCGAGCAAACCGCCTTTTTGGCTTGCTCGGTTATTTTTTTGCATCACAATTATAAACTTTTTCTTGAACAATTCTTTATTGAGCGATAAAATACATCCATGGATGAAATACATCTACGAAAGAAGGCGAAAATGATGAAAATGAAAAGCGGCGTGGAACAAGCCATTTGCATACTGATCATGTTAGCGACTCAAATCGATAGACGCCCGATCAAGAGCGCTATCCTAAGCAGGCGTCTGTCAGTTTCCGATTCCTATCTCAAGAAAGTGATGCGCTCCCTTGTCGTTTCAGGCTTAGTCGATTCAGAGTCAGGCAAAGATGGCGGATTCCGATTGAACCGGATGCCGGAAGAAATCACAATGCTGCATATCTATGAAGCAATCGAAGGAACCCACAGCTTTGTCCGCCCCACCAATCTGGCCGAAAAGGTGTTCTTGCGAGCGGATAAAATCAAGAACAAAAAGAAGGAAGTCCTCTCAGTATTCTTCGATGCAGAGCAGCAATTCAAAGCCCGCTTGCAGAAATACACACTTGATTCCCTCTTGGTCGAAGGATCGGACAGGGTCGAAAACGTAGATTGGGAAGCCATCGTCCTGTCTGCAGAAATTTAAATGAAGGAAGTGCACGATCTTGTTGAAGCAAGAATGGAAATCTGTTTTAAAATCGAAAAAAATGTTAATCATTCTGTTCGGGATCAGCCTGATCCCTTCCCTTTACACCGTCCTCTTTCTCAGTTCCATGTGGGATCCCTACGGTAAACTGGCCGAACTTCCGGTCGCCGTCGTGAACCAGGATAAGGCCGTCAACTATAATGAGGAAACTTTGGCGGTAGGCGACTCGCTTGTCGCCGGTTTGGAGGAATCCGATGCCTTGGACTTCGATTTCGTTTCTCAGGAAGAAGCGGAAGCCGGACTGGCGGATGGCAGCTACTATATGGCGCTCACCATCCCGGAGGACTTCTCGGAAAATGCAACCACCTTGTTGGATGAAACACCCAAGCGGATGGAATTGACTTACAGCACCAGCGCTGGCAGAAGCTACATTGCCTCCAAACTGACCGCTTCTGCGGCAAACGAAATCAAGGACACCATCTCCGATGAAGTGACGGCCATCTACGCCGAAACCGTCTTTGACCAGCTGCAGACCGTCGCAGATGGGATGACTGCTGCTGCTGACGGCAGCGCGCAGCTCAGCGACGGTACAGCCCAGATCAAGGAAGGCAACGAGACCATTACAGCAAACCTCGAAACGCTGGCGGGCAGCACCCTCACCTTCCGTGACGGAGCAGAGACGCTGGCAGTCGGCTTGCAGACGTATCTGAATGGAGTCGGCCAGTTGGATGCCGGCGCCAAAGCACTGAACGATGGCACCGCCAAGCTGACAGCCGCCATGCCGGCGTTGGAAACAGGCGTTGGCAAACTGAACGCTGGCGCTTCTGCAACGGCTGCCGGCAGTGCATCGTTGAGTACCGGGCTTTCCAGCTTGGCCACGAACAGCCTTACGCTTTCGGCAGGCATGGATAGTTTGAACAGCGGCATGGGCCAACTGGCGGATGGCAGTAAAGCTTTGACAGCAGGCTTGGCTGCACTGAACACGAGTCTCACGAGTGCTGAACAACAGGCAAAACTGGTTGCATTGCAGAGTGGACTCGACCAAATGAAAAACGGTATCGAAACGCTCGACAGCCAACTCAAACACTCCAATCTTTCATCGGACTTGGGGACTGTCCTGTCCCAACTGGACGGCCTCTCAGGCACAATTGCGGCAGTCCAAACCGAGCTCAACACTATCACGGCCTCGGTGGACCCCGTCAACAATACCGCAGCCATCATGACTGCGATCTCCCAAAGTGGAACCGAATTGACCGCTGAGCAGGAAGCTGCAGTCAGCCAAGCTGTCTCTGCACAGCTGGCGACCGTCGCAAATGAACAAGCGTACTCTGTCCAATCGATCACTACCAGCCTCAACGGTCTTTCTGGGCTGAGCGTTATCGATGCTTCTGCCATCGCGCAGCAGGTTGCCGCACTTCAAAGCAGCGTCAGCAACCTATCGACCGGCTATGCCGCTGTCTACGGCGGAGCTACAACACTCGTATCGGGATTTGACCAACTCGGAACGACAAGCCAAGCGCTTCTGAGCGGCGCCCAAGCATTGCAGACGGCCATCGGAAGCGCACAAAGCGGATCCCAGAAACTCTCAGCCGGCCTGAACCAGCTTACAACCGGTTCCGAACAATTGGCTGCAGGGGGACAGAGCCTGACGGAAGGCAATGCACAAGTAAGCGCCGGTCTGCACACCCTGAATGAACAGACCGGAACCCTCGCAGCAGGCGCAATGGAACTCCAGAATGGCACACAGGCACTGGCCGACGGAACCATGCAGTTGGTCGAAAACGGCAACCTGCTGACCGATGGGACCAACCAACTTGCTGACGGTGCTGTAAAAATCAGTGACGGCTCCGCCAGATTAGCGGTTGGGTCGGAGCAACTCAATACCGGCCTGGTATCTTTGCTCAGCGGCACAGACGAACTCGGTGCCAAACTGCTGGACGGCAGCGCCGCGCTGAATGAAGTCGATGCAAACGAAAACACCTACGCAATGATGGTCGAACCGGTCATCGCGAACCAAATCGAAACGGCTCCGGTCGCCAACAACGGCTCCGGCATGGCTCCCTACATGATGTCCGTCGCCCTCTTCGTCGGCTCCATCAGCCTGAACCTGATGTACGACAGCTTTACGCCGCAGAAATATCCGCGAAACGGCATCAGCTGGTGGGCCAGCAAAATCTCTGTACTTGCGGCTGTCGGTGTCGGCCAAGCTGTAATCATGGTCGCACTTTTGGTGAAGGTGAATGGTTTAGCGCCGTTGTCGATCGAAAAGACGCTGTTAGTCACCATTTTGACCGCCTTCGTTTCGGTTTCCATCGTCATGCTCTTCAATCTGCTGTTCGATAAAGTCGGCTCCTTCTTGATGCTGATTTTTCTCGTCCTGCAGCTATCGGGATCGGGCGGTACTTATCCGATCCAGTTGTCCAACAGTTTCTTTGAAGCCATCCATCCCTATCTACCGATGACGTATTCGATCGATGCCTACCGCCAATTGTTCGGCATCGGCGGTAGCATCTCTGTGGATCTGTTCATCCTGTTGGCGATCCTGGTTGTCTTCAATCTGCTGATCATCCTTTTTTACGCATTCAAGCGGAAACAGTTGCGGCAGGAAGACTTTGAGGTCGACGAAAAATCGTCCATTCTTGAAACCCAAACCACTTAAAAACGTTAGAAATGTCAAAACACGCACACCGGTAGAGGCTGTGCGTGTTTTCGTTTTTTATTTATTTGGTACGTACAGCACAAGTGACGGTGTTGCTCCAGCTGCTACGGTGAACGGCCCTCATTGGAGCTGAGAACCGTTTTCTTTTGATTCATCTGAAAGTTTTAATTGACTTAACCTTCACTTTAAGTTGTATGCTTAGTACATGCAGATATTTACCAATCTGGAGGTGAAAAACATGAATATTTCAGAAGCAGTAGAAAAATCAGGACTGACAGCAGTAACCTTGCGTTATTACGAACGGATCGGCCTGATTCCACCTGTGACGCGGGGCAAGGGTGGCGTCCGATTATATACAGAATCCGATCTTGGCTGGATCGATTTCATCAAGTGCATGCGCAATGCCGGTTTGTCGATTGAATCCTTGATTGAATACACAACCCTGTTCAACAAAGGCCTGGAAACCGTCGCTGCCAGGAAAGAAATCCTGATCGAAGAACAGAAAAAAATGCAAGAACGTTACAATGAACTAGGAAAAACGTTGGAAACACTGAACAAGAAGATAGAACACTACGAGCAGGACCATACCTAATCAAAAAAGACAATGGGAACAGCAGCGCGAACAATCCGCGCACTGGGTACATTAGTTTAGACTGTTTTTGCTGGTATAATGATAAAACCATCCAAGCGGGTAATTCAATATCCCCTTGGATGGTTTTCATTTATTTTTGTAGCATCGGATATATTTATAATTCAATCATCCCTTCTCACATTGAGCGCTAACAACTAGTGACTCAAACCAGTTCCAAATAAAACGGAACGATATCCATAAAACTACCGTCATCCATTTTGAAGCCTCTTGGAATGATTCCCAACTCTTTGAAGCCCAGCTTTTTATAAAGGCTAATCGCCCCCTTATTGTTGGCAACAACAGCATTGAACTGCATGATGCGGAAGCCTGATTCTTTTGCCCTCTCCAGCGAATGCATCACAAGTTTTTCTCCGATGTGTTTCCCCCTTTGATCTGCTTTGACAGCATAAGAAGCGTTCGCAATGTGACCACAACGTCCGATATTATTCGGATGAAGAATATACAAACCAACTATTTCACCATCCTCTTCCGCAACACCGGTAAACGTCTGTTCCTCGAAAAAAGCTGCCGCCTTCTTTATTGATAAGCCGTTTTCTTGAGGAAAATACTTCCCTTCCCTTACGACATAGTTCCAAATTTTTGTCATTTCCTCCAAATCATTGATACTATATTTCCTGATAACAATACTCATCACCCTACCTACTTTCGTAAATAAATTCACTGGTTATATTATAGCTCAAACTACAATTCTTTATATAAGAAAAGCTGAACGGGTTCGTTCAGCCCAGAGTAAGGAAACACTGTGACCTAATCGGTCAAGTGTATCATGCCTCTAAGCGATTGAAATCGCAAGAGTCATGACAATTTAGGAAATCTGACCTCGCAACGTTCCCTATGGTCACCTTATACTGGGCTCTAAGGGATGAATCCCTAAGAGTCCCATGCAACTGAGCATCGAAGAGCGCAATATGCTGAGAGACTTCCTGCGTCAGCAGGTTAGTCGAACAGTATCATTGGCTCGCAGAGACAATGGGTTCCTTGATTAATAATTTCCGAAGGGCTAACCCGTGAAGCTGGCCATCATTTTAGGAGGCTGAAAATTTTACAAACTTGCGAAATACCCATGGTGATGCACTTTTCACTCTGGAAAATTTTATAAATTCCTATATGTCAAAAAAATAAGCTTGCAACGATGAAATCATCGTCACAAACTTATTTGTCTGATACCGGCGGCCGGGGTCGAACCGGCACGCCCTCGCGGGCACTGGATTTTGAGTCCAGCGCGTCTGCCAATTCCGCCACGCCGGCATGATTATGAAGAATGCAATGTTCCATTTTGTTGTTATGGAAAGGCGGTAACCGGATTTGAACCGGTGATAGAGGTTTTGCAGACCTGTGCCTTACCACTTGGCTATACCGCCGAGATGTTGCTATTTGAAAATGTTTGAAAAAACTGGGCTAGCTGGATTCGAACCAACGAATGACAGAGTCAAAGTCTGTTGCCTTACCGCTTGGCGATAGCCCAATAAAGAGGGCGACCGATGGGAATTGAACCCACGAATGCCGGATCCACAAACCGGTGCGTTAACCACTTCGCCACGATCGCCATGATATTAACTTAAAAACAGGGGTAGTAGGAATTGAACCCACACTGACGGTTTTGGAGACCGTAGTTCTACCTTTAAACTATACCCCTATATTAATAATTTGATCCAAAAAAATGGAGGGAGGCAGATTCGAACTGCCGAACCCGAAAGAGCGGATTTACAGTCCGCCGCGTTTAGCCACTTCGCTATCCCTCCATCATATAAAAAAATGGTCCGAGACGGATTCGAACCGCCGACACCTTGAGCTTCAATCAAGTGCTCTACCAACTGAGCTATCAGACCAGAATATTAAGAAAAGCAGAACGGGTTCGTTCAGACCTGAAAGAATTTTAGGAAATCGTTCCGTATGAGCATCGTAGAGCGCAATAGGTACGATTTATCTAAATTCCGAAGGGCTAACCCGTGAAGCTAGACATCTTGTAAGAAGTATAGCACACTTTCCAGAAAGTAAAAACGGCTCCGACGGGATTTGAACCCGCGATCTCCTGCGTGACAGGCAGGCATGTTGACCCCTACACCACGGAACCAATGGAGGTTGACGGGATCGAACCGCCGACATCCTGCTTGTAAGGCAGACGCTCTCCCAGCTGAGCTAAACCTCCAGGGATTGAAAA
>NZ_FOQC01000065.1 GCF_900113645.1 Trichococcus flocculiformis
CCTGCATTCCCGAAACACCTAACTATGATTTAAAAAAAAAAAGCTGAAACCATTGATATTAATAGGTTTTAAACACTCTCGCCATTACATAAACCTAGTTATGTGTTATACTATACATAACTAGGAGGCGGCAGAATGGCTATTATAAACCAGTTTGATAAACGAAGTGGCATTACCTATGTTTACGAATCCATATCCTATTGGGATAAGGAAAAGAAACAACCCCGGGCGAAACGCACACTGATCGGTAAGCGTGATTCTAATACAGGAGAAATCATTCCGACCGATGGTCGTGGCAGAAAACACAAGGAGGATCCGGAAGCTGCTAACTCAAGGAAACCAGGACCGGTACCTATCGAAATAGCTAGCCGCAGGTTTTACGGTACCACATATCTACTGGATGAGATTGGTAAAAAACTGGGTCTAACAGAAGATCTTAAGCAATGCTTTCCCGCTAGCTACAAACAAATCCAATCCATTGCTTACTATATGATTCTTGAATCTGAATCCCCGCTTTTTTGTTTTGAAAAATGGAGCACACTTCATAAGCATCCCTATGATAAAAATATTTCTTCACAGCGCAGCAGTGAACTTTTTTCAGATATTTCTGAAGAAGAAAGAACAAAGTTCTTTATGCTTCAGGAGAAACGACGCTCCGGAGATGAATACTGGGCTTATGATACTACCTCAGTGTCCAGTTATTCCCAAACGCTTCGCCAAGCTCAATATGGCAAAAACAAGGAAGACGATAGACTGCCTCAGATTAACTTGGCACTCGTATTCGGTGAAAAATCCGGTCTTCCTTTCTATTATCGAAAGCTAGCCGGCAACATTCCGGATGTGCGGACTGTTCAAAATCTTCTAGCGGATTTTGCAGTTCTCGGCTTTGATAAAGTGAAACTGGTCATGGACCGTGGATTTTATAGCGAGGCGAATGTCAACGGCCTTCTTAAGGAGCACTTGAAATTCATTGTTGCGATTCAGACAAGCAATTGCTTTGCACGCAAAGCAATCGATACCGTTTATGACAACTTCCGTTCTTTCGAGAACTTCGATGAGCAGCATGAATTGTATTCCAAGACTGTCCTTTCAGAATGGGAATATAAGCAAGAACGCCCCTACAAGAAGGATGTTCTCACAGATAAAAAGCGGGTTTATTTACACATTTACTTCAACATCGATAAGTTTGCTGAAGATGAAACCAACTTCGATCGTAAACTTATGGCTATGCGGAAGGAGATTCTGAGTGGCAAACGTGTTGCGAAACATGAGCGATTCTACAAGCAGTATTTCCAAATTAAAGAAACTCCGATTCGTGGCTTACAGGTTACTGTTATAGAAGATGCAGTGAAGGCGACAAAACGTTATTATGGCTACTTCACTTTGATATCCAACGAAAAGATGGATGCCATGGCCGCACTGGAATTATACAGAAACAAAGATCTCATCGAGAAAGCCTTTGGTAATATTAAAGACCGCTTAAATCTTCGCCGCCTATTGGTGTCATCTGAGAAAAGCCTTGACGGAAAACTCTTCGTTGCATTTGTCGCGCTCATATATTTATCTTATCTCAAAAAACACATGCATGAAGCAGAACTTTATCAAAACTATACGATTCAGTCTGCCTTGGATAAACTTGATATTATAGAATGTTTTGAGTATCCAGGCTACGACCTTAGGGTCGGTGAGGTTCTTACAAAGCAAAAACAAATTTACGAAGCACTAGGCATCACCCCGCCTGCATAGTTATGTGTTGGCGGGAATCCAGGATATACGGGCACTGTTTCATGGCTGGTGCGTCAATCGCTTATTTAGAAAAATATGATAATAAACAATGTGTTTCTATTATAGAAAAGATAAAGGCTATTCTAGTATTTTTTTCATTAATATTTTTTATTGGAGAACAATTTCTCTTGCACGATTGGCAATCTGGAATTTTTTTCGTAATCTCAACAGCGGTCGTGGTTTTAGCTATCTTTTATCATAATAGAATCGGCAACATGTCGAACGGTATTTCATTTCTTAAGCCATTTAGCTTTATTGCAACAATATCGTATCCATTGTATCTGTTACATCAGAATATTGGCTATATAATTATCAGAACCTTAGATAGCTATGGCCTTTCAAATGAATATTTTCTTATTATTCCTATTGGTATGGTAATTGTGCTTGCTTACAGTTTACACAAATTTATTGAAAAACCAATTTTAAAAATTAGTAACACGATATGTAGAAGAATTTGAGGTATCATCCTTTTTGCTTAATAAAGGAACGACCTCCATTAGGGAGTAGTGTTATGAAAGTAGTATTTGTTTCAAATTATCTAAATCACCATCAGATACCGTTTTGTACATATATGAAGAATCATTGTGAGCAATTTGATTTTATTGCATCAGACATAGAAAGTATCCAAGGATATCAAGAAATATCAAATGCTGATTATGTTTCTATTTACAATGAGCAGAGTAAATCTTCAATTATTGAAAAAATATTACAGGCTGATTTTGTTATTTTTGGGAGTTCACCACATGAATTGATTCAATTACGCATGGCAGAAAATAAACTCTCTTTTCTGTATTCGGAACGATTTTATAAAAAAGGTGTATGGAGAAGATGGAATCCAAGAACCTTTATAAAGCTATATGATAGAATTATAAAATATCGAAAATCGAACATGTACGTATTATGCGCAAGTGCATTTCTTCCATATGACTTAAAATTAATTGGTTTCCCACTGAATAAGTGTTATAGATGGGGCTATTTTCCTGAAGTAGTCCAGAATGATTTGGATAGTCTACATAATAAAAAGAAAAGAGAAGATGGAAAAATTTCGCTAATATGGGTGGGTAGGTTAATTAAATTCAAGCATCCAGAAGTAGTAATCAAACTTTCGGAATATTTGAAGAATGCGGGATATCTCTTTGAGGTGACCATTATTGGAGATGGGCCGATGAGAAGTTCTTTACAAAAAAATATTAATGAAAAAAAACTAGCAGACTACATTCATATGGTAGGCTCAAAGAACAAAAAAGAAGTGCGTGAATATATGGAAAAATCTAGTATATTCCTGTTTACTAGCGCTCGTGGAGAAGGCTGGGGGGCAGTACTCAATGAAGCAATGAGTAGTGGGTGCACACCTGTATGTAGTCATGCTATTGGTTCAGTGCCATTTCTGTTACGAAATAATGAAAATGGTTTGATTTACCATTATGGAAATCAGCATTCTATAGTATCAGCGGTAAAAAAATTATTAGATGATCCCGAGATGTGTAAAAAATTGGGAGAAAACGCATATCAAGATATGGTATCCTTGTGGAATGCAGAAATTGCTGCGAAAAGACTTTTACTTTTAGGCAGTAATTTATTATCGGGTAAGGAAAGCGAATATGAAAGTGGTCCATGCAGTAAAGCAACGCTGATAAAAGATGATTGGCTGTAAGAAACCAGAACAACAATCTGAGTTTTGGATGTTGTAGGATAGAATTATATTATTCATGTGTTTTATGATTATTAGAAGTTAGGTAGTGAGAAAACTACTTAGTCTAAATTCTAATTGGTTTAATGTCAAAAATAAAAATCCAATTATGAGCATCAAAAAATAAATTATAGAGCAGAATGTATATGTTTTTTTACAGAAAAAAAATTTAATGATTATCGGTGGTTCAGGCGCTTTTGGAAATGCAGGCTTAAATTGCTTTCTTCAAAAAATATTAGAGAAGTTCGTATTTTTCTAGATACAAAAAGAAGCAAAGTTATATGCGCCATGATTTTAGACCAAATTGCCTGAATTTTCTGAAAAAGTTTTGTTATATTTTTTGGAGATGTTCGTGATCTTGAATCCGTAAAAGGTAGTATGTTATGTATGGAGCGGATTATCTTCTCATGATGCAGCATGAGAAGGGGGAATTGCTTGTGAATTCTTCACAATAGATTGGAATCGGACACATGTTATCAGTAAAGATGATGTTGTAAATGCTACTTATGCAATTAAAGTAATATGTATCATCAAAGCTAAAGAATAAAAAATAGCTGTTACTATATCCAGAATGTTATGAAATACCATACGGTATGATATCTAATTTACTGTGCAGCCGTGAAACTGTTAGTAGATATTTATAATAACTAAAAATTATACGTTATTATATTGTTTGTATGAATATATAAACTTTTGTTGAAAGTTTGTGAAAAATACCAATAAAATATAAAGTGGGGAATAAATATGTTCAAAGATAAAACTTTATTAATAACAGGTGGTACAGGATCATTCGGAAATGCGGTACTAAAGAAATTCTTGGATACGGATTTGAAAGAAATTCGTATTTTCTCACGCGATGAAAAGAAACAGGATGACATGCGTAAAAAGTACAATAATCCAAAGATAAAATTCTACATTGGAGACGTTCGTGATGTGAACAGTGTCCGAAATGCCATGTATGGCGTAGATTATATATTCCATGCAGCTGCATTGAAACAAGTGCCATCTTGCGAATTTTTCCCGATGGAAGCAGTAAAAACGAATGTATTAGGGACAGATAATGTGTTAACTGCGGCGATTGAAGCGGGCGTAAAAAAAGTAATCTGTCTATCTACAGATAAAGCGGCCTATCCTATCAATGCCATGGGGACTTCAAAAGCTATGATGGAAAAAGTGTTTGTGGCAAAATCACGCAATGTGGATCCGGAAAAAACATTGATCTGTGGTACTCGTTATGGCAACGTAATGGCATCGCGCGGTAGTGTAATTCCTTTATTCGTAGAACAGTTGAAAAAAGAAAAACCATTGACCGTAACGGAAGGATCTATGACTCGCTTTATGATGAGTTTAGAAGAAGCTGTTGATTTAGTTATGTTCGCATTTGAGAATGCAGAACAAGGGGATATCATGGTGCAAAAAGCACCAGCGGCCACTATCAATACATTAGTTGAAGCTGTCCAAAGAGTATTCGGCACAAATCTGCCAGTCGAAAGCATGGGTATCCGCCATGGCGAAAAAATGTATGAATCTTTGCTGACAAAAGAAGAAGCAGCTCATGCAATTGATATGGGTGGTTTTTACCGGGTACCATCTGATAAACGTGACTTGAACTATGGTAAATTCTTTGAAGAGGGAAGCCAAGAAGCTGTTCATTTAGATGAATATAATTCCGATAATACAGAACAACTGACCGTTGAAGGTATGTTAGAAAAATTATTGAAACTTGATTATATACAAAAAGAATTAAAAGGATGGAATCTTTAATGAAGGTTTTAGTTACTGGATCTAACGGCTTCATTGGCAAAAATCTAATTGCTGAATTGGAAGCAACGACAAAGCATGAAATTTTATCTTACGATAGAGATACAGATGTATCATTGTTGGATTCTTATTGTGAAAAAGCTGACTTTGTTTTCCATTTAGCAGGGGTGAACCGGCCGGAAACCGAAGCAGAGTTCATGATGGGAAACTTTGGATTTACATCAACCTTGTTGGATGCCTTAAAAAAACATAACAATACTTGTCCGATAATGATTTCTTCATCAATCCAAGCTGCATTAAGTAATCCGTATGGTGAAAGTAAAAAAGCTGGCGAAGACTTATTGAAGGCTTATAGTGATGAAACCGGTGCTGAAGTTTTGATTTATCGTTTTCCGAATGTCTTTGGTAAATGGTGTCGTCCTAACTACAACAGTGCTGTAGCAACTTTCTGCCATAACATCGCACGTGACCTACCAGTTATGGTGAATGATCCTGATGTTACTCTGAATTTAGTCTATATTGATGATGTCGTAAAAGAATTGGTTTACGCATTGGATGGGAAAGAAAATCGTCAAGGAGATATCTGTGCGGTGTCAACGATACACATTGTAAGATTGGGTGATATCGTTAGTCTATTGGAATCTTTTGAAGCAAGCCGTGAGGAACGTTCAATTCCAAATATGGCGGATGCTTTTACGAAGAAATTATACAGCACTTACTTAAGTTATTTACCAAAAGATAAATTTTCATATCCATTAAAAATGAATGTTGACCAACGAGGCTCCTTTACAGAAATTATTCGTACTCCCGATCGAGGTCAAGTGTCCGTAAATATTTCAAAACCAGGAATTACAAAAGGAAATCACTGGCATCATACGAAAAATGAGAAATTTTTGGTTGTCAGTGGAACAGGTGTGATCCGCTTCCGCAACCTATATTCAAAAGAAGTGATTGAATACTTCGTCAGTGGTGAAAAGATGGAAGTGGTGGATATTCCTGTAGGGTATACGCATAATATTGGAAATCTTGGTAGCACAGATATGGTAACGATTATGTGGGTAAACGAATCATTTAATCCAGAAGAGCCGGATACTTATTACTTGGAGGTTTAAGAAAAGATGAAAAAATTAAAAGTGATGACGGTTGTTGGGACGCGTCCTGAAATAATTCGGTTGTCTGCTGTGATGAATCGTTTGGAGGAATCTGAAGCAATTGAACACATTGTCGTACATACAGGACAAAACTATGATTATGAGTTGAATGAAGTCTTTTTCCAAGATTTCCATTTAAATAAACCAGATTATTTCTTGAACGCAGCTACAGGAACGGCAGTTGAAACTATCGGCAATATCTTAGTGAAAATTGATCCGATATTAGCAGAAGTTGAGCCGGACGCTTTATTGGTTCTTGGTGATACAAATAGCTGCCTTTGCGCTATTGCAGCGAAACGCAGACATATCCCTATATTCCATATGGAAGCGGGGAATCGTTGCTTTGATCAACGTGTTCCGGAAGAAACAAATCGTAAAATCGTTGACCATACAGCAGACATTAATTTGACTTACAGCGATATAGCACGTGAATATTTGTTGGCGGAAGGACTGCCTGCTGATCAAATCATAAAAACTGGTAGCCCCATGTTTGAAGTACTGGCTTCACGAAAAGAAGATATCGCCAAGTCTGACGTGCTAACTCGTTTGGGATTAAAAGAGAATAACTTTTTTTTGATTTCCGCTCACCGTGAGGAAAATATCAATTCGGATAAGAATTTCATGGGATTGGTGAATAGTCTAAATGCTATTGCAGAAACTTACGACATGCCAGTTATCGTCAGCACGCATCCACGTACCCGTAATAAGATTGAAGAAAAAGGAATCACGTTCCATCCACAAGTGCAATTGATGAAACCAATGGGATTCAATGATTATAATCATTTGCAAATGCATTCTAAAGCAGTGTTGAGCGATAGCGGCACAATTAGTGAAGAGTCATCTATTCTAGGATTCAGAGCGTTAAATATCCGTGAAGCACATGAACGCCCAGAAGCAATGGAAGAGACCAGTGTCATGATGGTTGGTTTAAATAAAGAACGTATTATGCAAGGATTAGTCATTTTAGAATCACAGAAGGAAAACACGCTACGTTACGTAGCTGACTACAGCATGCCAAATGTATCGGATAAAATTTTACGTATCATCCTTTCATATACTGATTATGTAAATAGAGTTGTTTGGAGAAAAGATGATGCTGAAGGGATGAAATAACTGATGAGAAGACCGTTTAATCAAGAATACACGTATCTGATTACCGGAGCGGCTGGCTTTATTGGATTTTTTTTAGCCAAAAGACTATTAGAAAATGGATGCAAAGTTGTTGGAATTGATAATGTTAATGACTATTACGATGTTAATCTTAAAAATGCCCGGTTAGAAAAATTAATTTCTTTTGAAAATTTCACGTTTATTGATGGGGATATTTCTGATAAAGAAATGGTTTTGAATACTTTTATTGAGCATAAGCCTAACATTGTGATTAACTTAGCTGCTCAAGCTGGAGTACGATATTCTATTGAGAATCCGGATGTATATATTCAAAGTAATATCATAGGTTTTTTTAATATCCTTGAAGCCTGCAGATTCCATCCAGTGGACCATTTGATTTATGCTTCTTCGAGTTCCGTGTACGGGTCCAATAAAAAAGTTCCATTTGAAGAATCTGATTTTGTGGATCATCCGGTTTCTTTGTATGCTGCAACGAAAAAATCAAATGAGTTAATGGCACATACATACAGTCATCTGTATAAAATCCCTTCTACTGGTCTGAGGTTCTTTACTGTATATGGCCCAATGGGAAGACCTGACATGGCCTATTTTGGTTTCACAGATAAGTACTTTAATGGTGAATCCATCAAGATTTTCAATAACGGTGACTTTGAAAATGATTTGTATCGCGATTTCACTTACATCGACGACATCGTTGAAGGAATCGTAAGATTGATAGATCATCCACCAGTAGATGATGTTCCGAGTGCAGTGTTCAATATTGGTAATAATAATCCAGAGAAGCTTATGGTATTTATCGGTACATTAGAAAAATGCCTTAGCAAATCACTTAACCGTGAGGTAGTTTTTGACAAAGTATTTGAACCAATTAAACCTGGTGATGTACCAGCAACATATGCTTCAACGGATCTTCTGCAAAAAGCTGTGGGATTCAAGCCGAAAACTTCTATTGAAGAAGGTCTACAACAATTTACGGACTGGTATGTTGATTATTATAATGTGAAATAATAAATGAATCTAGGTAATGGGAGATGTACAACTTGAAGATTACGGTAGTCGGAACAGGTTACGTAGGATTATCCAATGCAATACTATTTGCACAAAACAATGAAGTTAAAGCACTGGAAATCGTTGAAGAGAAAGTTAATCTGATTAACCAGAGAAAATCTCCTATTGTTGATAGAGAGATAGAAGAATATCTTGCGACAAAAGAGTTAAACTTAACAGCCACCACTGATAAGAGTGAAGCTTATAAGGACTCTGAATTTGTGGTCATCGCAACTCCAACAAACTACGACGAGAAGAAAAACTTCTTTAATACTTCTTCTGTGGAATCAGTCATTGAAGATGTCCTGAAGTATAGACCGGAAGCAACTATGATCATTAAGTCAACTATTCCAGTTGGATATACAAAAGAAATCAGAGAAAAATATGGGGTAGCTAATATCATCTTCTCACCTGAATTTTTAAGAGAAGGCAAAGCGTTGTATGACAATCTTTATCCTTCCCGTATTATTGTCGGAGAAAAGTCAGAGCGAGCTGAGAAGTTTGCGAATTTACTTGTACAAGGAGCTTTAAAAGAGGATATTCCAGTATTGCTAATGGAATCCACTGAAGCTGAAGCCGTTAAATTGTTTGCAAACACTTATTTGGCTTTACGTGTGGCGTATATTAATGAATTAGATACCTATGCTGAAGTTAGAGGTTTAGACACAAAAGCAATCATTGACGGAGTTGGTCTGGATCCAAGAATCGGAACGCATTACAATAACCCCTCGTTTGGATATGGTGGATACTGCTTACCAAAAGATACAAAACAACTATTAGCGAACTTTGAAGATGTTCCGAATAACATCATCGGTGCAATTGTCGATTCTAACCGCACGCGTAAGGATCACATTGCTGATATGATTATTCAACGTAATCCAAAAGTGGTTGGGATTTATCGGTTAACAATGAAATCTGATTCAGATAACTTCAGATCGTCTTCCATCCAAGGAATTATGAAACGCATCAAAGCAAAAGGTATTGAGGTCGTTGTGTATGAACCAGCATTAGATGACGAAACATTCTATAGTTCAAGAGTATTCAGGAATTTAGATGAATTCAAATCATTGTCTGATGTCATCGTATCAAACCGTTTTGCACCAGAATTAAAAGATGTTGAAGAGAAGGTATACACTAGAGACTTATTCCATGAGAACTAAATAGTAAATTTTTATAAATTCAGAATAAGCTGCAACATTATGCTTATTCTGGAATTTTTATCTTATGGAAAGTAAGCGTTTTTTTTATGATATGTTTTTTTTGTTTGATCAGAAAATTAATATTATTTCGAAGGAGTAATCGTTCACATGCAGAAAGTCAGAAAAGCAGTAATCCCAGCAGCCGGATTCGGCACGCGTTTTTTACCGGCTACAAAGGCTATGGCGAAAGAAATGTTGCCGATTGTCGATAAGCCGACCATCCAATTCATCGTCGAAGAAGCCATCGCTTCCGGCATCGAAGAAATTCTGATTGTCACAGGCAAAAGCAAGCGGGCCATAGAAGACCATTTCGATTCCAATGTCGAGCTGGAGATGAACCTGCGCGAAAAAGGCAAGCACGAGCTGTTAGCCTTGGTGCAGGAGTCGACAGGTGTTCGTATTCACTTCGTACGTCAATCTTATCCGCTGGGGTTAGGACATGCGGTATTGCAGGCGAAAGCCTTCGTAGGCGATGATCCTTTCGTGGTCATGCTCGGGGATGATCTGATGGAGGATGAAGTGCCATTGGCGAAACAATTGATCAACGCTTATGAACGGACGCATGCATCGAATATAGCTGTGATGGCGGTACCGCAGGAAGAAACATCCAAGTACGGCATCATCGACATCGCTTCCGAATTGGAACCAGGCTTATACAATGTCAGCCGCTTCGTGGAAAAACCGAAAGCGGAAGAAGCGCCGAGTAACCTGGCCATCATCGGCCGCTACCTGTTGACGCCGGAAATCTTCGAGATTCTTGAGAACCAAGCTCCTGGAGCAGGCGGCGAGATCCAATTGACTGATGCTATCGATACACTGAATCAAACGCAGCGCGTCTTCGCGAAACGATTTGAAGGCACCCGTTACGACGTCGGCGACAAGTTCGGTTTCATGACCACCAGCATCAACTACGGCCTGACCCATCCCGAAGTCAAAGATAAACTGAAGGACTTCATTATTGCGCTTGGGAAAGAGTTGTCTGGTGAAAAAGAAACAGATATTGTTTCAGCTGATATGGCAAGTCAAACGGTGAAGTAATGTTAGCTAATCACAACCATTAGTTTTTTCTATAATGAAAAACGCCGTTTTTCGGTTGTGTGCCAGTTCCGGTACAGTCAGGAGCGGCAACACCAGACAGCGTGAGGATATGTATAATATATATTGTTAATGATGTTACCACTCAAGGATAGAATATGAATGTCTGGGCATATTTGCCTTGATTTAGCATTAGATGCAAGGGAAGTTTCCTGCAAGCTGACATGCATAAAGTAAATGCGGATTGATCATAACCCATTTACTTTATGTATGGCTGTTATTAAATTTTTTGTGGTATTTGTATCAATGTTCGAATAGTTTAATCTAGTATCATCAAATTGGGGAACTATAATGAATGTATTACTATTCAACGCTATATATTCAACATATTAACGGAGTTTGTTTATTAAAAATATTAATTGAAATAATTTAAAAAAATTGCTTTTATTTTAAATTTAATTATGTTATTATATCTACAGAGTCAACTGAGGAAAGAAAAGCGTACGGAGTTGTAATCGCAAAAATAGAATATCAATAAACTTAATTAAACGAGAGTTTGTGTTGGAATACCCCCAAGTAAACTAAGTTGTTTAAGTGTTCCGGTGATATTCATATTTTTTTGCGATAATATGAAAGCGCATTCTTCCCTCTGGTAGGCTCAAAACTATTGTTAGGGGGGGTAATATGGACTTTGAAGTGATTTCGCCTTACTGTGGGATATACAGGGAAGAAAATACTGTCAATGTTTATTATCTGCAAACAGAAGATTTGGTAAGGGTATACGTTTTTAGTAACATCAAGGATGCGCAGGAGTTCTGTAATGCTGCAAAAAATTTGCTCGAGTTTATGGTCAACGTTCCGAAAGGGAAAGAACAACTCTACCATCAAGAATTTCTGGAACTAACCATCAAAAACAAAGAGTATGAATTGATTGTTTACGAGGCGATGCCTAAAGAAGAGAGAGAAGCAGGCTGACAGGGACAAATTACTTGGGGGAAGATATTAAACAGTTAGAATGCTCAATCTTGAACAACTGATAAGGGGGGAGTGGATAAGAACTATTGATCTAGCATTAGTTGTAAGCGTTTTAATGAGCTTTAAGGAAAATTACAAATTTGGGGGATTACAACAGAATGTCAAATTTCAAACTAGTCGCACCTTATTGTGGTGTCAGCAGATATGACAAAAGATTTTTCGTATACTACATGAATACAGAAGACAACCTACGCCGCGAGTATATATTCAATACGGATGAAGACGCAAATAATTTCAGTAATGCCATTGAGAACCTGGCCGTCTTCATGAAAAGCATTCCCGCACGCAAAAAAGAGGCGTACCATCAAGAATTCCTGGATCTGCTGCTCAGAGAAGTCGACCACAAATTGAACATCCGCACAAATCCACCTGAACCTACAGCCGCCGCATTTGCGCTCAAAGCGTAAGGCAATCATAAGTTCACACAACAAGAGGCACATCCCCAATTTCGGGCTGTGCCTCTTGCTGTATATATAGAAGAGTGCCAGTTATTCTTAGAACTCCGACCAACAGCATACAGTCCGGAGGACAGACGCCCATTGATCCCTCACCTCCGGAAAGAACCCATTGACCGGGGATTACCCTAATTCAGTTCACGTAACTACGATGAGCCAGTCCTTCATCGTAGTTACTCATCCATATACCAGCCTACCTCCGGCAAAGCAACCAGCACACTACTCAAGGTAGATACTTCCAGGGAGGGTGGTGTGATCCCTGAGTATTGCGAACAGATTGAGCCACCTGTGCGGATGATAGAGCCAGCGAGTGTGTTAACGCCGGTAGTAAAATGTAGGAAAACAACGGTTTGAAAAATGTCGGAAATCATACATTTTTTTGAATATACTTATTTCATCTCATCTACACAAGGAGGTAATGAGCATGAGAAAAGATATTCGAGAAGGAGTGAGGTTCTACATTATGAACGACATCAAACCAAATTTTGCACAGATGGCACGTCAATACGACAGTGATCCACGTACCATTAAAAAACACTTTGAGGAACAACAGAATCCTGAGTTGATTAAGCCCAGGAAACCCGTGCCGGAGAAAGCTGTCAGCGTCAAGTAGAATTGAACAGTTAACGCCAATTAATTTTGAACACTTTCGCTCACAAACATGCTCTGGCGATGCTTCATACGGTAGCTGGCTTCATTCATGTGAACGACCTCCGCTCGATGCAGAATACGGTCTAGGATAGCCATTGCGACTCCCTCATCGCCCAATAATTCTCCCCATTGGTCGGGGCTCTTATTGGAGGTCAAGATGATTGAACTCCGTTCATATAGATGATT
>NZ_FOQC01000003.1 GCF_900113645.1 Trichococcus flocculiformis
TCAGGGCCATTTCGTTCTCTGCTACTTAGCGTTGGTTC
Source organism: Trichococcus flocculiformis (assembly GCF_900113645.1). Lineage (GTDB taxonomy): Bacteria > Bacillota > Bacilli > Lactobacillales > Aerococcaceae > Trichococcus > Trichococcus flocculiformis. The sequence continues at coordinate 39 of NZ_FOQC01000003.1, forward strand.
TGCAGCGCCTACTGGAATATCACCTTCATGAAAAAGGAATCGACTTCTCCACGGAGGCAATCCAGACCGCTCTTCGCAGCGCTACAATCACCAGTGTGAATATGGACAATACTGATATTTTTATCAAAAACAAAGCAACCGAAGGTTTCACCGACATTCTGGGTGTGCTTGGGTTAGAAGATATTCCCCCCTACGGGAAAAAAGACAAACGCAAGCGTGCATATCTACATACCAAAAAATAAAAAAATCCCCATAAACGCATATATAACGCGATTTATGGGGATTTTTCGGTTTAGCAACTGTAAAAGTCGGAATGTGGTTGTCTGATTACGGCGGTATATTATTGAACGACAAACAGAAGGTGCAGCATCCTTGGTTTTCGCCAGAGGCTGCTGCACCTTTTTCGATACCACGCTGTGCGTGGTGGGGCGGGGGGGCGCGAATTGTCCGATGTTCTTCTAACATTCGACAATTCAGTCTCGTTGGAGGGTCAGATTGTCGAATGTCTTCCACCCATTCGACAATTTCGCTGTTCGTTGCAATAACATTATCGGATATTCTGCATGCATTCGACAATTTCTACCTTATCGCTACCCAGGGCGATACCGGCAACAAAAAAAGGTGGAGCATCCAAGGAATAAATCCAGGATGCTCCACCTTTTTCTGATTTTCCAACAACTGCCCGCTCAAGGTTATTCCAAAACAAGCTGACTATTGGCTTGGATTGTACCAAGAATTGTCCGTGACATAGGCCCGACAAGCAACAATTGTAATGGCAATGCGACAATAATATTTCATGGTTTTTTAGTTTTCTCCTCCCGCGACTTTAGTCGTGGGAGGAGAAAACGATTGGCCTAGCGGGCCAACAATCCTCCTTGATTTCCTAGCTCCTTCCTCTTTCATTTAATGCGAACATAAGTTCTGTTTTTGGTGTACTTTCACTGGCGATTTTAGTATAATAGGGTTATTAAAAGGTGGTGAATGCCGTGGAACTAAATCTCATGATCAAAGCAAAGTTAAACCTCTCGGACCTCAAAGACGCATTGGCGTTTCAAGAAGTCTGCGAACAGTACAGACAGGCATGTAATTACGTATCTGATTATGTTTTCAACCACAATTTCGAGTTAAATTCCGTTAAATTAAACAAAGATTTGTACCATGATGTTCGCCAGCGGTTTCATTTGAAATCCCAATTGACCCAATCAACCTTTCGGACCGTTACGGCCCGATACAAAACCGTTCAAACGCAACTCCGTAGCAATCCCAACAAATATGACAGCGGCAAAAAGAATGGGGACGCAAAGCCAGTGTACACTCACGTTCAAAAGGACCTGAATTGGCTCTGGCATCCTATCCAGTTTTCTCGACCACAAGCCGATTTGGTGCGCAATCGGGATTGGAGCATTGTCGATAATGGCAAAACATTCTCAATCAATACGCTAAAAGGGCGCGTGAAGTGCGGGTTTTGCCTCAAGGGTTTTGAAGAGTATCTTGACGGTACGTGGGCGTTTGGTTTGGCGAAATTGGTCAAGTCAGACAAGCATTGGTTCTTGCATATTTCGGTAAAAAAAGAAGTCGCCGAAATGGAATTGACAGACATCAAACACGTTGTCGGAATCGACAGAGGGTTGCGTCAATTAGTGACAACCTATGACGAAAAAGACAAAACCACTTTCTACAACGGAAACGCAACCTTGAAAAAGCGCAGGCACTACAAAGAACTGCGCCGCAGTTTGCAGGCACGCAACACCAGGAACTCCAAACGTCGTATCCGGAAAATGGAAAGTCGAGAGAACCGTTGGATGGCAGATGTGAACCACTGCCTGTCTAAGACACTCGTGTCCACCTATGGTTCCGATACGGTATTTGTATTGGAAGATTTGGTTGGCGTGCGTTTCGCGACGGAACAAGTTGCGAAAGCACAACGCTATGAGCAAGTATCGTGGGCGTTCTTTCAATTCGGGCAAATGCTCACTTACAAAGCCAACAAAGTTGGCTCCATGGTGGTTGAAGTAAGTACCGCGTACACAAGTCAGCGTTGTCCCAAGTGTGGCACAATCAAAAAATCCAATCGGGATAAGCACCATCACGAATATCATTGCCCATGCGGGTATCGCTCAAACGATGACCGTGTTGGCGCAATGAATATTCAACAACTTGGGACAGAATACGTAAGCGGTGTAGCGAATCCCAAATTTGAGAAACAAAAAGCAAATTCCTAGTGCATAAATGTGCTGGATTGCCGGCAAAGTCAACTGTCGGGCTGCTCCATTCTGGTTGAATAAGAATGTTGCAGTGAGTAACGCCAACATTTTGAGGGACCAATCGATCTCAAACTACTCAGGAGTCCGCAGGACGTTTGTACTGCGTAGGGTTAGGCGTAAACCTAAAAAGTATTAGCGAAGCTAATGCACTCGTCACGAAGTGGCGAGAGGCAAGCCTGTGACTTCAGTCATGGGTAGTTGACTCTCCACGCTTCACTATAGGCTGCCCATAAATCATCAGGGATGCCTCCTTCAATAAGAACACCGAATAATGACATGAAAGTGACCATCCCTAGAACCATCAATCTGGAGATTGTCAAAATTAACTGCAACTTATTTTCTTTTTTGATGGGTAGTCGAAAAGCGATTTTCTTTGCGATCACTCCTACAACGAATACGTCCAAGATAAAAGCGACAACAAAACCTGGTACTAAGCCTGCCGCAAGCGGCACAAACCCTAAATTGTTATGTAACAGCAGATTGTACAGGCTCATTCCTAACACCATCATTGAGCACATTGTCGTAGTGAAAAAAATTCCTTCTTTCTTGTTTGTGGGCATGTAAACACACATTCTATTTTTGTGTAAAGTCAACCATGGTATCACAAATTTAGAATGCGTGTAAGAAGTATTTTCATAAATAGTTCAAGTATTTTGAAATTCATTATATGGCTATTGCGTAAGTGTCTTCTGAGCCTTGCTCTCAAAGGCTCCTTTAAATGCTAGTATCAGAAATCTATTTCCTTCATCATTTCATCAAAAGAAACAACTTGAGGGTTAGCAATATGTTGTTTCATGGCAATGTGATAAAGATCCATATCGATCTCATCTTCAATTTTTTCCAGCACAGCATTCCTGAAGAGGGAGGAGACCGTAATATTTTTTGTTTTCGCATATTCTTTGATCAATTTTTCATCTTCTTCGTCCATCCGCAATGATATCGTGCCCATTTCGACCACTCCTTTGTGTATAATGTATTATAAAGCCTGCTGTTATTCAACAATTATCAAGTACAGCGCTAGATACGGTGAGCCATTTGCTTCCATTTTGGAAGCTCTAGAAAAGGAGGTAGTTGAATGAAAATCAAATTGAAGGTTACAACGTCCCGTGCTTCTCGAATGGAAGAGTTGGTAAAGGCTTCTAATTTTTATACAGCTACCAAATTTCCGGACAGAAGTCCTCACATGAGGGAACCAAAAAAAGCAGAGATACTCGAGTCTTGGGAGAAACGCCGTAACGGTTTTAAGATAGGGAATATATAGGTGAGCATTAGAACAGGGAGTAGGGGGATAATCTTCCTACTCCCTTTTTCTGTCTACTTAGGGCAGATTATGAGTGTCTAATCTAAGAAGACATCATTTCATCGAAATAAAGGATGCTTCGGAACGGCACTTTTCGTAAGCTTACTCTTTCGTTTTTTTCGGGACTATGGTACTTTTAGGGTGATGAAGTAAAAGGAGGAATCCGGTTGAAACGAATTGACAGAATCTACGAGTATATAAAAATCCGCTCGCAGGAGTGGACAGAAGTTGCTTTTGAGCAGGGGAACGAAGGCGTGACGACTCAGGATGTCGTGACGCAGCTCGAGATCAAACGGCCCAATGCAAGCAGTGACTTAAATGAGCTTGTGCGTCAGGGAAAATTGATCAAATCCTCTGGTCGACCGGTCAGATATGCGGATCACTCTTTGAAATGGAATAAGCAACCACAAAAAAAGATGCACACATATAAAGAAGACCAGCCCAAAACAACAGCAAGGGCAACCAGCGAAACACGCGGCCTTGCTTCTGGAATTTCTCGTGTTCCCGCAATCCGAGAAGGAAATACTGCGGGCAACCGTAAAAAAAATAATGAGGTATTTGCGAATGTAATCGGTTCAAAAGACAGTATGCGGACTCAAGTGGATCAAGCAAAGGCGGCGATCCTCTATCCGCCTAAGGGGTTAAGCTGCTTGATCACTGGACCGACAGGGAGCGGGAAAACCTTTTTTGTTCATGCGATGTTTCGTTTCGCGCAAGCAAATCAAGTTTTTGCAGCTGATAAGGAGCTGGTTGTGTTCAATTGTGCCGACTATGCGCACAATCCCGAATTATTGATGGCTCATTTGTTCGGATACCGCAAGGGTGCTTTTACAGGAGCGACGGAAACGACGGACGGGTTGATCCAACGGGCAGACGGCGGCATGCTCTTTATGGACGAAGTGCACCGCCTGCCGCCTGAAGGGCAAGAAATGATTTTTTATCTGCTGGATCATGGCACCTATAATCGATTAGGCGAAACCGATAAAGCCAATAAAGTCAATGTCCGTCTTGTTTGTGCAACAACGGAAGATCCCGCTTCCAGTTTGCTCCAGACCTTTGTGCGACGTATCCCAATCGTCATTAAATTACCGCAATTTTCGGAGCGTCCGATTGCGGAACAAGTGGATTTGTTGAAGCGGATGGTCTCGATCGAAGCCAATCGAATCCAAAAAAGTATTCATGTGAAACAGGATGCAGTGAAGGCTTTGATCGGCAGTGTAACCTACGGAAATGTCGGGCAGCTGAAATCGAATGTCCAGCTAGTTTGTGCACGGGCCTTTTTGAACTATATGAATTCAAGTGAAATATCGATTACCTTGGATGAGCTGACACCAGAGATCCAAAACGGCCTGCTCAATCTGGCGAATAATCATCGCGAGCGCTTGAATGAGCTCACTCGGATGCTGGAGCCCGTGCTGACTTTGGTGCTGAATGAAGGAGCGGAAAGCCCGCTGAAAGACGATTCCTATGAGCTTCCTTATAATTTATATGAAATTATCGGGAATAAGGCCGCGCTGTTGCGGGAAGAGGGGCTTGATAAGGAATCCATCAACCATTATATTACGACAGACATCAATGTCCATCTGAAGTCTTTTTATCGTGATACGGGTTTGACCTTTGACACGGAGAAAAAGCTTTCCGAAATCATTGATCAACGAATTATTCGCTTTGCAAAAGATATGTTTGAGTATGCGCAAGATCATTTGGATTATCACATCCAACGGAATTTCGTATATGCGATGAGTCTCCATATCAGTTCGTTTTTAAAGCGGATTCAATTAGGCGAAAGCAGCCGGACGCTCCATGCAAGCATCAAAAATATGGTGGAAGATTATCCTCAAGAGTTTACCGTCGCAAAATGGATGAAACAAGAGCTGCAAAAAGAATACGGCATCAACATCCCTGAGGTGGAGACCTATTATCTGACTTTGTTGTTGGTTTCATTAAAGCAAGACAAGGTCACCGGGCGAGTGGGTGTTGTGATTGCAGCCCATGGCAAGAGTACAGCAACGAGCATGGCGGAGGTTGTGACGACATTGTTGGGGGTCGACAATATTCGCGCTGTAGATATGCCTCTTGAGATGAAGCCCCAAGTGGCCCTCGAAAAAATTATTCATTGTGTCCAAGAAATCGATCGAGGGAGCGGCGTCATTTTGCTGGTCGATATGGGCTCGCTGACGACCTTTTCGGAAAAAATCACGGAAAAAACCGGAATTGAGGTCAAAACGATCGACATGGTCACGACCCCGATCGTTTTGGAAACGGTGCGCAAGACGAATCTTGTTGAAACGACACTTGATGAAATTTATCGATCGCTTCAATCTTTTCGTGGTTATGCAGGCAGCCACGTGACCACAAGGGAAGAGAACGGTCACTCCTTAAAGCTCAAAAAGGCAATCGTTGCTATTTGCGCTTCGGGCGAAGGGACCGCGCAAAAGATGAAAGAGATGCTCGACAAACATCTGGAGAAATATTTTGATGTGGACATCGAGGTGCTGCCGATTTCGGTGATCGATATGGATAAGCAGCTCGTAACCTTGCAACAGAAATATGAAATCTTAGCGACAACAGGAATCGTCAAACCAAAAATCGATGCCGTTTACATTCCAATGGAGCATTTTTTCAATGGGGATGCCGAAAAAGTATTGGACTATTTGGTGGAAGAGTCGGAATCCTATGATGAAAATGAGTTGACATCGGAAAAGGCAAAGCAGATATGTCTGGAATACATGGGCGAAAGCTTTACTTTCTTGAATCCACAAAAGTTGATTGAGCCTTTGTGGAAATTCAGCAGTTCCTTATTGGACAATAAAGAAAATTATTCCCAATTAATCAATATTCTGATGCACCTGGCGGGAATGTTTGAGCGGGCCTTGCGCCAGGATACATTGATTGCACCGCAAGAAGAACTGAAATTGACTGAACAGACAGAGCGGTTCCAGCAGTTGGAACAGGCTTTAAATATTCTGAGCGGCACCTTTCAAATCGAAATGCCAAAAGATGAGATATACTATCTGGAGCAACTGTTGGCCTATCAAAAATAATGATACAGTAAACCATACACTAGCTTTCAGTGCGAACGATACACTAAAACACTAATTGTTTTAGTGTATTTTTTTGTTTCTTAATTCCGTATGATTAAGCCATACACTAAGTTGGCACGCTTTTTGCTTATAGTATAATGACTGGTAAATCGCCTGCCAAGCTTTTTATCCAAACAGTCGCAAAATATATTCAATGGGAGGTATACAAATGGTAGGAATTATCCTAGCAAGTCATGGGAATTTCGCTGAAGGTATTCTGCAATCGGCTTCGATGATTTTCGGCGAACAAGAAAATGTCAAAGCAGTGACACTGGCGCCTAGTGAAGGACCGGACGATGTCAAAGCAAAGATGCAAGAGGCTATTTCATCCTTTGACAACCAAGATGAAGTACTGTTCTTAGTCGATTTATGGGGCGGCACGCCGTTCAACCAAGCCAACAGTCTTTTCGAAGCACATAAAGACACATGGGCGATAATCGCCGGAATGAACCTTCCGATGGTCATCGAAGCGTATGCTGCACGATTGAGCATGGACTCAGCACAAAAAATTGCTGCACAAATTCTTCCAGCAGCGAAGGACGGTGTGAGAGCTAAGCCAGAAAGTTTAGAGCCGAAGAAAGTGGAAGCGGCTTCTGCAGTGCAACAACCAAAAGGCAACCTTCCTGTAGGGACGGTCGTTGGTGATGGAAAAATCAAGTTAGCTTTAGTTCGATTGGATTCACGATTGCTTCATGGACAAGTAGCAACAACGTGGGCGAAATCAGCTGGAACAAATCGGATTATCGTGGTTTCGGATGATGTCTCAAGAGATGAATTGCGGAAAAACCTGATCGTGCAAGCAGCACCGCCAGGAGTCAAAGCCAATGTGATTCCAATCAAAAAAATGATTGAGATTGCGAAAGATCCTCGTTTTGGGAACACCCATGCCCTCTTGCTTTTTGAAAATGTGCAAGATGTCGTTCGGGTAATTGAAGGCGGCGTGAAGATTGAGGAGTTGAATGTTGGATCAATGGCTCACTCAGTCGGCAAGGTTGTCGTGAATAAGGTCTTGTCAATGGGGCCTGAAGATGTGAAAGCATTTGAAGCATTGAAAGCAAAAGGTGTTAAATTTGATGTCCGGAAAGTTCCGAATGATTCATCGGAAAAAATGGATGCGTTGCTGAAAAAAGCTAAAGAAGAATTAGCTAAGGCATAACAAGAAAAGAGGAGGTATATTATGTCAGTCGTTTCTATTATTCTGGTTATCATCGTGGCGTTCTTTGCCGGGATGGAAGGTATTTTGGATGAGTTCCAATTCCATCAACCACTCGTTGCATGTACATTGATCGGTCTGGTCACAGGAAATCTTGAAGCTGGTATTATTCTTGGAGGATCATTACAGATGATCGCATTAGGTTGGGCAAACATCGGAGCCGCTGTAGCACCTGACGCAGCACTCGCTTCTGTCGCATCTGCAATTATTTTAGTTTTGGGTGGTCAAGGGGTAGACGGCGTATCTTCCGCTATTGCCATTGCGATCCCTCTGGCTGTAGCTGGATTGGTTTTGACGATGTTCGTTCGTACACTGGCAGTTCCTGTGGTTCATATGATGGACGCAGCTGCAGAACAAGGTGACTATCGTAAAATTGAGTTGCTTCAAATTGGAGCAATTGCCATGCAAGGTTTGCGGATTGCAATTCCTGCAGCATTGCTTTTGTTCATCCCTGCAGACGCAGTCCGTTCTGGATTGGAAGCAATGCCGGGCTGGCTGACTGATGGAATGGCAATCGGTGGTGGTATGGTTGTAGCGGTTGGTTATGCAATGGTAATCAATATGATGGCCACCAAAGAAGTATGGCCGTTCTTCATCATCGGTTTCGTCGTTGCCGCTGTATCTGAATTGACATTGATCGCATTAGGAGCCCTAGGTGTCGCAATGGCATTGATCTACTTGAACCTTTCTAAAATGGGCGGTTCCGGTAATGGCGGTTCCAGCAATACTGGCGATCCACTTGATTCGATACTCAATGACTATTAGGAAAGGAGACTGCAAACATGGCACAAAATACGGTAGATAAAAAATTCGTATTAACTAAAAAAGATAGACTAGCTGTCGCTTGGCGTTCCACTTTCATTCAAGGATCATGGAACTACGAACGGATGCAAAATGGTGGCTGGGCTTTCGCAATGATTCCAGCAATCAAGAAACTTTATCCAGCAAAAGAAGATCGCGTCCTAGCGTTGAAACGCCACTTGGAATTCTTCAACACACATCCATATGTGGCATCTCCGGTATTAGGAGTAACGCTGGCTCTGGAAGAAGAACGTGCAAACGGAGCTCCAGTAGATGATGTTACGATTCAAGGTGTGAAGGTCGGAATGATGGGACCTCTTGCCGGTGTTGGTGATCCTGTGTTCTGGTTTACAGTCCGTCCGATTTTGGGAGCTTTAGGCGCATCCTTGGCCTTAACAGGAAACATCCTAGGACCTATCCTGTTCTTTGTTGCCTGGAACGCTATCCGTTGGGGATTCATGTGGTATACCCAAGAATTCGGTTATAAGGCTGGATCAAAAATCACTGAGGATTTGTCCGGCGGAATCCTGCAAGATTTGACAAAAGGAGCTTCCATTCTGGGGATGTTCGTATTGGCGGCCTTGGTGCAACGTTGGGTATCGATCTCGTTTGCTCCAACCGTTTCATCAGTCAAGCTTCAAGAAGGCGCATTTATCGATTGGGAAAACCTGCCAAGTGGCACTGCCGGCATCCAGGAAGCCCTGATGCAGTATACTTCAGGCTTGTCGTTGACGGACACTAAAGTCACAACCTTGCAAAACAACCTGGATCAATTGATCCCTGGATTGGCAGCGCTGCTGTTGACATTCCTTTGCATGTGGTTGTTGAAGAAGAAAGTATCTCCAATCGTGATCATTCTTGGCTTGTTCATTGTCGGTATCGGCGGACGCTTGATCGGATTGCTGTAATTTTCGGATGCATCAAAAATAACGATTATGAGGCTCAGGCAAACCAGCCTGAGCCTTGTTTTTCTTGTAAAAAGTAAAGAGTGTATATTATACTCAAATCAGACACAAAGAGAGAGGGGCATATACAATGGTTGAATCCCTGAATGCAAAGGTTGACATGGTAGTGGATGGTACTTCATATATGGGGCTGACCGACTATGGTAAAATTATGATTGGAGATCAAGCGTTTGAATTTTATCATCATCGTGATCCGCGAAAGTTCATTCAAATTCCTTGGGAAGAGGTTGATTATGTACTGGCATCCGTGATGTTCAAAGGGAAGTGGATTCCACGTTTTGCGCTTCAAACAAAGAAGGATGGTACGTACACTTTTTCAGCAAAAAATCCCAAGGACGTGTTGCGTGCGATCCGCATCTATGTAAGCCCGGATCATATGGTTCAATCATTGGGCTTCTTCGATGTTTTGAAGAATGCCTTCAAGCATATGTTCAATAAGAAAGCATCCTAAATAGTGGCAGGAAATCAATTTGCATACGGTTTACGGTTGCTGGATGAACGATTTAAGGAGGTTCTAATGTGGTAATGGATATTCGGTTGGTACGAATCGACGATCGTTTGATTCATGGGCAGGTGGCAACCGTGTGGACAAGACTAAGTAAGGCAGAGCGGATTATTGTCATCAGCGACGAGGTGGCGAGGGATCATCTGCGTAAGACGCTCTTGCGGCAGGTCGCCCCACCTGGTGTAAAGGTCAATGTGATTCCAGTGGAGAAGTTTGTCGAAATTTACTTCGATGATGCGCATAACCAATTTCGGGCGATGCTCTTGTTTACGAATCCACTCGATGTCGCACGCATCGTCCAAAGGGGCGTTCAGCTTGATTCCGTCAATATCGGCAGTATGAGTTATTCAGATGGAAAAAAGATGATCACGAATGCAGTAGCGGTTGATAAACGCGATGTTCAGGCTTTCGAGTACCTGAATTTCAAGGGTATCCACTTGGATATCCGGAAGGTCGTCGCTGACAATAAATTGGATCTCATGCAAGTGCTGAAAAAAGAAGGTTTGGTCTGAGCGCATATTAAAAGAAGACACGAAGCGAATGGAACAGCGCCTTGTGCCTTCTTTGTTTTTACGGAATGGCATATTATCCAGGGGGTGACAGCGTGCTACAAGAAGCATGTGCAGAAAATTTTACGAATGTCCCAGAACTCATCGAGCGCGGGGCTAAACGGATTGAATTGTGCGATAATTTGGCAGTGGGGGGAACAACACCAAGCGTTGGCGTCATCAAAATTGCAACGGCGTATTGTTCCGACAAAAATGTATCCCTTATCGTGATTCTGCGACCAAGAGGCGGAGATTTTGTTTATTCTGCTATGGAAAAAGCCATCATGATGAGGGACTTAGAAGAAATAATTGCCTTGCAGGCCAATGGTATAGCGGTAGGTGCGTTAACTGCAGCGAACGCATTGGATAAACCCTTTTTGGAGGAAATCGCCAAGCTGGCCAGCGATAATAGAATCGAACTTGCTTTCCACATGGCGTTTGATGAAATACCGGAAGAAAAGCAACGAGACGCCTTATTGTGGTTGGGAGAAATTGGTTTCAAACGGATTTTGACGCATGGCGGTCCTAAAGAAAATACGATTTTTGATAACGCAGCGCACATCGCCGAACTTGCGAAAATCACTCCGGACATGACGATCATGCCGGGTGGCGGCATTACGAAAGATAATCTCGCAGATCTCGAAAAAGTTTTAGAGTTAACCGAAGTACACGGGACACGAATTGTGTAAGAATCCAGATTACTGAATGGCGACAAAAAACTCGGCCGGAAAAATTTTCCGGCCGAGCTTTTCGTTATGCTTTTCTTAATATGTGTAGTTATTCAGCGCATTCCACAACAAGAACTCATTTACGCCGGAATCATACAGCGCCTGCACTTGCGCATCGACTTGTGCTTTTCCATAGGTTTGGTAGAATCCCGAACCGAGGTAGGAAGCGGTGAAATCCTGCAGCCAGGGTCGGCTGATTGGCGGCGTTTCAAGCGTACCAAGCAACTCGTTTTCAACTTTCATATATTCGGCGACCAGTTCATACGGGTATAGATCCGGCTTGTAGATACCGAAATAATTTGTTCCCCAGTGGCTCGGGTAAATCATAGAGGAGATGACATCGACATTTTCGGAAATCTGCGGGAAGTTTTGGCCGATGCCGGATGCTTCGATAACAGAAGCAGTATAACCGAAGATATCCACGGACACATCCACGCCGTAAGGCATCAGTTTTTCTTTTGCATAAGCAGTGAAATCTGTGATGGCCTGCACGCGTTTTTCATCGTCGGTCATGTCAAGGTCTGCATATTCACCCATGTCGTAATTCAACGTGTCGCCCCAGACTTCAAAACCTTCCGGGAAACGGACATAGTCAAACTGGATTTCTTTGAATCCAACTTTGGCTGCTTCGATTCCGACATTGACGGCATAATCCCAAGTCTGCTTCAGGAATGGGTTGATGAATGATTCGCCATTCGATGCGACCCAGACGGAACCGTCGCTTTCGGTGAAGGACATATCCGGTTGCTCGTTAGCCAACAACGTATCCTTGAAAGTCACGATGCGGGCAATCGGATAGATTTGTTTTTCTTCCATCAAATCCATCAGTTCCTTGATATCGGGAATGTATTCTTCCGTATTTTCTTGGATGTGGCTATCTTTCGAATTGAAGTCAGCTGTCACAACGCCCATGTCATCTTTGATGTCGATTACCATCGCGTTCAAGTCGTTCGAATCGACGTAATCAACCAACTTAGTGAATTTTTCCTCGTAGCCGACCGAGTAGGCAGTCACATAGATCCCTTTGACGCCATCAGCCGGGTAGGCAATTTCCACTCCACTGTCATAGAAGAACTTTTTCGGCAATTCTTTGGCGGTAGGGGTCTTCAAAAGGGCACCTTGGCGCAGTGTCAGCGTGCTTGTGGCTGCTGTCGTTTCGGCTGAGCTTTCGGTTTCGCTGGCCGATGCAACTGTCGTGCCTGACAGGAATAACAATAAACCTGCGGCAGCGAGTGTCTGTTTAAAATATGTCATCATTACATTTCCTCCCGTTCAGGCGATTCGATTACGTTCGGGTCCACAATCGTAATATCTTTCGCGCGTAGGCCATCGATGATGGCGCCGATTGCGTCGTTCGTCCATGGGCGATCATGCATCAGCAGGTTCGCGCCATCTCCCAGGTACTTCGAGTTCACCATGACGTCGGCCAAAGCAGTGCCTTCCATGAATTCCTCCACCCAGTCGTAGCCGTAGGTCCAGTTCATGATGGTCATGCCTTCCGCTGCGGCGATTGCGATGGTGTCGTCATTGTACTGGCCGTAAGGGGCACGCAAGAAGCGCGGACGCTCGCCGGTAATCTCTTCAATCAGATCATTCGTTGATTTGATTTCCTCCAGTTGTTCGTCATAGGTCAAAGTTTGGAAATCGGGATGCGAATAGGAATGGTTCCCGATTTCGAAGCCCATGTCGTAGACGGTCTTGATGTCTTTGCGCGCTTGTTCGTTCGTGAGGAATTGTCCCATCACGAAGAAAATGGCATTTGCTTCTTTCGATTTGACGGTTTCAGCAATTTTCACGGTATAGCTGTTCGGTTGTTGCGGCGCATCATCGAAAGTCAGTAAAGCGACCTTTGCGTTGCCGTCCTCAGCGATTGGTTGGACAGTGGAAATTTCTGGGTTGATGCGGTATTCATAGTTGACGGGTTCAACTTTTTTTGCTGGCTTTTCTGCAGCGGCAGCCTCAGAGGATTCCTCAGCGCCGGCAGAAGAATCGGCGGCTGCACTTCCTTCCGTACCGATTGCGGCAATGGCTGCTTCCAATTCAACCAATTGTGCATCCAGAGTCGTCAAATTCTCAGCGATGGGTGCAAGATTGGTTTGGTTCGTTTCGGCGTTCAGATTGATTTCTTCGATACCCGCAAAGAACGTATCAAAAGTCGCATCATCCGCTCCGAACCCGGTCAACAGTTCTTCTTCCTTATCCAAGCTGTCTCGATAGGCAGCTAGGTAAGCCAATGAATTTTCGCTGAACAAATCCAGTGTTTCACCGATTGCCTGCATCTGATCCAGCGGCAGGGTTTCTTCATCGAATGCAGTAAAATCAGTTTTGGTCTCGGTCAAATCTTCCAAAGCGCTTTCAATCGAATCGACTATAGCACGGCGCTCTTCAAGATTGCTGAACACGGCTGCCGAGCCATCTTTGAATGTTTTTAATTCCTCATCGCTGGTCAACGATTCATCAAATGTTTTCTGTAAAGCAATCTCCAATTGTTGTAGCTCATTCATTTGGGAAACAATTTCGGTTTCCTCGGTTTTAAGCTGGTTGACTGTCTCTGTCGCTTCCTTGACTTGGTCTGCGCAAGCTGACAATACCAGTGCACCGGCAAAAACTAATGCAATCTTCTTTCCTCTCAACATAAACAAGCTCCTTTATCACGTGATATATAACAATACAAGCTTCATTATACCGAAAATGGCGTTCCTTTATCAAGGCAGTTTGGAATATCTTCGAAATAATATTAAGAATTCATTAAAAAAGTGGGTGCAGCAAGTATGCTGGCTTAAAAAACAAACGGAAAGGCTGGATTCAATGACTATACAATTCGAAAAATTAGTTTACAATAGATAGAGGTAAAAGATGCGTAGTGACGTTAATTTCAGAATAAGTGAGGCTATCGGATGATTATCTATTATATATTGGCCATCTTGCTGTTGGTCCTGGACCAGTGGAGCAAACTTGCCATCGTGAATAATTTTGCATTGCACGAAATGAAGGAAGTTCTACCGGGAATCTTGTCTCTGTTCTATATCCAGAACAAGGGTGCTGCCTGGGGGATTTTTGAAGGAAGAATGTTCTTTTTCTTCATCATCACAGTAGTTGTTGTGGGTGCGATGGTTTATAATGCGCATAAACAGGGGTTCGACAAAAAAATCGTGGGCATCAGTTACGCTTTTCTTTTGAGCGGTGCCATCGGAAATTTCATCGACCGGATGCGGTTGGGTTATGTTGTCGATATGTTCCGTTTGGACTTCATCGATTTTCCGATTTTTAATGTGGCGGATGTCTGTTTGACGATAGGCGTCATCCTGATGACGATCTATATCCTTTTCATGGAAGAGGAAGAAAAAGTAATTACAAAAAATAAGCTAAAGTAAAGTGGGATTCAAATGACAGAAAAAATCGTTTTTAATATTGATGGTCAAACCGGCAGAATCGATAAGATCTTGGCGGATTTCATGACCGGTACGAGCCGTTCGCAAATTCAGGCATGGATCAAAGACGGCAACTTGATGGTGAACGATAAAGCCGTCAAATCGAATTATAAGGTCCAGGATGGGGATCTTCTGGAATTGACGATTCCGGAACCAGAACAAATCAACGTCACGCCCGAAGACATTGCATTGGATGTCATCTACGAAGACGATGCGTTATTGGTGGTCAATAAGCCGTCAGGAATGGTTGTGCATCCATCCAAAGGGCATCTTTCAGGCACCTTGGTCAACGGCTTGTTGTTCCACGTAAATTCGCTATCTGATGGTACGGCCAACATCCGTCCTGGCATTGTGCACCGCATCGATATGGATACATCCGGCTTATTGGTCGTAGCTAAGACGAACGAAGCGCACCAAAAATTGGCGGAGCAACTTGAGAACCACACGATGGAAAGGACCTATCTTGCTTTGGTCCATGGCGTCATTCCGCATGAGGATGGTACCATCGATGCGCCGATTGCCCGGATGATGGTCGACCGCAAGAAGCGCACCGTAGCTGACGGTGGTAAAAAAGCAGTGACGCATTTTGAGGTCATTGAGCGTTTCCGTGATTTCACCTTACTGAAGCTGCGCCTTGAAACCGGCCGGACGCATCAGATCCGCGTCCACATGAAATACATTGGCCATCCGTTAGCCGGAGATCCTATGTACGGACCAGCTGAAACGCTCGGTGGTCACGGCCAATATTTGCATGCGGCAACTTTAGGCTTCATCCATCCGAAGACGGGCGAAAAAATGCACTTCGAAGCGCCATTGCCCGACTTCTATAGCGAAAAATTAACTGAACTGCGCAAAAACTGATTGACAGAAACGGCTCTATTCGTTATCATTACAGTAATATTCAAGGAACCTTTAAAATAGTCCAGAGAGGCTACAAGGTGCATCACATTTTGTATAGCGTCACGTGACTGTACCCTTATGCCCACATGCATAAGGGTATTTTTTTTATTATTGACGACGAAGGAGTAGTGGAGATGGCAGAAGAAATCGAAATCATGGATGCTCAGACGATGAAACGCGCGCTGACCCGCATCACGCATGAAATATTGGAAAAAAACGACGGCACCAAGAATCTGATCTTGGTGGGCATTAAAACACGCGGCATCTACCTGGCCCAGCGCATTGCAGAACGAATCAAAGATTTCGAAGGCATCGAGGTGCCTGTCGGCGAGTTGGACATCACGCTTTACCGCGATGATGTGCACCGTGAAACGAATGAGAACCCAGTGTTGCATGAAACGAACATTCCGTTTTCGGTCGCCGGTAAGCATGTCGTGTTAGTGGATGATGTATTGTTCACTGCTCGAACGATCCGGGCTGGCATGGATGCAGTGATGGATCTCGGCAGAGCGAAACGGATCACAGTCGCGGTCCTGATCGACAGAGGTCATCGGGAACTGCCGATCAAGGCGGATTACGTCGGCAAAAACATTCCCACATCTCAGGCGGAACAAATTTCCGTCCGTCTGGATGAAGTCGATGGCATTGAAAAAGTTACTTTGATCAAAGCCTAAACAAATAGATCGGTGGTTCTTTAACTGTGTCCTGAGAGACTCAGAAGAATTTGCTTTGAAGCTTGCTCCATTGCATTTTTTGAGATCACCTTATTTTGTCAAAATTAAGGAGGAAAATAATTATGAGTCAAGCTATGATGACAGTCGTCAGTCAGACAGAAATCGCAAAAGATATCTTCGAATTGCGCCTGAAAGGGGCATTAGTGAATGAGATGGGAGCACCGGATCAGTTCTTGCATATCCGTGTCCCTGGGGATGAACTGCTTTTAAGACGCCCCATCAGCATCGCCGCAATCGATGCCGATAAAGAAGAGTGTGTCATCATCTATCGTACCGAAGGGAAAGGCACCACCATCATCAGCCAGCTTACAGCAGGCGATGAATTGGACATCTTGGGGCCGTTGGGTAACGGTTATCCGATCGATATGCTCGCAGCAGGTCAAAATGCTTTATTGATTGGTGGCGGCATCGGTGTTCCTCCGCTTTATGAATTGGCGAAACAGTTGCACGCGAAAGGTGTCAACATCGTCAGCTGCTTCGGTTTTAAAAACAAAGACGAAGTTTTCTATGAAGAGGAATTTGCCGCATTCGGCAAAGTGAACATCGCAACTGATGACGGAAGCTACGGCAAACATGGCTTCGTCACGCAATATTTCGATGAACTGGATGGCTTTGTGCCGGACGCAGTCTTCGCTTGCGGTCCGAAAGGCTTGTTGGTGGCGGTCTCGAAGACATTCGACCCAAGCCTCACTTACCTTTCTTTGGAAGAACGGATGGCTTGCGGTATTGGGGCATGCTACGGCTGCGTCTGCGACAAGAAAAACAGCACATCCGCTTACGATAATTACAGAGTCTGTGTCGAAGGACCGGTCTTCAGAGCAGAGGAGATAGTATTATGAATCGATTAGCAGTCAGTTTACCTGGGTTGGAATTAAAAAACCCGATCATCCCAGCGAGCGGATGTTTCGGTTTCGGAGAGGATTACGGCAAGTTTTACGATTTGAGTTTATTGGGCGCCATCATGACGAAAGCAACGACGCTTGAACCTCGTAAAGGCAATGCCACACCGCGATTGGCGGAAACGCCATCCGGTATGTTGAATGCCATAGGATTGCAGAATCCCGGCGTTGAAGTCGTTGTCGCACAGAAGCATACGGCGCTTGAAAAATTCGATGTGCCGTTGATCTCGAACGTTGCCGGAAATACAGTCGATGATTATTACCAAGTCTGTAAGGCCGTCTCTAAATCTCCGAACGTCAAAGCAATCGAGTTGAACATCTCTTGCCCAAACGTGCACAAAGGTGGATTGCAGTTCGGAACCGATCCGGAGATGGCAGCTGCTGTAACGCGTGCGGCAAAAAAAGGTGCAACCGTGCCGGTTTACGTGAAACTGTCGCCGAACGTGACGGATATCGTCGAAATCGCTAAAGCGGTTGAAGCAGCTGGAGCAGATGGCATTACGATGATCAACACACTGATAGGCATGCGCATCGATCTGCATACGCGCAAACCGGTCATCGCAAACAAGACGGGAGGCCTATCCGGCCCTGCAATCAAACCGGTAGCCATCCGCATGATTTATCAAGTGGCACGCGCAGTCGATATTCCGATCATCGGGATGGGGGGCGTCTATACAGTTGATGATGTTCTGGAAATGTTCATGGCCGGAGCAAGCGCAGTCGGCGTCGGCATGGCCAATTTCACCGATCCGTTCGTTTGCCCGAAACTGATCGAACAGCTTCCGCAACGCATGGATGAACTTGGCATAAACAGCCTGAAGGAATTAATCAATGAAGTGAGAGAAGGCATACTGAATGAACGATAAACCGATAATAGCATTGGACTTTTCAACAAGCGAAGAAATCAAGGGCTTTCTTCGGTTATTCGAAGATGAATCACTTTACGTAAAAGTGGGGATGGAATTATATTACCAACACGGAGCAGAAATTGTGAAGTGGATAAAAGATTTGGGCCACGAAATTTTCCTGGACCTGAAATTGCATGATATCCCGAACACGGTTCACCGCGCCATGAAAGGCTTGGCTGCTTTGGGTATCGACATGGTCAATGTCCATGCAGCAGGCGGTTCGGAAATGATGAAAGCTGCTAAAGAAGGCCTCGTTGCCGGTACGCCGGCAGGAAGCGATGTTCCGAAATTGATTGCAGTCACTCAATTGACTTCCACATCCGAAGAAGCGATGCAGAATGAACAGTTGATCAAAGTCAGCCTTCAGGAGAGCGTGCTGCATTACGCGGACCTCGCCTGCAAATCCGGACTTGATGGCGTCGTCTGTTCCGCATGGGAAGCGCGCATGATCAAGGACCACACGAATGAAGACTTTATCTGCTTGACACCGGGTATCCGCCCGGCCGGCAGTGCGGTTGGAGACCAGAAGCGCGTCGCAACACCAGGCCGTGCAAGAGAAATCGGTTCAACCTTTATCGTAGTCGGTCGTCCGATCACCCAGGCAGCTGATCCGGTTGCAGCCTATCACGAAATCAAGAACCAATGGAATGGAGCAGAGTAAAATGACGATAGCAAAAGAAGTAGCAAAATCATTATTGGATATCAAAGCAGTGAGCTTAAGCCCACAGAACCCCTATACATGGGCATCAGGGCTCAGAAGCCCAATTTACTGCGACAATCGCGTCACGATGAGCTTCCCGGCGGTGCGCAAACAGATTGCACAAGGTCTGGCTGATCTGATCAAAGAAAAATATCCGGATGTAGAAGTGATTGCCGGAACTGCGACTGCAGGAATCCCGCACGCAGCTTGGATCGCTGACATTTTGGACTTGCCGATGGTTTATATCCGCAGCAAAGCGAAAGACCACGGAACAGGCCGAAAAATCGAAGGCAAAATCACTGAAGGCCAAAAAATGGTCGTAGTCGAAGACTTGATCTCCACAGGGGGCAGTGTCATCGAAGCTTCCAAAGCAGCTGAGTCGGAAGGCGCAAATGTATTGGGTTGCGTTGCGATCTTCACTTATGAATTGGCTAAAGGCACAAAAAATTTCGCCGATGCTGGTCTTGCGATCGACACATTGTCCAACTACAGCACACTTTTGGAAGTCGCGCACGAAACTTCGTACATCACCGAAGCTGAAATGGACTTGCTGAAAGACTGGAGCAAAGACCCCGAGAACTGGTACAAAGGGTAAGTCATATATTTATTCATAAGAGGCGAATGGGTTTCCTGAGAGGAGGATGCCCATTTGTTTTGTTTATCGGACAAGCTTGCGAGTGAATGTGTTATGGTTGTCCGATTCTGAATGGTTATCGGACAGCCTCGGTATCATCAAGTAATGATTTTCGAGAAAAAAAGGTACCGACTCTCTATAACCGAGTCGGTACCTTCTTTTTTTTGCCGCATCAATCCGCTTTTAAGGATTTAATCAGTTCTTTGTCTGGGGTCACGTAGACCGTCTTCTGGCCTTCGTAGATGACAAAACCAGGTTTTGCGCCATTCGGTTTGCGGATCTGCTTGACGGCCACATAATCGACCGGAACATTGGCTGAGTTCTGGAATTTGGAATAGTAAGCTGCAATGTTGGCGGCTTCCAGTATCGTTTCCTCACTCGGGTTGTTGCTCTCGATGATGACGTGCGAACCAGGGATATTTTTGGCATGCAGCCAAGTATCCGTCTTTTTGGCGGTCTTCAGGGTCAATTGATCGTTTTGTAGATTGTTTTTGCCGACCAGGATGCTGGTGCCATCAGTGGATCGGAAACGATGAGGTTTGCTTACTTTTTTCTTTTTGTTCTTCAGTGATTGCTTGCGCTTCAGATAACCCGATTCGCTCAACTCATCCTTGATTTCTTCCAAGTCCTGCGGATCGGATAATTGGATCTGTGTTTCGATTGTTTCAAGGTATTCGTTTTCCGCATGCGTCTGCCTGATCTGTTCGTTGACGTGGTTCACAGCGGTAGTCAGTTTCTGGTACTTCGAAAAGTACTTCTGCGCATTCTGTGAAGGCGTAAGGGAAGGATTCAGAGTAATCGCGATCGGTTTCTCATCGTCGTAGAAATTATTCAGCACAACTTCTTGTTGGCCTTTATTGAATTGATGCAGATAAGCAGTCAAAATCTCGCCTTTTATCCGGAAAACATCCGCTTTCTCGGTTTCCAGCAAAGTTTGATCGAGTTTCTGCAACTTCAATTGATTTTTCTTCCGTTCGGTACTGACGATCTGAAGCAGGTCTGAAGCGACTTGATGGATGCGGTCGCGTGTTGCTTTTTCCGCATAGTAAGCATCCAATAACTGACTGAGGGTAGCGAACGACTGCTTTTCACCGATCAGGCTTTCATAAGGGAAGGGCGTAAAATGCTGTTTCCTTTCGCTTTCGTCCGTCAAGGTCGGCATCACCGATTCCAGCCTTTCCTTGAAAAGCTGGATAGCGGCCGTCACCGAGTGATTTTCTGCAGTGGCATACTGCGCTATTTCCTGCGCAGAATCGCTTCCAAGTCCTTGGAATGTCTGTTGCAAAGCCTTCCGCAAAGGGGTTTCAGGATCGAATTGGGCAACGGTGCTTTCGATTTCTTCTGGTTCAAGCGCAAACAAATCCGAACGGTCCTGATGAGGGGGCAGCTGGTAAACTACTCCCGGATGCAGCGGCCGGAAGCTGTTCTGGTAGAAAGGCACGTGCTTCAGGCAATCGATGATGATTCTGGACTCCTTGTCGATCAAAAAGATGTTGCTGTGACGCCCCATCAATTCGACGATGAGTTCCAACTGCTGTTGATCGCCCAGTTCATCGAAGTTCCGGAAAGAGAAGATGACGATTCGGTCATTGCCCAATTGGCGAATGCCCTCAATGATTGCACCTTCCAGTTTTTTTCGGAGCACCATACAAAAGTTTGGAGCCGACTCCGGATTGGATAATGAATCTTCAATGATTTGCAGCCGCGCGTATGAAGGATGCGCAGAAAGCAGCACGCGTTTATTTTTTCTGTTGGCACGCACTGTTAAAATAATTTCGTGCTGAAAGGGTTGATGAACTTTTCCGATTCTTCCGTTTTCCAACTCTCGGTTCAGTTCACTCACCATCGCACGCGTAAAAATACCATCAAAAGACATGGATGCACCTCCTATGGGCATGTCTGAATATGCTTTAACATTATAACACAATACCCAATCCGAAAAAACTGGGTAGACTACGTCCAGAAGAGCAGGGCGACCATTCGACTTCCGTTCTGTCGGAATCAGGGGAGATATGGGTATGAAACAAAATACCGTTAGTTTTCCACCCAAACAAACAAGATAGTGATAGTTAATTTATTTTGATGGATTTTTCGTATTTTAATGAACACGATTGTGGATTGTGTCCGGTAAATCGTACGAAAACAAACCGTTGCTCATGAACAAAATGTAAAGATAATACAATCAAAAGCTTATAAATAGGTATTTTAAGATGTTTTTGATGGAGTTTTCAGAGATCTAGTTAGATTGTTTTTTGTTATCGGAACAGGGGTCAGCTAACTATTTTCAAGGTAGATAATCAGTAGGTCTTTCGGTAAAAAATAAATTTATAAACTTTTACTGAAATAAAGTTGCTTTTATCTGTGGGGTGCATTATACTGTAAAAGTAATCGAAACATGAATTCCATTGGTAGCGCTTTCCGTCTGATTCGTCTGAACCCGGCTTCAAGGTGGTGGGTTATCCCCCTCCCATTATGGAGCGCTAATTGTTCCTTCGTAATCTTGAGTAAAACCTATCCAGTCGATTGTCGTGCCGTGTTGCAGGAAAGAAGGAATGTGTTTTCCGAACTGAATCCATCGCGGCATCGAGACTTGGGGGTATGTCGCTTAGAAAAAAACTCATCGTAATAGTGATGGGCACTAACCTTGGGGGGATGGAGTACGTAATGGATGAATCAATACAAACCAATGCAGGGTGATTTGCTCAGTTTATCATAAACCGCATGCGCAAAATTATACTGCCATTATCCAATGGATAGCCATCTTCTTTTCTGCACGCCGATTACTGCCACTTATCAAAGTGGTAAGAATTATTTCGAAATTCGGCATTACTTTGTTCTACAAAATACAGATTAGATATCAAAGGATAGATGAACAAGCACGGTACAGGATTCCCCTGCTCCCTTGCTTGTTTATTTTTGATCCGAAGCTTATGGAAGGTTTTATGAGAATACCTCATCTTTTTCTAATCCAACTCTTGACTTTGTTTTTTGCATTGGGTACTATTGGATTATCACTAAATAAAAGGAGCAATCAATCATGTCAGCATATACACGCGTTTCCAAAATGAATTTTTTTGATTGGCAAAGCCACGTGGAGTAGGTTGTTCTTTGTGACGTATTGATTGTCCGTAGATACAGCCTCAGATGAAACATCTGAACAGTATCTATGTGGATTACTAAAGATATTTAAGCCGCCACATAGACAATATCGGTCTGTGTGGCGTTTTCTGTATTCAGCCGCCATACTTCGTTCAGATGGCGGCTTTTTTATCACCTTTTTACAGAATAAGAAGCAGAAAAATTGGAGGAATCAGAAATGAAAAAATTATTCAGAGTACGCGCAAGCATCTTGACCTTAATGGCAGCGACAGTATTAATGGCATGCGGCAATACGGAGGGCAATAATGCGGACACCTCTTCGGACGGTTCTGCAGCAAGCTCCACCGACAGCATCAACTCGGATTTGCCTTACATCGGTATTATGCAATTGACTACCCATCCGGCACTCGATCAGATTGGGGAAGGTATTATCGACCAATTGGAAGAAGCCGGCTATGTGGATGGCGAAACAGCAACGATCGATTTCCAGAATGCGCAAGGCGATCAGTCCAATATGCAGTCGATAGCGGAGCGGTTCGTTTCGAATGATGCGGATATCATGATCGGCATCGCTACCCCTGCAGCACAAGCGTTGGCGAACGCATCCAGCGATATTCCGATCATTTTGGGAGCCATTACGGATCCGGTGGCTGCGAGCCTTGTGCAGTCAATGGAAAAACCGGGCGGCAACATCACCGGCGTCAGCGACAAGACTCCGGCCCGCGATCAGTTTATTTTGATTCAACAATTGCTTCCTGATGCCAAAACGGTCGGTATCCTTTACTCATCAGCAGAGGACAATTCAATCAGTTCCGCTAAAGAGGCTGAAGAAATTGCTGCTTCATTAGGCTTGAAGACCGTCACGAAAACAGTCACTTCAACGAACGATATCGCGCAAGTCGCTGAAAGCCTTGCTTCCGAAGTGGATGCCATCTACGTACCGACAGATAATACTATCGCAAGCGGACTGGCTACATTGATCCCTGTTGCGGACGCGTATAATATCCCTGTATTCCCGGCTGTGGACACAATGGTTGAAGAAGGCGGATTAGCGACAATCGGTTTGAATCAATATGCATTGGGAACTCAAACGGGTGCTGTTGCGGCTGATATCCTGGCTGGGGCCGATCCCGCTACTTACCCGGTACAGTACGCGACCGGGATCCAACTGGTCATCAATCGAGCAAAAGCGGACCAATTGGGCATCACGATTCCTGATGATATCGCACAGAATGCCATCTTTGTAGGAGAAGGAGAGTAGATTTAATGAACATGATTATTTCCGCCGTCTCCCAAGGGTTGCTCTGGAGTATTCTGGCACTTGGTTTATTTGTAAGTTTCCGTATTTTAGATTTAGCCGATATGACAACCGAGGGGGCGTTCCCTCTCGGTGCGGCTGTGGCTGTTCAAGCCATCACTTTAGGAGCGAATCCGTATATCGCGATTATATTTGCCATCATTGCCGGCAGTTCAGCCGGACTGATCACTGGCTTTTTGATCACAAAACTGCAGATTCCCAGCCTTTTGGCAGGTATTCTGACGATGACCGGCCTCTATTCCATCAACCTGCGCGTGATGGGAAGAGCAAACATCAGTCTGTTGGGCAAGAATACAATCTTCACGGTTTTCGAAAATATGAATCTTCCCAGACATTTCGACACCATTACCTTAGGCTTGTTGGTAGTCGCCATGATCATTGGGCTCTATGTCATCTTCTTCAAAACGGAATTCGGTCAAGCTGTCATCGCAACGGGTGACAATGAAGCGATGGCCCGCTCGCTGGGTATTTCCACAAACACGATGAAAATCGTCGGATTGATGATTTCGAACGGGATCGTTGCTTTGGCGGGGTCCATCATCGCCCAGGACAATGGCTACGCCGACATCAGTATGGGTATCGGAACGATTGTCATTGGTCTTGCTTCGATCATCATCGGCGAAGTATTGTTCACGAATGTCTCTTTCAAAATGCGTTTGGTTTGCCTGATGCTGGGTTCGGTCCTGTACCGACTGATCATGGTGATGGTATTGGAGGCGGGAATGAACCCGAATGACTTCAAGTTGATTTCAGCTGTATTGTTGACCTTCTTCTTGGCGTTGCCGAAAATCAAGGAAACCTACTACATGTATTCATTGCGAAAGAAGGTGAAGCGAAATGACTAATCAGGAAGCGATGTTGACGATGTCACATGTCTCCAAAACGTTCTACCCTGGTTCGCCCAATCAGGTCAACGCACTGCAGGACGTCAATCTAACGGTCAGACAAGGCGATTTCATCACTTTGGTCGGAGGCAACGGAGCCGGCAAATCAACCTTGTTGAATGCCATTTCCGGAAACTTCCTGCCTGATACAGGCGATATCATCGTAAACGGACAAAATGTTACCTTCTTCAAAGAAGACAAACGAGCGCCTTACATCAGCCGGGTCTTCCAGGATCCAAAAATGGGGACGGCCCCACGGATGACGGTGCAGGAGAATTTATCCTTGGCATACCGCCGAGGCCAAAAACGGACGCTGCGTTTCGGAACTTCGCATGAAGAAAAAGCGTTCTTCAAAGAGGAACTGAAAAAATTGGGCTTAGGCCTGGAAAATCGGATGGGCTCGGATATCGGGCTGTTGTCGGGCGGTCAGAGGCAAGCCATCGCTCTGCTGATGGCAACGATGAAACGACCGGATATCCTGCTGCTGGATGAACATACGGCAGCCTTGGATCCGAAAACGGCCAAATTGGTTCTGGAATTGACGAATCAACAGGTAATCGACAACAACCTCACCAGCATCATGATCACCCACAATCTGCAGGACGCGATCCAATACGGAAACCGCATGCTGGTGCTGCATCACGGTCAAATCATGAACGATTACGACGCTGAAACGAAGAAAACATTGACGCCCGAAAAAGTATTTGCTGAACTTCAGGAATTATCCATCCAAGATATCTTGGTCTGACAGAAAGGTAGTGATCTTTATGTGGCATCCGGGAGATGCGATCGGCTTCATCAGCTGTTCGAACGGATTAACGAATAATGATCGCTCGTTGGAAATCGTTTCGTCGCTCAGCCGGAAACTCAAGGATGATTTTGGCCTTGAGACCGTAATGAGTGATGTCCTTTTCCTGGATAAAGAGACACAGCAAACTGAGGCCCCTGCATCCCGTGCAGGGGCTTTGTTGTCCCTATACTCCAACGCGAGCGTAAAGGCGATATTTGACTTATCCGGCGGGGATTTGGCCAATGAAATATTGCCTTATCTCGATTTCGGGATCATCAAAAGAAATCCCAAGCCTTATTTCGGATACAGCGATAATTCCGTGATCGTGAATGCGATCCAAGCCAAAACCGGCATCCAGAATATCCTCTATAATCCCAAAGTGCTCGTGAGCCGGGAGGAAGCATTCCAGACACAAGCCCTCCGTGATTTATCCAGCCGAAATGATGCAGACTGGACTGAAACGTTCGAAACAAGCGGAAATAATCCCTCTGAGCAATCTTCGGCAGTTTTTGCAGGCGGGAATCTGCGCTGCTTCCTGAAGCTGGCAGGAACCCCTTATTGGCCGGAATTGGAAAACAAAGTGTTGGTCCTCGAATCGGCAGGCGGCAGATACGAAGCGATGTGCAGCGGCTTGGCTCAACTGGAACAATTGGGCGCGTTCGAAAAGATCAACGGCATGCTCATCGGGCATTTCACGCAAATCGAGTTAGACGGAAAAAGGGCCGCTTTTATGTCTGTGTGCCGCAACTACGCTTCGCGGTACGGGTTCCCGTTATTGGAAACGGCCTTCATCGGACATGATGACCGTTCCAAGCCGATGCGCATCGGCTGAGGGGACTGTGTCCAGTTTGATCGAGAAAAAACACAGCATCCGCCTGGCCAGCATTGACAAAAGCAACTGTGCGCGTTATTATTTTAGCAACAGAATGAATTTCCTTTAACGAGAGTCCAGAGAGACTACTAAGGAGCATGTCAGGCGTACTGCGCCTTCATCATGACTTTATGCCCATTGTCTCTTTGACCATGGGCTTTTTTTCTGGAGATTTATCCTATCGCACAATTTAATAGCGAATGTGAGACTTTAAGGGGGTCCTGTGAGGCCCGCAAGGTCACTAGATGGCCGCTCTGTATCTAAATCCGGGAGCGGCTGGCCTAGAACCTGAAGAGCTTACAAATTCTTCGGGTTCTTTTTGCCTCCATTCACAAAAAAACTAATTGGAGGGCTTTAAAATGATGCAGACTACAAATCAGACCGCATTAAAAAACTTTGTAAGTGTCGAGGAACTCACGAATCTGGAAATCATGTCACTGATCCTACGTGCATCCGAATTCAAAAGTGGTGTCCAACCTGACAGGACTTTGACTGAGGGAATCTACGCTTCGAACTTATTTTTCGAGAACAGCACTCGCACACACAAAAGTTTCGAAATGGCGGAACACAAGTTGGGGATGAAAGTCATCAGTTTTGACACTTCGACCAGCAGCGTCAGCAAAGGCGAAACACTTTATGACACAGTCCTGACCTTATCGGCGATCGGCGTGGATGTGGTCGTTATCCGCCACAGCGCAGAAGCTTATTACAAGGAATTGATCGAAAGCCCGGGCGTTACTGCATCCATCGTGAACGGCGGTGACGGCGCCGGCCAGCATCCGAGCCAGTGTTTGCTTGACCTGTTGACGATCTATGAAGAGTTCCATACTTTCAGCGGTGTGAAGGTGGCCATTTGCGGCGACTTGTCGCACTCGCGCGTCGCCAAAACAAACATGCAGATGCTACAACGCCTTGGAGCGACCGTCTATTTCACGGGTCCGGAAGAGTGGTACGATTCTACTTTCGACCAATACGGCACGCACATGGACATTGATGACATCATCGGAGAAGTCGATGTCATGATGCTGCTCCGCGTCCAGACGGAACGCCATGGCGGAAAAGCAATGCGCTATACAAAAGCAGAGTATCTAGACCAATTCGGACTGACAGTCGCTCGGGAAGCACGCATGAAGGAAACAGCCATCATCATGCATCCCGCTCCTGTCAACCGCGACGTGGAATTGGCGGACAGCCTAGTGGAATGCCGCCGCTCACGGATCGTGACGCAAATGAAAAATGGCGTCTTTGCCAGAATGGCCATCTTGGAAGCCATCGTAAACGGAAGAACAACGAATGTATAACAATAACAATTCACCAGTGGAGGGATAACATGTCAGTTTGGATAAAAAATGCGAAAATGTTGGGTCAAAAAGAGGAACTTATTCCTGTAGAGATATATGTGAAAGACGATAAAATTGCCACAATCGGCCAGGATCTGCAAGGAACGGCTGAGGATGCGACAGTCATCGATGCCAAGGGCGGTCTGGTAACTCCTGGATTGATCGACGTGCACGTGCACTTGCGTGAACCAGGATTCACCTATAAAGAGACAATCGAAACAGGAACACAGGCAGCCGCTCGCGGAGGTTTCACGACAGTCTGCGCAATGCCGAACCTGAATCCAGTTCCGGATACCGCAGATAAATTCGCTGCAATCCAACAACTGATCAAAGACACAGCCATCATCAAAGTCAAACAGTACGCGCCCATCACCGAGAACTTGCGCAGTGATGTCCTCACCGATCAGAAGCAATTATTGGAAGCCGGCGCTTTCGCTTTCACTAACGATGGTGTAGGTGTCCAAACAGCTGGAACGATGTATTTGGCAATGAAGGAAGCCGCAAAGAATAACGTCGCTCTTGTTGCGCATACAGAAGACGATTCGCTGTTGTTCGGAGGCGTGATGCACAAAGGCACCCGTTCCGACGAATTGGATCTGCCGGGAATTTTGAGCGTTACGGAATCCACCCAAATCGCCCGCGACGTGCTTTTGGCGGAAGCGACAGGCTGTCATTACCATGTCTGCCACGTTTCCACAAAAGAGAGCGTACGCGTCATCCGTGATGCCAAGCGCGCTGGGATCCATGTCACTGCCGAAGTCGCACCACATCACTTGATTCTGATCGATGGTTCCATCCCAACGGATACTGCCATCTACAAAATGAACCCGCCATTGCGCGGCGCTGAAGACCGCGCAGCCTTGATCGAAGGTTTGTTGGACGGCACAATCGACTGCATCGCAACCGATCATGCACCGCACGGCGAAGAAGAAAAACAAGGCGGTATGGTCGGCGCTCCATTCGGCATCGTGGGCATCGAGACTGCTTTCCAATTAATGTATTCCAACTTCGTCTTGGGCGGCGTCTTCACCTTGAAACAACTGGTTGATTGGATGACCGTCAAGCCAGCAGCATTGTTCGGTATGGGGTCAGGAACACTGGATATCGGTTCCCAAGCGGACATCGCCATCTTCGACTTGGCCAACGAATACGAAATCCGCAGCGAAGACTTCCTTTCGAAAGCGACAAATACGCCATTCACCGGCTGGAAAGTAAAAGGCGAAACGCTGTATACATTAGTGGACGGAAAAGTCGTCTACTCAAAATAAATAGAAGATCCGGAGTAGGCAACGAATTGCAATTCGTTGCTTATTTCTTTATAATGACTTAGCAGAATAACGAATGGATAGGTGAAAAAATGACGAAACATTTAAAGAACATGTTATTGGTCATCGTGGCGGTCATCATAACCGCTATCGGTGCGAGCATCACAGTGAAAGCTAACGTCGGCGTTGGTGCCTATGAAGCCCTTAACATGAGCATCAACCAACTTTCCGGCATCAAAATCGGGACGCTGGCAATCATTTTGAATATCACATGTGTAGGCATCCAATGGCTTTTGATGAAAAAAGATTTTTCGCTCAGACAATTGTTTCAGATTCCTGTCACATTGATTCTCGGCCAAGTGATGAACCTGATGCTTTATACAGTTTTTTCCGGTTTGACGATCGACCAGTACTGGGTGAAGATCGCCATGGTCATTTTAGGGGGCATCATAGCCGCAATCGGGGTCGGATCGATGATGGCTTTAAATTACATCAGTATGCCTTTGGAGGGTGCTTGTATGGCCTTCAGTAACCGTTTCGGCTTCAACTTCGGGAAAGTGCGCCAAATAGTCGATGTGTTGTTGATCGCAGCTGCTTTGCTGATCGCATTCTCAACCGACACCGCCATTACCGTACGCGAAGGGACCATCATCAGCATGCTTTTCTTCCCGCCAAGCATGAATTTCGTCTATGAAAAAATCAGATCTTCGGCCGCTGCGCAGGAACTCTCCATCGATCTGGACTGATTCATTTAGTCATAAACCACTAGATATGGTTTGTTTTTTAATCGATAATACTGTATGATGTATCCATAAGCTTTATTCGAAAAAAGTTTTTATCGGATAATCAATGGAGGGAACCATCATGTCGAACAAGAATGTCACAGTATACACGAAACCAAATTGCATGCAGTGCAATTTCACAAAGAAATTTTTGGATGACAACAGCATCCGTTATGAAATCAAAGATATCCAGGAATCCGAAGTGGCCCTGGCTGAAGTCAAAGAGTTGGGTTTCCAATCTTTGCCTGTAGTCGTCTTTGATGGCGTTGAGCCATTTTTCGGCTTCAGACCTGATTTGCTTGAACAATTGATCACCGCGTAATCGCTCCACATCCGACAGCACCAGATTTCCCTTCAGGGGATATCCGGTGCTGTTTTTTTCAGCCAAATGTTGTAAATCATGTTAAGATAGAGGAAAGAAACTACAAGTACTGCGGTAAGAAAGGGGACTAATTAAAATGAAAAATTCTTTATATCATACGGAAATTATCAATGATGAGGGATTGAACGGGAACGTATCTGTTTCGGATGGGGAATCCCTGCAAACTTCAGATCCACTGAAAGATTTAGCCGGCTTCAATCCGGAACAGTTATTTGGCTTGTCATGGGCGACTTGCTTGAATGCTACAATTGAGGCTTTGCTTAAAGCGAGGAAAGCCGAGGCGAGAAGCAAAGCGGAAGTCCATGTCGATTTCTGCAGGGAAGAAGACGGAAAAGGCTTTTATTTCGATCTGAAGGCCTTTGTTTCAGTCGAAGACATGGAATTGGCGGAAGTCGAGAAACTTGCGCAATCCGCCCATAAACGCTGTCCAGTTTCAAAAATCATCGGTGACTACAACCATGTCACCATCGAAGTTGTCCCTTTCACAGAATAGCGCCTTTTAAATCGTCTGCTGCAATTATCAACTAATCCGAATCACTTTGCATCAGTCTGTTTTGTGATAAAATAGTTAAAAGCAGAAAAGGTGGCGTAGCATATGTTAAAGGACTTTGATTTTGATAAAAAAGACAAGACATTATCCGGCACAAAAAGGTCTGAACTCGGCAGAGAATTGGCCGCTTTGCAAAGAAAATTGGTCAATAGCGATTCATCCATGCTGATTGTCGTCGATGGCTGGGAATCCTCAGGAAAAGGGCATATATTGAAGGATCTGACGAGAGAATTGGATCCGCGTTATTTCGAAGTAAGCGCCTTTGATGATGCCTTGGACGATTTCGCAGAGCGTCCTTTTTTGTGGCGTTTCGCACGGGATTTACCCGGAAAAGGGAGGATCGCTTTTTTTGACCGGAGTTTCTATTCTGAACTCATGAACGATCTGAAAGTGAAGGATGAACGACTGGAACATCACCTTGGCTATATTAGTTTCTTGGAGCGGATGCTGGTTGCTGATAACACGATTGTCCTGAAACTGTTTCTGCACCAGTCCGAAAACACGATGGAAAAACGGATTTCGAAACTGAAAGAAGATCCTTACAGAGAATTCCTCATCACGAAAGACGATGAAAAACAACTCAAAAAGTACCCTAAATATTTGAAACATTTCGATAAAATACTGGAAAACACAAATTTCGAATCGTCTCCGTGGCACGTAATTTCTTCAGAGGATCTGAAAGACGCTTCCCGAGAAGCGATCAGCATCGCAATCAGCACTTTGAAAAGTCATCTTGAGCAGACCGAAAAGAAACCACCCGCGCCGATACGTTCCGGCCTGAAGGAAAAGCCACTGGCCAAAGTCGATCTGAAAGCCGCCATAACGGAAGAAGAGTATGAGGCGCAGCTGCCAAAACTGCAGGAAGAAGCGGGGCAATTGGTCTACGAAATGTGGCTGAAAAAGATTCCGTGTATCCTTGTGTTCGAAGGGACGGATGCAGCCGGCAAGGGTGGTGCAATCAGCCGATTAACGAGACTGATCGACCCCCGCAGCTATGATGTCGCCACGACAGCAGCACCTACGGAAAACGAGAGCCGCTATAACTATCTTTGGCGTTTCTATCAGACATTCCCGGTAAAAGGAAAGATGACCATCTATGACAGAAGCTGGTACGGCCGCGTATTGGTTGAACGGGTGGAAGGTTTCGCTCCAGAGTACCGTTGGGCCGCTGCCTATGATGAAATCAATGAAATGGAACACAACTTGGTCCATGACGGCTTGTTGATCATTAAGTTCCTGATCGTGATCGACAAAGAAGAGCAAAAACAGCGCTTCAAGGACCGGGAAAGCGATCCGGAGAAGAATTACAAACTGACCGACGAAGATTGGCGAAACCACGAAAAATTTGAGCAATACGAAAAAGCAATGAACGAAATGATCGCCAGAACGGACACGAAAGATGCTCCGTGGATCATTGTCGAAGGAACCCAAAAAGAATATGCCCGGATTAAAGTATTGAAGGAATTCATCAGCCGGGCGAGAGCCTTCATCGATAGCCAAGAGGGCAACAAGCAAGGAAAATAGTCGAATGTAAGCGGGGCGTATAATTTGTTAACAAACAAGAAAGTAACCATCTATGTAACAGGCGGCATCGCAGTCTATAAAGCAGCCGATCTCGTCAGAAAATTCATTAAAGCGGGCGCTGAAGTTAAAGTCGCGATGACCGCTTCGGCCCAGGAATTCGTAACGCCGTTGACATTCCAAGTATTGAGCAAGCACGATGTCTATACAGACACATTCGATGAAAAAGATGCACAGTTCGTCAGTCATATCCATTTGGCAGATTGGACGGAGCTTGCAGTCATAGCGCCAGCAACAGCAAACATCATCGCCAAGATGGCGAACGGCATTGCCGATGATTTTGTGTCGACTGCGCTATTGGCTACGACGGCTCCACGCCTGATTGTGCCTGCCATGAACCAACATATGCTGGAGAATCCGGCTACAGCCCGGAATATGGAAGCTCTGAAAAGTTACGGCTATGAAATCATGGAACCTGACACAGGCTTTTTGGCTGAAGGTTATGAAGGCAAAGGGCGCATGCCTGAACCGGAAAAAATTGTGGAGGCCGCACAGCTGGTCGTTCTGAATAACGCCAAAGAACTGCCTTTGAAAGGTAAAAAAGTGCTCATCACAGCAGGAGGAACAAAAGAGCGCATCGATCCGGTAAGATTCATCAGCAATGATTCTTCCGGAAAAATGGGCTACAGTTTGGCTAAAGCCGCCCGTGATTTAGGTGCTGAGGTGAAATTGGTAACCGCAACGAATCTATTGCCGATACCTTTTGGAGTCGAATCAATTTACGTACAATCATCCGAAGAAATGGAATCAGAAGTTTTAGATAAATTTCACAATCTAGATATGGTCATCATGGCAGCGGCTGTATCTGATTACAGACCGAAAACACAAGCAAACGTCAAAATCAAGAAAACAAACGAGGATTTAACTTTGGTTTTGGAGAAAACGACAGATATTCTGGCTGAACTAGGAAAAAGAAAAACAGGCCAATTTTTGATCGGTTTTGCGGCTGAAACGAATGATGTCGAACATTATGCGCTGGATAAGCTGAAACGCAAAAA
Organism: Trichococcus flocculiformis; assembly: GCF_900113645.1. Classification (GTDB taxonomy): domain Bacteria; phylum Bacillota; class Bacilli; order Lactobacillales; family Aerococcaceae; genus Trichococcus; species Trichococcus flocculiformis. The sequence continues at coordinate 33,512 of NZ_FOQC01000003.1, forward strand.
TGCGGACATGATCGTAGCAAATGACGTTTCGAAAGAATATGCAGGTTTCAACAAAGAAACAAATGAAGTGACCATTTTTCAAGCGGATAAAGAACCAATCCAAATTTCGGTGCGGTCAAAAGATTTGATTGCTGAAGAAATCTTGTATGCAGCGATCGATTCGATGCATGATGATGTTGACGCGGGATAAGTTAAAATGACGAATAAATAATAATATATAGCAAAATTGCGATAACGTTGATTATTTCGCAATTTTGCTATTTTTATGCGGTATGGTCCGGACGATTATGGTTATCTCAGTATATGATCATTTTTATATTTAACTTAGTATAATATATATTATGTAAACTAGAATATAGAATTTTTGCAGATAGGATTTGATGCGGCCATAATCCCCCGTTTTTCACGTATTTGCAGGTCCAGAATATCTATTGATAATTATTGGCATCAAAAGCATCATTTTTTATATTCATCCGTTGGATTCGTTGCTTTAGGGTTAATCAAATCATAAATGCTGGCAGTTTAACAAAATAATTAGCTGGACGGTCAGCCATTACAAGCATTTATAGATTAGATTGACATGAATATAATCAGGCCGCTGCAGATAATTATTGTTGAAGGGCCGCTGATTAAGGTTATTGAACCGCGATTGAAGAAATCTAAGGAATCTTAAGGTACAGGCAGGTTTGCATTGGTATTTGAGTCATTTGACGCGACTGACGACATTTTTCATATAAATAGGCTTATCTGAGCTGCATGGACGGGATTAAATCCTGCTCGAATCACAGATAAGCCTAAGCACACTTTATAGTATAGTTTTCAGTCGAAATACGCAAAAAGCTTCTCTTTGACTTCCTCAAGAAATTCTAAATCTGAAGCAGTAGGATTTTCGATTTCCAGCAATGTGAGATAATCATCCGTATCCACGCTGTTGAGGACCAGTTCGGCTAAAGAGCCATGGGAAAATTTGTTCATACGGATGTCGAGCCCAGCTTCGAGATAGGCACGATTGCAACCTGAACAGGACTGAACCTTCCTGATCAAATCATCATAATTCACGTTTTTTCTTTGCTCTGTCACGATTTCTTCCATGAAGGTGAGGATATCTTGTTCCGTTTGACTCTTGTATTCTGGGGCCACCCTTTCTTTCAGAACCAGCAAAAACTGCTCCAATTTCAATCTGTTGACTGTTACGTTTTTCATAGTACCATTCACTCCTCGCTCCAGACAGGCTTCCAGCGTCGTTTACACTTATATATTACCACCTTGGGAGCTGATTGGACGAATGATACCATTTGTAGAATAGGCAACAAAAAAGCGGATGCGCCCTTTCCTTCTCTAGGAAAATGGCCGTATCCGCTACTTTTTTCTATTTTCAGCTTCCTACAGGCACAGCCTGCAGCATTTGGTACAATTCTGATGGAGATGGCACATCGCTGATGTTTTCGGAGTAATGGCTCAAAACAACCTGCCCTTTTCTGTCCACGACGATTGTCGCCTGCAGTTGCAGTTCATTGCCCTCAAAACGTTGACATTCAATCCCATAGTATTCGAATTCCAGCAGTTTTTCTTCGGAAACGCCGTAAACAAGATTGCGCATCGAGTCCGATGAAGGGATATCAAAGTGCTCATACAAGGATTGCTCAGGGTCCGCTATGACGGTGAACGGAATGTTCATTTTAGCCGTTCTCTCGGAAACAGCGGCTTCTGCCCCTTGTATTACCATCATGATCTCGATCCCTTGGTCTTTGAGGAAATGATAGGCATCCCGGTATTTCAGCATATCGAGTTGGCTCATGCCGCAGCCCAGATGTCTCAGGAAAATCACCGCAGTGAAATCTCGTTTCAGCTGAGATTGGAAATTTTCACAACTCCCATTCTTCATCAAAAATAAAAAATCGTCCATTTCTGCTCCTTCGGTCAACTTCACTTGGCCCACCCCTTCCGCATTTTGCTGCAATACTATGATTATCGTGCAGATTTCCGTTCCATTAAATAAATTTGTTTAATCCAGGTAAGCATATCTTACCGTTTCTTCCAGATTTTGTCGATGATAGTGTTACATTACTTGTAAGAAAATCTGACATGCATTTTTCTGAAAGCTATAAATGTTGTCTTATTTATCCAATGGCTTTAAATTGACGGCGCTTACGCACTGCGATAGATTGACTTTGATGAGGAAAGCAAGTACTCAAGGAGGTGTATATATGGCAAGAGGTGGCGGTGGCGGATCACGGGGAGGTGGTGGTTCTTTCGGTGGCAGCCGTAGTAGCGGCGGTCGCGGCAGTTCCTTCGGCGGAGGATCCTTCGGCAGCAGCAAAAGTGGTCGTGGTGGTGGAAGCAAAGGAAGTAGCGGATCTTTTGGGGGCGGCGGGTTTAATATCCCCCGTTCTTCCGGTTCAAGCGGTCCGATTTTCCGGAGTGGCCCCATTATCAGAGGCCCATCTTCCGGCGGTCCTAATTACTCTGGTGGTAGCCCTAGAGGTGCTCCGGGCTGCGGTTTAGGCTGCGGTACGATCGCACTGGTTGTGATCATTCTGGCTATTGTTTTCGGTTTGGTTTTCTCCTTCAACACGGGATCTTCTCTTTCCGGTTCGGGCGGGAATAACGAAATCACCCTTTCTACAGTGGAACGGGAGCCCCTTCCGGATGGTTCGGTCACGGAAACGGATTATTACACAGACACAATCGGTTGGATCGGAAACCGTTCTGAATTGACCTCGGGGATGAAGCATTTCTACGAAAAAACCGGCGTGCAACCCTATCTGTACTTGACGGATGACATCAACGGTTCGACGAATCCCTCGATGGAGGATTTGGAAAGCTTCGCGAACGAAAAATATGATGAACTATTTGCGGACGAGGCCCATCTGCTGTTGGTATTTTTCGAATATCAGTCCAGCATGTACATGGATTATTATGTAGTCGGTACCCAGGCGGCCACTGTCATCGATACCGAAGCCGGTGATGTTCTGCTTGATTACATCGATTCCTACTATTATGATGACAACAGAACGGACGAAGAGTTTTTCAGCGATGCATTCCGGGATTCCGCAGACCGCATCATGGAAGTGACGCGTTCCCCGTGGATCGCTGTTCTGATCGTTTTCGGAGTCATCATTCTGCTCGCCCTTCTGTTCTTCTGGTGGCGTCATGCAAAAAAACAAAAGAACCTGGAAGCGCAGCAAACGGAAGATATTCTGAAGACGCCGTTGGATACTTTCGGCAATACTGAGGCGGAAGAACTGAGGAAAAAATATGATGCCGATGTCCCGCAGAAAGTCGATACCAGCCCTACCCCGCAGGCAGAAGACGAAACCCAGGAAGACACGAACCCATAAGGAGGAAACGGAAATGGCAATACTGGAAAGATTCTCGGATATCATCAGTGCAAACATCAATGCTTTGATCGACAAAATGGAAAATCCAGCCAAAATGATCGACCAATACCTGCGCGACATGATGGAAGATTTGGCTGAAGTCAAAAGGAGCACAGCTGGTGTTATGGCGGAAGAGACCCGGACCAAGCGTTTGGTCGATGAAAATCAGGCGGAAGTCATCAAATACACCGATTATGCCAAAAAAGCTCTGGAAGCCGGCAACGAGAACGACGCCCGCATCTTCCTGAGCAAAAAACAGGAATTGGAAAATGTAGGTGCAGGCTTGGCGACTTCATACGCCTCGGCTCATGAAAATGCCGTCAAGATGCGTCAGATGCACGATAAACTGGCAACCGACATCGAAACGCTCAAATCCCGCCGCGAAATGATCAAATCCAAGATGGCGGTCGCCAAAACCCAGGAAACACTCAACAAAGCGACGGATTCCATCGCAAGCACGAAAGGTGCCATGAGCTCTTTCGAACGCATGGAAGAAAAAGCCGACAAAATGTTGGATGAAGCGAATGCGATGTCCGAGTTGAACATGACACCGATCGACGAAGCGAAGGCACTGGAAGAAAAATACGCCAGTCAAGGCTCGGCATCTGTCGAAGATGAGCTTGAGAAAATGAAAAAAGATATGGGATTATAAATCACCATCAAATTAAAAAAGTGCACCCTGCCGACTTTAGATGGCAAGGTGCACTTTTTGCTGTTTTTGCGGAAACGCATTTTGAGGCGATTTCAATCGGGAATGTGTACCCACCATCACGAAACTCTCTCAAAACACGTTATTCTTTTTTATGGGTGTTAAAATCCGAAATCAACCCGTTTGTATACGTTGTTGATGTTCTCCTGGGTGATGTCTATATAGCGGAGCGTGACCGCCTGCGAAGAGTGCTGAAAGATTGTCTGGAGCAAGGAAATATCGACGCCCTGCTTATAGGAATGGTAGCCGAAGCTCTTCCGCAGCGAATGGGCACTCAAGGTGATGCCGATCATATCCCCGGCATGTGCGATGATGCGGTGTGCCTGCGTTCGCTTGATGTGGCTGCTCTTGTCGGCGTTGGAATAGAACAAATAGTCAGCAGCAGTCAGCCCTTCCCGTTCCACGTAATCCGAAATGGATTGCTTCAAACGGTCATGGATGGCCAGCTCCTTCTTCTTGCCTGTTTTCATCTCGACGATCTGATACGACTCTTTCCCCAGCACTTGCCCCACCTTCACGTTCAGGATGTCGCTGATGCGCAGACCTGTCCGGATAGCATACTCCAGCAGCAGGCGATTTTTCGAATGAGGCGGATAAACGTCCATCAATGTTTGAATTTGGCTAATGTCTTTGATTGCATGAGTGGTATTCACTGAAATGTCCTCTTGTTTCCTCTATTTTATCCCCTCCGATATCCGGGGGTTTTCGGGTGATTTCGCTAAAAAAAGCATACCATTTCGGCATTGATAAATCAACGTTTCATAGGGAACACAATTATACTTGTGTTCCTTCATTTGGTGTCCAAATTCATAATTTGAACGGCTGCAGAAACGACTTTTGAGACGATTTCGCGCATGACTAAGGACAACGGTGCGTGAAACGGTACAAATGGCCCCTATTAGGGAATACTTTGACTTTCCGCCGCGGAAGCTTCATACTTATTTAATAAAATCATAATACATTTCGTAGTCTATCTTTGATACAATTTTAGCAAGCTATGAAAGAAAGAAGGTTAAACCATGAAACTGAAAAAAATGATGACAACAGGTCTGGCTTCATTGGCCTTATTGGGAATTACCGCTCCGGCAGCGTTCGCCGATAAAGTCGCAATCGAACCGATCTTCACTTACGGCGAAAGTCTGAATGCCGCCCAACTGGAGGAAACCAGAGAAACACTGGGAGTGGCCGATGGGACGAATGAGTTGATTGTGGCCGTCAATGAACTGAACGGCTTGCTGCAGGATGATTATCCTTATAGCCAAGTCTATTCGAGCACGTACATCACGCCTGCCGACAGCGATGGTGCTGTTTCGGTGGAAATCCTGACTCCCGAAACAATCACCGCCATTACAGAGGCGCAATACAAGAATGCAGCCATCACTGCGGGCGCAGTGGATGTGGACATCAAGGTAGCGTCCGCCGTAACCGTTGACGGGTCCGGCGCATTGGCCGGTGTCTACAAAGCTTTTGCTGATTCAGGGAATACATTGGACTCTGAAGCCGTAGGGGTAGCCCAGGAAGAATTGGCTGTCACTTCTGCAGTTACCGAAGAAAATAAAGACAACAGCGGGTATTCGGATGAATTGATGAACGCAGCGATTGTAGAAATGAAACAAGATATCCAAGAAGCTAAGGATGCCAACAACGGGACCCTCAGTGCAGATGAAATCCGTAAGATAGTCGAGGATGTGCTGAAAAACTATAACCTTGACAGCATCCTGTCAGCGGACAACATCACAAATATCCAAAACTTGATGATAAATTTTGGTGACATCAATCTGACGGCCGAGCAAAAAGAACAGATCGCAGCTTTCGGTAAAGAACTGCAAGCCACTGGCGGAAAATTGTTCGAGAAGGCAAAAACAGCCTGGAGCAATGTCGATCAAGAACAACTGAAGGAAGACAGCATGGGCATTTGGGAATCCATCGTCCAATTCTTCACGAATCTTTTCGGCGGGAATGACAGCACTACAACCGAAACCGAATAACCCAAGCTTCAACAACTGGATAACGAAGAAGCCTCCCTTTCTGTATACGTCGAAAGGAAGGCTTCTTGCTATTTAGTGATTCGTTTGGATTTAATCATGATAATTCCCTATCATCTTCATAAAAATAAAATTTGCATGTAATCCTCTTGAATGAGTACTGATGCATTTATCGAAAGGAGGATACTCGTTTGATGGACCTTCCCGTATTGATTGTTCTCTTTGTTGCGGTAGCTTATTTCACCTATTCTAGCCGTGGCAGGTTTGCGTATACGTTCGGCATTTATCTGGACCTCCCCAACGTCATAATCCATGAGTGCGGCCATGCTCTGACGGCGCGCTTATTGGGCGGAAGCATCCAGTCGATAAAATTCAATGTCCTGCCTTCAATCGTCAAAAATAGCGGCATCCTCGGATTGGCCGAAATCGGAAACCGCAGCGGGTTGGGGATGTTCTTTAGCCTTTTGGGCGGCTATGTTTCGCAGGCATTGTTCTTTGTGGTCATGTCCTATCTCTATTTACAGGGACTGTTGCTTTGGATTATTCCGCTTTTTTTGGGCATCTATCTACTAACGAATTTGTTGGCTCGGGAAAAGAGTTTTTGGCAGAATCTGATAATCCTGATTGTGATTGGTATTTCTATTTTGATCTACCGGAACGACTCCAGCATTCTGATTAGGATTTATCAGTCAGTTGACATCATCACAATCAGTTTCGTCGTCTGGTATATGCTTGGCTTGGCCCATCAATTTTTCATTGTTTTGCTTTTGAAAAATGACAGCCATTGGGACGGAACAGCTTTGGCGACTAAAACATATATCCCTACTATCATCTGGAAAGGCCTCTTTCTCCTTGCCATGGGCGGAGCGTATTTTGCCCCCTCTTGGCTGCAATTACTATTGGTTTAAATCAGACAATCCAAAAAGCTGAAGAAACGCCTCTATAATGGCATTCTTCAGCTTTTTTTGCCGGTTTTATCGTTGGGCCAGATGCGCTTCAATTTTGGCGATGTCTGACAGATCTTTTTCCCGGCCCAGCTGCTTCTTCATAACGATGACTGATTCCAGGCTCGCGACCGGAACCCCCTCGATCAGCGTGCTGTCCCCGCTGTGCCAATCCTCAAAAATTTCTACGTCTTCGCTGTAGATCACTTTGCGGGCAAATTCGCCTTTTTTGATCGGGTATCCCTGAGCTGCTAAAGCTTGGAACGCTTCCTTTGTGCAGCTGATGTCGATATCTTTAGTTTCCTCTTTTATGCCATGCATCACCAATGCCGTTCCGGTGATGACGCAATAGTCCCCAGCTTTCAACGGAAGCGCCGAAACGCTTTCCTTGATTGTTTCTTTTAAAAACATGTCCCTCACTCCTCGTTCATTCATCCAGAGTACATTATATCATGCAGCCAAATCAATTTATTGATGCGAGGCAAAAAAAGAGGGGCCAGCGAGCAGTTTATGTGCTCGTTGGCCCCTCTTTTTTGATTCCGTTTATTTCACGTCTTTGAAAAGACCCGTAAAATCGAACGTTGCAAAATAATCCGCTGGTGTTTCTGCGCGGCGGATCATTTCCGTGCCGCCGTCTTCCTTCAACAGGATTTCGGCCGAGCGCAATTTTCCGTTGTAGTTGTACCCCATCGAGAAGCCATGCGCTCCTGTATCATGAATCACGACCAAGTCGCCGATGTCGATTTTAGGCAGCATGCGGTTAACGGCGAATTTGTCGTTGTTTTCGCACAATCCGCCAGTCACATCATACAAATGATCTGCTGGCTGATCTTCTTTGCCCATCACGGTGATGTGATGATAAGCACCGTACATTGCCGGACGCAACAAATTGACTGCGCTGGCATCCAGGCCGATGTAATCTTTGTAGATGTGTTTTTCATGGATGGCTGTCGCCACTAAGCAACCATATGGTCCGAGCATATATCTGCCTAGCTCTGTATAGATTGCAACATCACCCAAACCGGCAGGCACTAATATCTCTTCGAACGCCTTGCGGACACCTTCGCCGATTTTTGCTACATCTGCAGCTTTTTGCTCCGGTAGGTAAGGAATGCCGATTCCACCTGATAAGTTGATGAAAGTGATGTCCGCGCCTGTTTCTTCCTTCAGTTCGACGGCCGTCTGGAACAGGATGCCTGCAAGGATCGGATAGTATTCATCCGCAACGTTATTGCTGGCTAGGAACGAATGCAGGCCGAAGTGTTTCACGCCTTTTGCCATCAACTTTTTGAAACCTTCCGTCAATTGCGGACGTGTGAAGCCGTATTTTGCGTCTTCGGGTTTGTCCATGATTTCGTTGTTGATCGTGAACTCACCGCCTGGATTGAATCGGCAGCTGACCGTTTCCGGCAATCCGGCTGCTTCTTCCAGGAAATCGATGTGGGTAATGTCATCCAAATTGATGGTCGCATTCAGTTTGTGGGCGAATTGAAAGTCTTCTTTAGGCGTCACGTTCGAAGAGAACATGATTTCATCGCCTTTGAATCCGAGTGTATCAGCCATCATCAACTCTGTATAAGTCGAACAATCGACGCCACAACCTTCTTCTTTCAGAATCTGCAGAATGGCCGGTGTCGGTGTTGCCTTCACAGCGAAGTATTCTTTAAAGCCTTTGTTCCAGGAGAAAGCTGCATTCAATTTGCGCGCATTCTCACGGATACCTTTTTCATCATATAAATGGAAGGGCGTCGGATACTGTTGTACGATTCCTTCCAACTGCTCTTTTTCAACAAATACTTTTTTTGTCATTTCGCTTCAAATCCTCTCATCATTTCGACTACTTTGATTTCGTTCTGCAACGATTCTTTCAATAAATCAACTACATTTTTCTTCCCGGAATACAGGCACGTGGAAAACTCGCCCTCATCGATATCACCCGTCAAAACGGTCGTGGAGTCCACGATGATCCGTACTTGCTTCTTCGGCTTCTCTAAAACATGGACAGTCATGCCTTCCTGAGGGAACGGCGTATCGGTTATGACGACCATTTTTATGCCGCGCTGATGCGCAACCTGTATTTCCGTCAAAAGGTCCGGCAGGATATTTCCGGAAACGGACAAGTAGACACGGGACTTGGATTCTGAAATCATATTGCGCATTTTGTCCAGTATGCGGTGTTCGCCTGTGATGGTTATGTACCCCTCCGCATCTTCTCTTCTTTGCGGGATATTCTTGATCAATTCCTGCTTGGATTCCTGCAGGGATCGGATCTTATTCCCGCAGAATTCCTCCACTGGCACTGGCGTGTATCGGGTTGTCTCCCCCTCAATGATGAAAGCCGCTCCTTTTTCAACCAATGAAGCTAATGATGCATAGGCGTTCGAGCGTGAAATGCCGGTTATTTTTGATACTTCATAGCCATTCAGATCCCCGTCCGCAAGCAAAGTCAGGTAGATGGTTGCTTCGTGTCTGGTCAAATTAAATCGCGTCAACAATTCTGTGTTATCCACTGAATAAATCCTCTCGTTTCAATGCGTGTTCTGCTTTTTTGACAGTAGTATTACTGCATAGGAACACTATATACTATTTCCGTTTTCTTGTCTATTTCTAATGCTTTTTTCATATATAATAATTTTTTGGAATTTATCTATTGTGACCCTACCACTCTTCAAACATGATGATGGCTATAGTGTTCCACTAGGTCACCAAGCATATCGGTGGCGATTTCGTTCTGGCCTCCGCGTGGAACGATGATGTCAGCTTGAACCTTGGAGGGCTCGATGAAGGCATCGTGCATCGGTTTGACGGTCGTCAGATAGCGGGCGATTGTGCTCTCATAGGTGCTGTTCCGCTCCCGTATGTCCCGTTCGATTCTTCTGATCAGGCGGATATCCGGTTCAGCATCCACAAATATTTTGATGTCAATCATGGAAACCAACTTGGGTATGGCCAAAATCAGGATGCCTTCGAGTATGACGACCGGCTTCGACTCGATCGGGGTCGTCTTCTTCGAACGCGCTTGTACACCGAAATCGTAGATCGGCGCCTCGATGTCTTGTCCGGAACGGAGTTTAACCAAATCTGAGATCAAAAGTTCGTTATCGAACGCATTTGGATGATCGAGATTCAGGTTTACGCGCTCTTCCACACTCAGATGTGTCTGATCCTTGTAGTACCAATCCTGCGATATGTAGACAACGTTGTTCTTGCCGAGTCTTTCCGCGATTGTTTTCGCTACGGTAGTTTTGCCGGCTCCCGATCCTCCGGTAATCCCGATGATGATCATCTTTATCGTCCCCCACCATAAGATATTTGTGTTCTATCTGTATCCATTATAAGCTTTCGACGGGCCACAGGCGAACGCGAATGGCAAAAAAAAAAGAATCTGCTTGAGCGGCAGGCTCTTGTTTCCTTACGTTGTATTCAAATCAAAAATAATGATTTGAGGACCGTTATGATCACAACCAAGCTGAACATTGACAAGACAGTAGTGAAAACGACGATTTGGCTCGCCAAATCCGGGTCCCCGCCCATCTGTTGCGCCATCGTGTAGCTGGATACAGCAGTCGGTCCGCCTAATAACGTCATCATCGGCACCAGATTTTCTCGGGTCAATCCGTAGAGGACAGCCAGCGTCAGACCAATTATCGGGATTAAAACCAACTTGAAGAATACCGTCAATGCCAGTTGGATGCGCGCATTCTTCAAGGCATCAAAGCGGAAAGTACCGCCCATGACAATCAGTGCTAACGGTGTTACCAGCCCTTTGATGCCGCTCAACGTATCATCGAGGAATACAGGGAACCGGATGCCGGTAAAACTGATCAAAATTCCTGCAAGCGTACCGATGAACATCGGGTTCTTAAGGATGTCCAGAATAATCTGCGCTGGTTGGATTTTATGGTCCGAATAGATGGAAAGTGCCACGACCGACAGAACATTATTCAAGGGAACGATGACTGCAATCAGTATCGATGTCATCCCCAACTGGCTTTCCGACAACAGCGAAGTGGCAATCGGCAAACCGAACAGGACAAAATTGGAGCGGAATGTCCCTTGCAGCATCACTCCGCGTTTAGTATTGTCCTTTTCGATGCGCGGAATGAGCACTGCAAAGAGGCAGAAGATGCTCAACGTGAGGCCGACAGCGAAGAGAAGCACATCCACTCTGAAGGTGCTTCTGACATCGGCTTCGTAAACATTCATAAGAAGATTGATCGGCAAAAAGAATCGAAAAATAGCATTATTCAATTTTTGATAGGTAGTGCCATCCAATAGTTTAGCCCGCAATAATCCCTGCCCGATCAACATGAACAACAATAAAGGCATTACTGCATTCACTGCAATGGAAAAATTCTCCAATAAAACATCTCCTTTATGTGGAAGTAGAATTTACGATACGCAGCCCTTTTGAGTAATGAAAGGCTGAATCAAGCAACACTATCAGTGTACCATACACAGTTGGAGAAGACATACTGATCGCTTATCCATTGGCTTTCGATTAAGTATCTGTGCGTTATTCTTTGCTCTCAACCCTCTTAAAGCGCTATTTATGAATTCAGGATTGCTGTCCGCGATAACGGCGTGCCTATATGGCGGGATATCCAAGTGAACAGCGATGAGACTTTCTATGATTTCAACAGCATCATCCAAGCAGCATTCAGTTGGAGCGGGTTTTACGAACACCGTTTTGAAGTCACGCGCTCCGGAGGTACCGATCTCCTTCCCATCATCATCGAAGAAACACCATTGGATACTCTGGAAGATTACACGGACGACAGCGACTTCAGGGGATATTCCGATGAAGAACGTGAAGATGTGAATGAAATCGAAGAAAATGAATACGATTATTACGATGAAAACGACAGCGCGGAAAATGAGGACCAGACGCTGCAGAAATTTTTCACTGATATCGATGATTCTGCGACCTACATCTATTTCACAGATGCCGTGATAGAAGTGGATATCCAACTCACGGAGATGGTTGTTCCTCAAGAAGATTGCCGCTATCCGATTTGCGTAGCCGCGAAAAATGCTAGTCCTGACGAAATGGAGGACCGCCCCACGATTCTGCAGAATCGGGATAAGTTGAAGCTGACGGACTCACAAGATTTGATTCGTTTGATCAACTTCGCATTATCTCAATTGGGGGACTCGGATATTTTCGACACGGAATATGAAGACTATGGGTCAGAATATGCGTTCGATACAAGCTGGGATGATGTGCTGCCTGACGAAACGGAAGATTCGCCGCCAAATTTCTGATTCCTCTTTTACATTACGCAGCGTACCGCTCATTTAGCAGCGGTATGCTTTTTTGGTGCCTCCTGACCGAGTACCTTCACTTTTGCTTGCTTCGGTCCTCATTTTTTGTCATATGTTGGAACAGGTCATACTTTCTTAATAAAATAATCGTCATTCCGAAACAAATGCATCATAAATCTGTGTTATGATATCTTTTGACTGCTCCTGAATCGCAAAAAAAAGCGTTATTCCGCAATTTTTTCAGAGCAAATAGACATACAAGGGGGATTAGGCATGACCTACCCGATCATCATCGTTTTTCTACTTATCCTGACATTCATTCATATTATGAGACAACGCAACGGCAAGGAGTCCAGATTTCCATTTACGTCAGTGCTTCTCGGTATACTCTTTGGATACCTGCAGCAGGCTACTTCTATCGGCAGCATAGTCGGCCTTACGGACCTTGGTTTTTACCTTTCGTTCGCATTTTTAGGCCTGGCCACTCTACAAGTTCTGTTTGGAAAAAGTAAGCAAAAACGCGAAGCAAGTGCCCGAATCCGTAGCGGCGTATCCGGCTTGATATTGGGGACCGGGTTCCTCTATCTGCACACCCAAACAGCCAGCGATCAGCTCATAGTTGCCAGAACAGGCATTTCCGACTTGACGCTCTACGTAGCCATCGCTTGCTACGCACTGGCATTCCTCTCCTTTTCGGCCAACTTGAATAAATTGCTGAAAAAGCATGGCACCCATTTCAGAAATGGTATACTCGGCGTCTTCTTTGGTACATTTTTCCTTTTCCTCGATACGCAAACGATGGCCGGCGATTTTTTGGCGAACATCACGGGAGTGCACAATATGCTCCTTTATGCCGCACTCATCAGTTATGCGATTGCTGTCTTCAGTATGCTTATGGAGGGCAACAAGCGCTTGAAACTGGCCAGCGGAAACACCAAACGGGCGATCCTTTGCGCAGGCTTGGGCGCACTATTGAGATACATCCATCTCCGGACAACTTTGGATGATCTCTTGGGCGTATCCGGCTGGATAGGCGCTCTCTCGTTCGGTCTCTTTATTGCAGCCGCAGTTTTCCTGGCGTTGGACCTTTTCAAATCGGGTAAGCTCAAAACCAAGAAGCGCTCTGCGGTAAAGTCGACCAAAAAAACGAAACCTAACTTTACAGAGGAACAGCCAGTTCCTGTAGAAAATCTGGATGCAAGCGGGCTCTCACGGTCTGAATACAGACGCAAACAAAACTTGTAAGCCTACCGAATCGCTTATATTTTAAATAAAAAGCAGTGGACTCTCATCATCTGAGAGCCCGCTGCTTTTTTCAATCTTCGTCCTTGATGTCAGGATCTTCCGGCAAAGGCGTGTTTAAATAGGCCTCCAATTCGTGTTTGTACTTTTCCCTTTGTTCAATAAAAAAATTGAACTGATCGCGATTCAGTAATATTTCATCATCCACTTCGATTATTCGGACTTGCCGTTCGCGGATCAAACGATGGATTTCACTGATCGGAACTTCCAGATAATCGGCAGTTTCTTGAATATTCAGATACATAATAACACCCTTCATAAAACTCATTTTATTCATTGTACACCAAGTATAGAAATTTCGGAGGGAAATCTCTGATTCATCAACGCAGGCGATTGATGTCGGGATTGAAGTAGTTCTTTCGCTTGACCCAGACAGGACCGTCCCCCTTCGTGATCAAAAGCACATCGATTGGTCCACCGACCGTTTCCATCGCAAAGGAGATTTTCCCTTTGAAAGAGGTGATGTTGACCAATGTTTCAGCTATCAAAGCAAGTTCTTCCTTCGGCATCGAATCGATCGTCATCAACACGGGGGTCAAATGCCGTTCCTGTTTCATGTTGTCGAAGGCATTCAGGCCTGATTCGATCAGCGTCGCCTTCAGTTTGTTGATTTCCGGAGCATCGCTTTCATTCAACAACTTTTTCTCGGTCAGTTCCGAAATGAGTTTTTCGAGTGTAGCGCGGAGCAATTCCCCTAAATCAGCCTCCAGATCAGGCGCTATGCCGTTTATGACCGTATGGACCATATCCTGTTGCGCAAACGGAACTATGGCCGATGAACATCTGTCTTCGGCGAAATCATTCAGCACGATTTGGCGCACAGTCAGCCGTTTTTTGATTACTCTATCGACGACGCCGGAAATGTCGTACTGATAGATGCTGGGGAACAGCTCATCGAAGCCGAAACCGGCGATCACCAGGCCGGAGTAGGTGTCGGGATAATAACTGTCGCTGTAAACATAATTCCGCACAAGCTTATAAAGATCCGACTTAAATTTGTCATAGAGGTTTAAGCCCAGGAACACCGTATCGAAAAGTTCCTTAAAAACCTCATCCAGTTTCTCCCCGTAACGATCGGCGAAAACTTTGATCGGCGCCTTTTTGGTGATGCTCTTCATTTTTTCGCTTTCTTTCAATAAAGCGGGAATTTTATCCTCGACAGCTTTTTGGTAATCCGCCAGAGTAAAAGTACCAGGAGAAGGTATATACGTCGTATTCTCCAAAATATTGCAGACATTCTCCGCATACCCGATGATAAGCACTTCGGTATAGATCGAGGAGTAGATCTCATCCACACTCTCAAGATAATTGAAAAATTCGGTACAGTAATCCCAGACCGAGTCCAATGGCCGGGCACCTATTTTCTGATGAAAGCCTGTTACGATGATTTCCCATGGAATCCCCATGAATTGTACATTCCCGAACATCATCATGGCAACCGAATGGCTCGGCCCCAACGAAAAAATCTTATTTCCGGAATTGAATATTTTCATTTGTTCGCTGTTCCCCATCGTCAGAGCGGAATCAGCTGCCAGCACTACTCCATTCGCGTTCAATATCCCTACTTCTGCGGTCATGACAGTTCCTCGCTTTCTTTTGTAAACCCATTCCCGAAAAGCGTTTTCTTTCCTTCATTATAGCCTTCCTCGGGCCTTTTCTCAAAACATTAGGATGCCCGCCCGCCTGAGGGCAACAAAAAAAGCCAGTCGCTACTATTGGGCAGCGACTGGTCCGGATTGATGCTAGTCAGTGAAAGAGTCCAAGCGTGCGTAGGACTGATAACGGTCTTTTGCAGCCAGGAGGCTCTCATCAAAGATAGCCTGTACATGCTCGGCATCATATTGGTTGTATAAGGAAGAGTAGCGAACCTCTTCCATCAGGAAATCCTGGAAACGTTCAAACTGCGGTTCCTTAGAATCCAACTTGAAGGGGTTTTTCCCTTTCAGTTTGTTTTCCGGGTGGAAGCGGTAAAGATGCCAATAGCCGACTTCCACTGCATCTTTTTCGTGCTCTTGCGATACGGTCAACCCGCACTTGATGCCGTGGCTGATGCATGGGGAATAAGCGATGACGATGGAAGGCCCATCATAGGCCTCCGCCTCGGAGATGACTTTCAGCGTGTGTCTAGGGTTTGCGCCCATCGCGATCTGGGCGACATAGACATACCCGTAATTCATCATCATCATGCCCAAGTCTTTTTTGCGGACGGATTTGCCACCGGAAGCGAACTCGGCGATGGCACCCAGGTTGGACGATTTCGAAACCTGTCCGCCTGTGTTGGAATAGACTTCGGTATCCAGCACGAGGATGTTCACATCTTCCCCGCTTGCGAGAACATGGTCGATTCCGCCGAAGCCGATATCATAGGCCCAGCCATCGCCGCCGATCATCCAGGTGGACCGCTTCATCAGATAGTCCTTATAGTCCGTCAGTTCATTGACCAATTGGCGTATTTCCGGATCCGTTGTGTCCGTAGTTTCCAAAGCTTGGATGTAAGCTTCAGCTAATTTGCGGGCGCCATTTTTGGCGTTGAACCCTTCAGTCCAAGCCGTTGCAGCTGATCTGAGCGAATCAGCTATCTGTAAGTTCAAAAGTTTCCCTGTCAATTCAAGTGTGCGTAGGCGTAGCTGTTTTGTCGCATGGTGCATTCCCAAGCCGAATTCCGCATTATCTTCCAAAAGGGAATTTGCCCAAGACGGTCCACAGCCTGCATCATTGGTTGTGTACGGCGTGGAAGGAGCAGAGCCCCCATAGATGGACGTACAACCAGTCGCATTCGCGATCTGCATCCGATCGCCCACCACTTGGGTGACCAGTTTGATGTATGGCGTTTCGCCACAGCCGGCGCAGGCACCGGAAAATTCGAACAATGGTTGTTCAAACTGGCTGCCTTTCACCGTATTGATGCCGACCGGATTTTCCTTGTGCGGCAGGCGGATCATATAATCCCAATTATTGTTTTCTTCAAGATGGTCTTCACGGTTTTTCATCTCGATCGCTTTTTTGCGGGCGGGACAGGTCAGGACGCAGATACCGCAGCCCGTGCAATCGGCAGCGGAAACTTGGATCCGGTATTTATAGTCTTTGTACGGGCGCATCCCGTCCAGGAATTCCACACCTTCAGGGGCATTGGCTGCCTCGTCTTCTGTGGCCAGGAACGGCCGGATGGCGGCATGCGGACAAACAAAGGAGCATTGATTGCACTGGATGCATTCCTCAGGGTTCCAGATCGGTATCTGTACCGCGATTTCGCGTTTCTCGTATTGCGTCGTTCCCTGCGGGAAAGTACCGTCAGCGCGGTCCACAAAGGCGCTGACCGGCAATTGGTCGCCTTCCATCCGTTCCATCATGCTGGCGATGTTGCGGACAAAATCCGGTTCTTCTCTTAATGCTTCCGGCGCATCCTGCGCATCCTTCCAGCTATCCGGGATACTGATTTTTTGGACTGCTTCCATACCGGCATCAATCGCTTTTTCATTCATGGAAATGATCGCTTCACCTTTATGCCCGTATGATTTACGGGCGGCTTCCTTCATGTGCTTCATTGCCTCTTCGGCAGGTATGACCGGCAGGATTTTGAAGAAGGCCGCTTGACAGATCGTGTTGATCCGCCCGCCCAGACCGATTTCCTTGGCGAGGTTGATGGCATCGATCGTATAGAAGTCAATCTTGTTTTGGACGATGTATCGTTTCATCTTGGCAGGCAAACGCATTTCGAGATCCTCAGCGCGCCAATTGGTATTCAGGAGGAAAGCGCCGCCCGGTTTCAAGTTCTTCAGCATATCATATTTTTTTACGTAGGCATGGTTATGGCAAGCCACAAAATCCGCCTTTTCGATCAGGTACGGCTCATGGATCGGCTCCTTGCCGAAACGCAGATCGGAAATGGTGACGCCGCCCGATTTTTTCGAATCGTAGGAAAAATACGCTTGTACATGCATATCGGTATGATCCCCGATGATTTTGATCGAATTTTTGTTGGCTCCGACAGTACCGTCAGAACCGAAACCCCAGAACTGCGCTTCAAAAGTGCCTTCCTGACGGACATCGATCTGTTCATCGATTGCAAGTGACAGGTGGGTGACGTCATCATTGATGCCGATTGTGAAGGGGTGCTGCGGTTGCTCTTGTTTCAGGTTTTTGAAGACTGCGAAAATTTGCTCAGGCGTTGTATCCTTCGAGCCCAAGCCATAGCGTCCGCCGATGACCATCGGACGCTCAATTCGGTTGTTGAAGGCCGCCACGATATCCAAAAAGAGCGGTTCGCCGATGGAGCCGGCTTCTTTCGTGCGGTCAAGTACCGCAATCCGTTTTACAGTATCCGGTAAAGCCTTCATAAAGTGCCCGACGCTGAAGGGACGATAAAGATGCACATTGAGGACACCAACTTTTTCCCCTAAGCGATTCAGGTAGTCAGCCGTCTCGCAGGCTGTTTCATATACGGAGCCCATGCAGATGATGACCCGCTCGGCATCCACGGCACCATGATAATTAAACAGGCGGTAGTCCCGGCCAGTCAATTTGTTCATTTTTTCCATGTAGCCTTCGACAATTTCCGGAACAGCATCGTAATACCTGTTCGCGGCTTCCTTTGTCTGGAAAAAGACGTCGGGATTCTGAGCCGTTCCCCGCAATGTTGGATGGTTCGGGCTGAGACTGCGTTCACGGAACGCTTTCAATGCATCCTGATCCAGCATATCCGCGAGGTCGTCATATGATTGGACCTCGATTTTTTGGATTTCATGCGAAGTCCGGAAGCCGTCGAAGAAATGCAGGAACGGTACGCGCCCTTTAATCGCCGCCAAATGGGCGACCGCGGCCAAATCCGTCGTTTCCTGAACGCTGGAGGAAGCCAACATGGCATAACCGGTCTGTCTGCAGGCCATCACGTCCGAATGGTCGCCGAAGATGGAAAGCGCATGACCACCAACTGCCCGGGCGGCGACATGGATGACGGAGGGTAAAAGTTGCCCAGCCATTTTGTACAGATCGGGGATCATCAATAATAATCCTTGCGAGGATGTGTAGGAACATGCCAAAGCGCCTGCTTGCAGCGCCCCGTGCACAGTACCCGCTGCTCCGGCTTCGGATTGCATCTGAGTTACTTTCACAGTTTGGCCAAAAATATTCTTGCGGCCCTCCTGCGCCCAATGATCGACAGCATCGGCCATCGGGGAAGACGGTGTGATGGGATAGATCCCTGAAAGTTCAGTAAAAGCATAAGATGCATAAGCTGCGGCAGCATTGCCATCGACAGTCATATACATTTTTTCGTTGGACATAAAGGATTCCTTCTCTCAAATTTTATAATTCACATATAGGTGATAAAGCAACTATTTTTTAGGCCATATCCTTCAGAATGGCATCAGCTGATGCATTTGCATGCTTTCATTATAGCAAAATAGTAAGTGCTCCGGTACACAAAGAAAGGCATTTATTCCCGAATTACCAAAACTTTAAGTATTCTTTATGCATTTATTATCTATATCGATTGGTATAATCCATGAAAATCTTTCATTCCGAAACCGGCGGAGTGAGGATAGGCAATTGCCTTCTGATGGATGCAACGCGCTCGAGATCCAGCGACACGATTGCGATGTCTTCCTCAAAACCAAGTTGAGCCAGCACGCTTCCCCATGGATCAGCCACAAGCGAATGGCCGTAAGCATGGTAACTGAAATCGAGATCGCGGGCGGGACTGACCCCCACCATGAACAGCTGATTGTCGACTGCGCGCGCCCGGAACAGCAATTCCCAATGCGCAGGGCCGGTCGTCATATTGAACGCCCCGGGAACAATGCAGACAAGGGCTCCTTGTTTTTGGAGCAGCTCCCAGTCGCTTTGGAATCGGACGTCAAAACAGATGCCCAATCCGAACAGGCCGAATTCGGTCTCAAACGCACCCATTCCATCCCCAGGGGTCAACGTATCGGATTCTCTGAAAACTTGCCCGCCCTCGACCTGGATATCGAATAAATGGGTTTTGCTGTAGTCGTGGATTTCGTTGCCTTGGCGATCGAAAGTATAACTTGTGTTGTAAATTTTATTATCCCTGATTTGCGGAATCGATCCGCCTACCACATATATAGCGTGTTCTTTCGCCATACCCGCGAGCCTAATGTAGGTTTCCCCGCCTTTCGGTTCTGCGTACTCTCGGAAATAGGCGTTATCATAAGGACAATTGAACATTTCCGGGAGCACCGCCATATCCGCTCCCCCTTGCGCCGCTTTTTTGACCAATTCTTCTGCACGTTTTAGGTTCGTTTCCTTATCCGCTGTGACCATCATCTGAAGTAAGGCTATTTTCATCCCCATCACCGTCCTATTCATTTTCCTTAGTATAACGTTTTACGGACTTAGTGTCACAAAAAAGCAGAGAAGGCTAAATGGCCTGTCTCTGCTTTTCGATTTCTATGAAATACGACCTGGGTGCCAATCAAAATGCTGGATCAGCATCAGTCTTCTTCATATTCACTGGCGTTATCATCCATATGCTGGCTGCTTGCAATTTGAGCAGCTTCGATGCTTTGGTTGTATTTTTCCAGCTTCTGCTGGACTTTATGGAAGACGCTGCCTTGTGTGTATTTTCCATCCGGTTCGCGTTTTCCGCAATTCATTCCGGTCAATAGCTCAATCCCTTCCGCAACGGTCTTGACGGAATATATGTGGAATTTGGCAGCTTCCACAGCCGCGATGATTTCCTCCTTCAGCATGAGATCGTCCACGTTCTGATTCGGAATGATGACCCCCTGTCCTCCGTTCAAGCCTTTAGCCTCGCATAGATCGAAAAAGCTTTCGATTTTTTCGGTGGCGCCGCCGATCGGTTGGATTTCACCCTTCTGGTTGATGGATCCCGTGACAGCCAGATTCTGCTTCAGCGGAACATCAGCAAGGCTGGATAAGAGCGCATAAAGTTCGGCACTGGAGGCACTGTCCCCGTCGACACCTCCGTAATTCTGTTCAAAAGTCAATTGGGCGCTTACTGCCAGCGGTTTTTCCTGTGCAAACTGCCCGCCGAGAAAGCCTGCCAACGTCAGTACTCCTTTTGAATGGCTGCTGCCGCTCATTTTGGTTTCGCGCTCAATGTTTGTCACTCCATTCGAACCGATATAGGTACGGGCTGTTATCCGCGTCGGGTGGCCAAAAGCATATTCTTCTGTCTGGATCACTGAGAGGCCATTTACTTGACCGATGACCTCATCCTTAATATCGATCATGATCTTGTCCTTCAATAACATTTCCTGGAATTTTTCTTCGATCATATTGGCCCTGTATTTCCGGTCTGCCAGCGCTTTTCTCACATGACTATCGGAAACGATCGTTGCCTCTTCGTACTTGGCGATGGCGCTGGATTCATGGACAATTTCAGTGATTTCATTGAATTGGGTGGACAGCTTGGTCTGGTTGCCCGCAAGCCGTGATCCATATTCAATTACTTTCCCTAAGCCGCTGCGGTCGAAATGGAGGGTTCCAGTTTCTTCGCAGATTGAGCTGATGAAAGAGACATATTTCCTGATATTCTCTTCGTTGCGTTCCATGCTGATATCGAAATCGACTTTTACTTTGAACAGTTTCCTGAAATCTTCATCATAGGTCAGTACTTTGTAGAATATCGGGCTCCCGATCAAAATGATTTTGACGTTCAAGGGAATCGTTTCCGGTTTCAGCGTCAAGGTCGGCACGTAGCGGTATTGTTCGCCGATATTCTCGATCAATGCTTGCTTATGCTTCAGAACCTTTTTCAGGGCATCCCACATGAACGGATCGAACAGCACATCTTTTGCCTGAAGCACCAGATAACCGCCGTTGGCCTGATGGATGGCGCCTGCTTTCACCATCGTGAAGTCCGTAGTCGTGTACATGAATTGGTTTTTGTATTCTATTTTCCCGAAGATATTGTAATAGTTCGTAAAAGGTTCGATGATCGCTGGGGCGCCTTTGCTGTTTTCATTGTTCACAAAGAGATTGACTTTGTATTTTATGAACGGGTCACCGTCGCTTTCCGGCAGCTGGAAAGGATTTTGCGCTTGCGGTGCATCGGCCAACCGGAAGATGATGTTGTTTTCGGTGATGTCCGTCAAAACTTTATCGAGATAATCCAAGATTTTTTCTGAATAAGCGTACTTTCCTTTTAATCTGGCGATGGGAGGCTCTGTCGCAAATCGGGTTATTTGCGTGTCCAATTCCTTTAGCTGCTTATCAGCCTCTTTTTCTAGTGCGCGGGAACCGCGGATGATCTCATCCAGCCTCTTTTCAAGCTTGTAGGTATTTTCATCAATGATTTTGCGTTCTTCTGCCGAAAGAGCTTTGTATTCTTCTGGTGAAAGCTGCTTGCCGTCCCTGATCGGGATCAAGGCCACGCGTCCAGGAGCTTGCCTGACGATGAATCCCGCTTTGAGAGCTTCCTGTTCGATACTCCGAAAAATAGAATCAACCTTTTCCTGGACCACTTGGATGATGGTGCCTTTCTGTTGATCATAATCACTGCTCTCGAACGTTTTCGGAATTAGGCTGCGCATATCCTCTACGAACTCGGTCATGTCATTGCGGAATATTTTGCCTTGCCCTGCAGGCAGAGACACCGCAATCGGTTTGTCCCGATCGGTAAAATTGTAGATATAGCACCAATCATCGGGCGTATTGCCTTTCTCGGCCAAACGGGACACCACGGTCTGGACGTAGGTGCTCTTTCCTGTTCCCGGTGGTCCGGAAACAAAGATATTGTAGCCGGGCACTGCCATTCCCAACCCGAAGTCCATCGATTTCACGGCCCGATCCTGACCGATGATGCCCTGCAAGGGAGGGACATCCCTGGATGATTCGCAAAAATTCAGTTCACCGGTATGCAGATAACTCCAACGCAGCTTCTCGACCGGAATACGGTATTTTTCTTCAAGCGACATGCAAAGGACTCCTTTACTGTTGGATTGCGCTGGTTGCACCGGCAAAAATCATCACCGGACACAAAACGTAAGCGCTAACATACTTCAACTCTATTGTATAACAATTTTGATGAGATGTGGAATTTTATCCATTTTCAATTGTATAGTTACATATATTATTATTACGCTAAAATTGTCAGTCTCCACTTTTCAGGCTTGGCTTGCTGCGCTATACTGATTTAATAGGACGGAGGGAAACATACAGCATGCGTTTTACTTTTAACACCAAATCAACGGCTTTGTGCCTATGGATGGGCGTCATTTTTCTGCTGTCGCACCAAAATGGTCAGGATTCATCCGAAACAAGCGGAATTCTTTTGGAATTGCTGAAATTTTTTGGGATTGGCCCCGGCAGTTCCGTTCAGGGGGTACTCAGTTACTTAGTGCGTAAGGCAGGCCATTTCACCGAATATTTGATTTTGGCTATCCTGTTTTTGCGTACTCGGAAAGGGCGGGGATCATCGGGAAGATCAGCTTTGTATGCGTTGCTGTTCGTATTTTTGTACGCCTCCTCGGACGAGTTCCATCAATCCTTCATTCCGGGAAGAGGTCCTGCATTTACCGATGTATTGATCGATACCGCGGGAGGATTGACCGGCATCATCCTTTTTGAATGGAAGCAGAGCATTCTGGAAAAACAAAATCGGATCTTCTGCAAAAAATAAACAGGCATCCATCTATTTGATGGTGCCTGTTTTAAAATTATGGAAAAGCCCAGTCGCTGACCTAATCGACGGCATCTTTGGGCTCGTTGAAGACATAGACGTTCAGATCGACTGAATCGTCATCCACGCTTTTTGCCATGATGTGCAGCCCTTCGCAAATCAATTCATTGTCTTTGAAGAGGGGCGTTACCCGATAGCGGACTGTTGTGCCAGATTGGATCGCTTCACTGACAATGTATTCCGAGGCGAAATACATGGCCGGATAGTTCGCGTTGCGGTACAACGTCACCAGATTGCGCCAGTCCTCACCGCTTCCTCCTAGCACATCCGCCAGCAAATGCCCGCGGTTCAGCTGTTTTGGATTCGAATCATTCTGATTGCTCTTCGACCAGCCAGTCGGCAGGATGCTGCTGTCTGCATCGGTTCCCGTCTGGTACATTTCCGGCGTGATCATGGCGTTCATTGTGGTGACGCGGTTCAGCTCATCCAAATCGCCGTAACGGATCCAGCCTTCCCCTTCAAAGCGCAATTCTGAATCATCAAAGGTGCTCTTCCCACCGTTTATTTCGAGGAAGTCCGGGCCAGTATATTGAGGCGCATCATCCGTGGACAGGATTACTGCAGTTGTGGTTGTGCCGTCCTGGTTTGAAGTCGGATCGACTCCTTCATGTATCTCAATCCAGGTAAGGATGAGAAACCAGGCAAACAGCAAAAGCAGCCTCAACAGTTTGTGCTTGCCTGAAGTTTTTCTTTTTGCCATTTTTTCCCCCACAGATAATATTTGAAAGCATTCCTTCATTCTATCAGTCAACCATTGGGAGTGCAAACAGATTTCTGTCAATAATCGAACCCGTTTTCTTTGTCTGAGCAGATTGTATTTTTGAGAACAAAAAAACTCTTCTCAAATTACAAGAAGAGTCGGTAAGGCAAAATTATTCAGTTACTGGCTCATTTTTGACACTCGCCCGGATATCGAATTTCCCTATCGGATCCGGCCCACGCATGACTTCCCGTTTGATTTGGAGCAGGCCATCCTCGTTCACCCGCGTTTTCCATCTGACCAATTGGATCTGACCACCGGTAATCTCGATGGCGGTTATGGTTGTCGGATAAATGCAGCACCCCGAATTGAAGTAAGGCAAATCTTTAGTCTTCGGATATTTGAAACGGTGCGTATGGCCGCAGATCAGCATTTTTTCATGCTTCTGGATCCACTTCACATAGTTTTTTTCGATTTTATGCCGTTTGTTCATATTTTTTATAGGGCTTGTCGGGCTTTTGACGCCGAATGCATGCAGGAACCGCCAAAAGTACTTCAAGGAAAGCATCGTAGGGTACCACAGTTGATCGTTGGGCAGATCGCCTTGCATGCCGTGGACGACGAATATTTCCTGTTTCGTCTTCCGGTCCTTCAAAACCAAGGCTTCGATTGGTCGGATTCCGGGGAGGAAATCGTAGAAGAACTCGGTATATTCATCATAGTTCCGGAAGTAATTTTGTTCCACATACCATTGGCTTTTCAGGTAGATATTGTGGTTCCCGTAAATCATGATCAGACGTTTTTCGTCATAAAAACGTTTCAGGATAGCGAATACCTCAGGATGGGCATTTTTGATGTGCTTGAACTCGTGGTGTTCCCACAGTTCATCGCCATCCCCGTTTTCAACGTATATGAACTCATTTTTGTAATAGTATTCCAAAGCATACAAAAAAATGTTTTTGTTCCTTGCGAATTCATCCGAAAGGCTTCCATCGCCTCTGTGACAATCGCTCAAAAAAACATAATTGGACGTTTCGTCGATGTATTCGACCCTGGCTTTTTCGTAGGCTTCCGTCAGTCGTTTATCTGTAAACATGCACTTCACCTCATCTCACTGAATCCGTTACTTATATTATAGTTCTTCAAGACCGGAAGCGCCACTATTTAGAGTGTTAAGGAACAAGGAGTGCACTGAAATATTTTATCCGGTTCTGCAACTCAGTTTGGTTCGGAGTGTCCTTTTGATGCTCTCGACAGCAGCGGCACGATGCCCAACAGGACCATACCGAATCCGACGATGTAAAAATAAAGGAGATAGACTGAATCAGTGCCGGCTATTTCCAGAACGCCCTTCAGGAAACTGCCGACCGTGAGAGTAGCGATCCCTGAATGGTAGAGGTTGGAAAAGCTGCGCAATCGCTCTGCATCTTCAATATCAACCTTCTCGCGGTTCACAAGATAAATGGGCAGCCCTCCTGCCAATGGGAATAAGAACATCCAAGTCATTGCCGGCGATGTGACGCCGTGCCCAAACAACCTGTAAATCTTTTCGAGGATGACCATCGCAACGGTCGCGATGAGATAGGTGATGCCCGTTTTTTGCGGTGCAGAAGACTTGTTATTCATATCCAATATAGACAATGTCGCTCACTTCCCTTTCCCCTGTGCTGTTGCCGCTTGTCGGATTATTGATGATTTCGCCGTTGAAATAGAGTGTCGACGAACCACCGCCATCCAAATTATAGGCCGTGACAGCCCCTCTGTTCTGCATTTCTTCTGCCAACTGCAGCAGAGAAAAGCCTTCGCTTTCATCGGTCCGGCCATCCGACACGATGATGATGTAGTGCAACGGTGAAATTTGGCCGATGGCGGTCCGCGGATTGCTGGTCATCGATTGGGATACTTCACTTGAAGCATCCACGCTGATTTCACCATCTTCGATCAATGCGGGGCCGAAAGAAATGATTTGCGCAATGCTTGATGTGTCCAGGGAAGACAGACTCGTTTCATTTTCGGAAATGATCGAGAAGTCACCCTCGTCATCGATGACCAACGCCTCCGCATCTTCGGTTTCCCTTGCCGAATCACGGTAAAGTGTACCGTTCCTGAGGACATAACCCGCATCCCGGAAACCATAAAAATCGCCGTTGATCGCCAAAATCGCATCATGGCTGGCAGCGATGCTTGAAGTGACAGCTTTGATATTCCTGCCGTAAGTATCCTGTGCCAAAGCGGTTTTCAGAAAGGAAGCATCGGAAACTTGGATATCCACCGCATAATAGGTTGTATTGTTGCTCCGTCCTGTTTCGATGGCTATTTGGATATTCTCATCTTCGTAGGAAGATTCGGTGACGATGGCTTCGGTGATCGTTTGTTCACTTACGGATTCGGATACACCCGCCTCCGTCTCCTCATTGCTTGTGCTGGTCGTTGTCTCTGTAGCGGATACCGCAGACAGAGACTTTGGGATGACAAAGGCATCCAATATGACGAATGCAGTTGCTGCACTCAACAGGCTCGAGTAGATGAGAGCCCAACGATAAGGCTTCGAAAAAAATTGTTTCATAAAATGGTGTGTCCTTTCTTGACCGTATTGAATACGTATTTTTTTTGGATAACGTAACTGGCAAAAAAGAGCGATGCATCAATGAATGCTTTTACAAGCAACAACGGAATCGGCAAGTCGCTCAAAAGCTCCACCAGCAGTCCGCTCAAAAACAACTGTGTGATGAAGAGAGCGCCATATTTGATTCCTTGGCTTCCCAATGACCGTTCATTTTGGAATACCCAATGCTTATTCAGCATAAAATTCACAGCTCCGGAGATGCATCTGGCCAACAGGGTCGCAAGGCCTATTTTTGCTGTCATGGATGGGAACAGGTAGGTGCTGAACAATCCGAACAAAGAGAGGTCCACCAGTGCTGACAGCGCTGAAGACAGACTGTATTTCAGGATATTCCAATAGATGCGGACCGAGTCCTTGATCGGGTCGAAATGCGAGGCGCGGTTATTCTCGATGTAGATGGTCTCTATCGGCACTTGCCTAAAAGGGATTTTGTTTTCCGCAAATGTCATGAGCATATTCATCTCATATTCATATCTTTCCCCTGTCAGACCGAGGCACAGATCAGCGTACTGCATAGGAACGCCCCGCAGTCCGGTCTGGGTATCTTGGCAATGGGTGCCTGTTACGGCGAGGAAAATCGAAGAAGTCATTTTGTTGCCGAAGCGGCTGCGGAAGGGAATGCCCTGATCCTTGAAATTCCGTACGCCCAACACCAGTGCCTGCGGATTTCCGCCCAGCGCGCCGGCGATTTCCCCGATGTTTGAGACCGCGTGTTGCCCATCTGCATCCGCCGTCACAAAACCAGTGCTGTCCGGATACTTGTCCAAAAGAAATCTGATGCCCGTCTTCAAGGCCCGTCCTTTTCCGCAATTGCTGGGATGCGTGCAGACATCGCATGCGTATTTGCTTTTCAAAAGTTCGAAAATTGCTGCATATTCCGCACCGCTGCCATCGTCCACCACGATAGTGAGCAGATCCTTTTTCTGTAGCTCTTCAACCAATAAAATCAACTTTTCGTCAGGGTTAAGAGCTGGAATGATTACGACTGGATTCATATTGACGCCTCCTAATTTTTCAGTCCGGCCAACCGTTGCTCCTTTTCTGGTGCTGATTCCATTTTAAAAGAACGCACCCACTGAATTCCTCGAAATCCATACGAATAGTTGCGGAAAAAAAGTAGCGAAACATACACAAATAAAAGCCCTCACCAAGTTTGGAGCAAAAAAAGTGCCCCAACCACAGGAACCGCTCCTGCTGTGGTTGAGGCACTATCATTATTCGGTATATTGCTTAATTCTGAAACACTGGGGTGGAAAGGTATCTTTCGCCGTTATCCGGAGCGATCGTCACAACCGACTTGCCTGCGCCAAGTTGACCGGCCAAGGCGATGGCTCCAGCCACTGCCGCACCGCTGGAGATGCCCACAAGAATGCCTTCCTCTTTGGCAAGTCTGCGCGTCATTTCGAAAGCTTCTTCACTTGAGACCTGGAACACGCCATCGAATACCGCTGTGTCCAATACCTGCGGAATGAAGCCGGTACCGATTCCCTGAATCTTATGCGGTCCTTTTTGGCCACCGCTCAACACTGCGGATTCGGAAGGTTCAAGCGCATAAATGCCGACATCCGGATTCGCTTTTCGTAAGGCTCTCCCTACCCCTGTGATCGTACCGCCTGTTCCGACAGCCGATAAGAAAGCATCGGGGCCGACGCCGTCGAATGCCGCAATGATTTCCGGACCGGTTGTTGTTTCATGGATAGCCGGATTGGCTGGGTTTTCGAACTGCAGAGGCAGAAAATGGCCAGGTTGGGCTGCAATTTCTCTGGCTTTTGCGATAGCTGTAGGCATCCCCTCAGCCCCGGGAGTCAACACAAGTTCGGCGCCATAAGCCGAAAGCAACAGACGCCTCTCGATGCTCATCGTATCCGGCATCACAAAGATGGCTTTATAACCTTTCGCTGCCGCCAACATAGCCAAACCCACTCCTGTATTGCCGCTGGTCGGTTCAACGATTGTGTCGCCCGGCTTCAAGATTCCCTCTTCTTCCGCTGTCGCGATCATATTCAAGGCGATGCGATCCTTGATGCTGCCGCCGACATTGAACGCCTCTAATTTCAAATAGACATCAGCGAAGCCTTCTGGTACGACTTTACTTAATTTGATGATCGGTGTATCTCCGATCAACTCTACTACTGACGATACGATTTTAACCATGCTGATTCCCCCATTAAGTGTGTTATTTATGAATGTGTGCTCCAAAATTTGAGTATGAAGCGACTTCTCTGACATTGGATGATAAAGGAAGCATAACACGGGAAAACCTCTGTGAAAATCAGACATAAACGAACAAGGGTGATCGGTTTTCCCGAACACCCTTTGGATTCAATTATCGCTATTGTATTGTTTGTGCCCCATCAGTTCATCTATCGCTTCTTTTGCTTGTTTGTAACGGGCATAATAACTGAATTCGTCCTTCTCACCGATTCCTTTTGCATCCAGCATGACGACTTTATCCAGGTTTCCGCTGCTTTCGATTTCCTCCAGCATCATCTCATGGATGGTCGTCAAAAAGGCATCCTCTGAAAATTCCATGTTGCGGTACCCGTCGTCGACATATTTCAGAGTCGGTGGCACAACCAGGATCAAATCCCACAACTGGCGCGCAATGAAGGCGTTGGCTGACTGTTCCACTATCGCATATTCTTCCGGAGTGATCGCATAATCCACGTCCTCAGCGCCAAGGCGTGCGTAGACTTTTGTGACCATCACATCCGTGTCCAAAATTGCCATCCCTTGGCTGGCGGGATCCGCGATCGTGTCCCGATTCAGCTGGAACTGCCCGGTGACCAAACGCTGGTAATCCATGCCATCCAGTTCGAAATCATTCACATTCGATTCCTCTTGATACTGGCGTGAATATTCGAAACTGTAGGGACAGGAATACAGTTTCGCTAAATCCTTGACCAGCGTCGTTTTCCCACCGCTCGGAGCGCCCAAAACCAGCACTTTTTTTGTGAATGCGCGCCGGAAAGGCAAAGCGATGGCATTAAAATAGCGCAAGGCATCATTGCGGATATTCTGGCCGCTGACCGGGTAGAGGCTGGTGTCCACCAAATGGACTTCGTCGGTGGATTTTTTTTCCAATGCCTCAGCCTGCATCGTTTTCCCGGTATACCAGATCTTTTGCGCATCGCTGTGCTGCAGCGAATCAGCTATCTTGAGGTTGATGATTTCCAACCAAGACTCCCACTCGGTTTCTTTCTGTGGAATGCCTTGGCCGGCCGCCATCACAACATAAATCTGGTTATCATCCGCAAACAATTCGCGCATGTAACGGAATCTCCTGTAGACATCCAGACCGAAAGGCTCGCCGCAATCTCCATCTTCTCCGCAGACGATCACGACGCAACCGTCATTCTCCTTCTTGGCCTTCAGGATGACTTCCAGATGCCCGATGTGGCAAGGCGCGAACGCTCCGAAAACGATGCCGATCCGGCTGCCGCTTAATTTGTCCTTGTACAGATTCCCCATCTCAATTCTCCCTTCTGCAGAACGTATTTTCTAGGGTACTCATCTTACCTCTTACATACATTCTACAACTTCCTCACCGCACCGTATAGCATGAAGGTCCTTTCCAAAGGCTGGATATCCGGAAAAAGGACGCTCCAATGAAAAAAAAGGCGCTCAGATCGAGTTGATCTTTGCGCCTGCTTGCTTATCGTTGAAACAGAACAGCCTCGTAGCCGCTGTCAGTGATGGCTTTTTTTGTCGTATCCCCGATGGCATAAAAAACGAGCGGTTTTTTTTCGGTTTGGTCGTAGACCGAAAAGAATCTTTTCCATGCCGATGGGCTTGCGAAGTAAACAGCGGACAGTTTGCCCATTTTGAGCAGCTCAGTCAATTCCGCTTTGCGTTCCTCCAGGAAGACATTGTGGTACAGGACCGAACCGGTTACATCGTTTTCGATCCCCAGGAGTTGTTCGATGGCATCATCGGCTAGCTGGCTCTTTGGGTAAAAAATCGATGTTCCCGCTGGAAATGTTTCCTGCCAAGCGGAAACAAACTGTTTTTTTGTCTCCTGCGGGCTGACGAAAGCCACTTCAAATCCGCATGCTTGGACCATAGCACCGGTTTTCTTGCCGATAACGGCAATCAAAGGGCGATGCCCTTTTTCAACAACGCCCAAGACACTCTTTACAGGCGCTTGACTCGTGAAGAAAAGCCACTCGGCCGCATTGATTTTATTTTTGATGGATTCCGGTATCGGTAACTGTTTGATTTCACATAAAGGTATTTCGTAAAACCTTCCGTATCCTGCCTCACGGAAGCGGACCTGATCTTCGGCATTCATGGCTAGAGGCCTGGTCAACAATACCGCTTTCTTCATGGCAACAATTCGGCAGCAGCCATTTTCGCCAACTCAAGCGGATCATCCCCGACATAACGTTTCCTTACCCCAGGTTTGCTGGTCGATTCGGCCAAGAAAGCCAAAAATTCCCATTGGCCATCATCCAATCGATGCGCATAGCCGCCTATCGGCAAGTCGCAGTTGCCATTAGCCCGATGCAGAAAGAAACGTTCTGTACGGCATGCAATTGCTGCAGCTTCATCATTGATTCCGCGCAGCAATGCCATCAGTTCCTTATCGCCCTCACGGCACTGGACAGCCATGATCCCTTGTCCGATCGCCGGCACACACACTTCTGGTTCGAGCATAAGGGTATGCAATCCCTTCAGATAATCCATCCTTTCAAGTCCTGCTGCCGCTAGGACAATACCGTCCAATCCTTCTTCCTTCATCTTTCGGAGTCGGGTCTCGATATTACCGCGGATCGGCATAAACGACATGTCCGGAAATGCAGTCTTCAACTGGTTGATCCTGCGTACACTGCTTGTGCCTATCACCATAGGCACAGCTGTACCCGAAAAAGGTTTGTCATCATTCCAGATCAAACAATCGAAAGGATTCGCCCTTTTGGGTGTGGCGACGATGGTCAATCCCTCCGGCATACGGGCTGGCACATCCTTGAGGCTGTGCACAGCAAAGTCGATTGTCCCGTCCAACAGTTGGGCCTCGACTTCCTTCACAAACACGCCCTTGCCTCCGATTTGCGCCAAGGGCACGTGCACCAGCCTGTCTCCTTTGGTGGTGATGCCGACCACCTCGATATCTACCGAAGGATCCACCCTTTTCAGAGCCTCAATGACCAGTTCGGTTTGTTTCAGGGCCAATGCACTGCTTCGTGTCCCTACTCTTAGTGTCTTCATGCAACGTCCTCCCTTCTGTCACTATTATAGAAGACTGACGCTTGAAATAAAAAGGTTATCTACTTTCTCGCATACCGATTCTGTAAGCCATGAAATAGAGTCCGCCCATGAAGAATCCGCCGCCCACCAGATTTCCGATCCAGACAATGCTGATGTTCAGCATGAATTCCGTCCAAGTCGCCCCTCCGGCGAAAATTCCTGCCGGAATCAGGAACATGTTCGCTACGACATGCTGATAACCGGCAATCACAAAAGCCATGATCGGCAGAAAAGTACCGAAAATTTTCCCGATGAAATCCTTGGCTGCATAGTTCATGTAAACGCCTGTGCAGACCAGGATATTGCAAGCAACCGAAGAAAAGAACAATTGAACGGGTGCCACATCGATACGGCCTCTGGCGACAGCAATCGTCCTATCGATAAACGCTCCTTGCAGCGTGCCGGACAAGTAACCAAAGAAATAGGCTACAAAAAGGGCTCCCATCAAGTTGAAAAGTGTGACGACCGCCATGTTCCTCAACCAGGATTTTCCGGATATTTCTTTTGCGAACAACGCAAGTGATACAGACAACATATTCCCTGTCACCAATTCGCCGCCCACCAACAACAGGCAAATCAGGCCGACCGGGAAGACCATCGCCCCCAACAAGTTTACGAGCGTGCCCCACTCAACTGGCATCGATCCCATAGTGCGGATCATCGCAACACCCGCCAGTCCGATGAAGACACCGGCCATGATTCCCAACGTTGCCATCGTCATGATGCTGTAATCAGCTTTATGTTTGCCTCTTAGAATGGCTTCTTCTAATAATTCTTTCGGGCTCAATGCTCCCATAATGGCTTCACCTTTTCCGCTTCATAGCTATTTTTTGCTGCTTCATCAACAAAGATGATGGTATTGAAATGCCGCTCCGCTAAGTAGTGCTTGTTTACCTCATCAAAACGGTGATCCCGCGTTTCGCCTACTTGCATCCACCAGACATCCGCGCCTTTTTGTGTCTGCTCAAGCAGTGCATCCATGTCAGGTCTGTTTGTGGAAATATACAGTATCGATTCGCCTTTTTCCGGCAAGTCCGAAAACCAATCAAAGCGTTCCCCGGCATGGACGACTTCACCCAGGATGATCATGGCCGGATTCTCGATTTTGGTTTCGCTGATTTTTTGCCTGATGTCCGCTAATGTTCCTTGCAACTTTACCTGCCTGCCGTATGTTCCCCATTGGGTGATCAGGATAGGCATTCTCGCTGACATCCCTTGCGCCAAGGCCGCTTCCACAAAACGGTCGAGCGCCTCCACACCCATGTAAAGGCATACAGTCTGGCCGTTCAACAATTGCTGGAAAGTGTTTTTTTCATTATCGACCAGTCTGCCGGTGGTAAAAGTCACCGAAGTGGCCACTCCTCTTTGCGTCAACGAAATCCCGCTGTAGCCGGCAGTGCCGCTAGCGGCAGTGATCCCGGGTGTAATGTCGAAGCGCATACCGGCGTTCTGACAAGCCTCTAATTCTTCCGTCAGACGGCCGAAAATGACAGGATCTCCGCCTTTCAGTCGGACGACCGACTCGTAAGATTCGGCTGTCTCAATCAGTTTTCCACTGATTTCTGCCTGTCTAATCGAGGGCCGATCAGGTGTTTTGCCGACATAGATGAAACGGCAATCCTGCTTGCAATGAAAGAGCAGCAACGGATTGACCAGCCGATCGTAGATGACCGCATCGGCATGCTGCAACAGCCGCACCCCTTTTGCAGTCATCAATTCCGGATCTCCCGGTCCTGCCCCTACGAAATGGATCATAGCGAAGCATCCTTCAAGTAAATGTCCCCGTCTTCAAGCAACAGCTCATATACCTTCAATTGGCCTTCATCGGGGTCCTGGATGCGCCCGTCAAGCAAGGATATTTTATAATCCCGCAGCGGTTCATAAAGGTATTCGCCTGATACGGTCCCTTCCAGAACAGGTCCGCCAGTCAATGGGCAAAAATCTTCGATGGCCGTGATACGGCCGTCTGATAGTTGGAAAATGGCAATCTTTTTGTTCCCGATCGATACGGATCGTCCGATCTGCGGAAACAAAGCATCTGTTGTGGTCAAAAATATTTTTTCTGTCATTTTAATCACCCACCGTTACAAGTTCTCTTCTGTCTATCGAATATAATTTTTCCTGGATATCGCGATCGCCGACGACTTCGTGCCATGGATCTTTCCGTTTCACTGCAGTTGCCACATCCAAAGCCTCGATCAAGTCTTTGCGCTTGGCGGCATCGCCCAGTATATGCTTGACGGCCTCAAACCCTAACCGTTCCATCCATGGAGCGGTTCTCTCGCCGTAAATGCCGGTTTCACGATAGTACTGCAGCAAAGCACCGCAATATTCAATGACTTCTTCTTCCGTTTCCACTGTCGTAAGCAACTGCGCTTCCTTGACTTCAGTACCGCCATTTCCGCCGATATAGATCTGATAGCCGTTCTCGACACAAATGATGCCGAAATCCTTCACGCCGGATTCTACGCAGCTGCGCGGACAAGCTGATACGCCAACTTTGAATTTGTGCGGTGTGTCGATGAACTCAAAGCGTTCTTCCAACTTGATGCCAAGCCCCATTGAATCCTGGGTACCAAATCTGCAGAAGTTCTTCCCGACGCAAGTTTTGACCGAGCGGAAAGCTTTCGCATAAGCCTGTGCTGAAACCATGTCCAATTCTTTCCAGATGGCCGGAAGGTCCTGCTTCTTGACGCCGTAGAGACCGATCCGTTGGCTACCGGTGACTTTCACCAAAGGCACGCTGTACTTTTCGGCTACTTTGGCGATCTGCAGCAGTTGCTGCGGATTCGTCTGGCCGCCCCTCATTCTCGGAATGACCGAAAACGTTCCGTCCTTTTGGATATTGGCATGCATGCGTTCGTTCACATAGCGTGATTGGCGCTCATCTTTGTGTTCTGTCGGGAAGGCGACATTCAAATAAAAATTGACTGCCGGTCGGCATTTCGCGCAGCCTTCAGGATTTGCAAAATGCAGTTCTTTGAATACATCCGTGCTGGTCGTCAGATGCTTCGCATAAATCTGAGTCATGACTTGGTCCCTGTTCAAATCCGTGCAGGAGCAGATGCCGGTTGAAGCTGTGACACCCTCACCGAGTTCGTGCTCCAACAAAGTCTGTACTTGCGGCTTGCATTTTCCGCAACTGGTTCCGGCTTTGGTGACTTTTCCGACTTCAGCTACATTTGTCAAGCCTTTGTCACGGATGCCTCTGATGATGTCGCCTTTCGTGACGCCGTTGCAGCCGCAGACGGTCTCATCGTCATCCCAAGCAACGACATCATCGCTGCCTGCCTCTTCACCTGCGGCCTGCAGAATCGCGATCGATTGCAGATCAGCGATTTCCTGACCTTTTTTCATCATATTGTAGTATCGGTTGCCGTCCGCTGTTTCGCCGTAGAGGACGATCCCCTCGATGCGGTTGTCCTTGATGAACACTTTTTTGTAGTTCCTGTTGACACCATCGAATGCTTCGATGCTCTGCATCCCTTCAGTATCCATGATGTTCCCTGCTGAATACAGATCGCATCCGGAAACTTTCAAGGAAGTGAACGTCTTGGATCCTTGGTATGGTTTGGCTTCGATGCCGGTCAATACATCGGCCAGCACTTTTCCTTGTTCAAACAAGGGGGCAACCAATCCGTAGGTTTTCCCGTCATGTTCCACGCACTCCCCGATTGCATAGATAGCCGGCAAATTGGTTTCCATGAAGTCATTCACGACAATCCCGCGGTTTACTTCCAGACCAACTTCGCGCGCCAATTCGGCAGCTGGTCGGATACCGATCGACATGACGACAAGATCGGTATCGATCGCGGTGCCGTCCTTGAAGCGCAGGCCAGTGACGCGCTCGTCACCTAATATTTCGGTTGTTGCGTGTTCCAGCAGGAATTTCAGTCCCTGTGCCTCGAGATCTCCCTGCAACAATTTGCCTGCTCTCTCATCCAATTGGGTTTCCATCAACCATTTGGCCAAATGGACAACGGTGACGTCCATTCCCTGCAGCTGTAGGCCTTTCGCGGCTTCCAACCCAAGCAGACCGCCGCCGATGACGACAGCTTTCTTGTGCTTGCCTGCGGCTTCCATCATTTCAGCCGTATCATCGATGGTTCGAAAGGCGACTACGCCGTCTTTCTGCGAACCGGGAATCGGTAAAATGAATGGATGGGAACCAGTGGCAAAAACCAATTTATCGAAAGGGATCTTCAGCCCTTTTTCGCTTGTGACAAGCTTATTCGCTGTATCGACTCCGACCGCCGGATCTTCGTTGATCAGCGTGATATTGTTCTCTTCGTACCATGTATATGGATTGGTGATGATTTCATCCACCGTCATTTTATTCTGCAGCACATTGGACAGCATGATACGATTGTAATTCGGGTAGCATTCCTTCCCGATGATCGTGATATCATAGCGTTCCGGATCTCTTTCCAAAATTTCTTCAACCAAACGAACCCCTGCCATACCGTTTCCGATCAAGACCAAATGTTCTCTCATTTGCGCACCCTCTTCTATTCGTTGTTATAAAATTCACAATAAAGGATTTGTGAAATATTTCATATTAGGGAAACACCTATGTTTTGACAAATGCCATAATTTAGACAAAAACGTTTTGCGCGTGCAATGTCGTACACAAAAGCGATTCTAATGAACGAGTCACTTTCTTAGCTAATCTGCCCAACTCCGGTTAAAGACATTCCAACCGGAGTTATGATCACTTATACGGTGTCAGTTCCGATTAAGCACCCTTCGTCGGAGGTAGAGGCGTTATTACCGTACTCTACTCCGGTGAAGGACAGCTCGCCGGAAGTAAGGATATCGAACCATCTGGTTTCCCTCGATCAGCCACTTGTAAGCAACTTCCCTCACAACAAAAAAACTCAAGCGCTAGGCTTGAGTCGGATTTATTTTTTCAGTTATCTCACGAAGCAAACGTTTTGCTTTCCGCGGATCATTCCCGTAAGTGGAGACAGCCACCAGGTAGTCATCCTGACGCAAAGTAGCAAGGTTGATGAAGTCACTGTTGCTGCAATCGGTCGTGTCGTTCAGAAACTGATGGGGTCCGACCTCCGATCTTGCGGCTTTGTTTGTAGCCGGATCGTCCGTGCAGATGAAGATGAATGTTGCCCCATCAAAATCGCCGGATTGGTAAGTCCGCCTGACCAGTAATGCCTGGCCGCCTTCTGCCCATTTCTGGATTTCCGGACTCACGGCAGGCGCGACGACGGTCGGCTGAGCCCCGCAACGGATCAGTTCTCGTAGTTTCCGCGTAGCGATTTTGCCGCCTCCGACCACAACTACTTTGCGTCTGCTGATGTCGACCATCATCGGATACATCCGGCATCCTCCAATCGTTCCTTAAGCGCAGCATGGACGGCTTCTGCATCAAGCAACTGTTCCAGCAGCACATCTTGAGGACGATTATTTTCGAACCAGACACCTATTTTCTTGGCAAGATACCCATCTGTAAAAAACAGCCGTTGCACGATGTAGGGGTGTTCTCCAGATATTGCTTGATAATGCGGTTCCCCCAGATGATTCGTAGCGAAGACTTCTCGGCCTAGATCTGATCTCAAGGCAGCGGCAATCCTTTCCAGTTGTTCAGCAGGTTCAGTATAATGGGTTGTGCCATGCACAACCAGCATGACCGGCAATTTTGGATGGCGCTCGGTCACTTCCTGCAATCGACCTTTCAGCCACCCGTAGACAGCGCGCGTCGACCCGAGTGTCTCGCAGATTTCGAACGGAACGGATGCGCTGGCTTGCATGCGCTGCGGGATATCTTCCCGTGCGTGCGTAGCCGGGAAAAGCAGTACCGGGACAACAACAATCTTTTCCACTGCCTGTTCTTCAAGCAACGTGACTGCGGATTCCAATGTCTGTTGCTGCCCTTCCAGCATGCCGATCGCTTGCAGCAGATCCAAGGTGTCACTGAACTCTTTGACGATATTCAAAAGTTTTTGTGGGATGCTGGTCTTTCTGCCGTGCAAAACATACAAGATACCTATATTCATGATATTCCTCCTAGAAATCGACCAAATGATTTTTCATGCTGTAGCGCAAAAGATCGGCATAACTGTCGACCTCCAATTTTTTTCTGATATTTGCTTTATGCACTTCTACCGTTTTGACAGAAATGAACAGTTTTTCGGCAATGTCCCTGTTGTTGTAGCCCAAAGCAACAAGCGGCAGCACCTCTTTTTCCCGTTTCGAAAGACTGGCGTAGAGGCTATCGCCTTCAAAAGTATCCATCTCATCCAGTCTGTCGTTTGTATAGCCGCTGTAGTAGCGCTGATTGGCGTAGACTTGGCGGATACCGTCCAGCAAGATGTCATCGGTTGTGCTTTTGAGGATGAAACCATCCGCTCCCGCATTCAGCGCTTCCCTCACATAGCTTTCCTCGTCATGCATTGTCAAGACGATCACTTTAATCTCAGGATGCGTTTCTTTGATCCGCCGTGTCGTATGCAAACCGTTTTCTCCCGGAGGCATACTGATGTCCATCAATACAAGATCCGCCTGCGTATTTTCCAGCTTCATGAAAACTTCATTGCCATCAGCGGCATCTCCGACGACCTCCATGTCCGGTTGCGCATTCAACATGAAGGTCAGCGCGTTGCGCACCAGTGCATGATCGTCTGCTATTATGATTTTCATGACATTCCCTCCTTGTAAGGCACGTTCATTGTAATGCGTGTCCCTTTTCCTATACCTGTTTCGACTTCGATTGTCCCGCCTACAGATTGGGCGCGTTCCCGCAAGTTCAGCAATCCGAACCCCAGGTGATAAGGATCGTAGATGAACCCTTTGCCTGCATCCGCAATCGTGACGCGCAGTTCCTTTTGGCCAAAATCAAGGGCGATGGTCGCTTCATTCTCTCCAGAATATTTCAAAGCATTCGAGATCGCCTCCTGGATGCTGCGGTAGATGACGACATTTCCTCGACTGGTGAGCCTCTTCCGCTCTCCGTCAACGATAACATGGATGATGAATCCTGTCATTTCCATTGTCTGTTCAACAAACTGATTTATCGCCGGAATAAGCCCGACATCATCGAGAATGCTTGGCCTCAGTTCGGTAGCCAAACTTTTGATTTCCAATAGTACGTCCGCAAAGTGCTGATCAATCGCCTGGAGCTTCTGCTGATGCTCTTCAAACGGTGTCCACTTCAGCCCTCTCGTTTCAAGCATCAAGCTGTAGATGCTTTGGGCAATCCCATCATGGAGTTCGCGCGCAATCCTTTTTTGTTCACTCTCGCGTGCCTCGTTTAAGTATGTCAGCATGCTTTTCCCCTCTGATTCGAAGGGCTTATCGATGTAGCGAATCTCCAATTTCCAGATATGTTCCGTTTTCACTAGTTTCCCGAAAAATTCATAGGACACTCCGTCACGGCCCATAAAAGTGATCGGAAATCCGTCGGAAGCAGCCCATTTGTTCTCGAGCGGACAGTTTTTGCAGGCTTTTTTATCCGTTTGGAAAGCGCAGCAAGTGCCTTTGGCAACCTCTACGGCATATTCCATTGAAATGACATAATCTTTCTCGAACTTTTCTGCCTGCGCATTCCTGTCGATTATTGTATAGTCGGCATCCATGATCCAAGTCGGTGGGGGCAAAGTTTTGGAAATGCGCTCAGTTGAGTCACTCATCTTTGTGCCCCTCCTCTTCCAATAGAGTCTCCAAACCCGGCAAAGCTGCATAGACAGCAATCATATCGGCCACATTCAAAGCGAGTGGGTTGCGGTATCCCAGCAGCAAAACAGCTCGTGTGATACCGTCTTGCACTATCGGAATGCCGATTGTCATATCGAGCTGCTCGAGCCTTGCAATTGGATACTTCAAAAGATTCTGGCTGTCTGATTGGATTTCAGTGGCACGTTGTTCCCGGCCGGTGCGCCAAACTTCGCCGGCGATGCCTTTACCGATCCGCAAGCGGATCGTTTTGTAGTGATCGCTTGTATTTCCGGCAACATGCGTCCAACGCAGTTCAGTTTGTTGGCAGGCCAGGGCAACATCCTGAGCCAAGCCTAAAAAATCTGCCTGCCATTCTTTTCTTTTCTCCTGCAACCACAAATCTATTTGTGACATTATTCACTACTCCAATTCCCTATATTTTTCGAAATCTGTGGATTTTTGTTGCCCTTTATCCAAAAAGTTACTATGATGATACCAATTGTTGGAAGCAAATTATTAATAAGGAGTTTATTATGAAACCAACCAAAAGTCTATCATTTTTCAATCTGATACTGATCATCGTCATGACCGTATATTCTTTTTCAAGTATGTCGTCCTCATTTTTCATGATGGGTCTGAAATCATTCCCTTGGTTTTTGATCAGCGCTTTTTTTTATTTTATACCCTATGCCCTTATTGTATCAGAATATACACGCAGCTACTCGAATCGCACAGGCGGCATCTATGATTGGCTGAAGGATGCTTTTTCACCGCGTATCGCGTTCATTACCGCCTTCCTGTGGTACTGCAGCTACTTCACGTGGATCATCAGCCTCTTCATGAAATTGTTGATTCCTTTCACGATCATGCTTTTTGGACAGGACTTGACTTCCGCTGAGCAATGGTTCGGCATCGACACGGCCTACTGGATTATGGTTCTCTCACTTGTAGCTGTATTTTGCATGACTTGGGTGATCAACCGCGGTCACCAGGCCGTCTTTTCATTTTTGAAGACGAGCAGCTATGCAATGGTCGGTCTGCTGCTCATTTCTGGAATCGGCAATCTGATGTTGATGGTGAACACTCCGCAACTCATCGCTCAAAATATGCAGCAGAGCCTTGCCGCCCCGAGTTTCTTCAAAGGGACCAATGATTCATTCCTTTCGCAGTTGCCCTTCTTTATTTTTGCCATCACCGCATTCGGCGGATTGGACACGATCGCCAGTCTTGTAGACAAATCCGGCCAACAGCAAAAGAAATTTCCGAAAGCATTGATTTTCAGCGCTGTGATCATCGTCGTCCTTTATTTCGGCGGCATTATGCTATGGAGCGGTGCGAATAACCTGAATGTATTGCGGGAAACCGATCAGTTCCATCTCGGCAATCTGATGTACGGTTTGATGGGCAGTCTTGCCAATAACCTCAGCATTGCCTTCGGTCTGTCGGCATCCGCTCAGGCATTCCTATATCAAGCATTCATACGCTATACTGCCTTCACCTTGTTTGTAGCCTATATCGGATTGTTGTCGTCCATCACCTATACACCATTAAAAAGTTTGATCCAGGGCACGCCAAAGGAAATTTGGCCGCAATTTCTGACTAAAATCAACCACAAACAGATGCCACAAACAGCACTTTGGATCCAAGCTTCGGTTGTTTCTTTGTGCATCATCGGCTTATCTTTAAATAGTACCATTTTAGGTACATTATTCAACCAACTGACCTATATGACGAATGTAGCCCGTGCCATTCCGTATTTCGTCGTAGCCGCAAGTTATCCGTTCTATCGTATCAAGAACCCTGGATTGCTGAAGCACTCACTGATTGCTGCGCACTGGCAAGGTTACCTTTGCTCGCTGAGTGTCTGCACAGCTACTTTGATTGCCATCACCTTCCAGGTCTACCAGCCATTCCACACCGGTGAATATGTCCAGGCGTTGTTGCTGATCGTTGGACCGATTCTGTTCGGATTGCTTGGCAGCAGCATTTACCAACGGTTCGAGAAGAAACGAACACAACTATTCCTTGAAGATAATCTGTAGAGCATACGTTATGAATGCAAAAAGGAGCCGTTCAGGTGATTTGGCCTGATTGGTTCCTTTTTGGCGTCCGGAAGCCGGTTTCCCCGCTGGCGTTCCTTGTGGATACCGCAAGCCCCAATACACCCTACTTCAGGCCACGCCTCAGTGCATAGAAATATTGCACAATCGGATGCTTCATTCTCACTGATTGTTCCATGTCCATGATTCGTTTCTTGCCGACGCGCCTATCCACTAAGGCCAAGCAATTAAGCAGAATGTCTTTGCTTGCGAGACTGTCTTCGATGGGTTGGCTCAAAAATACATCAGCGGTTTTGTTGAAATCGGTTTTGCTTAAGGTCACTTGGGCGGCCATCGTTCCCTTCGCATAGGCCAACAGTTTGCGGTCGCTCGCGATCACTGCCAACCGTTCTTCAGGTACTTTTCCGCCGGTTTCTTTCCTGATTTGTTCAATTTCGGCTTCGCTGAGCGGAATCATGACTGCAGGATCATTCTTGATGTCCTGTTCCGACAGGTACCACCTTATTCCTGTCGTTCCGTCCTTCATGTTGAAGATTTTTTTATTGTCTACGGCTATGCGACACTGGCCGTTTTTTTCGGGTGAATAGCGGTAGCTGGTGGATAGGTACTCCACTCTGCCCACTAACACAGGCGCGAGGAAGTTCTCCAACTGCGGCTTCATTTTACTCCAAATCATAATATCCTCCATCAGCAGCTTCAGTGCTGTCCATTTAGTCTACTTTACATTATGTCCAAAAATGTCATGGTCGGTCAATCTTTTTTTACAAGCGAACAGGGCTGAATGCTCACAGCACTAAAATCAACCTCTAAACGATTATAACTAGCTGGCAGACTCTGAGTCATTCTATTTACACAAGTGACCTCTGGGTAGCTAAATATGGGATTTATGCCATGTTCTTGACCACAAAGCAAAAAGGCAGCCACAACGATCGCACGGATCATTGTGGCTGCCTTTTTTGCACAAATATGAAATCTATTTTTTTTCGTCCTCGTGCATCTTGCGGATCAATTCATCAATCTTGCTTCCGTAAGCCACTGATTCATCTCGTTTAAAGATCAATTCCGGTGTCTTGTAGAGGGTCAGACGCGTTCCAAGTTCCTTGCGGATGAGGCCAGTCGCCTTATCCAAACCTTGTTGCGTTTTTTCGCGATCGCTGGCAAGTTCCGACAAAGTGCTGTAATAGATGGTTGCTTGCTGCAAGTCTCCGGTGATTTCCACATCGGTGATGTTCACATTTGCAACACGTGGATCTTTTACACGCTTAGCCAGGATATCATTGACTTCCCGTTGTATTTCTTGTTTGATTCTTCCTGCTCTGAAATTAGCCATTTCGGTTCACCTCTCACTAGTTAGTTCGATTGCTGTAGAGCATTATTTCTTGATTTCAACCATATGGTACGCTTCGATGACATCATCGATGCGGATATCGTTGTAATCTTCGATCATCACACCACATTCGAAGCCTTTTTTAACTTCTTTGGCATCATCCTTGAATCGCTTCAAGCTGGCAAGTTTGCCGTCAAAAATGACGATGTTGTCACGGATGATACGGATGCTGCTGTTTCTGCCGATGTAGCCATCGGTTACGAAAGCTCCACCGATTGTGCCGACTTTAGAAACTTTATAGGTCTCACGGATAAGTGCTTGACCGGTTACTTGCTCTTCGAATTCAGGATCCAGCATCCCTTTCATCGCTGTTTCGATTTCATCGATGGCATTGTAGATGATACGGTGCAGACGGATATCCACATTTTCGCTTTCTGCTTGGATCTTCGCTTGAGGAGTCGGACGAACGTTAAATCCGATCATGATTGCGTTACTGGCTGCTGCCAAAGTAACATCACTTTCGTTGATCGCTCCAGCTGCGGAGTGAACGATTTTGACGCGGACACCCTCAACCTCGATTTTTTGCAAGCTTGCTGCCAAGGCTTCAACTGAACCCTGTACGTCAGCTTTGATGATGACATTGACTTCCTTCAGTTCTCCGTCTTTCAAGCTGGAGAACAAGTTATCCAAGGTCACGCGGTTTTGTGTTGAACGTTGTTCCATAAGGGCACGTTTCGCACGTTCTTCACCTGCTTGACGCGCAGTCTTCTCGTCTTCAAAGACGACAAAGTGATCACCGGCTTGCGGTGCTGCGTTTAAACCTGTAATTTCGACAGGCATTGCAGGTCCAGCCGTTTTTACACGTCTGCCTTGATCGTTGGTCATTACGCGGACACGACCATGCGTATTACCGACTACGATCGGATCGCCGATCTTCAAAGTACCTGACTGCACCAAGACGGTAGCAATCGGGCCTTTGGATTTATCCAAACGGGCTTCGATGACGGAACCGATCGCTAAACGATTCGGATTAGCTTTCAATTCCTGGACTTCAGCGACCAACA
Organism: Trichococcus flocculiformis; assembly: GCF_900113645.1. GTDB lineage: Bacteria > Bacillota > Bacilli > Lactobacillales > Aerococcaceae > Trichococcus > Trichococcus flocculiformis. The sequence continues at coordinate 77,456 of NZ_FOQC01000003.1, forward strand.
GAATCATTTCCAACAATTCATCGATACCTTGTCCGAACTTGGCCGAGATGTTGACGAAAATCGTTTCTCCGCCCCAAGCTTCAGGAACCAGACCTTGATCAGATAACTCCTGCATCACGCGATCTGGGTTTGCTGTCGGTTTATCGATTTTATTGACTGCAACAATGATAGGAACATCTGCCGCTTTTGCATGGTTGATTGCTTCGATAGTTTGCGGCATCACACCGTCGTCAGCTGCGACAACGATGATCGTGATGTCTGTGACATCCGCTCCGCGGGCACGCATTGTCGTAAAGGCAGCATGTCCAGGTGTATCCAAGAAAGTAATCGGTTTTCCGTCGATTTTGACCTGGTAAGCGCCGATATGCTGCGTGATTCCGCCTGCTTCGGTTTGAATTACGTTCGTGTTGCGCAGTGAGTCCAAAAGCGTCGTTTTACCGTGATCGACGTGACCCATGATTGTGACAACAGGTGGTCTTGAAACTAATTCTTCCGGATTCTCTTCCATTTCGAAATAGCTGTTCAAATCGGAAATATCCTGCACGATTTTTTCTTCAGCTTCGATGCCATAATCGGCAGCCAACAATTCCAAAGCGTCTTTTCCTAGTGCTTGGTTTTGTGTAACCATGATGCCCATCAGGAATAACTTTTTGATGATTTCAGCTGGTTCACGGTGCAACTTTTTGGCAACTTCCATTACATTCATGCCATCTGTATAGACGAAAGTTTCCGGTAACTCGCGGAATTTGCGTGGAGGTACTGCCGGTCCTTGCTTCGTTGTGCCTTTTTTGAACTTCGAGCGTTTGTTTTTGTTGTAGGGATTGTTGCCTCTCCCTTGATTTCCTTGGCTGCGCGGATTGGAACCGCCGGAATTTTGACCGTATGATGGACGGTTTGATTTGGCTGGCGCATTGGTAGTGGTATTCGTGTTTGCAGTTTTCTGCACTGGTTTGTCATTTGATTTGTTTGGCGAAACAGAGTCAACTCGATTCATTTTAGTATTTGGACGATTTTGTCCAGCTTGGCTTGTGGCTTGCGCCGGCCGTTTTGCATTTTTGTCTGTAGTAGTTTTTGCTTGTCCTTTATTTTCGGAACCGTTGTTTTGATTCGAAGAAGGATTCGATGGTTTATTTTTCATGTCTGTGTTTTTCCTCAGTTCACTCTTATCAGTAGTTTTATGTATTTTTGTTGCAGGCGCCTTTTTGTTTTCTGCTGGTTGCTTTTTCTGTGTCGCATTGGATTGCTGTGCACTCGGCTTGGCAACCTGATTTCCAGCAGTGGAAGAGATGGATTGGTTCAACTTTTTGATGTCTCCGTCTTCCATGGTTGACATATGGCTATGATAATCGATCCCCAATTGTTTTGCTTTATCCAACACCGTTTTGCTTGATACCTTGTGTTCTTTTGCATATTCGTAGACACGTTTTTTTTCCATGTCATCACCTTCCTTATCTCATTACTTTGTTCCTTTCAGCCGCATGAAACTTTTGGCGAATCCTCTATCAGTCAAGGCGCAAATGGAACGGGACTTGCCTATTGCTTGACTGATTTGTTCCGAAGTGAAATGCACCAGGAACGGGACTTCATAGTAGCGGCATTTGTTTTCTAATTTTTCTTTGGTGTTAGTGCTGCAGTCTGTCGCACAAAGCACAAAGACTGCTTCATTTTTTTGGATGGACTTGATGGTCATTTCTTCACCTGTGATCAACTTGCCGGCGCGCAATGACAAACCCAGCAAATTCAACATCTTGTCTTCAGGTGTCATAGTAGGCTCCTTGCTTTTTGGTGTTCGACATAATCGAACAACTCCTGATAGAACGCATCACTGATCGCGATCTCAAGGTGTTTTTCCAAAATATGCTGTTTCCAGGCCTTCTGTACCAATGCAGGTTCCATAGAAACATAGGCTCCTCGGCCATTCATGCGGCCTGTGGGATCGATGGCTATTTCACCTGCTTGATTTTTTACGATGCGGACTAATTCTTTTTTTGGCTTCATCTCATTGGAGACGACGCATTTCCGCATCGGAATTTTTCTTGTCTTCATAAACTTTCACCTCACTGATTAGTCTTGAAGGTCCTTTGTTAATTCATCATAGCTTTCTTCCGGATCTGTCTCGACTTCCGATATCAATTGCTCGACATCTTCAGGATCAAGGATTTTTTCATCATCTTCGTATTCTTCCGTGTAATCTGTATCTTCCGTTGGGACAGCAATGTCATCAGCAACTTCCTCTGCCGTGAAAATTTTGTCCAAGCCAGCGAAAGAATGAAGCGTGTCAGCATCGTCTTCATCGGATGCAACTTTTTGGGCACCGGATTCCATCAATAACTTATTATACTCCGTTTCGGACTTAATATCGATTTTATAGCCTGTCAATTTAGCCGCTAAGCGTGCATTTTGACCTTTCTTACCGATTGCCAGTGATAGTTGATAATCAGGAACGATCACTGTGCAACTGCCGTCTGCTTGATGGAAATCAACGTTCACGACTTGTGCCGGATTCAACGCATTTCCGATGTAGATCGATGGATCTTCGTTCCACTCAACGATATCCATGTTCTCTCCGCGCAATTCGTTTACGATCGCTTGGACACGCTGGCCTCTTGGTCCTACGCAGGTGCCGACAGGGTCGACGTTTTTATCGCGGGAGCGCACGGCTACTTTTGACCGGTCTCCGGCTTCACGGGCGATCGAGACGATTTCGACTACTCCGTCGAAGATTTCCGGAACTTCTTGTTCGAACAAGCGCTTCAGCAAGTCGGGATGGCTACGGCTGACAAAAACCTGTGGCCCTTTTGAAGTGTTCTCGACTTTTGTGACGTAAACTTTGATGCGGTCATGCGGCTGGAACGTTTCATTCGGTATTTGTTCCTGCTTGGATAATACTGCTTCAATTTTTCCAAGGCTCACATAAATATAGCGGCTATCCATTCTTTCGACGACACCCGTCAAAATATCATTTTCATAAGCGATGAATTGATTGTAGACGATGCTGCGCTCCGCCTCACGGATGCGTTGCATGATGACTTGTTTGGCTGTTTGAGCGGCAATCCTTCCAAAATCTTTCGGAGTAACCTCAAAACGGATCTTATCGCCTAGTTCGTAAGCTTTGTTGATCTGCAGAGCATCCTCCAAACTTACTTCCAAAGTCGAATCGAACACCATATCCACTACTTCTTTAACTGCGTAAACATGGATGTCCCCTTTTTTAGTATCAAATTCCACTTCAACGTTTTGGGCTTGTCCGTAATTACGTTTGTAAGCAGACACAAGAGCAGCTTCCAACGCACTGATGACAATCTCTTTTGAAATACCTTTGTCTTTTTCCAACACTTCAAGAGCACTTAACATTTCTTTGCTCATATTACTCGTTCACTCCTATCTCAAAAAATGATTAAAATTGGATAGCCAATCTTGCGTTTGCAATCTGTTTTCTTTCGATTTCGATATCTTTTGTTCTGGTTTTGATTCTGATCGTCAATACAACGGAGTCATCGTTTACTTCCTTCAACGTTCCTTCATAGAATTTCTCGCCATCTATTGCTTGGTAGAAGGACAGATGCACGTATTTGCCGATAGCATTCTGCATATCTGCTTCCGTCTTCAATGGACGTTCTGCACCTGGCGAGGACACCTCCAGGAAATATGCCTGAGGGATCGGATCTGGATCAATAGCGTCCAGTGCTTCACTGACTTTTTCGCTGATCAATGCACACTCTTCAATATCGATACCGCCTGGCTTATCTATATAAATTCTGAGAAACCAGTTTTTCCCTTCCTTCAAAAACTCCATATCCACTAATTCTAAATTCTGTTCATCAACTATTGGTTGAACCACTACACGAACTTCATCTACTACACGACTCACAGAAATCCTCCTTTATCAATCCTACACCACTGTCATACATTGGCTGACTGCGTAAAAAGAGTGAGCGTTTCCGCTCACTCCTTCCGACGACTTATTCTTTTATAATTATACACCATTGTGTCAGTAAATGCAAGGACCTACCAACCTAACGGCTTTGGAATAGCCTTTCCTTAAAAATCAAATAAAGAAAGTTGATTTTCATCGGGTAAGTTTTTCAACACTCCGTTTTCATTCATGTAATCAATGATTGTCTTTGAAACTTTCCCTCTTGTCGCCAAATCTTCTTTGGATAAGAATGGTTGGTTTTCCCTGGCTTGAACAATCTGGTTCGCCACGTTGCCGCCTAGTCCCGGAATAGCCCGGAACGGCGCAATCAGCGTATCCCCCTCGATCACGAAATTATTCGCGTGCGATTTGTCAAGATCGACCATTTTGAAATTGAAGCCGCGCTCCACCATCTCGTTCGCCAATTCCAGTACGGTAAGCAAACTTTTTTCCTTGACTGAAGCTTCCAACCCTTTATCCATGATTTCTTTCATGCGGGTCTTGATCATTTCTTTCCCTTGCGTCATCGCGACTAAATCGAAATCCTGCGCGCGCACGGAGAAGAAAGCACAATAATAACGGATCGGTTGGTGCACTTTGAAATAAGCGACGCGCAAAGCCATCAATACATATGCCGCAGCATGGGCTTTCGGGAACATATATTTGATCTTCAGGCACGATTGGATATACCATTCAGGTATTTCTTTTGCCCGCATCTCCGCCTGCCAATCGTCTGGGATCCCTTTCCCTTTCCGGACACTTTCCATGATTTTGAAGGCCAAACCATCATCCATACCGTGATGGATCAGATATACCATGATGTCATCACGACAACCGATAACATCCGCCAGCGGGATATTGTTCTCGCGGATGAGTGTTTCGGCATTGCCCAAATAAACATCTGTTCCGTGGGAAAGACCGGAAATCTGCAGCAATTCCGCAAATGTGTTCGGACTTGTCTGCTCCAGCATTCCCCGGACAAAGCGCGTCCCGAATTCGGGAATTCCGAGTGTACCGGTTTTACTGAATATTTGTTCAGGCGTGACACCCAATACATCAGTACTGCCGAAAATCTTCATGACATCCGGATCATTGGGTGGGATCGTCTGGGGATCGATTCCGGATAGATCTTGCAGCATCCGGATTACAGTCGGATCGTCGTGTCCCAGTATATCCAATTTCAGCACGTTATCATGGATAGAGTGGAAGTCAAAGTGGGTCGTTTTCCATTCAGAATCTTGGGCATCGGCCGGGAACTGGATAGGTGTAAAATCATAGACATCCATGTAGTCCGGAATGACGATGATACCGCCTGGATGCTGTCCCGTCGTCCTTTTTACTCCCGTGCAGCCTTTTGCCAACCGATCGATTTCCGCTGACGAGAATCTGAAATTGTGATCCCGCTCATAGGCTTTGACATAGCCAAAAGCTGTTTTATCAGCCACTGTACCGATTGTTCCGGCACGGTACACATATTCCTCACCGAAGAGCTCCTTGGTGTAAGCATGGGCGTGGGCTTGATATTCCCCTGAAAAGTTCAAGTCGATATCAGGTACCTTGTCCCCGTAGAATCCAAGGAAGGTTTCAAAAGGGATGTCGTGCCCGTCTCGGTCCATATCCGCTCCGCATTTCGGGCAGTCCTTCTTTTCCAAGTCGTAGCCGGAACCGATCGAGCCATCTTCATAGAAGTAGGAATATTTGCATTCCGGACACCGGTAATGCGGCGGTAAAGGATTGACTTCCGTTATACCGGTCATGGTGGCTACAAAACTTGAGCCGACCGAGCCCCGGGATCCAACCAGATAGCCGTCCTGGTTGCTTTTCAGAACCAGTTTTTGGGAAATCAGATAGATGACCGAGAAGCCGTTTCCGATGATCGAATTCAGTTCTTTTTCCAGCCTTTTTTCGACCAGTTCAGGGAGTTGTTCTCCGTAGAGGCGTTTGGCTTCATCATAGGAGAGCCTTGTGACTTCCTCATTCGCCCCCTCCATGTTCGGCGTGTACAACTGATCCTTGATTGGGATAATTTCATCGATGCTGTCGGCAATTTTTTGGGAATTAGATACAACGATCTCCTTGGCTTTTTCTTTGCCGAGGAAGGAGAAACAATCCAACATCTCGTCTGTCGTCCGGAAATGGGCTTCCGGCAGATGCAGGACTTTTCCTTGATTCACCTTCAAAGACCCAATCAATATTTCCCGGTAGATGGCGTCTTCCTTGTTCAAGTAATGCACATTCCCGGTTGCGACGACCGTCTTGCCCAATTCATCGCCGATGGCAACGATTTGGGTAATGATCTCTTCCAGATCACTTTCATTTTTCACCAGTTCTCTCGTGATGAGCGGCGCATAGACCTCTTTTGGCATAACTTCGATGTAATCATAGAACTTGGCTTTCGCTTTAGCAGCCTCTGCCCCTTTTTGCATCATCGCCTCAAATATTTCGCCTTCGCTGCAGGCGGAGCCGATCAATAAGTTTTCCCGGGATGCTTGCAGAACGCTGCGCGGCAGACGCGGTGTCCGGTAATAATAATCAATATTAGAAGCAGAAATGATTTTGAAAAGGTCCTTCAGCCCATCCTGGTTTTTTGCCAAAATCGTTGCATGGAACGGCCGCGCTCGTTTGTATGAATCGCCGCCGCCGATGTATTTGTTCAGTTCATCATGAAATAGAATGTTGTGTTCTTCGCGGGCTTCCTTCAGGAATATCCAGCAGAGGGCGCCGGTTGTTTCGGAATCATAAACGGCCCGGTGATGCTGTTCCAAACCGACACCATAGCGTTTCGCCAACGTATTCAAACGATGGGATTTCAATTGCGGGTGCAAGAAACGGGACATCTCCAAGGTATCGATTACAGGTTGTGGCGCTTCGGCCATACCATAGCGTTCATAGCTGTTGTTCAAAAAGCCCATGTCAAAGCTGGCATTGTGGGCTACAAGAATGGTCCCCTCGGCGAATGCAGCGAACTCCTCGAGCACCGTTTTTTCCGGCTTGGAATCGCGGACCATATCATCGGTTATGCCCGTCAATTGGATGGTCGTCTGCGATAACGGATGGCCCGGATTGATGAATTCTTCGAATGTTTCGATGACATTTCCTTTGTACATTTTTACGCCAGCCAGCTCGATGATCGTGTCGTAAACTGCCGATAACCCCGTTGTTTCAACGTCGAATACGACATAGGTCGCTTCACTTAGATCCTCATGGACCGGATTATAGGCTATCGGAACGCCGTCATCGACGACATATGCTTCAATTCCGTACAATATTTTTACGTTATTCGCTTTTCCGGCTGCGTGAGCATCCGGATAGCCTTGCGCAGCAGCATGGTCGGTCAGAGCGATGGCCTTATGTCCCCATTTTGCCGCTTGTTTGACAAAATCACCGATCCCATTGGTGGCATCCATCTGACTCATATTTGAATGCAGGTGCAATTCCACCCTTTTTTCGTCTTCAGGCGCACGATCTTTCCGTTCCGCATGAGCAACTTCGTTCACGTCTCGGCCGTTCACAACCAGATCCCGCATGAAAGTGTCTTCTTGGACACTCCCGCGCACGCGCACCCAGATTCCTTTTTTGACAAGCTCAAAGTTCTGTTCATCCGTTTCATTCGACGAAAACAGTTTTACCGAAAAGGAAGAGGTATAATCCGTCATTTTAAATACGAGCAGTTTCCGCCCGGACCGCAATTCGCGGATTTCACTGTCGAAAATATAGCCTTCAATGACCACCGAACGCTCTTCTTCGGTGATTGAGGCCATCTGCTTGATTTCTTCCTTGCTGGAAATCTGTCTGCCGATCAGCAAGGGGCCGTTATTGCTGCCTTTAGATTGCGAGCCGTCGCTGCGTTGTCTATCCTGCTGATTTTGTTTGATGGCTTCCTCTGCTTGTTTGACCAACATTTCATCCTGTTCTTGTTTTCGGGCCAGATATTGTGCCATTCTGGCTTCGGATGCTGCCTCGTCCACTTCGATTGTGATCTGGAAACTCGGAAATCCCAAGACCATGTAATTCTGTTGGATAATGGACAAGTAGTTGTCTGCCAAATGATTTTTGGTGATTTCGTTTTCAACACTGATAACGACTTTATTGTCCAAAACAACGGGTGTATGTTTGGCAAAAAGACTCAGAACCAGTGGTGATGATATATTGCTGCGTTGGACGACTGTTTCCCAATAGTCCAAGATGCTCTCATTCGTCAAAATCGGTTTCCTGGTTTTGATCTGAAAATCGATTGTGGCGATGGATTGGAATTTTATTTTCATGTGGTTCATCAAAGCAGTGAACACTTCGAAAGGCAGAACGTTATCAAAAACGAACTGAAATGACCATAATTTTGATTTTTTATGCACGATGACTTGTTCGATTTCCCCGTTTTCAAAATACGGTAGATACTCCGGCTGGTGATGCAAATTTATCTGTTCCAACATCTGCTGGAACAATTCATGTTTCGATAACGACATTTGATCTCTCCTTCTCAACTAACAAACAAAAAGATTCAAAGAATGAACGTACCTTTCTTTGAATCTTCTTATTTTCTTCCTATCATTGGCCAAAGAAAAATCTTTGAATATCATTCCAAGTGACGATGACCATCAGCAGAAGCAACAGCCCCATTCCGATAGCCGTGATGATGCCTTCCTTCTCTGGATCCAACGGCTTGCCTCTGATTCCTTCAACTAGGTTCAGCAGTAGTTTCCCGCCATCCAATGCTGGAATCGGCAATAGATTCACGACACCAAGGTTGATGCTCAAATAGGCCAGAAAACTGAGTACGCTCAGAAAGCCATAATCAACGACTTGCTCGGTGGCCGCATAAATAGCGACAGGCCCGCCGAACGAGTCAGCCTGAAAGCCGGTCCTGAACATGGCAAAGACCAATCCGAAAATGGAAGTGGCAATCACCCAAAATTCTTTGAATCCGTAGCTGATTTTAGCCATCAGCGTGCGATTCATCGGGACAGCGACACCGATCAAACCATACTCGTTGCCTTGTTCATCAGTTTTCGTGTCAGGTGTGACGAGGACATCACGCGCTTCTTCTCCATCAGTCACGACTGTAAGTGTGATTTGGTTGCCCGGATTGGCTTGGATGGACGTAACCAGTTCCGTCCAGTCAGCGGTTGCATCGCCATTAACAGCCAATACCTCATCATTCTCCCGCAATCCGGCTGCTTCCGCCGGGCTGTCAGGTTGGATTTCTCCCAAGCGACTCTCGTTTACTGTAACGCCGCCTTGCACGAACGCAATCGCGATGAATACCGCGATACCCAAAATGAAATTATTCATCGGTCCGGCGAAGTTTGTCAGCATCCGTTTCAGCAAAGGTGCTGATTGGTATTGTACATCGATGGGAGCGATCTGAACTTCTGTTCCGTCGGTCTCGATGATTGTCGCATCGCGTTTTACTGCGTATCTAACGGGTTCTGAACTTCCCGGAATGATTCCTTTTATGAAAAGTGCGTGTTCCAGATCAGCCTCCAGTAATTCTATCGGCACAGCCTGCAAATGCTGTTTGTTGCTCAAATCTATTTGAATGACCTGTTGCTCTTCATCAAGGGTGATGTTAAGTGGCATACCCGGTTTCAACTCGGTGTCCTCATCCCCGATGCCGGCCATCCGCACATAACCACCGATGGGCAGCATCCGGATTGTGTAGGTTGTCCCGTTTTTGCGATGAGAGAAGATTTTCGGTCCCATGCCGATTGCGAATTCACGAACCAGAATGCCAGCTTTTTTCGCAAAATAGAAATGGCCGAATTCGTGGATGATCACTAATATGCTGAACACGATGATGAACGTTATGATTGTCTGAAACATGTAATCCCTCCCTTTTTGTAGCGTGTCTTCGCTTTGTTAAAAGATGAAATGCAGAAAAATATGGAACACCGGCATCACAAAAAGCGTGCTGTCAAAACGATCAAGCATGCCGCCGTGTCCGGGTAATATCTTCCCGGCATCCTTGACGCCAAAATAACGTTTGAATGCCGATTCTACCAAATCTCCCATCTGGCCACAGACCGAAAGTAAGGCTGCCAGCATGATCTGGAGTCCTAAAGATAACTCCAGCGGATTGTAGTAATGGAAAAATACGATGGCGATCAGCACAGCGGCTATCGAACCGCCGACAGATCCTTCGATTGTTTTATTTGGGCTGATAGCCGGAGCCAACTTGTTCTTGCCAATTTTTCTTCCGATCATGTATGCGCCGATATCCGTTCCCCAAATGATGAACAACACTAAGAGCACCATCCAAAAACCGATGTCCCTTGTCTGCATGAAATAATAAAATCCTCTCCCGACATAAAGGGAGGTCAGGACAGAAGCGGCTGCATCGTCGAAGGTAAAATCGTTCCGCGAGAACACAGTAAAAATGAACAGTACCAACGCCTCCAGATAAATTAAAAGCATCGCATCGATGCCATCGGGGATGAACTGCAGATAAGATTCCGGCAACATCAATAATACGGTCGCCAAAGCAGTGATGATACCTTCCACACTGAAGATGGACAGCTTTTTCATCTTCAATAGTTCTTGAACAGCGATCAAACCGATTGCTGTCATGAGCAGTTGCAGCGGCAGTCCCCCAAGCCACAAGAATGGGATGAATACTGCGGCAGCCACTAAGCCTGTGATTACTCTTTCCTTCATAATATCCTCCCTATATGCCGCCGAAACGACGATTGCGATGCTGATATTCTGCTAAAGCCGCCCGCAAGCTGGCTATCGAAAAATCAGGCCAAAATTCTTCCGTAAAGTACATTTCGCTGTACGCTGCCTGCCACAGCAAGAAGTTGCTGAGACGGATTTCTCCACTGGTACGGATCAGCAAGTCAGGATCCTGCCATTCACCAAGACCGCTTGTGAATAGGTAACAAGAGAATACGTCATCAGTGATTGCGTCTGCCGAGAGTTTTCCTGCTGCGACATCGTGCGCAATCATCGTTGTAGCTTGAAGGATTTCAGCCCTGGAACCATAATTCAACGCAAAATTCAAAATAAGACCGGTATTGTCCTTTGTCTTTTCGATTGCATTTTGCACGACTTTAAGCGTCTTCTCGGGCAACTGATCGATCCAGCCGATGGTCGTCACTTTGATGTTGTTCTGCATCAACTCCGGCATAAAGACATCAAAAAAATCGATGGGCAATCCCATCAAAAAATTGACTTCGTCAGTCGGACGTTTCCAGTTTTCAGTCGAAAAGGCATACAGCGTCAATACCTTCACATTAAGGCGGCTTGCCTCTATGGTTATCTTTTTAACCGTATTCATACCCTCTTTGTGTCCGTAAACCCGTGGCATCAGTTTTTTCTTTGCCCAACGGCCGTTCCCATCCATAATGATGGCAACATGAGCTGGAATGATGCCATTTTCGTCAAACTGCAAATCTGTTTTTGGATTCTCACTCTTGAATAGAGCCATGCTTTATCCCTCACTTTTTCATAACTCTTTTTATTTTAACAAAAACCCGCCTGAATTCCTATGATTAACCGGAATTTATATAATTTTTAAAAAGAGCCAGGGCACAAATCATTCGAAATGATTTGTGCCCTGGCTGCTTTCCAACGAATGGAATGTTAAACGTCCAAAATTTCTTTTTCTTTGTCCGCCGTTATTTTGTCTATTTCTTTGGAAGATTTGTCGGTGAACTCTTGTACTTTCTTTTCATAAGTCCGTAACTCGTCTTCTGTGATTTCTTTGTTCTTTTCTGCTTTTTTCAACGCCTCGATGGCATCACGGCGAATATTGCGGATAGAAATCTTAGCTGCCTCGTTTTCTTTGCCAACAGTTTTTGCCAACTCTTTACGACGCTCTGAAGTCAATGCCGGAATCACCAAACGAATGACGTTGCCGTCATTGGCTGGGTTGATGCCCAAGTCGCTTTGGTAAATCGCGCGTTCGATATCACCGATACTGGATTTGTCGTAAGGTGTGACCAACAACATGCGTCCTTCAGGAATCGTGATGGATGCTAATTGATTCACTGGTGTGCTCGTTCCGTAGTATTCAACTTCGATACGATCCAATAAACTCGCATTCGCGCGGCCTGCTCGAATCGAGCCTAGTTCGCGGATCAGTGCAGCTTCCGTTTTTTTCATTCTGTCGATCGCATTATCAAGGATTTCTTTAACCATAATTATTTCCCCCTAACAGTCGTTCCGATATCTTCTCCCATTATAACACGGCGAATATTCCCTTGTCTGTTTAAGTTAAATACAACCAGCGGGATGTCGTTATCCATGCTTAATGAGCTTGCTGTAGTATCCATTACTTGCAATCCTTTGGAAATAACATCCAAATGAGTCAATTCAGAGAATTTAGTTGCATTCAAGTCCTTCATCGGATCGGATGAATAGACCCCATCAACATTGTTCTTAGCCATCAAAATAACATCAGCATTGATTTCAGCGGCACGAAGGGCTGCTGTCGTGTCAGTAGAGAAGTATGGATTGCCGGTACCGGCAGCAAATATCACTACGCGTCCTTTTTCAAGGTGACGGACAGCTCTTCTGCGGATATACGGTTCGGCAATTTGTCTCATTTCGATGGAAGTCTGAACACGGGTAGGAACCCCTTCATTCTCCAAGGCATCCTGAAGAGCCAGAGAATTCATGACAGTCGCAAGCATGCCCATATAGTCGGCTTGCGCTCTCTCCATACCCATTTCAGCGCCTGTCGTGCCGCGCCAAATATTGCCGCCGCCCACAACGATAGCTATCTCCACACCCAAGTCATGTACTTCTTTGATTTCTTTTACGATTTCTTCAATCGTCGGTGGGTTAATTCCGAAACCGGTGTCGCCCGCTAAAGCTTCACCACTTAGTTTTAAAACAACGCGTTTGTATTTTGGTTCACTCATTCTATATTTCCCTCCGTAATTGGCTGACCCCTGATTAATCAGGCTTATGACTATGATAAAAAAGCCCCAATTAAGGGGCAATTTTCATTATTTTTTAACTTGGCTCATTACTTCTTCTGCAAAGTCCACAGAGCGTTTCTCGATACCTTCGCCTACAGCGTAGCGAACGAATGATTTAACAACGCCGCCTTTTGAAGCAGCAAATTGTGAAACTGTTTGATCTGGATCTTTAACGAATGGTTGGTCGTTCAATGAAATTTCGCTCAAGAATTTGTTCAAACGGCCTACGATCATTTTTTCAACGATGTTAGCTGGTTTGCCTTCGTTCAAAGCTTGTTCAGTCAGAACTTTCTTTTCATGCTCAAGTTCTTCTGCGGAAACTTCGTCGCGAGAAACATATTTAGGATTGATGGCAGCGATGTGCATAGAAATATCTTTAGCAGCATCAGCATCCGCAGAGCCTTCCAAAACTGTCAATACAGCGATACGTCCGCCTTGGTGAAGGTATGCGCCGAAAGCATCAGCATCTGTTTTTTCAACGATAGCAAAGCGACGCAAAGTAATTTTTTCGCCGATTACAGTAGTAGCATTCAAGATGACATCGTTCAATGAGCCGTCTGCAGTTTCGATCGCTAAAGCAGCTTCCAACGTTTCTGGTTTGTTTTTAGCGATGATTGCTGTAATATCAGCTACCAAGTTTTGGAATTTGTCGTTTTTCGCAACAAAGTCAGTTTCGGCATTGATTTCAGCGATAACAGCTGTATTTCCGTCAACATATACGTTTGCAAGTCCTTCAGCAGCGATACGGTCAGCTTTTTTGGCTGCTTTTGCCATACCATTTTCTCTTAGGTAGTCAACCGCTTTGTCCATGTCGCCATCGACTTCTACTAGAGCTCTTTTAGCATCCATCATGCCTACGCCTGTCATGTCGCGTAATTCTTTAACCATTTTTGCTGTTACTTGTGCCATTTTATGATTCCTCCTGAATATTCTTTTTCATAAAAAAAGCTGCCCCAAAGAGATAGAAAAGATGTCGGCTACCTAATTGGCTATATCTTTCTTCTTTTCTGAGACAGCTCATTGCTTCAAACTAAATAGGAAATATTATTCGTTGTCGCCTTCAACGACTTCAACGATTTCTTCTAATGAAGTTGCTTCGTCAGCTTCAGCCGCAAAAGTTTCTTCAACAGAAATTTCAGCTTGATCATTTCCTTGGTTGCCTTCGATGAAAGCATCAGCCATTTTAGCAGTGATCAATTTAACTGCACGGATAGCATCATCATTTGAAGGGATTACTACGTCGATTTCATCTGGATCACAGTTAGTGTCAACCATAGCGACGATAGGAATGTTCAATTTGTGCGCTTCTTGAACAGCGATTCTTTCTTTTCTTGGGTCAACGATGAACATTACATCCGGGATTCTAGGCATATCTTTGATACCGCCCAAGAATTTTTCCAAACGTTCTTGTTCTTTTTTCAAGATTGAAACTTCTTTTTTAGGAAGTAGTTCGAAAGTGCCGTCTTCAGACATAGCTTCGATTGATTTCAAACGTTTGATACGTTTTTGGATAGTATCCCAGTTAGTCAAAGTACCACCTAACCAACGGTGATTTACGAAGAACTGACCTGAACGGATAGCTTCGTCTTTAATTGAATCTTGCGCTTGTTTTTTAGTCCCTACGAATAAAGCTACGCCGCCTTCTTCAGCAACATTAAGCATGTATTTGTATGCTTCGTCTACTAATTTTACGGTTTTTTGCAAGTCGATGATGTAGATACCGTTTCTCTCTGTAAAGATGTATCTCTTCATTTTTGGGTTCCAACGACGAGTCTGGTGACCGAAGTGAACGCCTGCTTCCAATAATTGTTTCATTGAAATTACTGCCATGTTTATTTCCTCCAAGTTTGTTTTTATTTTCCTCCCCCGATTTCTTCTACAGCAGAAACTCATCTTACGATAAGCAACGTCCGCCGTATCGATCAAGGTGTGAAATGTGGTTTTGCACCGTTGATAATTATATCGAATTACGCTGAAAGAAGCAAGTCTTTTTTCTGAAAATGAATAACAGAAACTTTTTTATAGGATATATCAGGTTTGTATCCCCAGAATCTGCTTGATATCATCATTCGTCAACCGTTGTCTGTTGAGCGCTTCTTCCCCTTCCGATACGACCAACTGATCAAAGAGCATTTTTTTATCTTGCTGGAGTTGATTGATTTTCTCTTCGATGGTTCCCTCTGCAATGAAACGATACACTTGCACGTTTTTCTTTTGTCCGATGCGATGCGCTCTGCCTGCGGCTTGCTCTTCGACTGCCGGGTTCCACCACAGATCGAAAAGGATGACAGTGTCAGCGCCAGTTAGGTTCAGCCCGGTGCCGCCCGCCTTCAGTGAAATCAAAAAGACATCCGTATAGCCTTCGTTGAACTGATTTACGAGCGTAATTCTTTCTGCAGGTGGGGTTTTTCCGCTGAGGTACAGATAACTTAAGTTTTCCTTGGCCAATTCCGCTTCAATCAACTTGAGCATGGAAGTGAACTGTGAAAAAACCAAAACATGCTGGTTGTTTTCTTGAGCATTCCTCAATATTTCGACCAGTTGCTCCAATTTTCCGGATCCTCCCTCATAAACAGGATCCACCAAACGGGGATCACAGCAAATTTGACGCAAACGAGTCAACCCGGCCAAGATTTCCATCCGGTTCCGTTGGAAATCCTCACTGTCATAATCAGATACCTTTTCCTGCAGTTGCTGCAGATAAGCCAAATACATGACTTTCTGTTCACGGTTTAGACTGCTGTATATGTCCGCTTCCGATTTCTCCGGCAGGTCGCCCAACACATCCGCCTTCAACCGCCGCAACATAAAGGGTTTGGCTGTTTTCGAAATATCTTCGAGTGGCATTTTTTTGAATTCCTGCAATTTTGGAAATAACCCAGGCAGGATCAATTGGAATATAGCCCAAAACTCCGTTACGCTGTTCTCGATCGGCGTACCGCTCAATGCTATGTTGACTCGGGCGTTCATTTTCGCAATGGCACGGAACGTCTTGGTGTTATAGTTATTGACGTACTGGGATTCATCCAGAATCATCGCATAGAAATCACACTTTTGATAAGATTCGATGTCCTGACGGAAACTTTGATAAGATGTGATTGCGATACCGCTCTCCGGCAGTTGGGACAATTGCTCTTCCCGTTCCTTTTTCACGCCGCTGATGACGATGATCTGAAGCAAAGGTGCGAATTTCTGGAATTCGTACTTCCAGTTGTATATCAGCGAAGCCGGAGCGATCACGAGAGCAGGTTTATTTTCGTTTTTGCCTTCTTCTACTTCACTGAGCAAGAAGGTGATCAGCTGTAGCGTCTTACCGAGTCCCATTTCATCAGCCAAAATACCACCCAAACCATAGTTGGCAAGGAACTTTAGCCATTTGAAGCCGGTCGCTTGATAGGGACGCAAACCCGCTTGCAACGATTTCGGTAGTTCAGCGGGAAACTCATCCGGGTGCTTGATGAAATGATAAAGTTCATTAAGGAAAGCTTGACTGCCTACCTCAGGGTTCAAGTCATTGATTTCTTTTTCAAGCGTCAGGCTTTTTATCATTGGCATGGACAGAGTCCCCTCACGAACTTGTGACTCATCTTTGATCAACGAAAGGAAGCGATTCATCTCCCTCATTGTTTCCGTCTCCAAAGACAATATTCGCCCGTCCTCCGTCTTGTAATAGGCGTCATTTTTTTTTAAACTGTTCAGTAATTTGTCTATTTCATTATCCGAAATTCCGTCAACATCAAAACGAATATCCAAAAAAGAATCCCTTGTTCTGCGTTGGACTGAAGTTGACACGACTGTGTCCTCGACTACCAGGTTCTGCAGATCCGGACTTAATTCCACTTCAGCATAGCGGCGCAATGTTGGTACTTTTCTGTAAAGAAAGCTGAATAGGTCGATATCTTTTGCAGCCAGGAAAGATATTTGGTTTTCGATGATGTTGAATTCCAAAGCTTCCAACACCTGCAGGATTCTCTCTTCCGCTATTGTGTCTCTGATCAAGAATTGGGAAGCCGTTTTGGCGGCGCGGTTTTGATTGAAGACTGTTTCTCCGTATTTGAATAAAATTTCCCCTTTTATCCTTTTTGCCGGGCCGCGGAAATGGATTGAGACAGTCAATGGTTCATCGATGATGTTACGTTCCAGTTCATCGCTGAAGTGCACTGTTCCTATCTGTTTCAACAACGGGATAACGTAGGTCAGCAAATCCGATACATCGGACTCTTCGACTCCGATCACATCTGAGTCCTCAAAACGTTTCTCAAAAAATGAGAGGTATCCTAACAATTTATGCTGTTGCGCACTGAGCGGATGGATTTTGTTGGCTTCGATTAACCAGTCGTACTCCAATAGATGAGTAATGTTGTCGCGCTGGATGCGAAGCTCTATTCCTCTGCCTTTTTTTCCCAACAGGAATTGATAACCCGGTTTTTCGGGACTGATCTGCACATCCGGATATGTATCATCACCGTGAATCCATTCCACCCTGCCGGTTTGGATTAAATCTTCCAAAAGGGAGTGCGCTGAACTCGGCGGAATAATCAGATAGGAATCCAATTTTCTGGCCGTGACATTCAACAATTGCTTGTTCAACGCCGCGGGTTGCTCTTCCAACAATTTATGCAGTCGATGGATGATGGCTTGGTCCGATTCCTGTATCTTCACAGACCGAAAGTCGATCGCATCTCCAAGACGGTAATCCCATTTTTCTTGTTTGGTGAATTGTTCCGTAAATTGTTCTATATTTGTAACCATATACGATTTATCAATCCCTGCACGCAAGGAAAGAGCTAATACATGTTCACCTGTGTTTTGCATCAGATTATTTGGTTTCATGCGGAGAATCTGCAGCGTATACTGCACTAAAAAATCAGCTCGGTTCGTCAGGCTCTGGGCACCTTTATTTTCTTGGAAGAAAATCTGCGTCAAGTCATTCACAAATTCCTGACCGGCCGTTTCTGCATCTACCTGAAACTGCTCTGCACTGCTTTCCGTCAAAATTCGGGTGCCGCATTTCTCCTTCAGATATAATTCAACAGCGATCGTATGCTTGCAATACTGATGGTTTTTCCAGTATTTACACTGGCATAGATCCTGTTCTCTGGCTGTACCATCTAAGGTGACATGATACATTTTACTGCCGAGCACTTCACAATGCCAAACCTGAGTGTGGAAATCCGGTTGTACGGATAGCACACGGTCCTCATTCACATATTCGCGTCCCTCTTGTATCAACTTGTCCGGCATACTCCATTTCACGCTATCACTTCCTCTGTTTCTTGCTGTCCACTCTTTATTGTACTGCAATTCCGTCGAAAAATATACCTTCTTCCCCATTGACGCTTGCCGGAGATGAATATTTAGCTTGAAATATTACACAAACTATCACATACTAATTAGCATAATGCTAAAGCAAAAGGAGACCTGTCATGTTTTTTAAAGCAGTTGTTAACATTGTGAGATTTCTGGTCTGGATAGTGAACGGCAAGACCGAAATCCAAAACAAAGAGTACATTCCAAAGGATACAGTCTTCATCCTTGCAGCACCCCACAGAAGTCTGCTGGATCCAGTTTTTATTGCTTTTGGTGTTTACCCGCATATCTTTTCCTCAATGGCGAAGCAAGAGCTTTTCAAGGGGAAATTTATCACATGGGTACTCACTCATATGAACGCGTTCCCTGTCAATCGTGAAAACCCGGGTCCGAGTGCACTGAAACAGCCTGTTTCCATCCTGAAAGAAGGAAAGACCAATCTGCTGATTTTTCCGACCGGATCGAGACATTCCACCGAAATCAAAGGTGGAACTTCATCCATAGCCAAATTGGCCAATGTACCGATCCTCCCAGTTGTCTATCAAGGCCCGCTCACATTCAAAGATCTTATTTTGAAACGCAAAAAAGCGACAGTCCGCTTCGGCAAGCCCATATACCTGCCGAAGGAAAAGCGGATCTCCAGAGAAGAATTGGCGGCCTACGACGAATTGCTCGGGACTACTTTCCGTCAGTTGGATCAGGAAATCGATCCGAACTTTGTGTATGTAGCGAAATAAATCAGCTGATATTTGATGTCAAGTATGCAGCAGCTTTCAAAAAAAACAGCACCGGAAAATTTCCGGTGCTGTTTTTTGGCATTGCTGCCGATTCGTTTGGTCAATCGTTCATTGACTGGAGCATGTACATGTCATAATAGGTTCCCCGCTTGGCGATCAGTTCTTCATGTGTGCCTCTTTCGATGACGCGCCCTTTGTCCAGCACTAGGATCAGGTGAGCATCCCTGATGGTCGACAAACGATGTGCGATCGCAATCGTTGTTCGGCCTTCACGCATCTTGCGCATGCTTTCTTGGATCAACAGCTCCGTTTCGGTGTCGATATTGGCTGTTGCCTCATCGAGGATGAGCACTTTTGGATCCCGTAAAATCGTACGGGCAAACGAAATCAATTGACGCTCGCCGCTTGAATAGCTGGCTCCTCGTTCAATCACTTTTGCGTGGTAACCTCCGGGAAGCGACTCTATGAATGAATCGGCATGCACAAACGCAGCCGCAGCCTCTATTTCCCGATCGGTGTAGTCCTTATTCATCAATCGGATATTATGCGAGATATCCCCGTAAAAAAGGAAAGAATCTTGAAGGACCAAACCTATTTTCGAACGAATTTCCTCGATTGGATATGCTTTTATCGATTTCCCATCAATCAAAATATCTCCCTTCTCGAATTCGTAAAAACGCAGCAACACATTGATGATCGAGCTTTTACCGCTGCCGGTATGCCCGACCAACGCTACCGTTTCACCCGGATTGGCTGTAAAGCTGATGCCTTTCAGCACATCCTGTTTCCCGTCATAAGAGAAAGATACATCTTTAAATTCGATTCTGCCCTGACTGATCTCCAATTCCGAATCTGCGGGTTGATTTGGCGCCAATTCGGCGTTATCCAATACACTCAGGACCCTGGAACTGGAGACGATACCGTCCTGCAGGGCGCTGAGGTTGTCCATCATCATTCCCATAGGACGGAAGAAATTTTGGATATAGGTAGTGAATGCATAGATGACCCCCAACTCCACAACGCCGTTCAAAGTCTGGTAGCCAAATAACCAAAGGACAATCGCCAAAGCAATTGCCTGCAATAGGTTGACGACCGGCATCAACATCAAAGCATTCATCTGGACCATCGCTACGCGACCTTTACTGTAATCATCATTGATTGCATCAAATTCTGCGCGCAGACGTTTTTCTTGGCGGAACTGCTGAATGATTGCCATACCGGAAATGGATTCATTTAATTTCGTATTCAGCTGGCTCAGTCTTTCACGCATCGTCCGGTAAACACGTGTGCTGTATTTTTGATAATACCAAATCAGACCTGCCATTATCGGGACAAAAACGATGAAGAGCAAGGAAATCTGCTTGTCCAATGTCCACATGGCGATGAACACGGTAATGATGCTGAAAATCCCTTCTGCCAAAGCCAAAAACACATTCCAGAATTCTTTGATGGTTTCTGTGTCATTGGTAACGCGAGACACAATCGAACCAGCTGGAGTTGTATCATAATAACGCATCCCCAATTGATTGATTTTACGGAAAACAGCATTGCGGATATTCTCGACAGTTTGTTCGGATGCCATGCTGAATATATAACGCTGCAGATAAGTGACTAACATCTTCAGCAGTATGGATCCCAGATAGGCCATCGCAAAAAACAGACTGATATTGGTCGTGACATCGCCCACAGCCAGATAATCATCCATATAAATTTGGATGATTCGCGGGGCCACAACATTCACCAACGATAACGCGATACTGAAAAGCAAGGCGATGAAAAATTGATAACGAAAAGGATGGGCAAATCGGAAAATTCTTTTGATTACCCGTAGCTGTTCCTTCAATGGGATTGTCTTAGACCATGCTGATCCACTCATGCTTCATCCTTCCCTTCCAATTTTGTTTCGAGTTGTTGTTTTTCATACATTCTTCGGTACCACCCGTTCAATTCCATTAACTCATGATGAGTCCCGCGTTCGACGATGCGTCCTTCATCAAGAACGATGATTTCATTCGCATGCATCACACTGCTGATCCGATGGGCTGCGATGATTGTTGTCTGGTCGGCTCGTTGTTGCTTGAGTCCCGTCAAGATTGCTTCTTCGGTTTTCGCGTCCACAGCAGATAAAGAATCATCCAAAATAAGCAGTTCTGGTTCGGTGACTAAGGCTCGCGCAATCGCTATCCGTTGTTTTTGCCCACCTGACAGAGAAACACCTCTCTCGCCGACCAGCGTATCGTATCCAGCGGGGAAGCCAAGGATATCATGATGAATGGCCGTCAAGCGCGCTGCCTCCTCCACCTTTTGCTGGCTGATGGATGGATCAGCGAAACGGATATTTTCCCTGACGTCAGAAGAAAACAGAAAGTTGTCTTGGGGAACGTAACCGATTCCGCTCAGCAATGCATCCAATGAATAATCGCGAATATCGATCCCATTGTAGTTGATGCTGCCTGTATATTGGTCATACTCACGCAACAGCAGACGGAAAATCGTACTTTTGCCCGATCCAGTTCTGCCGACAATCCCTAACGTTTGCCCCCGCTTTAAATGGAAGGTGACATCATGGAGGCTAATTTCTTTGCTGTTTGGATAGTTGAATGAGGATACCTGAAAATCCAAATCGCCTGAAACCACAGTCCGGATGGCATTTTTCTGCTCCTGGATCGTTGATTTTTCCTTCAGAAGCTCATCAATCCTGCTATAACTGGCACTGCCTCGCTCAAGTACATTGAAAAGTCTGCCCACTGCCAACATTGGCCACGCCATCATTCCGATGTAACTGATGAACGAAACCAACTGACCGATACTGATGCTGCCTTCCACGACAAAGCGACCTCCGAATATGATTGTCAGCGCAAATGAAAGTCCTAAAATAAGTTGGATAGCTGGATCAAATAAGGCATCAACCAGATAGACAGATTTATTTTTTGCAACGACATCTTTTGTCATTGCTTCGAAATCACGAATATCCTCTTCTTCTTCACCAAAAGTTTTGATGACTTTGACGCCGGATACGCTCTCTTGCGTTTTGTCATTCAAACTCGAGAAAGCGGCCTGTGCTTTGCGGAATCGTTTATGCATCTTTTGTCCGAGGATTCGTGACACCAACGTCAAAGCCGGCAATGGAATCATAGCAATGAGCGTCAAACGCCAATCGATCAAAAAGAACATCGTAAAGAGCGTGATCCCGCCTGAAGAAATTGAATCTGCCAATGTCAGGATACCTGCGCCAGCGACCATGCGGATGGCATTCAAATCATTCGTCGCATGCGCCATCAGATCGCCTGTCCTGTACTTTTGGAAGAAGACAGCATCCATTTCGGTGAAATGCTTGAACAATCTTGACCGAAGTATCTTTTCCAGTTCTGCTGAAGTTCCCCAAATCTTCATCCGCCAAATATAACGGAAGAGGTACTGCAGCACGCCCGCTATCAATATGATCGCTGTCCACTTCCACAAAGAAGCCATCGTTAACGTGCCAAGTGCAATTTCATCGATGATGATTCCGACGATGCGCGGCGATACAACCTGAAGTATAGCCACAATGATCAGGAAAAAGACGCCCACAAAATAGGCTTTCCATTCCTGACGAAAAAACCAACTCAATTTTTTGAAAATACTCACGGATATTTCCCCTTTCTTGCGTTTATTCAGACAAAATAAAAATGTGGAACCGTAAAGATCCACATTTTGTATATTATTTCATTAGTCTATTTCTTTTTCTTTGTTGATTGTGCTTTCATCGAAGCCATAATTTGTTTAACTTTTCTTTCGGATGGTTTTTGACCCATCTGCATCATCATAGAACGCAACATTTCTTCATTGATCGGTGGATTTTCTTCAAAATATTTTACCATATAACGTCTTGCAAGGAAAAATCCGCCAACCGCGCCTATTACTATTCCTAAAATAACCATCATTACCCATGCTGTTGTTGACACGTATTCATCCCCCTTTCCAAAGCATTCATTCATTAATTGTACTAAAGATTATGAGAAAAAGAAATAGCAATCACGGATAAATTTAGCGATTTTTGGAAAACGCTTCAACATTTGCTGGATTTGTGGCAATACTAGGCATATTCTTACATAATTTTCAAAGAACATGCGAACATCTGTTTGATTTTTTGGGGGATTAATGGTATCCTAAACGATATAAATATAGGATTACGGAGATGATGATCTCATGGTTAAAAATAAAGATTCACGCCAAATTGAAGTGCTTCAATACATTTATGAAGAAGTCCAGGAAAAGGGCTACCCGCCGACCGTAAGGGAAATCGGAAATGCGGTAAAACTGTCATCTACATCTACGGTTCATGGCCATCTGTCGCGTCTTGAAAAAAATGGTTTTATCCAGCGGGATCCTACAAAACCCCGTGCGATAGAATTGACCCAAGCAGGTCTGGACAAATTGGGGATCCTATCAGATAAAATGCCGTTGTTGGGTACTGTCACAGCCGGAGCGCCCATACTTGCCGTAGAAGAAGCAACCGACTATTTCCCGGTTCCCCCGGATCTACAATCCAATGCGGGATCTTTATTCATGTTGAAAATCCGCGGAGAAAGCATGATCGATGCCGGCATCTTCGATGGTGACTCCGTCATTGTCAGAAAACAGAACACGGCTGAAAACGGAGATATCGTCATAGCCATGACGGACGATGATGAAGCGACCTGCAAACGTTTCTACAAAGAAAATAACTACTATCGTCTGCAACCTGAAAATTCGAGCATGGATCCGATCATCCTGGATTCTGTCCTCATCCTGGGTAAAGTAGTCGGCCTGTATCGGAACCACATCATTTAAAGAACAGTCCTCCGACTGACGCAAAAAGGCTGCCAACCGGCAGCCTTTTTGCGTGTCTATGCTTATTTAGGATTGCTTCTCTTAGTATTCCATCAGCGTGAAGATGTCATACCCTTGGATCAGATCTCTGCCCTTTAAATCCAGCAACTCGATCAAGAACGCCAAGCCCACAACTTCTCCGCCTAATTTTTCAACCAATTCTATAGTCGCGGCTGTAGTGCCGCCAGTAGCCAACAAATCATCACAGACCAGCACTTTATCGCCAGGCAAGATGGCGTCTTGATGCAGTTGCAATGTCGCTTTCCCGTATTCCAGCCCGTAGGATACTTCTACTGTTTCGCGGGGCAATTTGCCTTTTTTGCGGGCCATCGCGAATCCGCAGCCTAATTCCACAGCCACAGGGCAACCGACCATGAAGCCACGCGCTTCAGGTCCGACTACTTTATCAACATTCAAGTCTTGAGCATATTTCACGATTTCCTTGATTGAATAACGATAGGCTTCGCCATTTGCCATCAAAGGGGAAATATCGCGGAAAATGATGCCTTGTTCCGGAAAATCTTTTACGTCAGCAATATATTTTTTTAAATCCATTTTTATGTTCCTCCTAATTATTGAACCATCATCTGTTCATTCAACCATTTTGTCAGTTGCGAAAACGGGCTGTAGATGAATATTTTTTCAGCTTCCATTTTCTGCAGGCGATCTTTGTATACTTGTGTATCAGCCAAAGCCCTTTTGACGGGATTCTTGACCTCATTGATGAAACCATTGTCTATTGTAACAAATCCCGCCTCCAAAAACACTTGAATCATGAAAATGGCAAGATTTTTCTTGATTTTTAAATATTCTGCCAAAGCATCTAATCGATTTCTCACGTCGATATCCTTATGCGAACGGATATACTGGTAAAATTTTGCAAACTGGTCTTTAGGAGGAACGCCATCTGCGTATACGCCATTCGATTCATGAGAGACGACATACACATTTTCGAACTGATTACTCTTCAGGAGATTCGCCAAAAGGTTCAGCTTCAAAGGACATTCGAAGAGCACGAGATTCTTGGCGCTGACGGCCTGCAAGGCATCCACTGTATTGTCTTTGAGCAAGGCCGCATTCGAACTGCTTGGAATACGCTCATAAAATTGTTTCATGATGTTGGAAGTCGAAAATAGATACAAGGCATCTTCCACAGCCAATACCGATTCTTGGATGACCGAACTCCTTTTGTCAAAAAACTGAACATGTTTATTTTTAATGTCCCTCAACTGCAGTTGAGGCTTCGCGCTGTCCCGCCAAACATTAATTGAAAGCTCGCCGATTAGGGAAACGACATCCGCCTCATTCAAATGATTGCTGATGCTCCCCTTATTGAAGCCGATCACATCCAGAAAGAGCTCCTTATCCTTGAGCTTGAACTTTAGATGCTTGTTGTCGGCACCGATTTGTCTGATGTCTGTCAAAGGTACATTTTGGAAGCCGAATATCGGCTTCGGATTGTCGGTACCATATGGTTTCAGCAACTCCAATTCCTTCAAAAACGGCAAGGTGACGTCAGCAAGCGGCAAGATGGCGTCTATATAAATGGATTCGCCCAGCACGATTGCATCATGATAGCGAGCAGCATAGTTGTTGATCTTTTCAGAGAAAGCGGCTAAATCAGCAGCAGGAAGACTCATGCCTGCTGCCATTTTGTGCCCACCGAACTTCGTAAGCGAATCCTTTGCATCTGCCAATGCAGCATAAATGTCCAACGCCTCGGTGCTGCGGGCTGACCCTTTCGCGATACCGGTTTTTTCGTCGATATTAAATAATACGGTTGGCCGTCCAAATTCCTCGACCAATTTGCTTGCCACGATTCCGAGAACGCCCTGATGCCAATTCTTGTTGCCTAACACAACAACGTCCGGCAAATTTTCATTCTTCGCCAATTGGATACGGGCTTCTTCATGGATGGACTGAACTATGCTTTGTCTCTCGACGTTTTTTTCCTGAATATAGGCAACCAATTCAGCAATTTTTTCTTCGTCGAATGACAGCATCAATTCAGCACCCGGACCCGCATCTTCCAATCGACCGACTGCATTCAAACGTGGTCCGATGATGAAACCGATGCTCTCTTCGTCCAAAACAGCCGTATCTATTCCAGCGGCTTCCATCAATGCAGCCAGCCCGAGCCGATGCGCTTGTTTCATGACTTGTAGTCCTTGTTTCACGATCCAGCGATTTTCGCCTGTCAAACTAACAAGGTCCGCAACAGTGCCGATAGCAGCCAGGTCAAGTGATTCAAAGGGCATTTCCCCCAGAAGGGCCGCCGCGATTTTTAGGGCGACGCCAGCTCCGGAAAGATCCGGGAAAGGATAGGACCCGGCAGGATGTTTCGGGTGGATGACAGCATATGCATCAGGTAAGACAGCCGGCAATTCATGGTGATCGGAAACAATGACGTCTACCCCCATTTTTTTTGCCATCGCTATTGGTTCGTGACCGGAAACTCCGTTATCGCAAGTCAGGATCAGTTGCGCCCCGTTTTCGATCAGTTTTTTGAATGCGGCGGCATTTGGGCCGTAACCATCCGTGAAGCGATTCGGCAAATAATAACCGACATTGCCTCCCAACACTTCAATGGTTTCCACGAGTATGCAAGTACTTGTGATGCCATCCGCATCGTAATCACCATAAACAACGATTTCTTCCCCTGATTCAATAGCTTCAGTCAAACGATGGACGGCTTTATCCATATCGTGCAGCAAATATGGATCATGGAATTCCATTTGGGTCCCTTCGACGAATGCTGTGATTTGTTCCTTTGTTTCAAGTCCGCGCTGCATGCACAGTAGGACGAACTTTTCTGATAAGCCCGTAGCCTGACTGATTCCCAGGCTTATAGATGCATCAATTTCTGATTTGCGTATTTTCCAATTCATCTTTGACGATAACAATTTACCGACTCCTTACTTTGTAAACTATATAGAAGCACTGCAGCCCCCTTAACCGAAAAAAGACTAGAAGCTAAACCCGTTCTAGTCTTTTCTTTCTAACCTGAAGTAGCCATCAAATGAATCTCCAGCTCTGTTTTTATCAAATTTTGCTCGGTTGATCCGGGTTACCAACAGTCAGCTTTTTTATCAACTCTTCTTCAAGCGAATTGATTTTGCTGTCTTTCTGGGATAACTGCATCCGCAGATCGCTCAGTTGCTGTTCGTATCCGGCTTTTGCAGTATCTACGGCTGTTTGGATCTCTTTGCTTTTTGCGTCGACTTCGGCACGCATCTGTTTGAACTCTTTGTTCTTCTTCGTCGCACTCCCTGTCGCAACCAATAAAGTGATGAGCGAGCCCATCAGAAGTGAAACAAGAATGACGATGATCAGAGGTCCATCCAAGACGGCGAACCCAAAATTGACCGGCACAGAATCAACGTTAAAAACGGCAAACAACACAATGATGATGATCAAAATAATACCTGCTACTAATCTCCATTGATTTTTCATTATAATCGCCCCACTCATTTTGATGTTTACACACTCTTATTATCATCTTTTTGCCGATGCATCGTCAACTTACAACCCTTGAGAACAATAGTGAGTATGTTCTCAAGGGTTCCGGCAATCATTTCATCAGAGCAATGTCGAACTCGTCATAGTCATTGACAAGTTTTGTATTCTGAAAGACTTTACGGGCATCCCGCTGCAGCTGATGCGCATTGCCGTTCAAGTAACGCGCACTGATGTGGGTCAAATAAAGTTGCTTTACGTTTGCTTCTTTTGCTACATTAGCGGCATCGATGCACGTTGAGTGGAAATAATCAGAAGCTATCGCTTGGTCTTCTTTCCCAAAGGTACTCTCATGAACCAACACATCGGCATCTCTGGCTAAAACGACTGTATTTTTCGTTCTTCTTGTGTCGCCTAAAATCGTTACGACGCGTCCTTTAGTTGTTTTTCCAATAAAGTCCAGTCCGTTGATGGTTCTTCCGTCAGGCAAAACAACAGTCTCGCCGTTCTTGAGTTTTCCATAGAGCGGTCCTGCGGGAACATCCATCTCTTTGAGTTTATCGGCCTGCAATTCTCCTGGATAGTCTGCTTCTTCAACACGGTATCCATACGAAATGATACCATGATTCAGCTTTGCACAACTGACGCGAAATTGCTCATCTTCAAACACAACGCCATCTTCCGTTATTTCGTGGAAAAAGATCGGATAGCGCAAGTGCGACTGGGATATACGCAGACTGGTCAACACAAATTCCTTTATTCCGACAGGGCCATAGATGTTCAAGGGAGTATTGCCGCCTTGAAAAGCCCGACTGCTCAAAAAGCCAGGCAGTCCGAATATATGATCTCCATGCAGATGGGTGATGAAGATTTTTTCCACTTTCCTGGGTCGGATAGTTGTTTTGAGTACACGCTGCTGTGTACCCTCCCCGCAGTCAAAAAGCCAGATGGCATTGCGTTCATCCAACAGCTTCAATGCTATACTGGAAAGATTTCTGCTGGTGGAAGGAACACCTGCTCCTGTGCCTAAAAATTGAATTTTCATAATCAATTGCTCCCATTTTCATCATTTAATTCTTGATAGATTTGCTCTGCCACAAAAAGGGCTAATTGTTGCGCGCCAGTCGGATTCGGATGGACTTGGTCCTCCAGAAGCCAATCGCCATGCCCGCTGCTGTAGGCATTCCAATCCAGAAGATGGACATTGGAATGCGTGCTTTCGGCAAGTTCCAATTGCTCATTCACGCTGTCCTTCCAGATTCTCGGAACATTCGTGGTGAGAAAAAACAAATCCTTGGATGTCCCGATTTCCTCTATGAAGCTTTCCATTTGCGTACGGGTGAAAGTCCCGTTGGAACCAAGAAAGACAACAACCGTATCATGTAATTGCTCCCGTTTTTTTAAATCAGCAATCACCTCAGTAGTTTGGTAAAGCTGTCTGCTGACTGCACCTTCGACAACTGCCCGACCAAAAACAGTAACCAGCTGATCCGAAACCGAGAGCAACACAGAGTCGCCTATGAAGGTAATATCAGCATCATGGGCAAATAAAACTACCTCTCGTTCCAGCCCTTCAATATTGTTGATGGCCCTGCTGCGGGCGGAAGCATCACGATTGATTTCTTCCATCTTACTCTGGCTGGCTGCGATCTGCTCTCGCAATTCCTGCACATCGGCATTTTCGCCGGATTTTGCCTGGACCAAACCAGTCAGTGCAATCAGCAGCAGGCAAACACTGCCGGTTGCAAAGATTTTTTCCGGAAAATGCCCGGTGAAACCGAGGGATCCTGAAAGTTTTCTTTTGGAAAAAGTATCCCCAAGACGCCAAGACGGCCCAAACGGTATTTTCCGCCGCTCTTTTTCGAATAGTTGGTAACCTATTTCGGAAAGACAGAGGATGAGTACCAGTTGGATCAAAACATGGCGACCGGGATCAACGCTTGTATCAACTACTTTTGCTTGATAAAGGGAAACGACCGGATAGTACCACAGATACAGAAGGAAACTCCGCCTGCCGATCCACTGAAACGGCTTGAACCGCAGTATTTTTGAAATGAAATTTGCCGGATGTGCTGTTAAGACAACCGCAATGCCGATCATGACACTGTTGAGGAACATCCCGCCTCTGTAAGTGAATGCCTGACTATCCAACATGCTGCTGAACATGACGCCGAGAACAGCGTAGCTCAATAATCCAGCGAGCGTCAATCTTCGACCAATCTGCTTCGGCACCGGTTCGTCCAGCCTCTCCAACGGCCAGACAACTGAAAGCGCGCTGCCGATCATAAACGAAAATAAACGCGTATCCGTCCCGTAATAAACGCGTGAAGCGTCCTCTCCAGGTACGTACAACATCCCCATCGCAAGAGCAGAAAACAAAGAAAGTAAGACCGCTGTGTAGAGGATTATCCGTTTATCTTTGTACAACGCCAACAGCAACAACACAACCAGTGGCCAGATGATATAGAATTGGCTTATGATCGAAAGGAACCAGAGATGCATGAACGGTGACTGCACATAGAATTGTTCAAAATAAGAAGCTCCAACAGAAATTTGCCACCAGTTATTGAACATCCCTAATGAAGAAAGGATCCATGGCCGTAAATTCAGTAAGAGTCCTCTTTGGAACAAAGTGATATATGCGGTCACTACTATCATCATCGATAGCAACGGAAAGAAAAGCTTGTGGAACCTTCTGGACAAATAGCTCTTGTAAGCCAGTTTGCCCTTTTCGCTGTATTCTTTGATCACCGACGCTGTAACGAAAAATCCGGTCAGGATGAAAAAAATGTTAACTGCTAAGTAGCCGCCGGGCAAAACATGAGGCATCAAATGATAGAAAATGATGGCAATAATCGCAATCGCCCGCATCCCATCCAATGGAACGGAACGTTTTTGTACTGTCACGATAATTATCCCCCATTTATTGATACTGATGTTACTTTTTAATCGACGAACTCAAAATGGTAAGTCATGATGCGGACCATGTCGCCGTCTTTCGCTCCCTTGGCCCTCAGTTTTTCATCCACACCCATTTGGCGCAGTTGACGCGCGAAACGCATGATGCTTTCGTCATGAGCAAAATTGGTCATGTTGAATAATTTTTCCAGTCTTTCGCCACCCAAAACCCATGTGGAATCAGGATCGCGTCCGATAGTGAATTGTTCTTGATTTTCTTCGAATTTGTAAAGGACGGATGATTCGACTTCTTCTTCGTCGAATAATGGGAACTCCGGCGTTTCTTTCAGAACTTCTGCAGTGTAGTCCAACAATTCGGCTACGCCGGTCGTTGACCAAGCTGAAATCGGGAAAATTCTTGGCGCTTCGTCTTCGCCGAATTTTTCGGCGATTTTCTGTTTGAAGACTTCAAGATTTTCTTCCGCCTCCGCCACGTCCATTTTGTTGGCTACGATGACTGTCGGTCTTTCCAGCAAACGCAATTGGTAACTTTCCAATTCCTTATTGATTTTTTCATAGTCATCGAAAGGATCTCTGCCTTCCGTGCCGCCCATATCAATGACATGCAGAATGACTCTTGTGCGCTCGATGTGGCGCAAAAATTGGATCCCCAGACCTACGCCTTGGGATGCGCCCTCGATCAATCCAGGTAAATCGGCCATGACAAACTCTTCTCCACTGCGGGTTTGTACCATACCTAAATTGGGCACGAGCGTAGTGAAGTGATAAGCTGCGATTTTTGGTTTCGCTTTTGACACAATCGACAGCAATGTCGATTTACCGACTGACGGGAAGCCCACTAAACCGACGTCCGCGATGACTTTCAGCTCAAGCTCCAACTCCAGCTCTTGCCCGGGTTCACCATTTTCGGCGATTTCGGGTGCAGGGTTTCTCGCAGTGGCAAAACGGTTATTCCCGCGTCCGCCACGTCCACCTCTTGCGACTACAGCCTGTTGGCCAGCTTCAGTCAGATCAGCGATGAGTTCTTTTGTTTCCGCATTGCGCACAATCGTACCCGGCGGCACCCTGACTATCGTGTCTTTTGCTCCACGGCCGAACATACTCTTACTCATGCCGTTTTCACCGGGCTTGCCCCTGAAATTGCGGTTATAACGGAAATCCAACAACGTGCGCAGGCCTGGATCCACTTCGAAAATGATGCTTCCCCCACGACCGCCGTCGCCACCTGCAGGCCCCCCATCGGGAACATACTTTTCGCGACGGAAAGCTACCATACCATCGCCGCCTTTACCGGCTTTTACATGCACTTTTGCATGATCTAAAAACATTGACATCTTTTTTCCCCCTTGGAAA
This sequence comes from Trichococcus flocculiformis, assembly GCF_900113645.1. Taxonomy (GTDB): domain Bacteria; phylum Bacillota; class Bacilli; order Lactobacillales; family Aerococcaceae; genus Trichococcus; species Trichococcus flocculiformis. The sequence continues at coordinate 108,919 of NZ_FOQC01000003.1, forward strand.
ACTGTTCGGCACTCTATATGCCGAACAAAATGATTCGATTGGCCCAACATTTCCAAATGCGCTTCCGCAGACAAAAAGTTGGACCGTTATCTTTAACAAATAATTTGCGCTTCTTTTTTCTGAACTGCTCATTCTTCCCTCTTAATTTACCATATTAACCAAAAAACGAAAAGAAAATACAGTATGGGAGGTATTGATCCTTCCAGCGCTCGGCGAAAAACAAAATGATGGAGTCGGGAGTAAACAATGTTAGCCCCGCCTCCATCACTTCACTATTTAAGGATCAATTTTCTGACATCAGCAAACTGCATAATGCTCAACGTCAGGTTTCCGAGCGTGTTCAAACGGTTACTGCGGATCGCAATATCCTCGACCATTACCATGTTTTCATCGAAATAAGCTTCAATGTATGGCGCAATCGCAGCCAAGGCCGCATAATCCGCTTCCGGATCGCCGTGTGAAAGAGCCAAATCGAGATGGTTAATCTGTACGTACAGATTCTTTTCGCTGGCTGTTTCAAGCAGATCTTTCTGAACAGGAATCGATTCATCAGGATTCCCGGAAATGTTTACGACACGCGCAAGAGCTTCCATAATCGCCTTGAACGATGCCTCTTCACTGTGCGCCTGCAATACTTTTGCGTTTGCAAACAAAATGTTGACATCTTGTTCTCCGGATTGCAACACAGCTTCCACTATATCATATCGGATGCCGTAGTTTTGAAGTTTCTGTTGGATACGGGCTTTTGCAAAAACAGCAAGTTCATTCATTGTTTTGGAGAACGATTCTGTATCTTCAACCGCATACACCTCTACCAACAAGCTGGAGAGCAACTCTTCCAATGAAAACGACCATTGGTATTTTTCGATGATCTGAATGACCCCGATCATTTGACGGCGCAAAGCATAAGGATCATTCGATCCCGTCGGAACCATTCCTTGCAAGAAGAAGCTGATGATGCTGTCCAATTTGTCCGCCATCGCCAAAACTGCTCCGACTTGGGTCTCCGGCAATGCACCTTCACTGGACACAGGGAGATAGTGTTCGCGGATTGCGGTCGCTACTGCTGCGGTTTCGCCTTGTTGTAGCGCATAGACTTCACCCATGATCCCTTGCAATTCCGTAAATTCGGAAACCATATTGGTTACCAAATCAAATTTATAGATGGAAGCCGCACGTAACAATTGCGTTTTGTCATCCTCTGCCAAATCAAGCAAATCAGCAAGGTGAGCAGCAATTTTAGCTGTGTTGTCCATCTTATCATGAATGGACCCGATTTTCGAATGGAATGTGACTTTTTTTAATTTTTCGACCGACTGCGCAATAGTGATGCGTTGATCTTCGTTGAAGAAGAATAAGCCATCCTCAAGTCGTGCTGTCAGGACCTTTTCATTTCCTTTCTTAACGTTATCGATGAATGCGCCATTCCCGTTGCGTACGGATATGAAGTACGGCAACAGTTTCCCGGATTTATCCTTCACTTCGAAATAGCGTTGGTGGTCCTTCATCGATGTGATCAATACATCTGCCGGCAACGTCAAATATTTGCTGTCGTATTCCCCAAAAAAGGCAGTCGGGTATTCGACCAATGATGTAACTTCTTCCAACAAGGTTTCATCGTTAGGGATGATCCAGCCGTTTTCAGATTCAATCTGCTGGAATTGGGCACGGATCATGTTTTTTCTTTTGTCCTGGTCGGCGATGACGTGTTGTTCCGCTAATTTTTCTGCGTACTCACTTGCATGCGCAAGCATCACTTCTTTGCCCAAGAAACGATGTCCGCGCGTGGTCCGGCCTGAAACGACATCCAAAACTTGGAATGGGATGATTTCATCGTCAGCAAGGGCCGCAATCCAATGGATCGGTCGGATGTATTTGAAGTGATGGTTGCCCCAGTGCATCGAAACAGGGAAAGTCATCGACTCAACAACTGTGTTCAATTCCTTCAGGACTTCTGAGGAAGCTTGTCCGCTCGTTTCCTTCTTGACGAACACATACTCTACACCATTCAGTTCATCAAAGAAGATATCTTCAGGCGTCAATCCTTGCCCACGGACAAAACCTAGTGCAGCTTTTGACCAGCTGCCGTCCGCCTGCAAAGCGATTTTTTTTGCGGGTCCTTTGACGATTTCAGCCAAATCCGCCTGTTTATCACTCACTCCGCTGGCGATGACCGCCAATCGTCTCGGTGTTGCATACATTTCGATTGCATCAAAGCTGATGCGGTTATCTTCCAAAAAAGCAGTCATCTTTTCTTTCAGTTGGATACTGCTGCTGCGCACATATTTCGCAGGCATTTCTTCCAGTCCGATTTCTAATAATACAGTTTGACTCATCAATTTAGTCCTCCTTCAGGGCAAGTTCTTTTTGATCATCCGAAAGCAAAGGGAAACCCAATTCTTTTCTCTTTTGGACAAAAGCTTTCGCCAATTGGCGTGCCATATTGCGGATCCGCGCGAGATAACCTGCGCGGTCTGTAGCAGAAATGACCCCTCTTGCATCCAACAGATTAAAGGCATGCGAACTCTTCAGGACATAGTCATACGCCGGATGCACAAGACCGTTTTCGATCTGTTTTGTCGCTTCTGCTTCAAACGAATCGAACAGTTGGAACAATAAATCAACGTTGCTCTCCTCAAACGAATATTTGGAATGTTCATATTCCGGCTGGCCGAAGATTTCGCCATATTTCACGCCCTCTGTCCATTCAAGATCGTAGACACTGTTCACATCCTGGATATAAGAAGCCAAGCGCTCCAGCCCATAAGTGATTTCGCTCGTGACAGGGCTGCATTCCAAACCGCCCACTTGCTGGAAATAGGTGAACTGGGTTACTTCCATCCCGTCCAACCAGACTTCCCAGCCCAAGCCTGCGCAACCCAATGAAGGGTTTTCCCAGTTGTCCTCTACAAAGCGGATATCGTGTTCGATCGGATCGATGCCCAGCACCTTCAGACTTTCCAGATAGAGTTCCTGGATATTATCCGGTGATGGCTTCATGACCACCTGGAATTGGTGATGCTGGTACAGGCGGTTGGGATTCTCACCATAACGGCCGTCAGCAGGACGACGTGAAGGCTCCACGTAAGCGGCATTCCATGGTTCTGGTCCGATTGCGCGCAAGAAAGTGTACGGGCTCATTGTTCCGGCACCCTTCTCCGTATCATAGGACTGCATCAATAGGCAACCTTGATCTGCCCAAAAATTTTGTAGCGCTTGAATCATTTTTTGCACAGTTAATTTGTTTTCCATCATAATTCTCCTCCACTTGAAATAATACATAAAAAAAATCCCTATGCATCAAGTTTCCTTGAAACATAGGGACGAATATTTTCGCGGTTCCACCCTAATTCCGGCTGATGCCGGCACTTCGTTACAGGACTCGGATACGCCTTTCCGCAATAGTTTCCCGCTTTGGCTCACACTATCCCAAATTCGCTTTTCGGTACTGACCAGAGGTACTTTTATCTTCAACGTCCAGTATTTAGTTATTCTCAATATTAGCCTTGTTTATGCAGATTGTCAAGAATTACTTGGATCGGACTGTACGCTTTCGTTCGGCTTGTTTGGCTCCGGTTCGGTAGCGGAACGGAACGGGATTTCAACCTTTGTCTCCCAAGCGTACATCTGATCGATGAAGCTCTTGCTTTTCAGGCGGATCCCGACATATTCTTCATATAATTCGTCGATGAAGGCTCTGAGCGCCTGTTTTGTCTCCGGTTTTATTTTTATGTTCCCGACTTGCTTGGGCGTTACCAATTGGAAAATACGGGTAAAATGGACAGCCGCAGGGCTTGCATGTGATCTTCTGGGATCCTCACCGTAATGTTTCTGGCATAGCGCTCCGGAATATTTGACCGAAAAATCGAATGGTTCCTGTTTGCTGTGACAGACAACGCATTCCTGCAGTTGCGGAGCTGCTCCGAAATATTTCAATACCCGCATCTCGAAAATGTTCACTATGACTTCCGCATCCATCCTGTTCTGCATGGCGACCAGAGATTCCTCGAGCAGATCGTAGAGGTCGGCTGCCTTGATGGCATCATTAATGGCCGCATCAGCCAGGTTGTTCAAATAAGTCGCATAGGCATTCAGGTGGATGTCCGTTTGCATGTTGGAAAAATGGGAGATATCGCGACTATCCTGCAGGAAGCTGAGTCCGTCATCTTTGATGCGGCCAAGATAAGTCGCTTTTGTGAATGGCAGGAGTGCTGCTTTCAGGGAATGGTTCGGATTTTTGATGTTCTTTACAAAAAACATCCGTTTTCCATGTTCACGCGTAAATATTTTTACCAATGCATCCTTTTCCCTGTGTTTTCGGATCGATAAGACGATGCCATCAAATTGCTGATATGTCTCCATGTCGCATCCTTTCAAAAACAGAAGAGCCCGGAAGGCAACCTCCCAAACTCTTTCTGATTGCTATACGAGTATCTTTAGCGCACGAGCTGATCAATCGTAATCTTTTTGGCGGTAACCGTAGTCCTGCAGATAACTCTGTTTGTCGCGCCAATCTTTTTGGACTTTCACCCAAAGTTCGAGGTAGATCTTATCACCAAGCATCGCTTCGATATCGCGGCGTGCACGGACACCGATTTCTTTCAACATTTTCCCGCCTTTGCCGATGATGATGCCTTTCTGGCTAGTGCGATCGACGATGATGGTTGCGTGTACGTGCACTTTATCATCTTCATTGCGCAACATCGATTCCACGACGACTGCCACGGAATGCGGCACTTCTTCTTTGGTCAACTGCAGGATCTTTTCGCGGATGAATTCGGACACGACGAAGTATTCCGGATGATCCGTCACTTGATCGTCCGGATAGAATTGCGGTCCTTCCGGCATGTATTTTTTGATGGTGACCATCATTTCATCGACATTGTTCCCTTGAATGGCGGAAATCGGAATCACTTCATTAAATTCATTGTCTGACGTATAGTCCATAATAATTTTAAGCAATTCCTCCGGCTTGACCTGATCGATTTTGTTGATGACCAAGAATTTCGGCGTGCGCAGATTTTTGAGTTTCTCAAGGATAAAATTATCGCCCGCTCCTCTTTTTTCTGCCGCATTCACCATAAAGAGAACCAGGTCCACTTCATTGAACGTACTGTATGCGCTCTTCAGCATAAAATCGTTCAAACGCGTCTGCGGTTTGTGGATTCCGGGAGTGTCGATGAACACAATTTGGGAATCATCCGAAGTGACTACTCCTTGGATTTTGTTCCGTGTAGTTTGCGGGACATCGCTCATGATAGCGACCTTTTGACCGACAATACGGTTCAGTAGGGTGGATTTTCCTACGTTCGGTCTCCCGATGATGGAGACGAACCCAGATTTGAAACCTTCTTTTTTATTCATACAAAACTCCTCAAATTAACTTATAATATAATTCCACAAACTCGGGCAAAAAAATGATAGCTGCAATAACAATGGTAAAGAGTACTGTAACCAAGACCGCTCCGGCAGCGATATCTTTTGCTTTCTTTGCCAGAGGATGATATTCGTAATCCGTAACCAAATCGACCACATTTTCAAATATTGTATTCAAAAATTCCATGATGATGACCAAAAATATGCAGAAGATGATCACGATCCATTCCGTTGTGCTCGATTCGAAAATCCATGCCAACAGAAGCGGTATCAAGCCCAACAAGGCATGGCTGCGCATATTCTTTTCTTCTTTGAGGATAATGCCGATGCCATCCAAAGCATGCCTAACTGAAGCGAAAAAATTTGGATTCTTGCCAACTTTCCCCATTTTTTCCTTACTCGTCTCTTTTAAGTCCATAAGCATCCAATATCTCTTTCTGAAGACCAAACATTTCCTTTTCGTCTTCCTCCGTCATGTGATCATAACCATTCAAATGCAGGAAACCATGCAAAGCAAGGAAACCCAGTTCTCTTTCGAAACTGTGACCATAGGACTCCGCTTGTTCAAGGGTCTTTTCGGTTGAAATGATGATATCGCCAATGTTGGTGGGGAACAATCCGGATATGCTTTCCATATTGATTGGGAAGTCATCATCCATGTCATCATTCAGCGCAAAGCTGATGACGTCCGTCGCTTGATCTTTGTTGCGGTATTCTCGATTGATCTCCTGGATACGATTGTTGTCCACAAACGTGATCGACAATTCGGTATCCGGTGCCAACTTCAAATACTCCCCCGCAAAGGAAATCAGGGAATGGACCAACTCCGTGTGCTCTTTTTGTACAGATTCGGTTTCATCAAAAATATCTATTTCCATATAATCGCTCACTTTTCTATGTTGTGTTTTGTTTCCTCTTTGACATCATATGCTTTGATGATGTTCGCAACGACCGGATGCCGCACGACATCATAGGTATCAAAGGTGACAAAAGCGATATCCGGGATGCCCTTAAGTTTCTTCTCGGCATCAATCAATCCTGACAGCGCCCCTTTCGGCAAATCGATTTGGGTCTTGTCACCGTTGACGATCATTTTTGAACCGAACCCGAGCCGCGTCAGGAACATCTTCATCTGTGCGACGGTCGTATTCTGAGCCTCATCAAGGATGATGAAGGCATCTTCCAGCGTCCGTCCACGCATATAAGCTAGCGGCGCAATTTCGATGACTCCCCTGTCCATCAAACGTGTGGTGTGCTCAACGCCGTAGATTGCATAAAGCGCATCATAGACCGGACGCAGATACGGGTCAACTTTTTCCTTCAGATCTCCGGGTAAAAATCCCAGATTTTCACCAGCTTCAACAGCTGGACGTGTCAGGATGATTTTTTTTACTTTACCGTTCTTCAGAGCCTCAACAGCCATCACTACGGCCAAGAACGTTTTCCCGGTCCCGGCAGGACCTATTCCGAAAACAACATCTTTATTCTTGACGGCTTGCACATATTGACTTTGGCCGAAATTTTTTGCCCGGATAGGCTTGCCTGCGTATGATCTGCCTATTTCCTCTTCGTAAAGGTTAATGAAGAAGTCAAGGCTTCCGCGTTCCGACATTTTTATAGCTGTGACGATATCTGTTTGTGAAATAGGGATGCCGCGCGCTGACAGTTCCAATAGTTGCTTAATCAGGGAGCGAGCTCTGTCGACAGCTGGCTCTTCACCACTGATTTCAATTTTCATGCCGCGGCTTGTAATGGTCACATGCAGAGCATCTTCCAGCATCCTCAGATGCTTATCCTGCGATCCAAATAATTGAGGCAAGACGGATGCGTCCGTCACTTCAATTTTCTCTGTTTTATTCACTTTATCGGTCAAACAAGCTACACTCCTCTTTTTGGGGATTTTTTTCACTGCTCATTGCCTACATTATAACATAAAGCGGCAAGGCTTATGAAAGTATTTATCCCTCTTACGTTCAAGGTGATTCTGCAGAACGACAAAAAAATGGAATGATACGGAGATCATCCCATTCTTTATCGATAAGTCTCTAAGAATTTTAGAATGTGAGCATCTGACTGTTAGAATTTACGTTTTCTGGCAGCTTCAGATTTTTTCTTGCGTCTCACACTTGGCTTTTCATAAAATTCATGTTTACGTGCGTCTTGTAGAGTTCCAGTTTTTGAAACAGTACGTTTAAAGCGACGAAGAGCATCATCAAGAGATTCGTTTTTACGAACAACTGTTTTTGACATTAAATATTCCCTCCCTCCGAGCATTAAAAGTAACGTTTCCTTTTGAAAGCAAGTAATCAAAATGAAATTGTTCTTTTGATATTATATCATAGAAGAAAGCAATTGCAACGTTTTATTGTAAAACAACAATAGGATTTCTACCATCAGAATAAACCTGAGTTTTCTGTACTGACTTTCGCGCTATCCGGCAGTCAGACAGTTCTTGCAAACACCAAATATTTCGAAGCGATGGGAAGAAATCTGGCATCCTTCCAACTGTTGCTCGAAGAAATCCATCGGACACATCTGCAAAGCAATCGTCATTCCGCATTGTTGACAAATAAAGTGATGATGATGGTGTCCCTCGTGCAGACAAGTGATCCGGAAAAGTTTTTCGTTGTTCAATTCTGTTTCTTCCAAGATTCCAACTTCAACAAAAGTGTACAGATTGCGGTATATCGTATCATAGCTGAGTGTCGGATATTCATCCTCCAAAGCCTGTAAAACTGCTTTTGCCGGAAGGTAGCGGTTCTCCTCCACAAAGACAGTAATGATATCTTCTCTTTTTTGAGTGTATTTATAACCGTGCTTTTTTAATCGCTGCAGTGCAATTGTTACGGTATCTACTGGCATCATTTTCCCTCCCGACTCTATCATTTTCAAATTGACTATAGTATATTATTAGTGAGAATGCAATGATTAAGATTCAGGAAGGATGAAATTATATGGAACAACAAGAGCAACAGGACCTACATTTTGTCATTATATCCGATTCAGTGGGAGATACGGCCAGGAAAGTCCTTCAGGCAGTCTTGGCGCAATTCCCATCACTGACAGTTCATATGTATCACTATCCGTTCATCAGAAAAATGAAGGATCTGGAGCCAGTATTGAAAGAGGCCAAAGAGCTTAAAGCATTTGTCATCCATACTTTGGTCGTCGAAAATTTGAGTGAGTTCACAGACGATTTCTGCGAAGCAGAGAATTTGCCTTGCTATAACATACTGAAAGACTTGGTCAAGGATATTTCCAAAGCAACGGGACAACTGCCACTCAAGAGGGCGGGCGCTTTGCACCGTCTGGACGACGAATATTTCAACCGGATCAGCGCTATCGAATTCGCTGTCAAATATGATGACGGAAAAGATCCAAAAGGCTTTTTGGATGCGGATCTCGTCCTGCTGGGCGTTTCGCGCACTTCAAAAACCCCACTTTCCATGTTTTTGGCAAACAAAAACATCAAAGTAGCAAACTTACCGATTATGCCGGAAGCCTCAGTGCCCGAAGAGATTTGGCAAGTGGATCCGAAGAAAATCGTCGGATTGACCAATGATGCCGAGGTGTTGAATAATTTCCGAAAAGAACGGATGATCGCCTACGGATTATCGCCTGAAACCATCTATTCGGACATGGATCGTATCCGGGCTGAATTGGAATATGCGTATGATTTGTACAACAAATTGGGTTGCATTGTCATCAATGTATCCAAACGTTCTATAGAAGAAACAGCCGCGATCATCATGAGCAGCATCGAAATCTCCGATACAACCATCATTCCGTAAAACCAAAAGAAGAGAACCCGTTGATTCATTCGGGCCCTCTTCTTTTTTCTATTTTGCAGCCGGGCAGTTTGGTCAGAACCCTCTGCTGGATCCACCGCCTCCGGAAGAACCGCCGCCTCCGAAGCCGCCACCACCACCAAATCCACCGCCTCCAAATCCGCCTCCGCCATATCCGCCACGATGATTGTTACCGCGGTAACTGCTCCCGCCGCCTCCACTAAGAAGCAACCACCACAACGGGTTCATTCCACCACCACGTCCACCGCGACCGCCTCTGCCACCAAAAAAGAAGGACAACAGCAAAAGAATAAACAGGAATTGGATAAGGGATGCGAAGAACGACGAATCGTCCTCCACATATTGCGTCGTATTGACAGGATAACCGGAGAAAATCACTTCATCATCATATTGATACTCCTGATTGATGACAACTGCCGCCTCCGTAAAGATTTCTTTCAGGCCACCATCGAAATCATTGGCCGAAAGATACTCCAGATGATTATCCAGAATTCTGCCCGTTCTACTGTCCGTCAGGGCACCTTCCAGACCATACCCGATTTCGAAGCGGATTTCCCTTTCTTCCAGAGCCAACAAAATCAGTACACCATTGTCAGCATCCGCTTGACCGATTTTCCATTTTTCAAACAGATCGACAGAATACTCCTCGATTGTCTCGCCTTCCAGTGAATCAACCACTGCCACGACAACCTGAGGTTTCTCCTCGGTCAATTCGTACTGCTCATTCACACTCATGATGAATGTTTTTGTTTCTTCGGAGAGCGTACCGCTTGGATCATAGACATAAAATTCGCTAGTCGGATCTGGTAACTCCTGCGCGTTTTTGGATGGTGCGAACATCATCGAAAAGAAGAATGCTCCCAAAACCAAAAGTAGTTGCCATCGCACCTTTTTTCTCATTTGAAACAAAGCATCCTCAACCCCTCAATTATTCGTCATCTGTATTCAGATCTACACTAGGTGCGGTTTCAGCGCCGCTGACTGCTTCAAAATAAGATTTTTCATCAAATCCGAAAAGTCCGGCCATGAGCGACCCAGGGAAGCGTTTGACTTTGTTGTTGTATTGTTGCACAGATTCGTTGTATCGATCCCTTTCGACAGAAATTCTGTTTTCTGTGCCCGCCAACTCATCCATCAAAGCCGTCACCTGCTCATTCGATTTCAATTCCGGATAGTTCTCGACAATCACCAACAGACGCGAAAGTGCAGATTCCATTTCGTTGCTGGCGGCAACCTGTTCTTCGGTCGTTTGGGCACTGCCGATTCTGGCACGGGCATCAGCGATTGCGCCGAACACTTCCTGTTCCTGTTCCATGGCTCCTTTTACTGATTCCACCAAGTTGGGGATCAGATCATAACGTCTTTGGAGCTTGGTTTCCACATTCGCCCATTGCACATCGACATTGCTTTCCTCAGTCACCAAACCATTATAAGAGCTGATCAATGGCACTCCCAACAACAACACTGCAATAAAAACACCAATTAAGCCTTTCAACCAACCTTTCATCTTCCCATCTCCTTCATTCATTTATTTTGTGCTTGTATATAATTATCCCTGATTCCAGACAAAACCGCATCCATCCAAAGATGTATTTCTTACTGGTTCAATATGTCTTCCAATAAGCCCGGATTGAATGTCTGCGACTTCAGCATATCCAATTCGAATCTGTAAGGCGCCTTTTTGTTCTTTTTGTCCTCGCCCACGAACGGCGTCTCCAATATTTTCGGCAAATCCTGCAGTTGCGGATGGTGAACGATTTTATTCAGAGTCTCGAAGCCGATGGTGCCGAACCCGATATTCGCATGTCTGTCTTTGTGGGCCCCTCTCTCGTTTTTTGAGTCGTTGACATGAATCATTTTCAAACGTTCCAGGCCGATGATGCGGTCGAATTCTTCCAACACACCATCGAAGTCCTCTTTGACGTTATAGCCCGCATCATTCGTATGGCACGTATCCAACGTCACCGAAAGTTTGTCGTTATGGACTACCCCATCCATGATGGCAGCCAGCTCTTCAAACGTCCGGCCGATCTCTGTGCCTTTTCCGGCCATCGTTTCCAATGCAATCTGCGCTGTCTGACTAGGCTCCAGCACTTCATTCAAGCCCTTGATGATCTGTTTGATGCCTATCTCAGAACCTGCGCCGACATGCGAACCTGGATGCAACGTGATTTGTTTTGCACCAAGCGCTTGCGCCCGCACGATTTCTTCGCGCAAAAATCCGATCGCAAATTCAAAATGATCCGGTTTCGTTGTATTCGCCAAATTGATGATGTAGGGTGCATGGACGACCAACTCGACCAGACCATGCTTCGCCATATAATCCATTCCTTCCGGAATATTCATCTCATCGACACTTTTTCTCCGGGTATTCTGCGGAGCGCCTGTGTAAATCATAAATACCGAAGAACCGTATGACGCTGCCTCCTCTGCTGAACCCAACAGCATTTTTTTGCCCCCCATAGAAACATGTGAACCTATCTTTAACATATCTTCACCCTTTTATTGTGTATTATCCTAAAAAGCAATTCCGCCTAATCCAAAGCAACAGACGAAAAAAAACAGCCTTATGATACGATTATTGTATCATAAGGCCTGTTTTCATTACCATCAGATGCTCTTTTTAGTTCAATTGCTAATCCAAGGTTAGTCCAAAGAGGCGATTTTCAGGCTCAATTCTTTCAACTGAGCTGCGCTTACTTCGCTTGGGGCGTTCGTCATCGGGTCGAAAGCTTTCCCGTTTTTAGGGAACGCGATCACTTCGCGGATGTTCGATTCACCAGCCAACAACATGACCAAACGATCCAACCCTAAAGCGATGCCCCCATGAGGTGGGAACCCGTAATCGAATGCATCCATCAAGAAACCGAACTCCTCTTCAGCCTCTTCTTTACTGAAACCAAGTGCCGCAAACATCTGCTCCTGTACTTCTCTTGTGTGGATACGCAACGAGCCTCCGCCGATCTCATAACCGTTCAGGACGATATCATAGGCTTGCGCATAAACTTCTTCCGGATGTTCGGCTAATTTGCTAAGATCTTCATCATTCGGACGAGTGAATGGGTGGTGCATTGCAGTGTAACGTTTTGCGTCCGCATCGTACTCAAGCAATGGCCAATCCACAACCCAAACGAAAGCGAATTTGGATTTATCGATCAGATCAAGATCGCGGCCAAACTTCAGACGCAACTCTCCAAGCGCTTGATAGACGATTTCTTTTTTATCAGCAACAAACACAAGCAAGTCTCCAGGCTCAGCATCCATCAGTCTGATCAATTCATCGCTGTCTTCGGTAAAGAATTTCGCCACGGCGCCTTTCAATCCATCTTCTTCGACTTTCATCCAAGCCATGCCTTTTGCGCCGTATTGTTTGGCGTACTCGATCAGGTTATCCATGTCTTTGCGTGAATAAGCATCGGCTTTACCTTTAACGTTCAAGCCACGGACTTGTCCGCCGCTTTCACTTGTTGCTTTGAATACGTTGAATGAAGAAGTTTTCGCAAATTCGTTCATGTCGATCAGTTCCAACGCGAAACGAGTATCCGGCTTATCACTGCCGAAACGGTTCATCGCCTCATCATAGGAGATGCGAGGGAATGGAGCCGGAATATCTTTGCCCAGAACGTCCTTCATGACTTTTTGAAGCATGTTTTCGGTAATTTCCTGAATCTCCTCAGCAGAAAGGAAACTTGTTTCGATATCCACTTGCGTAAATTCTGGCTGTCTGTCACCGCGCAAATCTTCATCGCGGAAGCAACGAACGATCTGGTAATAGCGGTCAAATCCAGCGCCCATCAGCATCTGTTTGAACAGTTGCGGCGATTGTGGCAGTGCGTAAAATTCGCCTTGGTGGACACGGGATGGAACGATATAGTCACGCGCACCTTCCGGAGTCGATTTCGTCAAATATGGTGTTTCGATATCCATAAAATTCAAGTCATCCAAATAATTACGGACAGTACGCGTCGTTTGATGGCGAATTTTCATGTTGTTCATCATTTTGTCTCTTCTTAAATCAATGTAGCGGTATTTCATGCGCAGTTCATCCGATACGTTCAGATCGCCTTCGATATAGAACGGCGGTGTTTTCGCTTTCGCCAAAATTTCCACGGATTCCGCTTCAATTTCGATCGTTCCTGTACCGATATTCGGATTAATTTGATTTTCTTCACGTAGGACTACTTTACCTTTGACTTGCAGGACATATTCTCCACGGATCGTTTCTGCAATACGGAAGGCTTCTTCGCTGAATTCCGTGTTGAAAACGACTTGGACGATGCCTTCACGGTCACGCAGATGGATAAAGATCAATCCACCCAAGTCCCTTCTTTTGTTTACCCAACCATTGGCGACGACAGTCTGCCCAACCGATGCTTCTGTCAATAATCCGCAATACTCTGTTCTTCTTTCCATTTTCACTACCCTCTTCTGTATTTTCTAGTCTTCTTTTCCAAAAAATTCATTAAAAGCCGTCATATCGGCTGTCTGTGTTTTGTACACTTTATCGAAATCAGCATAAATTTCAGCCAATGATAAAGTCTGTTCTTTGCCGGTTGACATCACTTTGAATTGCACCTGTTTATTATTCAATTCATTCTCGCCGATTGTCAGGACCACTTTGGCTCCATTTTTCGTAGCGGTTTTGAATTGGGCTTTGGCTTTGCGGTCATGGAAGTCTCGATCCGCCGAATACCCTGCTTGGCGCGCATTTTGGACCAATTTCAAGGTTTCGATGTTCGTAGCTTCTCCCAGACCGACCACATAAACATCCAACTCGGATAATTTTGGCACATCGACTTGCTGGTCCTTGATCAAAAGGATCAGCCTTTCCAAGCCCATTCCGAAGCCAAATCCAGGAACCTCCGGCCCGCCGATTTCCTGAACCAAGCCATCATAGCGGCCACCGCCGCAGATGGTCGTTTCGGCTCCGAAGACTGCGGACGAAGTCATAATTTCAAAGATAGTGTCTTGGTAATAGTCGAGTCCGCGGACCATATTGCTGTTGATAGTGAACGGAATTTCCAATGCCTGAAGCATTTCCTGAACCGCCTCAAAATGTTTCCTTGAATCATCCGACAAGAACTCCAAGATGCTTGGTGCCTGGGCAACGATTTCCTTGTCGCGCTTGTCTTTGCTGTCCAACACGCGCAACGGATTCTTATGTAAACGAGTCTGGGAATCTTTGCTCAGTTCATCATGGAACGGTTCTAGGTAGGCGATCAGCGCTTCGCGGTATCTGATCCGGTCTTCAGTTTTCCCCAAAGAATTGATGACCAATTTCAGATCGCTCAATTCCAATTCCTTCAGTATATCCCATGCCAATGCCATTGTTTCGACATCGGTCGCCGGATTCACGCTTCCGAAAACTTCCACACCCAATTGGTGGAATTGTCGCATTCTTCCACCTTGTGGTCTTTCGTAGCGGAACATCGGGCTGATGTAATAGACTTTCAGCGGTTTTGGATGTTCAGGACCGAACAGTTTGTTCTCAACATAAGCCCTAACCACCGGGGCTGTTCCTTCTGGCTTCAATGCGATATGGCGTTCGCCTTTGTCGAAGAAATCATACATTTCTTTCGATACGATATCGCTCGTATCGCCAACGCCTCTGGAAAACAACTCATAACTTTCAAACATCGGCGTGCGGATTTCCGAAAATTGATAGTCATGCAATAAGATTCGGGCTGTCTCTTCCACATATTGCCAAATTTCTGCTTCCTGCAAAAATATGTCAGCAGTCCCTTTTGGTTTTTGTATCATTTTTATAACCATTCCTTTCGCTTCATACTGTTTTTTGTCTGAAAAAAAGCAAAAAAATAGCCCTCTTTCCATCATGGAAAAGGACGATTAGTCAGACGTGGTGCCACCTTTATTCGAAAGCATAGCTTTCCTTTAACGAGTAACGTTCGTGGCGTAATAGCTTTTCACTATTAATCCTCCAACCTGTCTTTCAAATAAACGTTTGGGAGTGCTCTCAGCCGCGGCAATCCTCTCTGAATCAAACCAATCTATTCTACTTCGATCTTCACTGGACATTTATAATTTCCTTAACGATACAAGATAAGCTTCGAATTGTCAATACTGTTTTCATCATATTTTCATCTTGATGTACTTCCCCCCTGTCCAGATACAGCACAACTTTATAATTTCTGAAAAGGCTTTGCATTGGATAACGTATCTTTGCTATAATGATAGAAGAATTGAACAATTTTTGTAAATTTTATGCATCCCAAACCAGAAAGGAGACAATCAGTGAAAACTATCGGAAAAAATAGACATCTGTTCTTCTTGATGCTTGTTTTGCTATTTGTTGGATTGGGCTCCTTCGGTACGGTAGCATTAGCCAACTATACTTCGGTCAGCATCTCCGCCAGCATCGTAAACGTCCGGTCCGGTCCGGGCTTATCTTACGATATTATGACGCAAATACAAGGCGGATCCTCTGTCAACGTTTTAGCGGATAAGAACGAATGGTATAAAGTCCGGTTATCGGATGGAAGAATCGGTTGGGTAGCAAGCTGGCTGATCAACAATACCGAAATCGCGGCAACCTCCGAATTGCTGGCAACGGTCCTTGTACCCTCCGCCAATATCCGGCAGGAGAACAATGAAACATCTGAAGTCGTCGGAACGGCTATTGCAGGTGAAAAATTCGCCCTATTATACGAAGAAAACGGTTGGAGCCAAATCCAATACAACAATAAAGTTGCTTGGATTTTGTCTGAGCTGATCGAAATTTCACCAGGCAGTATTCAGTTGGCGCCAGAAACAGTCGATACCACTGCCGTTGTTGCAGACGACACTAATCCGAAAGCGATCATCACGATGGATGGCGTAAATGTCCGCAGCAGTGCTTCGACAGGCAGCGATATCCTGTTCATTGCCGAAAAAGGCGAAGAGTACGAACTGATCAGCGAATCCGGTGATTTCTATAAGATCCTATATGAGGGAAACAAGGAAGGTTACGTCGCCTCCTGGTTGGTGGAAACATCCGAATCACTCGGTGCGCCAGTCACTGCGTCATCGACCACCACGCTTGCAGAAGCGACAATCGTGATTGATCCGGGCCACGGAGGAGAAGATCCGGGTGCGGAAGGTACTTATATTTATGAGAAGGAAGTCACACTCAAAACCGCTCAAGCTGTGGCGGAAAAATTACGCAGTGCCGGAGCCAACGTCATATTGACGCGCACCTCGGACATCTATGTCACTTTGGAAGATCGCGCAGAAATGAGTAATGTCAACAATGCTGATTTATTCATCAGTCTGCATTACGACTCCACCGCAAGCGGTACTTCAGTGACTGGCTTTACGACTTATTATTACGCAGATGAGGATATCCCGTTAGCCAATCTGGTCGATAATCACCTGGCTGACACCTTGCCGTTGCAGGACAACGGATCCAAGTTCGGAGATTTCCTGGTTACACGCGAAAATGATCAGCCGGCCTTGCTGTTGGAACTTGGCTATATGAACAACGAATCCGACGTCAAGACCTTCAATTCCGACTACTATCGCTCGCTGGTGGCAGAAAGCATCTACCAAGCATTGACCGAATATTTCCAATAAGAAAGCGGAACGGGTTCGTTCAGCCCTGAGTAAGGAAACACTGTGACCTAATCGGTCAAGTATATCATGCCTCTAAGCGATTGAAATCGCAAGAGTCATGACAATTTAGGAAATCGTGCTCCGCAACGTTCCCTACGGTCACCTTGTACTGGGAGTCTAAGGGATGAATCCCTAAGACTCCCATGCAACTGAGCATCGTAGAGCGCAATATGCTAAGAGACTTCCTGCATCAGCAGGTTAGTCGAATAGTATCCTTGGCTCGCAGAGACAAGAGGTTCCTTATTCTTCTTTCCGAAGGGCTAACCCGTGAAGCTAGCCATCAAAAAAACAGAGTCTGCAGCTTGAACCGCCAATGGTTCAAGCTGCAGACTCTGTTATTTATTTTTGGAATCGATGATTATGGTTACAGGTCCATCGTTGACCAAAGAAACCGCCATGTGCGCCCCGAACTTACCGGACGCCACTGAGAATCCTTCAGCTCTTAACCGTTCATTGAACTCTTGATAGAGCGCCTCGCCGGTTTCGGGGGCGGCCGCATTGATGAAGCTTGGACGATTGCCTTTTTTGGTATCAGCGAATAAAGTGAACTGGGATATGGAAAGAATGTCCCCACCCACATCCTTCAAAGAACGGTTCATTTTCCCCTCTTCGTCCTCGAAAACCCTGAGATTCGCAACTTTACGAGCAATGTAGCACACATCTTCTTGCGCATCCTCCTTACCGATACCGACCAAAAGCATGAAGCCTTTACCAATTTCTCCTATGATTTCCCCACCGACCAAGACGGCTGCTTCCGTCACTTTCTGCACAACTACACGCATATATTCCCTCTATTCACTTTGATTAATCAGGATATGACCCTTCTGACTGTGTACACATCCGGAATATTTTTTATTTTATCAACGATTTTGTCCAGTTGACTCAAATTCTGAATTCCAATTTTCACCGTAATGACCGCAATCTTATTGCTGTCGACTTTCCCGTTGACGCTGCTGAGATTTTTGGTCATTGTGTTCACCACATGCAGAATTTCATTCAAGAGGCCGGAGCGATTATAGCCTTCTACTGTCAACTCGGTTTCGTAATCGATAGTGGACGTGCCGGTATCCTCCCATTCGACTTCAATCAGCCGATTGCCATGTTCTCCCGATACCTGCACATTCGGGCAATCTTTCCTGTGGACTGAGATGCCGCGCCCTTTTGTGATGTATCCGACAATTTCATCTCCTGGGACCGGATTGCAGCAGTGGCTGATGCGGATGAGCAGATTATCTACACCTTGAATGACTACACCGCCCTCGTGGCGGATCTTCATTTTAGGGTTGTCTTTTTTCGTTTTTTGCTCGATTGTGTCCAACTGTTGTTCCGCTTTGTGTTTGTCCCGCTCCCGGCGTGCTTTCTCGGTCAAACGGTTGGATACAATAAACGCGGACAATTCACCGAACCCGATGGCTGCATACAGATCATCCTCTGAATTGACATTGAAGCGATTCAATAAATCTTTGATTGCTTGTTTCGTCAGGAATTCTTTTGGTGAAAATTCCATTTCCGTCAGTTGTTTTTCCAGCATATCGCGGCCTTTGATGACGTGTTCATCACGGTCCTGCAGCTTGAAGTAGCGTTTGATTTTGTTTTTTGCCTTACTGGTAGAAACCAAGTTGACCCAGTCCCTGCTCGGACCGAATGAGTTCGGTGATGTCATCACTTCGATGATATCGCCATTCTGCAGTTTGTAGTTCAAAGGGACAATCTTGCCATTGACTTTTGCCCCAATGGTTTTATGTCCGATTTCAGTATGGATATTATAGGCGAAATCCAAAGGGCCGGCACCCGATGGCAATTCGACGACATCGCCTTTCGGAGTGAAGACATAAACCTTGTCCTTGAAGATATCCTCCTTGACGCTTTCGACGAACTCACTAGCGTTCTTGGAATCATCCTGCAAGTCGATCAGATCACGGAACCAATCGATCTGATGGGGCATCTTATCGGGATCGATTTTTTTGGTGATACCCTCTTTGTATGCCCAGTGAGCCGCAACCCCGTACTCCGCGACTTGGTGCATTTCGATTGTCCGGATTTGGATTTCGACTGGCGTTCCTTGTGTCCCGATAACTGTCGTATGCAGCGACTGATACATATTCGCCTTAGGCATGGCGATATAGTCTTTGAACCGACCCGGCATCGGTTTCCATTTTGTATGAATAGCACCCAAAACGGCATAACAGTCTTTGATGGAATGGACGATGACGCGGATAGCCAAAAGATCATAGATTTCCGTGAATTGTTTCTTTTGGTCCTTCATTTTCCGATAAATGGAGTTGATATGCTTCGGCCTGCCGTAGATGTCGGCCTCAATCTCTAATTCATCGATTGAGTCTTTGATTTTGTTGATCGTTTCCTTGATGTAGAGCTCCCGTTCATCGCGTTTGCTGTTCATCAAGTGAACAATCCGGTAATATTGCTGTGGATTCAAATACCTGAGCGACGTATCCTCCAATTCCCATTTGATCCGGTTCATCCCCAGGCGGTGGGCCAAGGGTGCATATATCTCCAAAGTCTCATTTGAGATGGTCCGTTGTTTTTCCGGCTTGTGATATTTCAATGTCCGCATATTGTGCAATCTGTCCGCTAGTTTCACCATGATGATCCGTAAATCCTTCGCCATGGCCATCAACATTTTGCGGTGGTTTTCAGCCTGTTGTTCTTCATGCGACTTGTATTCGATTTTCCCTAACTTGGTAACGCCATCCACCAGAATGGCGACGGTTTTGGAGAATTCCCGTTCGATATCATCCAAAGTAAATTCTGTATCTTCCACAACATCATGCAAAAATCCCGTTGCGATCGTTTCTGGATCTAATTTCAAATCTGCCAATATCGCTGCGACTTGAGTCGGATGAACGAAGTATTCCTCACCGGACTTCCGCATCTGTCCGCTATGAGCCTCCCGGGCAAAATCACACGCTTTTTGGACAAATGCCACGTGGGTTTCATTCATATATTCCGCGCATAGCTGCACAACCTCTTCAGGTGAATAGGTTTTGATTTTCGGCATGTTGTCACTCCTGACTCTTTAAGATTATGTATTTCCTTACTGCAGTTCCATTCTCAGACGGAACCAATACCGAACATACGCTGTTCCATAAATAAAATGAATATTTCCTTTTATTATACTTTAAATCGGAACGATGCGCCATCAACAATTATCCTCGGTTCACGAGCTTTATGCACTATAAAAAACCTTGAAGGACAGCTTCATAAAAAAAGCAGTCATTCAAGGTTCCTTGATCATTTAATTATTCGGATGCAAACGGAGCACCCCATGCATTTATCTGACCACAAGCCAACCTTCGACGATTTTCTTGCCACTGGAAGTGCCCAAACGAGTCGCGCCGGCTGCAATGAACGCCAAGGCGTCTTCGTACGTGCGCACTCCACCGCTTGCTTTCACATCCATCACGGGACCGACAGTTTTACGCATCAGTGCGATATCTTCCAAAGTTGCACCACCTGTTGAAAAGCCGGTGGATGTCTTGACAAAGTCGGCACCAGCCTTTTGGGCCAACTGGCAAGCGATAACTTTTTCATCATCGGTCAACAGACAGGTCTCAATGATGACCTTCAGGATCGCTTTGCCTTTTACGGCTTCGACCAAAGCTGCGATTTCATGTTCGACAGTCTGATAATCGCCATCCTTCAAAGCGCCAATGTTGATGACCATATCGACTTCATCAGCACCGTTCTGGACCGCCTGTTTCGCTTCGAAAGTCTTCACTTCAGCCGTATTGGCACCATGCGGAAACCCAACGACCGTACAGACAAGCACATCCGAGCCAGTCAGGAAAGCTTCCACCTTTTTGACCCAGTAGGGTTGCACGCAGACGGACTTGAAGTCATATTCCCTCGCCTCTTCGCAAAGGGCTTTGATTTCCTCCTCTGTCGCATCTTGTCTTAATAATGTGTGATCGATATACTTATTTAATTTTTCAACCATTTTTATCCGCTCCTTTTCTTAATTCCATTTCATAGGATACTGCCGCCAACGCATATAAAGGGGCTGTTTCGGCCCGCAAAATCCTCGGTCCCAAAGCACAGCTCTTATGACCGGCTTGTCTGAACGCCGCCAGTTCTTCCGGCGCTAATCCGCCTTCAGGACCAAATACAAACAACAAAGAATCGCCTGGTTCAAGATTTCCCAGTGTGTTCACCAAGATGCTGCCCTCACCGACCTTTGCATCCTCTTCATAGGCAATCAATACTTTACTGTATTTTTCCGCTTCCGCCAACAACTCTTTGAGGTTGTGCACAGGATGCACAAAAGGCTCTTTTTGGCGGTGCGATTGCTCCGCGGCCTCTCTCGCAATTTTCTGCAGGCGCTGCTGTTTTTTTGCGCTTTTGTCCGCTGTCCACTTCACAACCGCATTTTTTGCTGCGAAAGGCAGGAAGGCTGCCGCGCCCAACTCTGTACCCTTCTGTACGATATATTCCAGCTTGTCGCCCTTCGGCAAACCGCAGGCAATCGTAATCTTGACCGGAAGTTCCGTTGAACGGTCTTCATCAGCCACCCATTTCAAACTGACCGTATTTGCGGATATGTCAATGAGCTCCGCAACGAACGAAATGCCTGAATTGTCGGCCAAATATACTTGCTCCCCCTGCTTCATGCGCATCACATGCACCATATGGTGATGGAAATCATCCGACAAAATGATCGGCTGCGTTTGATAATCTCTTGTCAGCGGCGGAATGATATATCGTTGCATGCTTCAATCCTCCAGGTTTTTAGTGCAGATCAGGCAAACCCAATCCTTCATTTGCTTTTCTTGTTCGATCTCAAAGCCATTGCTGATCAAAGCAGCGATCAGTTCCGCTTTCTTCGATTCTATGATGCCCGAAAGGATGAAATAGCCATCATCCTTAAGATTCTTGTAGGCATCAGGAAGCAACAGCAGAAGAATTTCCGCCAAGATATTCGCAACGATGATGTCCGCTTCTTGATCAGCGATCCCTACCAACAGGTTGTTCTCTTTGACGATGACGTCCGAAGCATAAGCATTATAAGCAATGTTCTCTTTGGAGACGCGTGTTGCGATTTCGTCGATATCGTAGGCATAGACAGTGTCTGCGCCCATTGCCTTGGCTGCGATGCTCAAAACGCCCGATCCGGTACCAACATCGATCACTTTTTCGCCGCCCCGCATCACTGCTTCGAGTGCTTCGATGGACAGACGCGTGGTTGGATGCGTGCCGGTACCGAAGGCCATGCCTGGATCCAATTGAATCAGCATTTCTTTTTCATCTTCAGGTGTGTATTCTTCCCAATAAGGTACAATCGTCAAAAAGCGGGTCAAGCGAATCGGATGGAAATATTCTTTCCAAGAGTTTTCCCAATCCTCTTCCTTCACTTCGTTGATCTGCAGCTCATTCCTCCCGATTTTTAGATCGATCTTTTCCAGTTCCGCCAGCTGTTCTTTGATGAACAACACAGTGTCCTGAAAACCCGCGTTGTTCGGATAATAAGCCATGATATAAACGGCATGCCCTTCTTCAGGCAACGCACGTTCCTCCTTTATTTGCCCGAAACCGTCGTCCTGAAGATTGACGAAGTCCAATTCGTCATCTATGGCGACACCTTTCGCACCAGCTTCCATCAATATATTCGATACAGCCTCAACTGCTTCGGTAGCAGTCACAACCTTCACTTCATTCCATTCCATTTACATTCACCTTTCCTACCATCAAGGATAACGATAATACGTTTCATCAAATCTTCCTAATTCCTTCAGTGTTTCGATTGTCTGCATAAAATTCAGCTCATTCCAATGCAATTCGAAGCTGGACTCACCCTCGTCTTTCAGAAAATCCCTGAGTTTAGTGTTTGCTTCTCCGACCGTCAAGCGAATATTCTTAACGACCGCTTCCGCCAATCCTCCCTGAATCCCTTTTTTCCGATCGAATGGGATACCCGTTAAATACTCCTCCGTTTTGATTTTTGAAGACGCGCGATCATAAAACAAAACAGAATCTTCAAAAATGAACCGATCTTCGTGATTCGAGTGGCCAAATATGTCAGAAATACTATTGTCTGGAGGATAACTGACTTCTAATAATAACACAATTTCGACTGTATGGAACGGTTTATGCCACTCCAATCGCCATTCACAAGGCAAGTGTTGTTCTTCCAGTTCCTCGTGGAGTTTGTCGATCATACTTTTGTTCATTCTCTTCCTCCTCGTGCCCTCATTTCGGCTGATCTTTACTGGTTCTGTGCCGCCTCCGGATGATGCTCTCCATCCATTGTAGCAAATAATGAGAAAAAGATATATTCCGGGCTATGCATCAGCAAATTATTTTAGTGAAAATCAGCCCCGGATTATTGAGGGAACGATTTCTAAAAGATCCGGTTTATGATATATTTAGTCTAGGCAAAAAGTTGGAGGGATATTTCATGACAGAACACTCAGAGATCAGACAATCCATCGATTACTTGGTCGCGCGCATCGCACGTGATTACCAAAAAGAAGAATACAAAGACTGCTTAAAAATCCAGATTCCGTTCGGTCGTAGGGCTGAAATACTATTGGCTGAGGACTATCTCACAGCAGATGAAAAAATCATTTTTGAGGATGGTATCGATCCGGCCATAAAAAGCGAACTCTTCAAAGAGGTCCTGCAAGCTAAAACGGATAAGGTCTTCAAGAGTTTTCTATTGGAGATATTCGGCAAGCAGCCGGTTCTTAATGAAAATTTATCCATCACAACCACTAAATCGGGCGACAAGCAATACATCATCATCAATTTTCAAGGAGCCTTGCCATATTAAGCTTTCCATTTACGCAGAGGCTTTATGATCCGCGGCTGAAGCAAGAAAAAATTAAGTTGAGTTTATGCGAAAAGCCTGATATGATGTTGATTAGAATATTTGCTTATTAATATTACTTTTTTATGCTATACTGTTTAGGTAACAAGGACAACTAACGAGGTGTGCAAATATGGCAGATAAAAATCTAACAACTAAAGATATTCTGCAAAAAGAATTCAAAAGCGCTATGAGAGGCTATAATGTTGCAGAAGTTGATGAATATCTGGATATGATCATAAGAGATTATGAATCTTATCAAAAAGACCTTTCTTATCTTCAAAGCGAAAATGAACGTTTGATGAGCCGTGTGGATGAGTTGACGAAGCAAGCAGTTTTAGCTAAGCCGACCCAATCGAATGTATCATCAGTCGGCAGCGGTGTAACGAATTTTGATATTCTGAAACGCCTTTCCAACTTGGAGAAACATGTATTCGGTTCAAAATTAGATGAAACCAACGAAGAAGCAAACTAGCATCAATAGACATTTGTAAATTTCGGGTAATTGCGGTCTCCTTCATGGAGGCTGAGGAAAGTCCATGCTCGCACAAGCTGAGATGCTTGTAGTGTTCGTGCTTAGCGAAACAATAAGCTAAGGCAATCGAGAGATTGACGGCAGAAAAAAAGGCTAAGGGCTCTGCCTATGCCTGAGTATTCTTGAAAGTGCCACAGTGACGAAGCAGACGGGGAAACCTTTCTGGTGGAACGCGGTAAACCCCTCGAGCGAGCAACCCAAACTTTGGTAGGGGCACTCTTTCCAAGGAAATGAACGAGGGAAAGAGGCAGAAATGCAGATAGATAATTACCTCCGCCATCAGAGGCCTGGCTCCGATGGCGTGACAGAACATGGCTTACAGAAATTTACAAATCAGGCTTTTTTCTTCAAAAAGAATACGATCGAGGATGGGACAAGCTAATTTTTGTCCCATTTTTCGTGCATTATCCGGCAATTTCTAAGGCAAAACAATAAGGAGCACTAAATGAAAACTTATCAACTAATGGCTACGGCCGCAAGCGGCATCGAAGCAATCACCGGCAATGAGCTGAAAAAAATGGGCTACAATGTCCAAGTAGAGAACGGCAAGGCCTACTTCACCGGTACGGAAGCGGACATCATCACCACCAACCTGTGGCTGCGCACCGCTGACCGCATCAAAATCGTTTTCGGCAAATTCGAAGCAAAAACCTTCGATGATCTTTTCGAGCAAACGAAAGCTTTGCCGTGGGAACAAATCCTACCGATGGATGCAGAATTCCCTGTTTCCGGCAAATCACAAAAATCGACCTTGTACAGTGTCCCCGATTGCCAAGCGATCGTAAAGAAGGCCATCGTCAACCGTCTGAGCGAATACTATCACCGTCGTACCCGTTTGCCTGAATCCGGCGCACTTTATCCGATTGAAGTGGCCATCAACAAGGATGAAGTGATCCTGACGATTGACACAAGCGGTTCCAGTCTTTTCAAACGCGGTTACCGTTCCGAAAAAGGTGGCGCACCATTGAAGGAAAATATGGCGGCCGCTTTGGTGATGTTGACCAATTGGTTCCCTGATCGCCCCTTCTATGATCCGACTTGCGGTTCCGGCACGATTCCGATTGAAGCAGCTCTTATCGGCTTGAATATCGCGCCTGGTTTGAAGCGCTCATTCCCTTCCGAAGAGTGGAACATTTTTGAAGAAGGTATGTGGGATCGTATCCGCAATGAAGCCAAAGCTGCCGCGAATTTCGATGTGAAGTTGGATATCGGCGGTTCGGACATCGATCCACATGTCATCGCCATCGCGAAGAGCAATGCCGAGAAAGCAGGCGTTGCGGATTATGTCACTTTCAAACAGTTGGCTTTGGCCGACTTCACGACTACCAAGGAATACGGCACAATTGTCTGCAACCCGCCCTACGGTGAGCGTCTTTCCGATCAGGAAGAGATCGAGATACTCTACAAAGAGATGGGCCAAGTTTTCCGCCCATTGAAGACATGGAGCAAGTACATTCTGACGAGCGAATTGCTTTTCGAAGAATTTTACGGCGAAAGAGCTACGAAAAAACGCAAACTCTACAACGGCAGATTGCGTACCGATCTGTTCCAATATTGGGGAACGCGCCCGCCGAGAGTCAAAAAAGAACTTGATGCCAGCGAAACCAAAGAAAAATAATTTTTTCAAATAAATAAAAGCAGTCCGGACTCCTCGCTGATGCGGGTTCGTCCGGACTGCTTTATTTTTTCATATTCCCGAAAAATCTCAAGCTTACTCATTTGTTCTTTTTCGTGAGCTGATAGAGTGCTTTTTTTGCGAGATTATTGGCTCCTTTATTTTCCTTTTCCGGAATCCATTCCAAGTAAAAATTCGTGAACGCAGCCAATTCCTGCAAGGTCTCTTCCAGATACAATTTGTGTTCCGTTTTTTTTGTATACTTTTTCCTGATCGACTCGGCAACAAGTTTGCTGTCCGTATAACAAAAAATGAGTTGGTCTTGTTTGTTTTGCGCTTTCAGGTGGCGCAAGCCATGCAGAAGCGCTTCGAATTCAGCCCGATGATTATCCATCCTGCCCTCTAAAGGCAGGCCTATTTGCTCTTGTACACCGTCCTCAACGATCAAAATCCCAATGGCAGCATACCCTTCTTTTCCGGTGGCCGCCCCATCCACAAATAATTTTATCAAATGTTCCACATCCCAAAAAACAAAGGTGAAAGAAAATCCTGAACGGATTCTCCTCACCTTTGCGGTTTACTGTACTTGTTTATGATTCTGCCACGACGATCACATTAGTGGCTTGTGGTCCTCTTACGCCTTCAGCGATATCAAACTGAACGCGTTGCCCTTCTTCAAGTCTTTTGAAGCCTTCTCCAGCTATACCGGTAAAATGTACGAAGATGTCGTCATCCTGTTGGTCGAATTCAATAAAACCATACCCTTTATCATTATTGAACCACTTTACTTTGCCAAATTCCATTGTACATCCTCCTTAAACACTCAATTCTTTGGAACTGCTTTCACAAAGACGGGTTACCCTCATTATAGAGAGGAATCCCTATAGAGTCAATTATTCTGATAGCTTCATTGGCACTTATTCAAAAAAACCAAAAAATTCGGCCAGCTTATTTTCCAATTGATCAATTTCATCGCGGATTTTATTTTCGCTCGGCTCGCCCGTCGATCCGATCCCATTGTAAATGCGGTAGACCACCTCCAACCACTCCGAAACGGACAGTATGGTCCTGGCTTCGAACGGATAAAGAAGGGACAACTGCATGAAAAAGGCATTTTCCATGGCATCTGCCACAGTCGGATTTTTATTGGCGATTTCTTCACGGATATACGCCATTCCTTCTTTGTACGTCTTTGACTCGATCAAGGGGACCAATCCAGCCAGGTCCAATTTTTCTTCGCTTCCGTCCAACCTGACAGCTACCTTCGGATGGAGCCCACGCGCAAGAAATTGATGAATGATCTCTGTTTTGAGCATCCGATGGAGATTATTATTCATGAGTAAGCGTTGCGCTATCTTGCCGAATTGGTCATCCTCCAATTCCTTCAATTGTTGCGCGTATGTCTGCTGCTTGTGGAACGGTTGCGTATCGATGTTTTTTTCAGCTTGGAGGATTTCTGAACTTCTTTTTAGTTTTTTTTCCAAATTCTTCAGTTCAGCTTTCTCGACTTCAGCCTCCAATTGCTCCAAAGCAAATTGATGTTCCATCGAAAGCCCGAAAGTATTTTTGCGTGCTTCGATTTGTTCACGAGCCATGTCGAATGATCCGGAATGCAATAAGCCTTTCAAGTAAAGGAAATCAATGTCGTCGACCGAAATGGCGGAAGCAATATCCGGACGCATTTCGGTTATCATCTCCAGGCACTTCTCTGTTTGATCAGTCTCTTGCAACAACATGAGGTACAGCGGGAGCATATCGTCCGTCTTTTTGATGGCAACAGCCTTGCCGATCCATTCTTCCGCAAGCTGCAGATTCCCCTCTTCAAATGCCAATAGTCCCTTTTTCAAGTATCCTTCGTAATTTAATGGAAAAATAATTTTATCTCCCATTTCCATCACCCCAATCTACGCTGATTTTCCTGTTAGGTCATTATAACACAAAAGCGAACGCGAAAAAAACCGCCCCGCACAGCTGCTGCTGTGTGGGCGGTCCATAATCGTTCATTGATCAATAGTTCCGGAATCGTTTCTGGCGTTGCTCGACCAATTCAGCTGGCGTCAGTTGCTTCAGCTCTTTCAGCTTGGCACTTAATTCCTGCTTCAGTTCCAGCATGACATCATCCGATTTACGGGCCACTTTCCTACGGGTTTCCATAATGATTTTGTCGATGACGTCCAATGAAAAGAGATCATCAGGCGTCAACTTCATTACTTTGGCTGCTTCATCGGATCGTGAAGAATCTTTCCACAAAATGGAAGCAAAGCCTTCCGGTGACAGGACAGAATACATGGTATTCTCCAACATCCATACCTCGTTGCCCATTGCCAGCGCCAAGGCTCCGCCGCTGCCTCCCTCACCGATAAAGATGGCGATGAAAGGAACCGTCAATTGGCTCATCACCAAAAGCGACTCAGCGATGGCTTCACCGATGCCTCGATCTTCAGAATCGACATCGCAAAAGGCGCCTGAGGTATTGATGAAAGTAACGATCGGACGATTGAATTTCTCCGCCTGTTTCATCAAACGGATCGCTTTGCGGTAGCCCTCCGGATGCGGGGATCCGAAATTCCGGTAGACATTTTCAGTCACGTCATGGCCTTTTTGGGTTCCGATGACGGTTACCGGCATGTCATCCAACAATGCGATCCCACCGACGATAGCAGGGTCGTCACCGAACTTTCTGTCGCCGTGGAATTCAACAAAGCCTTCACAAATGGCATGGATCATTTCTGTCGCCGTCAGACGGGAGATGCTTCTTGCAGAGGTGATAATTTCTTTGACATCCTTCACTGCACTTCACCCGCCTTTTCTGCAGGAGCATGCAACAGCAATAAATGCTGCAATGCTCTCCTTAAATCTTTTCTGGCTACTATTTTGTCGATAAAGCCGTTTTCCAGCACTTTTTCAGCTGTCTGGAAGCCTTCTGGTAATTTTGCTTTGATTGTCTGTTCGATGACGCGCTTGCCGGCGAAACCGACAGTCGCCCCTGTTTCAGCTAGGATAATATCCCCCTGCATTGCAAAGCTGGCCGTTACGCCCCCAGTTGTCGGATCGGTCAGGACTGTGATGTACAAAAGTCCTGCTTTACTGTGATTGGAGACTGCAACGCTGACTTTAGCCATCTGCATCAAGGACATGATGCCCTCTTGCATTCTGGCACCGCCTGAAGCCGTGAAGACGATGAGCGGGAGCTTTTCAACCGTTGCACGTTCAAATGCACGTGTCAATTTCTCACCGACCACTTTCCCCATGCTTGCCATGATAAAGTTCGAATCCATCACACACAAAGCAACTTTATGCTTATTGATGAATGCCGCGCCTGTTACAACCGCTTCGTCAAGTCCCGTTTTTTCTTTGGCGATCTTCAATTTGTTCTCATACCCGGGAAACGCCAGTGGATTTTCTTCAGGCATGAGCGCATTCCATTCATCAAAAGTACCTTCATCAACGATACTGGAAATGCGTTCGTATGCCGGGATCCTGAAATTGTAGGCACAATGCGGGCATACTTTATCTTTCCCTAAATCCTTGCTGTAGATCGTCTTTTGACAATTCGGGCATTTTTCCCATAGGCCTTCAGGAACGATCGGTTTCTGATCGTCTGCTTTTGAAGCGGGAACTTGAGCTATCGGAATGTAAGGACGCTTACGAAATAATTTCATTTCCTCACCTCTAGTGTGACTTCTTGACTAATTGATTTATACACTTTCCTCTTCTTCAGGCGCCCACGTCTTCAGGAACACATTTTGGAGGTATTCTGTATCGTAATCTCCGGAAATGAAGTTTGGATCCTGCAGAATATCTTCTTGGAAGAATTGGTTCGTGTCGACTCCCTCGATGACCAGTTCCTGCAGCGCACGCCTCATTTTGGCGATTGCTTCACTTCTGTTGTCACCTTTTGTGATGATTTTCGCGATCATCGAGTCATAGAACGGCGGAATCATATATCCGCCGTACATGGCGCTTTCCACGCGCAGTCCATTCCCGCCGCTGGGCAGGAACAGGTAGTCGATTTTTCCGGACGAAGGACGGAAGCCCAAAGCCGGATTTTCAGCATTGATACGACACTCGATCGTATGACCGGTGATAACAACTTCATCTTGCGTAAAGGACAAAGGCTCACCGCTCGCGATGCGCAATTGTTCCTTTACGATATCGATGCCAGTCGCCATTTCGGTTACCGGATGCTCCACTTGGATACGTGTGTTCATTTCCATGAAATAAAACCGTTGTTCCGTATCGACAAGAAACTCGATTGTCCCTGCATTGGTATAGCCGACATGTTTAGCCGCCCGGATGGCGACGTCCCCCATGGCTTTGCGGGTCTCCTCAGAAATAAATGTGGATGGACTTTCTTCCAACACTTTCTGATGATTGCGTTGCAAGGAACAATCACGCTCGCCCAAATGGACGACATTTCCGAAAGAATCACCTAAAATCTGCACTTCGATATGGCGAGCCGGCGTGATGATCTTTTCAAGGTACATGCTGTCGTCCCCGAAAGCCGCCTTAGCTTCCGCTTTCGCTTGACTGAAGGCTGCCTCCAGTCCGTTTTCTTGGTAGACTTTCCGCATCCCCTTGCCCCCACCACCAGCGGCAGCTTTCAGGATGACGGGATAACCGATTTTCTCAGCTTGTACCACTGCCTCTTCGTATGAAGAGATGTAGCCTTCGCTTCCCGGAGTGACTGGTACGCCTGCTGCAATCATCGTCTTGCGGGCATTTGCTTTATTGCCCATCAGGTCGATGATGGTGGAAGAAGGTCCGATGAATCGGATATTCATTTCTTCACACATTGTGGCGAATGCGCTGTTTTCCGAGAGGAATCCGAAGCCTGGGTGGATAGCTTGTGCCCCTGTAACGACTGCTGCACTCAAGATGCTTGTCATATTCAGATAGGAATCGCTTGCTTTTGCAGGGCCGATACAGATAGCCTGAGTGGCTAGTTGTGTATGCAATGCTTCGCGGTCAGCTTCAGAATAGACCGCAACCGTTTGGATTCCTAACTCATGACAAGCACGAATGATCCGGACAGCAATTTCTCCTCTGTTTGCGATCAATACCTTCGTAAACATATTATCTACCAATGATGAATGTCATTTCAACTTCACAAACTTTTTTGTCACCGACAAAAGCTTGCCCATAACCGATACCTGCAAATTTCTTCAATTTGACGATATCCACTTGGAGGCGAAGAACGTCTCCTGGAACAACTTTTTGACGGAATTTGACTTTATTCAATCCGCCCAAGTAAGCTGTCTGACCCTTGAAATCAGGCAATGTCAACAACGGAATAGATCCTGCTTGAGCCAATGCTTCAACAATCAGTACACCTGGCATTACTGGCTCTCCAGGGAAGTGGCCTTGGAAGAAAGGCTCGTTGATTGTTACGTTTTTGTAGCAGACGATGTGTTCGCCTGGTGTCAATTCTTCAACTTTATCGATGAAGAAAATCGGATAGCGATTCGGGATGATATCCATTACTTCTTGTGCGCTCAATAAACTCATTTTATTAGTCTCCTTTTATTAGACGATACGGAACAATGGTTGGTTGTATTCAAC
The DNA here is from genome assembly GCF_900113645.1 of Trichococcus flocculiformis. Classification (GTDB taxonomy): domain Bacteria; phylum Bacillota; class Bacilli; order Lactobacillales; family Aerococcaceae; genus Trichococcus; species Trichococcus flocculiformis. The sequence continues at coordinate 140,247 of NZ_FOQC01000003.1, forward strand.
GATTTGTTCATTTTCAACCAACACTTCAACGATTTCCCCATCGAATTCGCTTTTGATTTCATTCATAAGTTTCATCGCTTCCACCAAACAGACAACGTCGCCTTTTGCGATGCTCTGGCCTTTAATGGCGTAAGGTTTTGCTTCAGGGGTCGGTGCCAGGTAAACAACACCGACGATCGGGGAAGTGATGATTTTTCCTTCTTTTGCAGTAGCCGCTTCAGAAACAGCCTCCTTGAGGTTTTGGACTGGGGCGATCACTGCTGGACTAGGAACTTCTGCCTGAATGTTGTCGCTTGACTGCTGGTTCGTTTGAACCAACTTGTTCTTCGACAACAGGAGCTGAAAGTCACCTGTCTGATAGTGCAACTCAGTCAAAGTTGAATCATCAATCAAGGAGATCAGGCTTTTTACATCTTCAATATTCATGTATTAAGCCTCCCATTTTTTGAAACATAGTACGGCATTGTGGCCGCCGAAGCCCAGAGAGTTACTCAATGTGTAAGTGACTTCTTTTTCACGTCCTACATTCGGGATGTAGTCTAGATCGCAATTTTCATCAGCCGTTTGGAAGCCGATTGTAGGCGGCATGAAATCATCTTGGATAGCTTTGACACAGGCAACCGCTTCGATACCGCCGGCTGCGCCCAGCAAATGTCCCGTCATACTCTTTGTGCTTGAGATAGCGACATTGTGAGCTTCTTCGCCGAATGCGTACTTGATTGCAGCCGTTTCGCCTGAATCATTTGCAGGCGTACTTGTTCCATGAGCGTTGATGTAATCGACTTGCGCTGGAGTGATGCCTGCTTCTTTCATCGCTAGGATCATCGCTTTGCCAGCACCGCTTCCATCAGCTGATGGAGCCGTCATATGATAGGCATCACAGGTGACGCCATAACCGACAACTTCAGCCAAGATATTTGCGCCTCGTGCCAGTGCGTGATCAAGATTTTCAAGCATCAAAATACCCGCACCTTCACCCATGACAAAACCATTTCGTTCTTTATCGAAAGGAATGGACGCACGGTCCGGATCGGTGCTAGTGGATAAAGCAGTCAGAGCCGCGAAACCAGCGATACCGATTTCACACACCGTAGCTTCCGATCCACCTGCAAGCATCAAATCGGCATAACCATGCTTGATGCTGCGGAATGCTTCTCCAATTGAATTTGTCGCAGAAGCACAAGCAGTAACGATGTCCATGCTCGGTCCTTTAGCACCGAATTTGATGGCAGTATTTCCTGCCGCCATGTTGCCGATTGCCATCGGAACGAACATAGGTGGGACACGTTTCGGTCCTTTTTCATGCATTTTGATGATGCCGGATTCCATTGTAATGAAACCGCCGACACCAGAGCCGATGGTAACGCCAAAGCGGTCCGCATCGATTTTTTCCATGTCGATGCCGCTTTGTTCCACGGCTTGAGCAGAGGCAGCTACCGCATATTGCGAAAACAAATCCATACGCTTGTATTCTTTACGGTCCATGTATAAGGTCGCATCGAAGTCCTTGACTTCGCCTGCGACAGAAATGCCCGTTTCGCTTGCATCAAATTTAGTGATGGCAGTAATACCGTTTTTACCGTTTTTGATGCCGTCCCAATATTCAGAGACTGTATTTCCTAAAGGTGTGATAGCACCCATACCTGTAATAACAACGCGATTCATAATTATCCTCCTGTCTTACATATGCATGCCGCCATTGACACTGATGGTCTGGCCGGTAATGTAAGTATTCTCACTCAAGAAGACAGCAGTGTTTGCCACTTCTTCGGCTTTTCCAAATCGTTTCAATGGGATTTGCGTCAACATTTGTTCTTGAATCTTTTCCGAAAGAACATCCGTCATTTCCGTTTCGATGAATCCTGGTGCAATGGCATTACACGTAATGCCTCTTGTCGCAGCTTCACGGGCGACAGATTTCGTCAATCCGATGATACCGGCTTTGCTGGCGGCATAGTTGGCCTGCCCTGTATTTCCGGTTTCACCGACTACGCTGGAAATATTGATGATACTGCCGGCTCTTTGTTTCAGCATTAGAGGCAAGGCGTGGCGGATCATATTGAAGGTACCTTTCAAGTTCACTTGATAAGTGGCATCAAAGTCCTCCTCATCCATGCGCATGATCAATTTGTCGCGGGTAATCCCAGCGTTGTTGACCAAAACATCAACAGAACCGAACAGTTCTTTGGTCTGGCTGACGATTTCTTTGGCAGTCTCAAAATCGCTGACATCTCCTAGGAGCGTTTTTACAGTTACACCGTAAGATTCCAGATGCGCAACTTTTTCTTCAGCAATCGGTTTACGTGCATTCAGAACGATATTGGCTCCACGTTTCGCATAAGCTTCAGCGATGGCTTCGCCGATTCCTCTTGAACTACCAGTGACGATGACCGTCTTTCCTTTTAAACCCAAGACTATCCCTCATTTCTTGTCTGATCTTCTTATTTTTGTAATGCTTCAAGGGTCTTGGTGAGGGATTTCAAATCCTCCACATTATATACAGCGACCTCTTTGTTGATTTTTTTGATGAATTTGCTTAAAGTCGTGCCTGGGCCGACTTCCACAAAGGTGTCCACTCCCAGTTCAACCAACTTGCGGACGCTGTCTTCCCAAAGTACCGGCGATTCGATCTGACGCACTAAAAGACCCTTGATGGCGTCTCTTGCTACGATGGTCGCTTCGGTATTGCCAACGACCGGTATCTTCGGTTCATCGACAGCCACTTCAGACAAGGCTACTTCCAACTTTTCCGCTGCAGGATGCAACAGAGCCGTATGGAAAGGACCGCTGACTTTCAAAGGGATGATGCGTTTCACGCCTTTGGATTCAAGGATTTCGATGGCTTTATCCACGCCTTCGATTTCTCCGCCGATAACAATCTGCGTCGGCATGTTGTAGTTGGCAGGCGCGACATAGGCTGTCTCGCTCGCTTCCCGGCAAGATTCTTCGATGACAGAACGTTCCGCGTTCATGACGGCAGCCATTTTCCCACGGCCTGCCGGCACAGCTTCGCTCATGTATTTTCCGCGTTTCGCTACGAGCGAAATAGCCTCATTAAAAGAAAAAGCATTGGCTTTCACCAGTGCTGTATATTCTCCGAGGCTCAATCCTGCAACAAAATCTGGCTGAATTCCCTTTTCAGCTAGTAATTGATCAAGGGCGTAGCTAACCGTTAAGATTGCTGGTTGTGTATATTCAGTTAAATGAAGCTTGTCATTCTCTTGGAAACATAATTCTGCAACATCGTAACCAAGTGTTGCTGAGGCTTCCTCAAAAACAGCGCGCACAACGGCATACTCGTTATAAAGTTCTTGACCCATACCGAAATATTGTGCACCCTGACCACTATAGACAAAAGCTGTTGCCATTATTTCACCTCTATAAATTTGTTACTCAGCCCACAATTTAGCTTGGGCCAAAATAACTTCTTTGCATTCCGTCATATACTCTTGTATGATCTCGTGACACGTTTGTTCCTTCGAAATCAAACCGGCGATTTGTCCGGCCATCATCGAACCGTAGTCTTTATCGCCATCAACAGTCGCTCTTCTCAGAGCGCCTTTGCCCATTTCTTCAAGTTTTGCCAAGTCCGGATTTTCCTTGCTTGTCTCTTCTTTTTCGACTTGCAGATATTCTCTGGTCAACTTATTGCGCAACACACGAACAGGATGTCCGGTAATCTGACCGGTAATGACTGTATCGATGTCTTTTGCCTTGAGGATAGCATTCTTGAAGTTTTGATGTGCATTGGATTCTGTGGCTACTACAAAACGAGTACCTACCTGAACAGCAGATGCGCCCAACATGAAAGCAGCTGCCATCCCACGTCCGTCGCCGATACCACCGGCAGCGATGACTGGAATCGAAACGGCATCGACAACCTGAGGAACCAGGGCAAGTGTCGTTGTTTTCCCGATGTGACCACCGGATTCCATGCCTTCGACTACGACAGCATGTGCGCCATCTTTCTCCATTCTTCTCGCTAAAGCTACGGAAGCCACTACCGGAATAACGGTAATGCCTGCTTCTTTGAATTGGTTCATATAACGGGCTGGGCTTCCGGCGCCGGTTGTGACAACCTTAACGCCAGCAGCGATAACTGCTTCTACGATAGCATCGACATGCGGATTCAAAAGCATGATGTTTACACCGAAAGGCTTATCCGTCAATGCTTTCATTTTCGAAATTTTCTCATTCGCTACATCCACACTATCATGTCCAGTCCCGATAAGACCCAAACCACCAGCATTGGAAACGGCACTTGCCAAATCAGCATCCGCTACCCACGCCATTGCCCCTTGAATGATGGGATATTGAATACCTAATAATTCACATAATTCTGATTTCATACAAGGCCTACTTTCCCGCTACTGCTTATTCTGCTAATTGAGCGTCAACGTATTTAACTAAATCTTCAACAGTGTTGATGCCTTCGTCTGATTCGATTTTGATGTCGAATTCGTCTTCGATGTCGTTGATGATTTGGAATAAGTCTAAGCTGTCCGCATCTAAGTCTTCTCTGAAGTTAGTTGCTAATTGTACTTCTTCTACTTCTTTGTCCAATTGGTCCACGATAATAGCTTGAATTTTTTCGAATGTCATAATAAATTCCTCCAAATATGTTTTTTTTAGTTTAATGATACTACGATGGCCCCCCAAGTGAGGCCGCCACCAAATCCTGTCATCAGCACCTTATCTTTGGTGCCGAGTTGAATTTCCTTGGTTTGAACAAGCTGATCCAACAATATCGGAATGCTTGCTGCTGAAGTGTTGCCCGTTTCCGCAATATTTGTGGCAAACAGTGAAAATGGCAATTTCACTTTTTTGCTGATTGCCTCCAATAAGCGCACATTTGCTTGATGAGCCAAAATCTTCTTCAGATCGCCATCAGAAAGATTTCCCTTCTCCATCACTTCGCGTATGACGCTTGGCACACTGCGGATTGCAAAATCAAAGATGGCTCTGCCATCCATCGTAAGGAAAGCTTGTTCCTTTTGCGAGGAGTCTCCATACGGATTTTCTACTTTCATCGTGTTCGCCACTAATGCCATATGGCGTCCACCATCAGAATGGATCGCTTCTGCAACGAAGCAATCATCTTCCGTTCGTTCCAACAACAAACCGCCAGCGCCATCCCCAAACAGAACAGCCGTAGAACGGTCTTCCCAGTTGACGACTTTTGACATTGTCTCAGCACCGATGATCATGCCATATTGATAGAGACCGCTCTGCATCATATGGAGACCGGTGGACAATGCGTAGACAAAGCCGGAACAAGCTGCATTGATATCGAAACAGAAAGCATTTACTGCGCCTATCTTTTCTTGCACTAAACAAGCAGTCGATGGGCTGAGAGCATCCGGCGTCATTGTTGCTACGATAATGAAGTCCAGTTGGTCTGCAGTGATGTTCCCGTTTTGCAAAATTTTGACGGCCGCTTTGCTTGATAAATCGGAAGTATTTTCATCCTTCGAAATGTGTCGGCTGCGGATGCCTGTCCTTTTGCTGATCCACTCATCACTTGTGTCCATGATTTTAGACAGATCATCGTTTGAGATGACCTGTTCAGGAAGGTAGTGACCTGTTGCGCTAATCTTTGAACCCAATTTCATCAACCCTGTTCCTTGATATTTTGAACTAACCCAAATAAGAAACCGTGAAGATTGTTTAGGCCTTTCAGCAAAACTTTCACTTCCTGATCTTCCATATCGCGAATAGTATTTTTTACCATCTCTCTATGGAACTTATCATGAAGACGATACAGTAAGCGTCCTTTTTTGGTTAATCCTAGTTTTACGACTCTGCGGTCTTTCTCCATCCGAATGCGTTCGACATACCCCTTTTTTACCAGAGCGTTTATGGCCACCGTCAAAGTTCCCACAGTAATGTTCAATTTTTTTGCTACTTCAGAAGTTGTATGAGCTTGATACATGCCGATTGCCTCGACTGTATGCATCTCCTTGATGGATAAATCAGAAAATGTACTGACACGCAATGCACGCTCTTCGATATCCAACACTTCACTGAAGACTGCTACGAGATATGAGTTAATTTTATCTATGGAATGATCCAAAGATAGCTCTCCTCCTTTCGATGCCCAATCAAACCACATTCGCTTGAAGGTCAAAATAGTTTGATGTTCAAACCTTTCGACTTTCAAACTATATAAAATTTTATACAACCTGTCAAGCATTTCGATAATAATTTTTCTGTTATATCTTCAGGTGCCGCAAGATTCATTGAGTCCCTACTCTATTTAAAACGGTTACGTTGAACTGCAGGATAACCAGCCTGCTTGGTATGGCCTGCCGCAACAAAAAGAAGCGACGATGAGTGCCGCTTCTTTTGCATATATGTATTAATCAACTTTAACAAATTCTTCAATGTCTTTGAAATTCACGATTGTTTTATCCTCGCAGATGTCTTTCATCGTGCCGGAGGACAAATCCCAGTAGATCTCTACGACGGCGCTATTTGTCAATAATTTCCGGATTACTCCTACCATTTCCTGCTTACGGAAGGTAAATTTTATTTCGTCACCGATTTCAGGTCGTATAGATTCCTTGATGGCTTCGACGACTTCCAAAGCCTGCTCATACGATACGCCAAGCAGATTCGCAATACGTGAGTTGCTCGTGCCCTTACGTAATTCGCTCTCAATCATGGTTTTTGTTTCATCAGTAATATTTCGTACCATTTCCATTATCGCCTCACTTTTAAGAACCAGGAACTACAACACACTTACAAGTAGTAGTATACCACACTTTCCATCATTTAGCCTATTTTTTCAATTATTGCCTTTAACATCGAAACATATCTTTCATTTTGTTGGCTGCTGCCCGCAATTTCATTTTAAATAGGTATTAATTATCTGTTCACTATGAGGTATAATAAGGATGTGAAAATTTTAACATTCTGTTTAGGAGGGATTTTTGATGCTGAATGACCTGATTACGATACTGAAATATGAATACACGGTTCACCCAGGAGAATATTTCAATGTCGATACCTACTGGGTAAAAAGCATGTCTGAAGTGAAGACTGTCATCATCGATCAAGATCATGTATTCACGAAAATGGTAAGTTTTTATCCCAAAAATTTTGTCATCTATTTGGAGCAGTTCCCTGGCCAAAGCATCTATCGCACCAACTTTCCGCTGAAAAAAATTGATAACAGCGATTCGCATGAGGTTCTTTTCGACGAGACGGCAAAAAATATCTTTGAATATCTGGATTGATTCCCGGATACGATACAAGCCATTCCACAGAAAAAGACCGCTGCAAGGATAATAGTCCTTGCAGCGGTCTTTTCAATTATTTTCAGACGTCTCAAGAGAGATTCGAACTCCCGACCGTTCGCTTAGAAGGCGAATGCTCTATCCGGCTGAGCTATTGAGACAAAATGATTATTCGGCCAAACAAATTTGAAGAAGTTTCAAACCAGTGCCACAAGAGATGATTATACAGCAATCCGTTAAAATTGTCACCATAATTTTGACTATTTCCACAAAAAAATTTCACTGCTGCAACAAATAGATAATTATGTTTTGCTATCCATCTTCAGTCCTGAACATCGCTCTGTGCCGAGAAAAAAAGCGTCACACCCGCTTCACAACGGATGTAACCCCTTCTCTGACAAGGACATTTTATCCTGAAAACAGATAGGACGTCTCAAGAGAGATTCGAACTCCCGACCGTTCGCTTAGAAGGCGAATGCTCTATCCGGCTGAGCTATTGAGACAAAATTTTGAGTCCTCAAAACGACTCACAACATTTAATATTATAGGCGATGACCAGCTTAAAGTCAATACTATTTCGTAGGAAGGTTTCGAGGTTTTCCTGCAGGTGAGCTCCTTATGTAAAAAAAGTGATTTTCAGGCTGAGTACAGATTTGACTCAGCCTGAAATCACAAATCATTCTGCGAAGAACGTATCCTTCACGGCTGCAGTGACTGCCAATTTGACATGCTCGTAGGTCAGTCCGCCTTGCACATACAAGAGATAAGGCGGTCTGATCGGCCCGTCTGCCGTCAATTCCAGGCTTGCGCCCTGAATGAAGGTTCCGGCAGCCATGATGACATCATCTTCATAACCGGGCATATAGGCCGGAATCGGTTTGACTGCTGCGTTAACCGGCGAATATTTCTGGATCGTCTGGGCAAAAGCAATCATCGCTTCCTTACTAGGTAATGCGACCATCTGGATCAAATCAGTGCGGGGGCTGTCCCAAGCAGGGGTAGACGGTACGTTGCACTCCTCCAACAATCCTGCTGTATAGACAGCACCTTTCACCGCTTCGCCGACAACATGGGGCGCCAAAAATAAGCCTTGATACATCTCCAAAAGGCTGTAGAGTGAGGCGCCTGCTTCACGACCGATACCGGGAGTTGTCAGTCGGTATGCACACCGTTCAATCAGGTCCTCTCTGCCCGCGAGGTAACCACCCATCTTCACGATGCCTCCGCCCGGGTTTTTGATGAGGGAACCGGCAATCAGATCCGCTCCGACTTCAATCGGCTCAAGTGTTTCGACGAACTCGCCATAACAGTTGTCGACAAAAAAGACAACTTCCGGACCAACGTGCGGTCGGATTGCCGCAATCATCTCCTTAATTTCGTTTATTGTAAAGGAAGGTCTGGCTGCATAGCCACGTGAGCGTTGTATCGCGATTATTTTTGTTTTTGTACTGATTTTTCTAAGAACACTCGGAATATCCACTTTGCCGTCCGCAAGCAGATCGATATGCTGATAAGCGATGTTGAACTCTTTTAGGGAGCCGATTCCGTTTCCGGTCAAACCAACGATGTCCAACAACGTATCGTATGGCGTTCCGGTTACGTAGATCAATTCATCGCCGGGACGCAAGACTCCGAAGAGCGCAGTCGAAATAGCGTGTGTTCCGGAAATGATTTGCGGCCTGACCAAAGCGGCTTCAGCCTGAAAAATCTCTGCATAGACTTTCTCGAGCGTATCGCGGCCGTCGTCATCATAGCCATAGCCTGTACTAGGATTAAAATGGTAATCGCTGACGCGGTGCTTCCGGAAAGCTTCAAGCACCTTGCCTTGATTAAATAAAGCCTTCTCCTGTATTTCTTTAAACACGGGCTGGATTTTGTTTTCCACTTTAACGACCAGATCCGCCAGTAGTTCTTCTTTACTCCTCACTTGCATCAGTTACTTTGTCTCCTAACCACTTTGAATTCGTTTTAGCATATCCTCTTAAGCGATATGCGTTTGTTTCCTCTATGTACTCAATGGATTCCACAAAAGTCTCTTGTTGCATCTTATTCATCGTCCGGGCTTCAGGGCCGCTTGCATCAATGTCCTTTGTATACGGAACCAACATTTTGGCGATTTCATCCCAGATGAAGTCCTTCAATCGGTTGATGTCGTCATCTTCAAGGGCAGAAATGACGATGTTCGGGAAGAGTCTCGGCTGGAAATCCGGGCTTGCAAGATCCCGTTTGTTGTAGATCGTCAACATAGGAGTCTTATCCATGTCCAAATCCTTCAACAATGCCAAGACGGTCTTCTCATGCTGATCGATGAAGGAGGTCGAAGCATCCACTACATGCAAAAATACATCCATATTGCGGCTCTCCTCCAACGTTGAATGGAAAGCATGGATCAACTGTGTCGGAAGGTCCTGGATAAAACCTACAGTGTCGGTTATAGTTGCCTGGAATTGATTAGGCAATGTCAGCTTCCTTGTCAAAGGATCCAGCGTTGCAAACAATTTATCTTCTTCCAACGTTGCTGCATCAGTCAAGCGGTTAATGATCGTCGATTTGCCTGCATTCGTGTAACCAATCAAGCCGATTTGGAAAACTTCGCTGGCATGGCGCTTTTCTCTTGCCCTTTGACGGTGAAGTTCTGTTTCTTCCAATGTCTTTTTGATTTCCTGCATCTGACTGTGTATGTGTCTACGGTCGGTCTCGAGTTTTGTCTCACCCGGTCCTCTTGTTCCGATTCCACCGCCTAGACGGGATAAATTAACGCCTTGACCCATCAAACGCGGCAATAGATAACTCAACTGCGCCAAGGCAACCTGAAGTTTCCCTTCTTTACTGCGTGCGCGCATTGCAAAGATATCCAATATCAGTTGAACACGATCGATGACTTTGCAGTCGACAGTTTCTTGGATGTTGCGCACTTGCTTGGAAGAAAGCTCCTGTTGGAAAATGACGGTATCTGCTTCTAATTCTGCACACAAATTCACTAGCTCTTCCACTTTCCCTTTGCCGATGACAGTGCGCGAATCCTTACGTTCCCTCTTTTGGGTCAATACGCCGACAACTTCCCCTAATGCGGTTTCGGTCAATTCAGCCAGTTCTCTCAGCTCATATTCAAAGGCTTCATCTGTTTGATTCGTCTGAACGTTAACCAGAATTACTTTTTCTTTCGTATTTTCCATAGAATTTCCAACTTTCTTTATACGTTCTTTATCATCCATCAGGCTAAGAACGCCTCGACTAAATCTTCGATTTTCTGCATATCATAGCTGTTCCGAACCAAATCAAACCAATGGATGCCACTCATTCTGTTTCGAAACCAGGTCAACTGCCTTTTGGCATAGCGTCTGGAATTTTGCTTCAGCATTTCTGTGGCTTCTTCATATGTGATTTCACCATTGAAAAAACCGAACCATTCTTTGTAGCCGATGCCTCTTGTCGCTTGCGTCTTGACGGGCAGTTTCCTGTCAAAAAGAGCTTTAGCTTCTTCAACCAGACCCATATCAGTCATCAGATCCACCCGTCTGTTGATGCGATCGTAAAGGATACCGCGATCGGTGTCAAGCCCAATCAGCAAGGCGTCATAATGTGGAGCTGTCTCCCGATCTGCCTGATCCGAGAAACGCTTTCCGCTGAAGTGGATCACTTCCAAAGCGCGGATAACCCTTCTGCTGTTGTTCGGATGGATCTGTTCAGCTGCTTTGGGATCCTTCGCCTGCAATTGCTTCCATATGCACATGGCATCAGTCCGCTCCAACTCAGCCTCCAGTTGTTTCCGGTAGTCAGGATTTTCGGCAGCCACCCCGCCAAACTGCATATCAAACAATAGTCCTTCTATATAAAGTCCCGAACCTCCGACAACGATCGGTAGCTTGCCTCTCGCCAGGATCGCCTCGATTGCTTGTCTGGCGTCCCTTTTGAAATCGGACGCCGTGTAATCCTGCTCCACTGGAATGATATCCAAAAGATGATGCGGGATGCCTTCAGCCTCTTCCTCGGTCACTTTAGCCGTACCGATGTCCAACCCTGCGTACACTTGCATGGAATCGCCATTGATGATTTCACCGTTATATTTTTTTGCCAGTCGGATGCTCAGTGCGGTTTTCCCCACTGCTGTCGGTCCGACAATGACCATGATTTTCTCTAAATTGTTCTTTGTTTCAGACACCTTGAATCACCTTTCTCATCTGCAGTGCGCGTTCCGGATAATCCGTAATCATCGAATCGATGTTTTTGCGCAGACAAACCTGCATTTCGACCTTTCGGTTCACCGTCCAAACACGAAGTGGAATCTTTGATTTTTCGAAAGGGGGCAGACTGCGCAGAATCGAGAATTTCGGATGCCAACCTTCCACAGCAATTCCTTCACCTAGATCCAGTCGTTGCTTGCCTTTCTTGCTGAAAAGCAGGGCAATTTTCGAGTCTTGGCGCAACTTCTTGATTTTTTTCAAGGTTTCGTAATGGAAACTGGAGTAGATGACCGAAAATTGGGCAAGATAAGGCTCTGCCAAAGCAAGCACCTTTTCTTCGATTGCGGAATATTGAAACACATCCGTCTTCAATTCAACATTAAGGACGCCTGAAAAATGATTCTCGGCCAATAGGTCCAATACCTCCTGAAGCGTCGGGATACGGGCGTTGCTGTATTTCGGATCGAACCAGCTGCCGGCATCCAGTTCCTTCAATTGCTTCAGCGTCATGTCTTTTACATAGCCTTTTCCGGATGTCGTGCGGTCCACGGTCTCGTCATGGATGACCACTACCTGACCATCCTTGCTTAAATGGACGTCCAGTTCGATACCGTCGCTGGAAACTTTCAGAGCTTCCTGAAAAGCCTCCAGCGTATTTTCTGGCCGGTTTCCGCGACTGCCTCTATGCGCGATGATTTTAGTGAATGCCAATCTCCTCAATCCTTCCAGTCTGTTCTACTGCGCAGGTCTTCTGTTACGCTTTGTTTTTTTCGGTATCGGCCAACTCAAGCAATTCTTTCGCATGAGCCAGCGAAAGTTCCGTGATATCGGTACCTGCCAACATCCGCGCCACTTCGTTGATGCGTTCAGCACCGAACAGCGACTTGACATGCGTCTTTGTCCGATCGGCAATGATTTCCTTTTCTATATAAAGGTGCTGATCCGCCATCGCCGCCACTTGCGGAAGATGCGTGATGCAAAGCACTTGTGAGTAACCGGCCACCAAGTGGATCTTATTGGCTATCGCCTGCGCTACCCTGCCCGAGACACCCGTATCCACTTCATCAAAGATGATACTGGTGATGCCTTGGGTTTTGGTGAAAATGGCTTTCATCGCCAACATCATCCTTGAAAGTTCGCCACCGCTGGCAACCTTCGCCAATGCTTTTAAAGGTTCGCCGACATTCGTCGCAATATAGAATTCCACCTGATCCAAGCCGTTATCAGTGATTTGAACCTTTCCTGGTTGTTCATGGAACACCGTCTTGAAAAGGACCTTGTCCATGTACAATTCCTTCAGCTGCAGTTGGATCTGTTCTTCCAGAACGGTTGCAGCTTTCTTCCGGATAGTGGTCAATTGTCTGCCGACAGCCAAGATTTCTTCTTTTGCTTTGTTGTAGTCCACATTGAGTTTCTCAAGGTAGCTTTCCCGGTTTTCGATCAGATCCAGCTCTTGGGAAATTTTTTCGTAATGCCCCAGCACTTCACTGATTGTGTTTCCGTATTTCCGCTTCAACTGGCGGATCAATTCCAATCGGTTCTCGATTTCGTTCAAGCGCCCTTCATCGTAGGACAATTGCTCGATTTCCGACAGGATGTCACCTGCGCATTCCTGCAGTTGGTAATACGCTGCCGAGACCGAGGATGCGATTGCCTGGTAGACCGGATTGATGTCCTGCACTTTTTCCAGAGCCGCCATGCCGAGACCGATTTTGTCGATGCCGTTCTCTTCACTGTTCTGCATTGAATCGTACGCACTCGTTAAAGCCTGCATGACTTTTTGGTAGTTGACGAGCAGGTTCCGCTCCTCTTCCAATTTTTCATCCTCTGCAGCATCTTTCAACTGCGCTTGTTCGATTTCCTGGATTTGGAAAGTCAACAAGTCGATTCTTTGGACCGTTTCTTTCTCGTCCGTCTTCAGTTTGATCAGTTGCTTGCGTGTATCAACATATTTGGCATAAGTATTGAGATAGGTCGTTTTGACTTCTCTCAGTTCATTCCCGGCAAACTGATCCAGCAGGTCGATATGTTTTTGCGGATCCATCAATTCTTGATGCTCGTTCTGCCCGTGGATATCGATCAGCGTTTCGCCTACTTCACGCAGAGTCGCAACTGTCACGATTGTACCGTTGACGCGGGAAATGTTTTTGCCGTTTCGGGAAAGTTCCCGATGCAGCAAAACTTGGTTCCCGTCTGCTTCGATTCCGTATGACTCCAACACCGAAACTGTCTTGGCGTTTTCGGGAATACTGAAAAGCCCTTGGATGACCGTCTTGTTTTCGCCGTATCGAATCAAATCGTTGGATCCTCTTCCGCCTGCCAACAGACCTACGGCATCGATGATGATGGATTTCCCTGCGCCGGTTTCCCCAGTCAGCACGGTCATACCCTCGTCGAAACTCACTTGAAGATTTTCAATTATTGCAAAATTTTTAATGGACAACTCTTGTAACATTCCGTATTCCCCTTCGCAATGGTTCCTTAGTCACCTATTTATCGGAAATCGAGATTGATTTGCTCTTAAGCTGCAGGTAAGCCTCTTTGACGACTTGCTGGCTGTCTATTTCCGGAGAAATGATTCCCGGCGCATGATCATTAGCCTCTAAATGGACCAAAAATTCGATGTTTCCGGTCCCACCTGTGATGGGCGAAAAGCTCAGATTTTTCACATCAAACCCGGTCAGCGAAGCGAACTCCAAGATGTCCCGCAACACTTCATTATGGACTGCCGGATCACTGACGATGCCTTTTTTGCCGATTTTCCCTCTTCCAGCTTCGAATTGCGGTTTGATCAGCGCAACGACGTCTCCGCCGACAGCGATGATTTCCTTCAGGACAGGCAAAATCAGTTTCAACGAAATGAAGGATACATCGATGGAAGCCATCTCGGGCCGTCCTTTTTCAAAATCCTCAAGCTTGCTGTAACGGAAATTCACCCGTTCCATCACCTCGACGCGCTCATCCTGGCGCAACTTCCAATCCAATTGGTTGTAGCCGACATCCAGTGCGTAGCATAATTTCGCTCCATTTTGGAGCGCGACATCCGTAAAACCGCCCGTTGAACTGCCGATATCCAAAAAGATTTTGTCCTTAGGGTTCACTTGGAATAAAGCGATGGCTTTTTCAAGTTTCAATCCGCCACGGCTCACGTATTTCAATGTTTCTCCTTTTATGTGGAGCGTTTTCTCGACGGAAATTTTTTCGCCCGGTTTGTCGTAACGCTGGTTGTTTTCGTCATAGATTTGCCCGGCCATGATCAATCTTTTGGCTTTTTCACGGGAATCTGTCAAGCCCTGTTGTACTACAAGTAAATCCAATCTTTCTTTTTCCATGGTAATCTCCCGTTATATTCTGACATAATCCAATATTTGGCGGAATACATCTATTTTGTTCTCCGTATCGCCATTGGATAGTACCACTCGATTCAAACAGTCTTCCGCTTGGCGAATGACGTCGTTCAGTTCTTGAATGGCTCCGGCGATACCCAATAAGGATGGGTATGTATTTTTGTTCAATGCGGCATCATGATGGATGGTTTTGCCTGTCTCGGCCTCATCCAACACGACATCCTTCAGATCGTTGTGGATTTGGTATGCCAAACCTAAGTGTCTGGAGTATCTTTCCATCTCGGTTATGAACAGTTCATCCGCATCCGCGATGAGGCATCCCGCCGTGACAGCGTACCTTATCAATGCGCCGGTCTTTTTATCGTGGACTTGCTTCAACTCTTCTATTGTCAGTGCCTTCTTTTCACCCTCAACATCATCCATCTGGCCGGCGATCATGCCGTTCGGACCCGAGGCTTTCGCCAACAAGTCGATCAGTTTGATTCTTTTTTCCGCCGGAATGTCAGAGGATTGTGCAAGGATTTCAAATGCCGCCGTCAACAACGCATCACCTGCAAGGATTGCGGTGGATTCTCCGAATACTTTATGGGAAGTCAAGCGCCCCCGTCTGTAATCATCATCATCCATGGCCGGCAGATCATCATGGATCAAGGAATACGTATGGATATATTCCAAAGCGGCTGCGGCTGCGAAGCCATCCGCAATCTCACCGTCGGCCAACCAAAGCGTCGCCAACACTAAAAGAGGGCGAATTCTTTTTCCGCCCCCCATTAAAGAATACGCCATCGCTTTGTGCAGATTTTCTTGCGAAGGCACACGTGCATCCAATTCCGAGTAGAGGAAAGCATCGAATCGAGGCATCCATTCCGATTGAAATTCACTAAGATTCATGCCTGTCATTCTCCTTCGGTTTGGGTTGCCGGCGCTTCAAAATTCGCTTCCGAACCGTCCGGATTAACGATTTTTGTCAACGTTTTTTCAGCATTGTTCAAAGTGTCTTGGCAATATTTGCTGAGATCCATCCCGACCTTGAATTGCTCCAATGCCTCTTCCAAGGGGACATCCCCTGCTTCCAGTCTTGTTACAATAGCTTCTAATTGGTTCATCGCTTCTTCAAAACTTACTTTTTTTTCGGCCTTCATCATTTTTCCTCCACCACTTGTTTTACTTCCGCTTCGGCGTAACCGTCCGAAAAATTCACTTTCAATTTATCGCCGCTTTGCAATTCCTTGACGGATGCGACTACGTTCCCGTCCCTTGTCGTATAAGTGTACCCCCGCGACATGATCTTCAACGGGCTCAACAAGTCCAACGATTGCATAGCCGATGTCATGCGCATTTCCTTTTGTTTCAAGTAGCGGTCCATGGCCCTTTGCAGTTCATCGGTGACCTGCTGTCTGCGATTGCCGGCCAGCTGAACGTCTCTTGCCGGATTGCGGTTTTCAAGACGCAATTGCAGCCGTTGTAACTCATTGGAGCGCAAATGGATCTGCTGTTGCATCTGATTTGCCAGTCGTTGCTGCACCTGGTCGGCTTTAATGGTATAACCTTCATACATCCGCTCCGGTTGTCTGAAGATATACGATTGCATGGCGCGATTCAATCGTTGTTGTTGCATCGTATGCAGATGCCGCATTTTCTGATAGAGCCTGTTGTCGATCTGATGGATATAACGGATGACATCGTTCAACACCGGCACAGACAATTCTGCCGCTGCTGTTGGGGTAGCGGCACGGACATCGGCAACAAAGTCAGCCAATGTCGTATCCGTTTCATGACCTACAGAAGAAATGACCGGGACACTCATAGCCGCTATTTGCCGAACGACCGCTTCCTCGTTAAAGGACCACAGATCCTCGATGGAACCGCCGCCCCTCGCAACAATGACAGTATCAAAATCGCCTTTATCCTCAATCAATTTAAGATTGCTTACGATATTGGCAGCGGAATCCTTCCCTTGGACTATCGTCGGATAAAGCACAAGTTGTACAATCGGATATCTCCTTTTGACGGTCGTCATGATGTCACGGATGACCGCACCGCTTGGACTGGTCACAATGGCTATCCGCTTAGGAAAGACAGGAAGCTTTTTCTTCGGTAGCAAAAACAACCCTTCGCGCGTTAATTTTTCCTTCAGTTCCGAAAAGGCTTGGTACAAAGCGCCGATGCCATCCGGTTCCATATGCTCGACCATTATGTTGTAGGTTCCGCCCGATTCGTAGACATTCACCCGTCCAATGAGCAGGACCTTCATCCCTTCCTTGGGCTTGAAGGCTAACTTGTCGAATCTGCCTTTGTACATCACCGCAGAGATGACAGCATGGTCATCCTTCAGGCTAAAGTATTGATGGCCCGGACGCGGACGATAATTGGATATTTCACCAGTAAGGTAGACACGTTCGAGATAAGGATCGGCATCAAATTTTCTTTTGATGTATTTGGTTAAAGCGGTGACGCTGAGATAGACAGGTTCCAACTTTGTGCCTCCTTGACTATTTTGCTTTATCGATTGTTTGTTGCAATAGCATCGTGATGGTCATCGGCCCTACACCGCCGGGCACTGGTGTGATATGGCTTGCGATGCCCATTGCACCGGCCGTGTCCACATCGCCGATCAACTTGCCCTCCGCGCTGCGGTTCATCCCGACATCGATGACGACTGCACCCTCTTTGATGAAATCAGCAGTGACGAAATGGCCTCTGCCGATTGCCGCAACCAGAATATCAGCTTCTTTAGCTAATTCTTTCAGATTTTTTGTGCGGGAATGGGCAATCGTGACTGTTGCATTTTCGTTCAGCAACATGATGGACATTGGTTTTCCGACGATATTGCTGCGGCCGATAACCAATGCTTTTTTTCCTTCAAGCGCGATATTGTATTCATCCAAAATTTTCATGATGCCGTATGGTGTGCATGGCAATGCAGATTCGTTGCCCAGGAAGAAATTTCCGACGTTCATCGGATGGAACCCATCCACATCCTTCTCGTAACGGATGGCACGCAGAACTTTTTGTTCATCTATGTGTTTCGGCAATGGTAACTGCACCAAAATACCGTGCATACTGTCGTCTTGGTTCTGCTTTTCAACTTCAGTCAGCAGATCCGCTTCGGAAATGTCTGCCGCAAGGCGAACGACACGCGAATTCATGCCCATTGCTTCGGATTGTTTCTCTTTATTGCGGACATAGACTTGACTTGCCTTATCCTCGCCGACCAAAATGACGCAAAGCCCCGGAGTTTTTCCTTCCGCTGTCAATGCTGCTACTTGTTTTTTCATCTGGTCCTGCATTTTTTTGGCTAAGCCTTTTCCATCCATGATAATCGTTTCCATTAATCAATCTCCTTTTCCTCGGTGTTATCGTTTATTTTACCATAATATCTTTGATTACAGTTAGAAAAGCGGGCCTGGTATATCCGATTTCATCAACTAAAAAAAGAAAACCCTTAAGCCGAAGCATTAAGGATTTTCCGTTTTAGGAATGAGGTTGGACAATACGCCATTGATGAATTTGCTCGATTGTTCATCGCAATATAGCTTTGAAATTTCGATTGCTTCATTCAACGCTACCCTTTGAGGTACCTGTTCCGTATCTCCCAACAGCATCTCATAAGCAGCAATCTGCATGATCAAAGCGTCTGCTTTGGCCAGTCTGCCCACGGTCCAGTTCTTCAGATAAGGTTGAATCGCTTCATCGATCGCCGCTTGATTATCCAATACGCCATGCACCAATGTGATCAAGTAAGGATAATCTTGAATTTCGACATCCTCTTCGCTGTTCCATTCTTCTGAATCGCTCAACAAAGCTTGCTTGATGGCTTCTTCAGGGGTCAATTCTTCGTTTGTCTTCAATTGAAAAAGAGCTTGAAGCGCCTTTTCACGGATTTCTCTTCTTGTTAAACGGGAATTGCTCACGCATTCTCCCCCAATTCTGTATCCAAATCAAGATAAGTACTATCTTCGGATTTTGGTGCAACGAGACCGACCACATGGACGTTCACTTGCGACACTTCAAGATTGCTCATGTAAAGGACTTGTTCTTTCACTTTTTCTTGCATATCCAAAGCGACTTTCGGCACGGAAGCGCCGTATTTGATGTAACAATAGACATCAACCGACAAACCATTCTCATCGACAGTCAAATGTACGCCTTTGTTATGGGTAGTGCGACCCAACAGTTCATTGACGCCAGTCTTGAAAGACCCTTGCATCGCATAAACACCTTCTACTTCATTCGCTGCAATACCAGCAATTACTTCAATCACTTCAGGAGCAATTTCAATCTCTCCCAGCGGAGCCGGACCGTTTGCTAAAGGAATGTTTGTTTCTTCCATCATCTGTCATTCTCCTTTCTTGGGAAACACTATGCGCGGGATACGTATGAGCCGTCCGTTGTGTTGACGATAAGCATATCATCCGCATTCACGAAGAATGGTACATTGACCATCAATCCAGTCTCCATTTTAGCCGGTTTTGAACCGCCTGAAGCTGTATCGCCCTTGATTCCTGGCTCAGTTTCTTCCACGCGCAGGATTACTGTATTCGGAAGATCGACACCGATTGTTTCTGATTCATACATCAGGATATTGACTTCCATGTTTTCTTTCAGATAGTTCAATTCGTACTCGATTTGGCCTGCGTTCAATTCGATTTGTTCATAGTTTTCTGTGTCCATGAAAACGTAAGCACCGGCACTCTCGTAAAGAAACTGCATTTTACGGTTCGCGATGTGCGCTTTTCCGACTTTTTCACCCGCACGGAAAGTTTTTTCCTGTACAGCTCCAGTGCGAAGATTCTTCAATTTTGAACGGACAAAAGCCGCACCTTTACCTGGTTTTACGTGTTGGAAATCGACAACTTTCCATAACCCTCCATCAATTTCGATCGTCAAGCCTGTCTTAAAATCATTTACTGAAATCATTTATAATTCCTCCTGTGGCAGCTCATTTGAACTAAGTTTACCATTATTTTAATGCGGATTCTATTTTTTTATAAAATAATCAACTCTTTTGGAGAATGCGTCAAAATCTCGTTGCCGTTAGCACGGATCACAAGATCATCTTCAATCCGGACACCGCCAAGACCAGCGAGATAGATGCCCGGTTCATTTGTGATGACATTTCCCGGAACAAGCACTTTCCCGGCTTTTTGCGATGTATTCGGCCCCTCATGAATCTCCAAACCGATTCCGTGGCCATTTGAGTGGCCGAACGCATCTCCGTACCCGTGTTCCGTAATGTACTCGCGTGCGACACTGTCTACTTCCATGCCGCTCATGCCAGCTTTTGCCGCTGCATTCACGCGCAATTGGGCAGCCAGCACAATCTCGTAAATCTTCTTCAATTCTGCATGCGGTTGCCCCACTGAAACCGTGCGGGTCATATCCGAAACATAGCCATTGTAATAGCAACCAAAATCCAGCGTCACGAAGTCGCCTTTTTCGATTAATTTCGGACTGGCGACACCGTGCGGCATAGCGGAACGAATGCCACTGGCGACAATCGTTTCGAATGAAACGCCACTCGCACCTAATTCACGCATGTGGAAATCCAAGCGGTTAGCAATTTCTATTTCCGAAACTCCTGGACGGATATGATCAAGGATGAACAGGAAACCGGCGTCCGCAATTTCACAAGCACGGCTGATAGTTCGAATTTCATCTTCGTCTTTGACTTCACGCAACTCTTCAATGATGCCCGAGGCAGGAATCAGGTCACAAGTCACAAGATCCTCTAAATCCTCGACACTTCGGAAAGACAGGATGGCATCTTCGAATCCCATTGATGCTAGACCTTTTTCTTCCGCGATCTTTTTCACTTCATCGAATATTGGTCCTTTATTCTGAATAATCTGAAAACCCTGTGCCTGTGAAGCAGCTTGTTGGGTGTAACGGAAGTCGGTCACAAAAAAAGCTTCCTCTTGAGTGATGACCGCCAAACCGGTCGTACCCGTAAAATTGGAAACATAACGTAAGTTATATTGACTTGTCACCAGCATTGCATCCATCTTCTTCGCTTTGATGGCATCTTGCAATTTTGAGACTCTACTCATTTCACATACTTCCTTCCAAAAAAATCCTGTTTGTTTATGAACATACCTATCAAGTATATCAAAAAAGTGCTCGTATAGATAGGGGGAATTCGTCAATAAGAGCTTTGAGGCCAGTATTAGACCCCAAATCCGATGAAACAGCCAAGAACCGCACAAATAACCCGACGTACCTACGGGTTACTTGTGCGGTTCTTTATGCTGTTTACCTCAGGTCTGGTTCTCCATATGACCTTTATGACCTTTTATTTTGCATATCACTCCGGGGACAGGATTTCCAATACCAGCGTTTCGCTGTAGGCATTTTGCAGGGTCACGGTGGCAGTGACTTTGCCGCTCGCATCCGCCACGCAGTGCACGATTCCTTCTTCAAAATACAGGGAAGCCGGTACGATCCGATTTTCCGGACTCGATATTTTGTTATGTTCCTTCAGCCAGTAATCTGTATACGCCAGTAAAGTTTGCGCTTTGTAGTGGTTTTCCGTCAATCTGTACAGATAGAGCTGATTCTCATAAACTCTTATGATTCCGAAAAGCATCATTTGTGAAAGGAACAAGTAAAAAATGGTGATCGGCAAAATCGAGCCGCCCCTGCCTAGTGATCGATCACTATTTAATGGGGGCTTTCGGCAGGATGAGATGCGCTCTGCGCGTCTGGTCGTCCGAAAGCGTAGCCTGGATAGAAATCCCTTCATTGGTCACCTCGTATTTCAACGCTTTGACTTGCAGCAGCATCGGATGATAGCCTTCTCCGTTTTTGTAACGAAGCACTTTATTGATACGGAACTCATAAGTATAAACAGCAGTATCAGCAGGATTTTTTGATTTGGTGCGGACGGTCGTACTTGTCTTTTGCACCATCAACTCGTCTTCCAACTCATGCTCGAGTTGGATCAGGAAAAGATGCCATTCTGCTTCTTGTCTCTGCTCCAGCTGTACGTTCGCAGTGCGGATTACTCCCATGCCTCCAACTATCAGCAGGAGCACCAACGTATTGACAGTCAGCGCAAACGCCGCTTCCAATAAAGTGAATCCGGCTTGCGATTGTTCAGGGTTCTTTTGCATCGATTTCGTCGGCATGCACCGTCACCCTTTCTGGCCCATCATCACCGCTCACTATAAGTTCTGAGGTTTCCGGATTCCAAGTAGTGGTGAACAGTATACCTCCGGAAGCCTGACTTTCGATTGGGTTTCCTCCTTTGGCGATGACCTGCATCTGGTCCTGCGCGACCCGCCAGTAGGCAACTTCCGCTCCCGCCGCTTTTAAAGTCGTGAAAAATTGAACGGAATGCGGCATCAGCACATAGATTGAGATGCTGACCATTGCCAAAGCGATCAGACTTTCGAAAAGCATATATCCGCTGCTATCGTTTAGCTTTATTGACTTCATAACGACCGCTCCCCAATTGGATTGTGATGGTATAGCGATATCGGGCCGTTTCCATGATGATGGTATTCGGTTGCAGATATCCACTGCCTCCTTTGATGAATCCAGTGTAGCCTTGAATCACTTTTGATCCTTCAGGCAAAAGCAACTTCCGATTGATATAACGGTCCGATCCGGCACCGTCTTTAAAAACAGCATAATGCGTTGCGCCGATTGGTCGCAGGACATCCATATTGACGCCATTCCCTGTGATGACCGCATAACTTTGAGCTGTGTGAAGTTCCGTCAAGAAATCGTCCAAAAACAGATTGAACGCGAGTTCATCCGTTGCGGTTTCCAATTGCGGGGTCAGCAGCAAAATCATGGAGGCGATCATCAGTACCAATAGGCTCTCCAATAATGTGAATCCGCTTTTATACATTATTCAAGCCGTCATTTAAATCATTCAATTTTGGAAACATTTCCGCCTGCAATTGTCAGTTTGGCGGTTGCTTGAGTCACTTGATTGTCGCTTAAGTAACCACCAGCCTTGAGTTCAGCGAAATTGGCAGCTTCCGTCCCTGTATCCAGTTCATACATGTCAGCCTGTGTCTGCACGACGACCGCCAGAGCGTCCGTGCCTTTTGTCTCCACGCTTTTCTTCGTGTTCGCCACATTCGGGATGATCATCAGCATCAGCACCGATATGATGAACAGAACAAGAACCATTTCCATTAAAGTGAAACCATTTTTGTTTTTTAGTGTTTTTTTGATCGTATTCATTAATACATTCCTCCTAATGAACTAAGCATCGGCATCAACAATATAAGATAGATCGCCATCACGATGACGGCGACCATGAGGAACAAGACAGGCTGCAACCAGCCGATTTTCTGTTCGATGTCCGCTATCAACAGCCGGAAACATTCTTCGCTGTACATGCTCAATTTGATCGGCAATTGGCTGGTTAGCTCGCCGTGATAGATGATCCAGCCCATCTCCTCTTTGAAAACGGGATAACGTTTGATGATTGTCGTCAGGCTATCGCCCTGCATCAACCCTTCCTCCACCAATCCGGATATGTCCTTCATCCAGGCAGTCCCTTCATCACCTCGCATCAGCGAAACGATCTGGTTCAGCTGCATGCCGTTGCGGAAGAAATAAGCGTATTCCCGGCAGAAGAAAAAGGAATAGTAGAGTTGGACCCATTTGCTGAATAGCGGAATCCGGCAGAACAGCAAAGATTTTTGGAAAGCTGATTTCTTTTTCAAATAACTTTTTGCCAACAGGACTAAGCTGGCGGCTAAGCCTAGCGTACCCAGTATGATGAGCGGCAGGTTCTCCAGGTAAAGCAGGATGATGCGGACCAGCAAGCCGGAACCCTCTTGCGAGGGCACCAGCATCGTCTCCAAACTGGGCAGTAGGACCTGTCTGATCGCAATCAGCATTACGTTCGCGAACACCAGCAAAAACAAGGGGTAGATCAAGACTTTTCTGAGCTTATGCAATTGTTTATCCTTTTCAGTCAGGAAATCGGAACAAAACAGCAAGGTTTCCGTCAATTTTCCGTGAAGGAAGGATAAGCGCAGCTGCGATACGACTTGTTCCGAAAATCCGCATCCAGCCAATGCATCCGCAAGATTGATACCTGTTTCCAGTTTGACCAACATGCGCTGGATATCGCCCGAGCGCTTCGGCTGCATCACCTTCAGAAAGGCAAGCCCTTCCGACAACGAAAAACCTTCCTTCAGTAATTCACCTAAGCGCCTCAAAAAATAAGCCTGCTCTTTTGCCAGCCAACGTTTTTCAGACGAGATTCTCCAAGTAATTTTTTTCCGTAATGTATCCACACGCATAGGCTTTTCGCAATTTATCATTCAGTGTGACAAACCGCTTTCCGTCCTCCTTGTTCTGCAGATGGTTCTGCAGTTCCTTACCTGCCAAAATTTCATAGATAGCAGCCGACTTTTCGTTTACATGATAATGGGCGCAGTGAATGGTGCACTTACCGGAGCACAGTGGACAATATTTTGCGATCAAACGTTGGGAAACGACAGCGAGCAACGTCTGCTTTATTTGTTCGGAAGAAATCGCCAATTCCCGCAGCCTTTCCAATACCCCGAATGACTCTTTGGCATGGATTGTCGCAATCACCAAATGCCCCGTCAATGCGCTTCTTACGACCATTTTAGCTGTTTCCTGATCCCGGATTTCGCCTATGACGAGAATATCCGGATGATGACGCAGGCACTGGCGGATGAGCAGGTCGTATGTGATACCTGCCGCTTCATTCACTTCGGCCTGCAGAAACAGCGGCTCCTCAATTTCGACCGGATCCTCCATCGTAATGATCTGCAGCGGTTCATCGGCATATTTCCTGCGCAGCAAGTGATAGATCGTCGTTGTTTTGCCGGATCCGGTAGGGCCAGAGAACAGTACAAGACCGCTCTTGTGGTCCAACAGTTCGAGCAACTCCGCCTCCTGGGCCGGGAAAAATGCGTGCAAACCCGGTTCAAAACCCGGATTGGCATAAAGCAGGCGGATGACAAGCGACTCCTGGTAGCGGAAATTTGCGATGGTGGACAGCCTCAGTTCAATTTTTTTGCCGTTCAGCCTGTACCTGACAGCACCGGATTGCGGTTTCCGCCTTTCACCCACATTCATGTTCGAAAGAAATTTGAAATAAGAAATCAGCCGCTCACCCTTTTCTATTGAATACACCGCTACTTTCGATAATCCGGTACTCACGCGGAAAAAGAGTTCATAATGGTCTTCGTAAGGGAGCAGATGGATGTCGGAAACACCCAGTCGCATCGCATCGGCCAACAAGCTCTCTGCTTTTTCTTCCATATTCATCACCTCATTTCTATTTTGCCGTCACTTATAGCTTCTGCAAAATCCTGGCTTCCGCTCTTTCTCCAACGAGAAACTTAGTTAAAAATATGTTATATTGGCATAAACAGCGGTCCTACACGCGAAAAACAAGCGGGATAACTTGATATAAGGGAGGTGAACTTTTTTGAAAAAGAACGTTGTTGGTTCGATTCTTCTGATTGCAATCGGAACATTTCTGTTCGCGATGGGCATCAATATGTTTTCCGTGGCGAACCATCTTGGCGAAGGCGGTGTCACCGGCATTAGTTTGTTGGCCTTCTATACCTTGGATGTCCCTGTAGCCATCACGAGTTTCGTGTTGAATGGCATCATACTGGTCATCGGATTCCGATTTTTGGAAAAATCGACCATGAGGCTGACGCTTTTGGCCACACTGTTGATGTCGGTGTTTCTCCATCTGACTGCTGCTTGGCGCTATCCGATGGAAACAATCATTCTGGCTCCGCTTTGCTCCGGGTTTTTGGTCGGCACAGGCTTGGGACTCGTGATGCAGGCAGGCGGTTCAACGGCCGGGACCGACATCATCGCCTTGATTTTCAATAAATATCTCGGTTGGAGCACCAGTATCGCACTGGTCGTATTGGACCTGTTCGTCGTCGGACCTTCAATCTTCGTCATCGGGCTGGAGAATGTCGTTTTGACTGTCGTGCATCTCTATGTGCAAACGAAAGTGCTGGATTTCATCTTGGAAGGGTTCAATCCGAAAAAACAAGTCCTGATCATCTCGGAGCGGCATCAGGAAATCGCTGATGCGATCGATAAAAAAATCGGTCGCGGAATGACCTTCTTGGAAGGTGAAGGCTATTACTCCAAAAGCCAGAAGAAGGTGATTTTGATAGTCGTCAACAGACAGCAATTGATGCCGTTAAACCGTATTGTGACAGCCATCGATCCTAAAGCTTTCTTCACTATCAGCGAAGCTCAAAGCGTCATCGGAGAAGGTTTCTCTTATTTGATTTCGGATGAGCAATACCAGCAGAAAATCAACGATTTCATCGATGAACAGTCGCAACAACAATAAAGCAACGACACAACGAAAAAGAACGGCAAAGGACCAGTAAAAATGTCCTTGTCGTTCTTTTTCGTTAGGATGCTGTGATGATCATACAAATAGTTGGACCTTCAGGAAAGCAGAAAAACGACGGTCTTCATGATATCCATTTACTCCACCGCAGCATTGTAGTTCATTCTGGCAATCTTCAGGTTCTGCTCTTCTTCGCGCATTACGGCGAGATTTTTTTCCGAATTGTTTTTGATCCATTCACCTTTCACATCCGCTAAGGCGATTTCCTTACGCTCCAGTATTTTCTTCGCCTCCTGCAGCTCGAACTTCAACAATCCGAATTTCCTTTCCAGATCTTGTATTTTTATCGGATTCTGTTCCTTCAATAGTTCAATTCTAGCTTTCAACTCTTCCATATACCTTGCCGCCTCCAATTCCTCAAAAACAGCTGTCTTAGCTCTTTATGCCGTCAAAAATTTGCATATTTCCAGTCCGAACTGCCTTGCCTGATCCGGACCGCTCGCAGTGATGATATTGCCGTCGACTGTCAACGCGGACTCAGAATAAATGGCTCCTTTTGCTTCAATAGTTGCGATTTCGGATTCGAAAACAGTCGCATTTTTCTTCTTCAACAAACCAGCATTCGCCAAGACCACCGGCGCGATACAGATTGCAGCAACCATTTTGCCCTGCCCGTTCATCGCCTGTGCCAACATCCAGGCATGCGGATCGTCGAAGAAAACACGGCTCCCCTGACCTCCAACGAACACCACTCCATCAAAACTGGTCGTATCGACATCCTCAACCAAAAGATCCGACTGCGCAATCCCGCCATGCACCCCCATACAAGTTCCGGTCTTGTGGCTTGCGATCCACATCTCATGCCCGCATTTCGCAACCTCTTCCTGGGTCATGAATAATTCTTCATCACGAAAGTCTTCAGGTGCAATCACAAATATTACTTTTGCCATACGGTTGTCCCCCATTCATAGTTTATCCCGATTGGATAATGATCGCTTCGCTTTAAGAGCCGCGATCGAAAATCCCAAGGAAAATCCGACTTTGGCTATCTAAATTATACTACAAGCCTAACAAGAAAGCGATTCCAACCAGGCGGCACTGCCTATTACTAGGCTCCGAGTCGAATCCGAAAAAACGGTTGCCTACCTTGTCCGCAGACAGTGGTAAGCAACCGTTTTTTATTTTATCTGTACTATGTTATTCTTCGTCGTCCAGATCAGCGTTGTGGAATACTTCGGAGACATCATCATCGTCTTCCAGTTTTTCCAACATCGTTCTGAATTGCGTTTCTTTGTCCGCTGCAATAGACGACAAAGTTTGCGGAACCATTGTGACCTCAGCTTCAGCCAGGACATAGCCTTCTGCCTTCAAAGCTTCGGAAACAGCATCAAAATCGGCAGGATCCGTGTAGATTTCGAAAACTTCATCACTCGTCTGCAGCTCTTCTCCACCGGCTTCCAATACGCTCATCAACATTGTATCTTCATCCACATCCAAGTCTTCACGTTCGATTGCGATATAGCCTTTACGGTCGAACATGTAACTAACCGAACCTGATTCACCTAAAGATCCTCCATTTTTATTGAAAGCAACCCGGATATTAGTGGCGGTACGGTTGCGGTTGTCTGTCAAAGCATGGACCAAAACGGCTACACCGTTCGGACCGTATCCTTCGTAAGTGACTTCTTCATAATTTTCGCCTTCTCCAGCAGATGTTGCTTTTTTGATGGCACGCGTGATGTTATCATTCGGCATGTTCGCTGCTTTCGCTTTATCGATCATTAAGCGCAGGCTCGGATTAGATGAGGGATCCGGACCGCTGTTTTTTGCAGCCATATAAATTTCTTTCGATAATCTCTGAAAAATTTTACCTCGTTTTTGATCTGCAGCGCCTTTTGCACCTTTGATTTTACTCCATTTTGAATGTCCTGACATTCAGATCCCTCTTCTCATCTATTAATTTACTCAATCATTTTATCAAAAGTAACCGCTTATGGCAATTCACTTTCTGCCTTTTCTGACTGTAAAGAAGAACCAACCGGTGATTACCGCCAAAACTGCTCCTGCGCCGGCCAAGACCACATCTTCCTTCATCGCAAATGCCGGAGACACCAGCGATTGATGAAATTCATCCGCAGCCGCGTAACTGACGGAAAGCAACAGCGCCACAACAACAGGTGTAACTACATCCCGCATCTTCCCGGAAAGACCGCCATACCAAAGATAAGTCAAGATGAAATAGGAAAGGAACAACCATATCTTGCTGCCGAAGAATCCCAGAAAACCGAAATAGCCCAAAGCCTCCGTGCTGACCATCTGCTCACCGTATCGGAAGGTGAATGTTGCGAATAACCCGGAGAGCGGTTGCGATTGCAGGAAATTCGCGATGATGTTCGGCAAAGCATAAAAATCTTGTCGGAAAGTGGCACGGTAATAGAGATAACCCATGATCAAAACTGCTCCCACTATATATGAATTGCTTCTTTGCTCTTTTTGCATGTAGTATTTTTCCTTTCCTGATGTGAATTCTTTTATTATTTCTGATGTAAAACGGATATAATGTACTTATGGCAATAAATTAGTCAATCAAGACTGAGAGGATGATCAGCATGAAATATAGCCTTACCTGGGATTTGGACTCGTTTTTCGAAGGCGGGAGTTCTTCACCGGACCTACAAGACAAGATAAAATCCATCCAAGACGGATTGAAGGATTTTGAATCCGCAGCAAACAATTGGAACCCTGAACGTGATAAACCGGAATACTCTGATTTGAAGGATTTGCTTCATTACGAGGAACAGTACACAAAAGCCCTGATGCAATGCAACAGTTTCATAACAGGTATCCAATCCGCCGATGTATCGGATTTGAATGCAAGCGCAATCCATGCGCGAATAATTCAATTGTACAGCAAATTAACGATTATTCAAACGACTCTGAAGAAAAAAATAACTGCCATCGAAGAAAACGATTGGACGTTGTTGGTGAAAATGCCTTCCTTTTCAGCTCTTGCATTTGCACTGTCAGAATGGCGCCAACAGGGCAGTCGCCTCCTCTCCGATAAGGAAGAAGCCTTATTGGCAAATTTGCGTGTCGATGGATTCAATGGCTGGAGCGCGCACTATGACACGCTCGTATCCTTCATCAAGATTCCTTTTGAAGAAGCTGACGGAACTTTGAACGAACTATCAGCTGGTCAAGCGATGAACCGGATGTATGCCGATCCCGATCCGAGCGTCCGCAGAAA
Organism: Trichococcus flocculiformis; assembly: GCF_900113645.1. Taxonomy (GTDB): domain Bacteria; phylum Bacillota; class Bacilli; order Lactobacillales; family Aerococcaceae; genus Trichococcus; species Trichococcus flocculiformis. Next base: position 169,595 of record NZ_FOQC01000003.1, read on the forward strand.
AATATTCGTCGAGTGGGAAAAAGCTTGGGGATACCTTGCTCCAGCCTTCGCCGATACGCTGAACCACCTACAAGGTTTTCGTTTGGCGGATTTCGAGGCGCATCAGGATGAGGACTTCTTGGTGGAGCCATTGCGTTACAACCGCATCAAACGCGAGACACTGGAAACGATGTGGCAAGCCATCAGTACGAACAAACAGCCCTTCCTTTCATTTTTGGACCGCAAAGCCGCTCTGATGGGCAAAGGCAGGCTGGCTTGGTATGATGTCGATGCCCCTGTGTCGCTCGGCAGTTTCCAGTCAAAAACCTTCAGCTTCGACGAAGCAGTCGATTACATCATCGAACACTTTGCCTCCTTCGGTCCGAAACTGGCAGACTTTTCCTTGGACGCCGTCAAAAACCGCTGGGTAGAAGCCGAGAACCGATCAGGCAAAAGACCTGGAGGCTATTGCGAAGATTACCCGGAATCGAAAGAGTCACGGATTTTCATGACCTTTACGGGTTCAGCCAGCGATATGAGTACACTGGCCCATGAATTGGGACATGCCTTCCATTCACACGTGATGCGCGATCTGCCGGATCTGAACACGCGCTACGCCATGAACGTCGCCGAAACGGCATCGACTTTTGCGGAAACCATCATCAGCGCTGCCACAGTCAGGGAAGCGAGCAGCGATGAAGAAAAAATTTCCTTGCTCAACACGAAGCTCGAAAATGCGACGGCCATGTTTCTGAATATACATGCTCGTTATCTTTTCGAGAAGACCTTCTACACCGAAAGGATGAACGGCTTTGTCACTGCAGAACGACTGTCAGTAATGATGGAAGCCGCCCAAAAAGAGGCTTATCAAGATGCCTTGAGTGACTACCATCCCCTATTCTGGGCGAGTAAATTGCACTTTTTCATCGATGATGTGCCCTTCTACAATTTCCCTTACACGTTTGGCTTCCTGTTCAGCCTGGGAATCTATGCGCAATCGTTGCAGCAGACTGAAAATTTTGAAGAAACCTATATTTCGTTACTGCGGGATACTGGTTCGATGACAACTGAAGACCTTGTGCTGAAGCATCTTGGTGCCGATATCACTCAGCCGGACTTCTGGAATCAAGGATTGGAGATCATGGCAGCTGATGTAAAGGAATTCCTGCGCCTGACCGAAAAGTATGTCTAAAGACAAAAGACAAAACACATCCCTGCGACCTGTATTTTGGGTCGTAGGGATGTGTTTTTAAGAGCGTGCCGGTCCATAAACCTTTATAAAGGAAGGTAGTATCGCGATTTCAAGCGGAAATGCAGGGCCTTCATCACCGTCTACATTCGTGATCAGTTTATCGCCATCCGCAATGGCGACAGTAGCGTGTTTGAATGTTCTATAGATGACAGTATCCGAATTTTTGAGTTCACCCATGATAAGCTGAGGCAGGATTTTCAGAGAATCCGACAGACTGAACTCCTTGAAAACGACCATTCGCATTTTCCCGTCATCGACTTCTGCTTGTGGCATGAAATGCTCGAAACTGGCGATTGAATTCGTCAAAGCAATCAGGAGGAGCGGGGATTCCTGAGTAAATGTTTCCTCATCCACTGTTATGCGGAAACGATGCATCGGCTGGTTCGCCAGCGCTTTCCCTCCTTCAATGAAGTAAGCCAGTGGACCTAATTTTGTTTTTTGCTCCACACTCACTTCTTCCACAGCTTCAGGAATCGCGCCGGCAGCAACATTAGACACAAAATATCGGTCATTAACTTTGCGGATATCCAAATCCAACAAGACCGCAGTTTCAAACATTTCGATAGCCTGCCCGGGGTCCAAAGGGATGCCGAGCGCCCTTGCTAGATCATTGACAGTGCCCAATGGTACGAAACCGAAAGAGACATCTGTTCCGGCAGCCGCCAAGCCGTTGATGGTTTCATTGACTGTGCCATCACCTCCCATGCAAAACACAGCTTCATGGCCGTTCTTTGCAGCTTCATACGCAAACTTCATGGCATCGCCCTGTTTCCCTGTTTCTTTGACTGTCACCTCTTCGAACATGTTTCTCAATTGCGTTTCCATCAATTCCAGATAACTAGAGGCCATTTCGCCCCCTGATGATGGATTGACGATCAATGTACAAATGCCCATTTCATTCCCCCACTTTCATTTTATCTCTAATGTAAGTGTAGCATGCACCACTCACATCCATAAAGTAGAACACCATTTTTCGAATTTTGAGCATATCCTTGGCTTTTCGCTTACAAAATGTGTATAATTTCATAACGTTCGAAGTAAAACAGATTGAATTAGGGGGAGCAGTATGACAAAAGACTATCGTGTCCTACTCTATTATAAATATACACCGATAGAGGATGCAGAAACATTCGCGCAAGAACATCTACGATTCTGCAAAGAAATCGGCTTAAAAGGAAGAATTTTGGTAGCACCGGAAGGCATCAACGGCACGGTCTCCGGAACAATCGATCAAACACAAGCCTACATCGCTCAAATGAATGCAGATCCGCGCTTCAGCGACATCACCTACAAAATCGATGAGACAGACGGTCATGCCTTCAAAAAGATGTTCGTCCGCCCACGCCAGGAAATCGTTTCCTTGCATTTGGGAGGAGACGATCTCGATCCCAACGAAACTACTGGTGAATACTTATCTCCGGAAGCTTTCCGCGAAGCCATTCTAGACGAAAATACTGTCGTCATTGATGCCCGCAACGATTATGAGTACGACCTCGGCCACTTCCGCGGAGCTGTTCGTCCGGATATTGCAAACTTCCGCGAATTGCCGCAATGGATCCGTGAAAACAAAGAACAATTTATGGAAAAACGAGTTGTGACTTATTGCACCGGCGGCATCCGTTGTGAAAAATTCTCAGGTTGGCTCGTCAAAGAAGGTTTTAAAGATGTCGGCCAACTGCATGGCGGGATCGCAACCTACGGCAAAGACGAAACGGTTAAAGGCGATCTTTGGGATGGGAAAATGTATGTCTTCGATGAGCGCATCGGTGTGGATATCAATCGCATCGAACATGTCGTGGTCGGAAAGGACTGGTTCGATGGAACACCATGCGAACGCTACGTGAATTGCGCCAATCCAAGCTGCAACCGGAGAATACTTTGTTCCGAAGAAAACGAGCACAAATACATGCGCAGCTGTTCGCATGAATGCCGCGTCCATCAGCCGAATTATTATGTGCAACGTAATCAATTGACGCAGTCTGACGTTGAGGAACGTTTGGCTGCCATCGGTGAAACATTTGAGAATACTGCTACTACAACAGTATAGCAATAACATTGTCAGCAAGGATAATATTCCTTGCTGATTTTTTGTGTTCCTCTCACTTAGTGATTGTTCACGCTATGTAATAGTCAGGGCAGAGCTTTTTTGTTATACTGATAAGTGACCACCTGAAAAGGAAAGAGGGAATTTATGAAGAATCCAGATGGAAATAATGCGGAAAAATGGCTGAAAAAAATCGGCGAATTTGTTAAACGCCTTGGGCAATCAATAAATAGCCGCCTCCAGCGGATTTTCACGAAAGAAAATGCTGCAAGAACAAAAGAGAGAGCTTTGCTGTGGGAACAAAAAACCCACAAGCGTATAAACCAAAGTAAGACTTCATTGCGAAAAATGAAACATAAGTTGGACACCGAAACAAACATGAAACCGCTCCTTTCAAAAGGAGCTTTCGGTCTCAATGTTTTTTTCGGTGTCATCCGGAACATTTTTACCGGAATCATACTTCTGATGGTCTTGTTGGGCATGTTCGGCGGTGGTGCTGGTCTGGGTTATTTCGCTAATTTGATTTCAAAAGAAACTGCCCCTACCTACGAAAGCATGGCTGAAGACATCGGAAATGTCGAACTCGTTTCCACTATGTATTATGCGAACAGTGAGGCCATTTCGGAAATACGCACAGATTTGGTCAGGACAACTGTCGGATCAGAAAACATCTCTCCGCTCATCAAAGAAGCACTCATCGCAACAGAAGATGAAAATTTTTATGAGCATAATGGGATTGTACCTAAGGCCATTTTAAGGGCGTTGGTGACTGAACTGACCGGATTCGGCAGTCAAAGCGGCGGCTCAACATTGACGCAGCAGCTCGTCAAACAACAGATTTTGACGAATGAAGTGACTTTTTCCCGCAAAGCCAATGAGATTTTATTGGCGCTACGGCTTGAAAATTTCTTTACGAAAGATGAAATTCTGACAGCCTACCTGAACGTCTCGCCATTCGGCCGAAACAGCAGTGGTTCCAACATCGCCGGCATAGAGGAAGCGGCGAACGGTATTTTTGGCGTCCATGCTATCGATGTTTCGTTGGCTCAAGCGGCTTTTTTGGTGGGTATCCCACAGAATCCATATACTTATACCCCTTTCACCCAATACGGAGAAAGAAAAGAAGATTTGACTGCAGCCCTTAACCGAAAAAATACTGTGCTTTTCCGGATGCTCAGCGAGGGATATATCACCAAGGAAGAATATGATGCTGCAATCGCGTATGACATCACTCAAGATTTCGTACCTGCTAATGCCACACAAGAGGACCGGAACAGTTACCTTTATCAAGCTGTCGAACGTGAAGCAATCCTTGTTCTGATGGAACAGGCCGCAGCCGCAAACGAGCTTACGATGGACGATCTGGAAGCCGATATTGAATTGTACAACGAATATTACGCCAATGCCGACAACACATTGCGCTTGTCCGGCTACAACGTATACAGTACAATCGACAAAGATGTCTACAACGGCATGCAAGAAGTGGCAGCAGATTACGGACAAACTTTGGGCGAAACCTTTGTGGATTCTTATGTCGATGCAAACGGAGTCACGCAGGAAGTGATTGAGCTTGCGCAAACAGGCAGTGTTCTTATCGAAAATCAGACCGGTAGAATCATTGGCTTCATCGGCGGACGAGATTTTTCAGTCAACCAAGTGGACCACGTATTCAGCACGAAACGTTCTCCTGGTTCCACGATTAAACCGTTGTTGGTCTACGCACCGGCGATTGAACAAAATCTGATTTATCCCGCCTCGATGGTGCCTGATACAAAGATAAGCATCAAACAGCCAGACGGCACGTTATGGGAGCCCACTAACTTCGGCGACACCATTTCCAATACTTACGTGACCGCGCGCCAGGCCCTCTACCAATCTAAGAATAATCCGACAATCAAACTCTATGTCGCTATGAACAGCAAAGGAATGAATCCTGGGCAATATTTGGAAAAGATGGGTATCACTTCAATAGACGAATCGGAATACGGCAATCCGTCCCTAGCAATTGGGGCAACGAATGACGGACCGACTGTTTTGGAGCAGACCAGCGCGTTTACGACCTTCGCAACTGGAGGCGAGCATGTATCGCCTTACCTGATCGAAACAATCACGGACAAGCACGGAAATGTTGTTTATCAGCATGAGTCCGAAGCGACAAGAGTGTTCTCGCAGGATACAGCTTATTTGACTTTGGATATTCTGCGCGACGTCATAACTGACGGCACTGGCCGTTCGATCAACAATTATCTGAATTTCAACGCTGACTGGGCCGGAAAGACCGGTACATCGGAAGCTAACCGTGACATTTGGTTCATCGCCAGCACCCCTACCGTTACGCTCAGCTCTTGGATGGGTTACGACAATTACAAGGGAGAACATGTCTTCTATGATCCGAATAATCAAGGACTTCCAACTGGCCGAAATTTGAATTATTGGTCGCAAATCGCCAACAAAATCTACAGCATCAATCCGGGCATTCTCGGGACCGACCAGACGCATCAGCGGCCGGAAGGCATTGTCGAAAAATCAGTTTTGGCCGAAACCGGAACATTGGCAGGAACCGTGTCATTCGCGAACGGCTTATCCGTCACGCTTAATGGTGGAACAAGGACCGACTTATTCAAAGCTGATGCGTTGCCGAAGCAAATTTCCTACTACTTCTCCCCCGGGGCTACCGATAAAGACCTGGAAGACTATTGGGATAGTTATTTGGCTGAAGCAGCAGCAAGACGCAATGCAGCCGCTGATGAAACTCCCACAACTGAAGAATAAGCGAAAAGGCTGCCCGTCATGGCAGCCTTTTGTTTTTGGCATTTGTATTTTCGTCAGCAGTGCCGGAAAACATTCCAAATTTCTTGCCCAAAAAGCCCTGCATCCATTCAGGATACAGGGCTTTTTGGTCTTGAGTGTCTCGCGGATGAACACATTATTTTTTAGGTAATGTTGTTCCTCTGTTGACAATTTTGTATGGAAGGATGATTGATTTCTCATCAATTTCTTCCTTGTTCATTATTTTAGTCAGTAAACGCATCGCTACAGCGCCGATATCATACAACGGCAACATGATGGACGTCAATTTTGGGCGAGCCATTTCTGTAATACGCGAATTGTTGCTGGCAGTGACTTCAAATGCTTCAGGAACGCTGACACCTGCATTGATGATACCGTTCAACAGGCCGATTGCAAGTTCATCGCCGGCTACATATGCTGCATCCACTCCTGCTTCAAGTAATTGAGGAGCCAACAGCTCACCATTTTGAAGCGTCGGCTCACATTCGAAGACAAGCGCTTCATCAAAGGGAATATTTGCATTGACCAGAGCGTTTTTGTAACCTTTTAGTCGATACTGTCCATTGATTGGATTGGAAAGTGAAGCTGATACAAAAGCGATATGTTTTTTTCCGTTCGCAATCATGTTCGCTACACCTTCTTCGGTTGCACCGATATAATCGATATTGACGCTTCCGACTTGTTGCTCAGGATCGATTGTTCCAGCCAGCACGACCGGCGTTTTGGATCGGGAAAATTCTGCGCGCAACTCATCCGTAATCTTATTGCCCATGTAGATGATGCCATCCACTTGTTTCGCAAGTAACGTATTCAACACTTGGATTTCTTTCTGGTCATTCTGATCAGAGTTCGCTAAAATGATGTTATACTTGTACATTGTAGCGATATCATCGATTCCGCGTGCTAGAGATGCAAAGAATAAGTTTGTGACATCAGGGACAATAACCCCTACAGTCGTTGTTTTCTTGCTTGCCAAACCACGGGCAACCGCATTCGGTCTGTAATCCAAACGTTCAATGACTTCCAATACCTTTTTTCTTGTGGATGGTTTCACGTTGGGATTACCATTCACTACGCGGGAAACAGTTGCCATGGAGACGTTTGCTTCGCGAGCCACATCGTAAATTGTAATCGTTTGTTTTTCCATTTATGCTGCTCCTTATCTCAATTGTTTTCAATTTTTTATTTTCCATTACTCAACATAATGTTGTAAATATTGATTGTTTTACAAGCTTATAATGAATTTAACATTGTTTCATAAGATGTGCAAGCGTTTTATAAAAGTTTTCATGAAAATTTCACATTGCATTATTCAAAAATAGAACCCTCATTATATGCTATAATACTAAAGAAAGGAAGGTGTCATATTAAAAATGCCTTTAAATCTAATTATCAATTTAATGAAAAAACAAGATGTAGATATCGTATTTCTCAATGATCCCAAAAACGTCTTTTATGTTTCCTCATACAGAAGCGATCCGCATGAGAGAGTTTTAGCGGCGGTTCTGTTCAAGGATGCTGCGCCCATCCTGTTTGTCCCTGCATTGGAAGAAAATGATGCGCGGAAGACTGCAGAGGGATTTGATGTGATCAGTTACATGGATACGCAAGATCCTTGGACAGTACTGGCAACCAATATTAAAGAACGTTATTCATCGCTGTCGGGCTGGTCCATCGAAAAGGACTTTTTGACTGTCGAGCGAATGGAGACGTTGCGGAAACATTTCCCGACAGCTACTTTCAACCACAACATAAGTACAGCACTTCAGAACATGCGCCTGATCAAATCCGAAAAAGAAATTACGTTCATGAAACAAGCAGGCTATTGGGCTGATGAAGCACTTAAAATAGGTGCTGGAACGCTGCGCGAGGGCATTACCGAACTTGAAGTCGTTGCCGAAATTGAATATCAGCTGAAAAAAAGAGGCGTAGCCGAAATGAGCTTCACCACTATGGTGTTGTTCGGCGAAAACGCGGCTAGCCCCCATGGTGTTCCAGGCGATACCAAGCTCAAGAAAAACCAGTTTGTGCTGTTCGATTTGGGAACCATGCATGAAGGTTATGCAAGTGACGTGACACGCACGTTCTTCTTTGGTGAAGAACCCTCCGCGCACCAAAAACGAATCTACGAGTTGGTGTTGGCTGCCCATGATGAAGCCATGGCAGCAGTCCATCCCGGAATCAAAGCTGGTGACTTGGATGCTGTAGCGCGGACAATCATTACCGAAGCAGGCTACGGTCGCTACTTCAACCATCGCCTCGGACACGGATTGGGTCAAGGCGTGCATGAGTACCCTTCTATCATGGAAGGCAATGAAATGATCCTTACTGAGAATATGTGTTTTTCTATTGAACCCGGCATTTATATCGAAGGGGATATCGGCGTCAGAGTCGAAGATTGCGGTTATGTGACTGCGGATGGTTTTGAGTCCTTCACTAACACTCCAACCGATATAGGTGCATATTTGAAATTGATGGATTAGTTGATTGAATCAGTATAGCAGCAGCGATCAGCTAAACAGTGTGCAAAAAAAAAACAGGCACCCGGCCTGTTTTTTTTTGCGCATTCAGATATCTTCCACGCTGTCTTTTATTTCATCGACCTTTTCTTCCACTGCGACCTTTTTTTCTTCCGTTACGGCGGCCGCTTCCTCTTTGCCTTCTTCAGCGATGACAGAAGCAAATTCTTTCACATCAGTAGCTTTTTCTTTGATGTCGTCCTTAGCTTTTTTCAAGTCTTCACCGACATGTTTCGTTGTTTCAGAGAATTGTGTTTTGATTGAAGAAGTGGTGTCCTTCAAGTTAATTTTAATATCTTCGGTGGTTTCTTTGGCGACGTCCATGAACTCATTGCTCTTCTCCACAGCGATATCCGCGTAATCGCGCGCTGTGTACAGAAGATTATTTACTTCCTCCGTGATGTCATCGCGTAGTTCTTTGCCTGGTTTAGGCGCAAACAGCAAAGCTGTGATGGCTGCTGCAGCCCCGCCGATGATTGCCCCTAATACAAATCCGCCTTTATTTTTTGTCATAATCCTCAATCTCCTTTTTGTTTATTTATTGGTTGACGCTTCAGTAAGTTTTGAACTTTGTATCCTTCGTTTCTTTCTTCGCTTGCCGTTGCCGGGCAATTGCCATCGCTGTCCGCCCAAGCTTTCCGACCGTGGAGGAACCTGATGTGCTTTTGACCCCTTTTCCGCCACCTTTAAGTGATACCGCCAAATTTCTGGTAGATTGGTTCACATCAGAAACCGTCACTCCCAGATCGCCGATTGCGGTGAATAAAGGATCTGTCTTGCTGATTTTGCCGTTCAGGTCATCCACTAACGTATTGGCCTTATTCAGTAAGCCTTCGACTTCAATCGACAAGTGGTCAACATCTTTCGTGATGACGGCCAAGCTTTTGTTCGCTTCCTGGGTCACTTTTTCAACCTCGCCTAAGATGTCAGTGACTTTCCTTAATGCCAAAATGATGAAAACCACCAACACTGCAAAAGCCAACGCAGCAATCAAAGCTGCAATTTCACCATACCCCATTATTTGTACTCACTCCTTCTTGATTCATACTTGCATCTGTCAAAGCATTGTACGAATTTTTATAAGATTTATTTCATTTATAATAAAATGATACCATAGACATTTCCGATATGCTATTGAAAACCCTTTAGATAATGCCGAATCGTCTGGAAAGGAATGGTTCCGATTTGGACATGCTTTCTTCAACAAAATGTAAACCTATCTTCATTTTCATAAGTCGCAGAATTTGGTACAATGAAACCAACTGTTCAGAAATGAGGGATTTTATGAATGATATAAGCACGCAAGACAGCGCACTTGCACAAGATTTGATAGAGGAAGTGGTGACGAATCCAAACATTTTCGTAAAATGGTGGAACAGCATCGCATGGGAAGAGATTGTGGGCTTGTTTATTTCAAAAGGCATAACCTTGCTTTTTTTGCTGCTCATCTTTTTTGCTTTAAAAAGTTTATCCAATTACGTATTGCACCGAACTTTTGAAAAACAGATTTTGACCAAGCACATTACCCAGAACCGCGCTACCACCATCTACAAAATAGCCGAGAACGGTTTGCGTTATCTCTTGTTCTTCTTTTTGATTTATGGGATCCTTTCCATCATGGGCGTACCCATCGCTACATTGATTGCCGGTGCGGGTCTAGCAGGTCTGGCTATCGGTCTTGGCGCACAGCAGTTCATCAATGATATCGTCAATGGATTCTTCATTATCCTGGAATCACAATTTGATGTCGGTGATCATGTTGTGATCGGCGGAATCGATGGTACAGTCGTGAACGTTGGCTTGCGGACGACACAGATCAAAAGTTTTGATGGCACGCTGCATTTTTTACCTAATCATACCATCACGACCATCAGCAACCTGTCCCGAAATGATATGCGGGCCATGATCGATATCCTGTTGTATCCGGATACCGATTTTGAAACGGTCAATCAGGTAATTCAGGCCGTCAATGAACGGATTGTGCCGGAACATCCGGAAATCGTCAAAGGCCCTAATGTCATTGGCATCACCGACAAAGGGAATGGCCAGCTTGCCTATCGGGTTGTCTTTTATACATTGAACGGCCAGCAGTACAGCATCCAAAACTTGTTCTTGGGAAGCTACCGTTCCGCACTGTTGGAGGCCGGTATCCAGATTCCTGCTCTGCCGTACACCGTGCCGAAAGCATAAACGTCTTACGAAAAAGTGCTTCACCTCCAAGTGTATTTGGAAGTGAAGCACTTTTTGATTTATTGGGTTAGGCTTGAAGCAGAAATCCGCATGCTATCTTTTGGAGGCCACTTCTTCCTTTTCCTCGATTTTCTCTAATTTGTAGATGCGGTGGATGCCATGCACCAGATGATTCACTCTTGTCAGTATCTCTTTGCGCGTGATGATGCCGATAAATTTGCCGTCATCTTCGGTAACGCACAAGAAATTGTGATCGATCAGATAATTCAGGATATCCTCCAGGTCTGTCCATGGGCGGATGGTCTGTACATTCCTGTCCATCACATCTTCCACTTTGAGTGTTTCCATTTTGTCATAGCGGATCGCATCGATTTCCGTGATGGCTTTGATGATCATCGGTATGGAAATCAGTCCTTTGATGCGGGACTTCGAATCCAAAACGGGAATGACGGAATACTTCACTTGGGACAACACGAGAAACGCATGGTTCAGGTTATTCGAACAATGTACATTGGCGACATTTTCGCCGTGGATCATCAGATCTCCGCAGGCATCATTGTCCAGCAATAACGCGGCTACTTCGCTACTAATCATTAATTTTTCCTCCTAAAAGGTATCCATCCGGAATGTGTGCAGCCGGATGCACCTTCTTTGCATGTGATCAAAGCATTTGAAATTGTTTTCTCAGATCGACCACTTCCTGATGGTGATCATTGTAATAGGTAACAGTAGCCGTTTGGTCATCCAACGTGACGATACAATAGGTCTTTTCCATCAGCGTGCCACGTGGTTGGCTGATGCTACCGGGATTTATGAAAAGGATGCCCTCCTCCTGTTCCGCTTTGGCGATATGAGTATGCCCATAAAACACAAGCGAAACATTCGCCTGCTCAGCTTCTCGTTTCAGACCGGCAATCGAGCTCCTTACGGAATGCTGATGCCCGTGGACAACCAGTACATTTTTGCTGCCGGCCTGGAAACGGTATTCGTCGTTCATCTGATAATCATAATCGCAATTTCCCATCACAGTGGACATGATCCCCCAGATCAGATCGGAACTGCTTAATTCAGAATCACCGCAGTGTACGAAATGATCAACCTGATTTGAATAGCGTAAAGCCAGTTCGTTAAGAATATCTTTATTACCATGGCTGTCACTGACTGCAAGTATCTTTATCATCTAATCCGCTTCCTTTTCCAACCATGCTGCCCAATTTTTCTCAAGATTTTTCAGAGCAATCGCACGGTGGCTGATCTGATTTTTTTCTACATCGCTCAACTCTGCCATCGTCTTTCCCAAGTGTGGCAAATAAAATAACGGATCATATCCGAAACCATAGTCTCCGCTCGGGAATTCCGCTATTTCACCCTCGATATCCCCTTCGACAACCAGACTTTCCCGATCCGGATGGGCCAACACTAAGGTACAATGGAAGTGCGCCTTACGGGATGGGTTTTCCTGGGACCCGAGCATCGCCAGCACCTTGGCATTATTGGCGGCATCACTTTTCATTCCGCCAGCAAATCGGGCTGAAAACACACCTGGTTGGCCATCCAAGGCATCGATGCAGATGCCGGAATCGTCCGCTAAGACCGTCATGCCTAATAATTCAGCGATTGTCTCAGCTTTCTTCCGTGCATTAGCTTCGAATGTATAGCCCGTTTCCTCAACATTTTCAATCTCCGGATAGTCCAACAAAGTTACGACTTCATAGCCTTTTGGTTCAAATAGGACGGCGAAATCTCTGGCTTTTCCAGGATTTTTGGTTGCTATTACGATTTTCTTTTTTTCAATTGCGTTCATCGTATCCCTCATTTCTCAGTCATTCTCGATCAAATTTAGCAAATCAACCTTTTCAATCGTAAAATTGCTCTGTCCGAGCCAATTTTCTGCAATATCCGAAAACAGTTTAGGCGAACCCGTCGTATAAAATCGGTATTCGGATGCTTGCTTGTTGTGAGAACTCTCCGCCAATCGGAAATAATCCAAGAGTGTGCTCACCTCAGATACCGTTTCAGCCCCGGAATCGATAAGAGTTACACAAGGGCCCATCACATTTTGGATGAGCGGTGTCAAGAGCGGATAATGCGTGCACCCCAGAATGAGAGTATCAACAGATTCTTTCAGTAAAGGTTTCAGCGTTTCCGCAACCACTTTTTTGGCGATTGATCCGTTGTATTGGTTACTCTCCACTAGCGGCACAAATTTTGGGCAGCTCATGCTGATGACTGAAATACCCTTGTCTTTGTCCTTGATGGTTTGTTTATAAACGTCGCTGTTGATGGTGCCTTTTGTACCGATTACGGCAATGCGTTCATTTTTTGAATGTTTGATTGCCGCTCGGCTACCGGGATTGATAACGCCGATCACCGGAATGTCTATGCGCTCGCGGATGACATCCAAGGCGGCTGCGGTCGCTGTGTTGCAAGCAATCACCAGCATTTTGATATCTTTCTTCAGCAGAAACTGTGTCATTTCCCATGTGTATTGAATCACTTCTTCTTTGGGCCTTGGTCCATAGGGGCATCTGGCGGAATCCCCCAGATAATAAATGGATTCATTGGGAAGCTGTTTCATTGCTTGTTTCACGACGGTCAAGCCGCCGACGCCAGAGTCAATAAAACCGATTGCTTTTTTACTCATGCAGTAACTTCCTTTATTTGTTTTCGTATCTCTATTTTACCTTAAGATAAAGGATTTTTGTAAAAATGAGGCAAATTTCATTCTGATTTGCTTCACTTTTGTGGTTTAGACTAGATTGCTTTCTCCAATAGGGCTGCCGATTATTGGCAGTCCGAAACTATGTATGCTACAATAGTCTCAATTTAGGGACGGTATTTTTTGTCCTCCAGAAGCTTCCGGTACTACGATGGATGCAAACCAATAAAAAGGAGTGGATATTCAAATGAGTTATCAATCGATTGTCACAGTAGTCGATAAGGGATTGGTCGACCGTGTCTTCGAGAGTGCCCGCTGCGAAGAATCCTACTGCGGTACCGTCATCTCAGGCCGCGGATCCGGGATGCACGAGAACAAAAAGTTGTTCAATCTGGCGCTGGAACCGGAAAAGGAAATTCTGCTGGTTTTGACCCAAGAAGAGCATTCCGAAAAAATCATCAATCAAATTGAGGAAGCCGTAAACATTACCGCACCCGGTAATGGCATCCTATTTGGAATCAATTTGAAAAGAGTTCATGGCATTGCTGAATAGCAAGAAAAGCTGAACGGGTTCGTTCAGCCCTGATTAAGGAAACACTGTGACCTAATCGGTCAAGTGTATCATGCCTCTAAGCGATTGAAATCGCAAGAGTCATGACAATTTAGGAAAGCTGTCCACGCAACGTTCCCTACGGTCACCTTGTACTGGGGCTCTAAGGGATGAATCCCTAAGAGTCCCATGCAACTGAGCATCAAAGAGCGCAATATGCTGAGAGACTTCCTGCGTCAGCAGGTTAGTCGAATAGTATCCTTGGCTCGCAGAGACAAGGGGTTCCTTGATCCTTTCCGAAGGG
>NZ_FOQC01000061.1 GCF_900113645.1 Trichococcus flocculiformis
ATAATCAAGGCACCTAGTGCCATCCTTACCGGTTTGGCGATGTTGCCTCTGTCACTGCTGAACAGAGCAGCGTACTTATCTTCAATGACTGACCAGGGAATCGAATCTGCTTTTTTGACCCAACGGTTTTCTGGGTTCATCGTAAGGCCCAATGGCTGATCGAAGTCATAAATGGTTAATTGCCGATTCGTCTGTTTTTTGTACATTTTCATCGCCTCTTTGTATCATTTTTGAAAAAAGTGCACGGGTTTTTGGTATTTCCCTCTGGAATCCATGCATCTATTATACCAAAAAACAGCTAAAAACGCTGTTGCGCTAAGGTTTGTTAATTATTCAGTAGACATAAATTAAACTATGATTAAAAACATCCAACCTCAAACTATTTTCAAATTTGACTACGCAATCTTCACCGAATGATAAATCAGAATTTTCCATGCCTACATTCATTCCTCTTATCGCAAGGATTTTCCCTTTCTTCATTTACACTACATTTCTTTTAAACGAGGTGTTCATTCCAATCACAGAATTTTACAATATAGTTTTAGCCACAATTTATTAGCTAAATATTTCTAATAAAAGTTAGATTTCCTTCACCATAAAGCTTATAATGGAATTATAATATTTTTTATTTTATTGCCACAAAAAATGCTTTTCCAGGAACACAATTCGATATTTGGAGGCGTAAAGGTATGGCTAAAAAAGATTTGAATTTTAAGAATGTTGAATCACTGCAGTCAGTAGCAAATGTCATTAATGAGGCTTCAGAAGCTTTGAATGACAGTAAACGAACTATCATAGATAGTCCAATTTCTGATGCATTGGCTGGGGCAGCAGGGGCTACTATCGGAGGTGTGGGATCCTTTGCTGCTTTATATGCATTAGGCAATGGTGCAGCTGCGATGTCGCTGAGTGCGGCAGGAATTACCAGCGGTTTAGCAGTGGCGGGGTCCCTGGTCGGTGGTGGAATGGTTGCCGGCGTATTCGTACTGGCTGCGCCAATAGCGGTTTTGGCAGCCGGAGGAGTAGCACTTTCAAGTAATCACAAGAGAAATAAACTGAAAAATGAAAAAGAACGTTTATACAAAGAAGCTTTAAGAAAACATGAAGCTATCATCAAAACTAAAAACAATGAAATTCATACAAGTAAAGAACGCTCTGATTACCTGAATAGCTTGAACATCTTGCTACAGCAAGCCATTAAGGATCTGAAGGCAGATTTGACTATTTAATAGATCATTTCACACTAGCCGTATAAATCAGCGATAGGATGACCCATATGAAACAATATCAATATTCAGATTCGGAAGCAGAATTTAATAGGGTCTTAAAACATCAAAACGATTTATTGATAAATATGCCATCTCTAAGTGAATCGATTGAAACAACCTGCGATAACATCAACGATAGTGAAGCCTTATTAAAATCACTAGGGTATCAAATAAATATACCCATTAAGGAAGTAATTCCGGAAGAAAAACCAACTATCCCTCTGCCGGCCTGGGAAGATATTCTGCTTGATGCGGAGCAGGACGGGATTGGCACCTTTGACCTACAATCGCTATTTACAGAAGAAGAACTTAAAGCCAATGAAGACTATATTGAAAAACTATATTTGGATTTTAATGAGTTGCATAAATTAGATGCAATAGATTATTCCATCTGTGCCCTTGCGGGTATCATAGCGGCAACAGTCGATATCCTCCTTGTTGGTATTCCTCACAAAACAAAAGACGGCCTTAAGTCGGGACCATTATCCGACTACATAAGAAATAGTTTCGATAAAAAATTTCCTGAGGAGGAAATGAACAAGTTAGCCAACTCAAAACTAAGCAAAGTTCCTTATGATGCGCAAGACAACAGAAACACGGTGGAATATGTGGAGGGAATGTCCGCATATTACCACCGGCTCCTTTCGCTTGGACATGATCCTATCCTTGGCTTTATAGTTGGTGTTTTTGACATAATGACCGGTAAAATGACGACTATCGATAAATCCGGTAAAATTGTGAGCCAGGTTATTGAAAGTTATTCCGATCGAAAAGAAAGCGATCTCTTTGCAGCTTTATTGAAGCAACTCATTCATTTCAAATCCGACATAACGACATCAATGGGATTACCGGCGCCCATGATGGCGGTATTTAATCTTTTTCAATTCGGAAATATTGGGGATGAACATCAGACGATTGCAGAAATTGTTCAAGGTATGTACTACGAAGGTTATGATTTCATACATTTTTGTTCCACGTCGACCTCGGCCATGCTGATTGAAGTCATTGTCCGATCATCGTATTGCATTAAGCGCGTCAATGAAGGCAACACGATTCGGGAATCCATTCCCTTCTCAACCAATAGGGAAAAAAATCCTAAATTGGCTACCATGCTTTTTGTAGCTCACTCAATAGCAACAGGATGCAACACTGGAAAAGTTTATTTCACAAAAAATCCAATGGCAATCAACTACACCCAATGGATCGTTTTTTCTAAATATTTCATTTCCCAGTTGAATTGGGTAATGTATAAAAAGCCCACTTTACGAGAAAAATATGTTTCAATTTTATTGAATAACGAGTTTGACACGGTATTTGATGAAGTTGAGACATCGTGGCAGTCATTCAGTAGTGAATACACCATCACAATGAATTAAACAACAAAATCAGATTAAAAAGACTCATAAGGAGGACTACAAATTGAAATTTTGTGAAGAATGTGGCAGTCCATTGAAACCGGATTCAAAGTTCTGTGAAAACTGCGGTATGAAAATCGATGAATTACATCCCGAACCACCAATTGATAGTAAGACAGAACCTGCTATCATAGAGGAACCCTTTTATAGTAAGACAGAAACTTCTATCAAAGCAGAACCCATAGTTCAACCGAAACAACCCATTTCGGAAAGTACACTGCGTTCAACTTTAAGAGAAGAACACACCCCTGATAGCCAGAAAATTGGCGTACCTGTTTTGAACAGAAAAAAAAATACTTGGTTATATTTCATTGCATTGGTGATGATCATTGCGGGGGCGGTATATTTCTTTAATAGGAATTCAGCAGATGCTTTCAATACAGCAGCAACAGAATCTTCTTCCATCAGTTCGATCGCAGATTCAGATGAATCTTCAAGTACAGCAACCAGTACTTCTGAATCAGAATCTTCTTCCGAACAGGCTGATTCAGAGGAAGAAGTAAAAAATGAGGATGTTATCACTGCTTTCGATTCCAACCAGGTAAGATCCATAATAGAAAATGCATATTCACCAATAATGGGAACTTTTTCTGCTTATGTATCGCGAATCGGTAATGAAAATGAAGTTGTAGTCAACGAACAACCTCAACGAGCTGCCAGTACAATTAAACTTTTCATCATGTTAACAACCTATTCTAAAGCGAACGCGAACGAACTCGACTTAGACAGCATACACAGACTTTACGAAGATGAAAAGGTAGGCGGAACAGGAATTATTCAAGATATGCCTGGCGGTTCAGAATTAACCATCAGGGAACTTATCCGACTGATGATCGTTGAGAGTGACAACACTGCTGCGAATATCATGATCGATGAGTTGGGTGGATTTGAATCGATCAATCAAATGATCAGTAAAATGGGATGTTATAATACTGCTTTGAACCGTAAAATGATGGATACAAACGCCTTGGAATCCGGCATTGACAACTACACATCTGCCAAAGACCTAGGCGTCATCATGAAAAAGTTATACATGAACACTTTGATTTCTGAAGAATATGATAATGAAATGCTCAGCATTCTATCCCACAACACAGACCATTCAAAATTACCTTATCATTTACCATATGGAGCGACTGTGTTCAACAAAACAGGTACATACAGTACCTATGGTGTTGAAAATGATGTCGCAATCATCGCAAATGAGAACGGTGCGTTTGTAGTTTCTGTAATGACACAAGATGGCTCTGCTGTTGAACAAATTGATGCCATGAAGTCGTTGGGACTCAACCTGTATGAAAATATTTTGAATTAGTAAATAGGAGATGAATATAAAATGAAATTTTGCCATCATTGCGGAAATCAGTTGAGTGAGCACGCTAAATTTTGTGGAAGTTGTGGCAATGCCCTAGTCTTGCCTACTCAAGGAAATACTGAAAATATCCATCAGCCTGAAGTTGCCTACTCTTCCATATCCAAATCTGTTTTTCAGACTGCTACTGAAAAAATAAACAAATACACGGGCGAAACCGGCAGTGTTGATATCCAATTTAAAGATCTCTTTTCAGAAGTCAGTAAGCCCCATTCGAATGAAGAAGCTGAAGAAATATTTAGTATAGGAACCCGGGCAACGACCCCAAAATTGGAGGATGTCTCAGATAGCTGGGCTAAACCGTGGCTCTTTTCAAGAATATTCATGATGTTTGCTATCGGATTCGCTGGTCTCTATTATGCCGTGGTAGATCTTGAAAGTGGGTACGCGATACCGGGATTAATCTTTTTTGGAGCATTTGCAGTTCCGTTTTCTACTCTCATATTCTTTTTTGAATCCAATATGTACCAAAATATCAGTATCTACGAAACGATAAAAATTTTCTTTATTGGTGGCGTATTTTCGATTGTTATTACTTTACTACTCTATGAAATGTTCCCATTAAGTTTGGATTCTTACTACTACGGAGTGCTAACAACCTCCGATGCAATCCTCATTGGTCTAGTAGAAGAAGCCGGTAAGTTACTGCTTTTGATCTACTTTGTAAAAAAATACAATACAAAGTACATTTTGAATGGATTATTGATTGGCGCTGCAATTGGAGCTGGCTTTGCTGCTTTTGAGACTTCAGGTTATATTCTTGAAAATATGATGTACGGGGAATTCCTAGCCGTCACTTTTTTAAGGGGTATTTCTTCTATTGGCTCTCATTTGGCTTGGACCGCTATTGTTGGTGGGGCACTGGTTATGGTCAAATCGGGTGGTGATTTTACGTTCAGTCATTTGGCAAATCAGCGATTCTTATTTTTCTTTGGTTCTAGTATCGCTTTACACGCAGTATGGGATATGGAAGTACCCTTCGTATCTAATGTGTATATTAAACTAGCGATTCTAATTACGCTTGCATGGCTAGAAATTCTGACGTTAATGAACGCTGGATTAAGGGAAATCACAACCATTAAGACTACTAAGCTAAATGTTTAGTTCGTGACAAACCACCTGAAATACGCATAAACAAAAAGCACTTCCCGATTCGCTTAGCATATTGGGAAGTGCTTTTTGTTTTCTTCATTGATGGTAATTCTCTGGTATACGGTGTGCTCATCAAAGTTGGATGGTTCCTCCGGGCAGGAAACCTTCTGCCGGAGTATGAGATTCCAAAAAATCATCACCTCCGACCACTGCGGCTTCGCCGGAGTACAGTCTCCCGCAATGCGGCCTCTTCCTACCAACATTCGCTCACCGGAGGTGAGTAATGATTGGGAGCCTGTCCTCCGGCGAGCACCCGCCTCGTCGGAGGACAGCAAAACCCCAGCGAGCCTCGCTGGGGTTTACACATGTATTTTAAAACGCAACAGACTTATCAATAAACCGTTGGCTCACAAGTGTGGAAAGCACCATCACCGCGCCAGTCAGCGCGAGGACCAAGCCTGTTATTTGCAGCGAATTGAAGGCTTCCGCGCTAGCAATAAAGCTGGAATCCATCATTCCCTCGAGTACGCCCGTCTTCTGGATCAGGATCCCGACCAGGGCGAATACGCCCATGATCGCGAGCAGCAGCATGCGGGCTTTTTCGGTTCCGTATCTCAGATATAAAGGGGTGATGATGGCACCGTAGAGGCAACCGAGAAAGAATCCGACCAATGCGGTGTACAGCAATTCTTGCGCGCTCGCCCGCAACTCGGGATCGAATTGCATCATCAGGAAGATCAAGACGATGGACAGCACCACGGCAACCAGCGAAGACGCCAATATCAACAGTTGTTTTTGGATCACGTAATCCTTCTTCCGCGTCGGCAAGGTGAACAGATAGAGGAAGCCGTGGTTTTCCTGGTCATAGAAAATCGTCGAAGAGGTCGTCGTGACGAAAAAGAACGCCATCATTATAAATACCACCGGAACGGATTTGATCGTGTAGGCGTTGAACGCCGCAATCAGCATGAACATCAGCAATGTTTTCAGCTGCTTCTGCAACAGCAACAAGTCTTTTACCCAGAGGCCTCTCATAGTCGGTCACCATCCATTATCATCAGCATTATTTGGTCGATCGTCGGTTTTTCGACGATCACTTTCGGGTAATTCTCCATGTAGAACAGCCGCTGGTCCGTCAGCAAGTCGTAGCCGTAGTTGGTACGCTTCCGATACAGAAGGAAGTCGCGATCGAGCTGCCCCAGACCTTCTTCATCCACCTTCAGGACGCCGTAAGCATCGAGCAGGCGGTCGGTCTCCTCGTGCAGGAGGACTTGGCCGGCCTTCAGGTAATAGATGTCGTCGCAGAGTTTCTCTAGGTCGCTCGAGATGTGCGAGCTGATTAGGATGCTGCACTGCGGGTGGGCGACGAGGTAGTCCTGCAGCATGTCCAAAATTTCATAACGCACGCTGACATCGAGTCCGCTGGTGGGTTCGTCCAAAATCAGCAGCTGCGCCCCGTGCGACAGCGCCGTCAGCGTCTTCAGCTTGGCCTTCATCCCGGTCGAGAATTCCTTCAGTTTCTGATCTTTGGGGAGGTGGAAATCAGCACATTTGCGCAGGAAATAGCTTTCATCGAATTTTCGGTAAAAACTTTTCAACAGCCGGTTGACGTCCTTTATCGTATAGATATCGTTAAAAAAGGATTCCGCCAACACGGTGCCAATGCTTTCGCGGTCCGCCAGCGACAACTCCGCGATGTCCTGCCCATTGATTTTGGCGCCGCCCGATGCGATCGGAACCAGGCCCAACAGCGCTTTAAAAAGCGTCGTTTTGCCAGCGCCGTTTTCCCCGACGATCCCGGTGATCGTGCCCTCGTTCACCTGCAACGAACAATTCAACTCGAAACTCGGATACGTCACGACGGCGTTTTCCATTACAATCATCCCAATTCCTCCTCCAGAATCATCGCGATCAGTTCCACCAGCTCCGCTTTCGAGATGCCGGCCTGCCGCGCTTTTTTGATTACTTGTTCCAACTCTTCCTGCGTACTGTACAGCAGATTTTCCCTTTTCGCGTGCCTGTTCACGGCCAGCACAAAGCTGCCTTTGCCGTGGACGGTCGCGATGAACCCCTCCTGCTCCAGCAGATCGTAGGCCTTTTTGACGGTGAGCGCGCTGGCCTTGATCTCCTTCGCCAGCACCCTCACCGAAGGCAGAGGCTCGTTCTCCCGCAAACTTTCTTCCAATATCAACGACTTGATCTGATTCACCAGTTGCTCATAGATCGGTACCATCGAATTGTGCTGAATAATGATTTTCATCCCGAAACGACTCCCCCTCCCTTTCAACAAACAGTGTATAACAGTAGTTAACAGATGTAAAGTCGGAAAATAAAAAAACCCGCCTCGATTTGAGACGGACTGGGTATCTTGGTTAAGGGCTTCGGTAACGCCGTGCCAGCTCCTGCTAAGGGGGTGTCTGCCGGAGGAGAAGATCCATAAAAACGATTACCTCCGACCACTGCGGCACAGGAGTTCGATATTCGCAAAATGAACGTCCTCTGACAAAAATTCTTTTGCATTTTTCAAGTATAACTCCTTCGAACAAAAGCCAGCCAATTGATCATACACAGCTCTTAAAAAATCCATCAGAATTGGTTTCATCAAATCTTCATAATCAACAAATCTGTTGGAAAGTGGCTCAAATATTTAATTGGAACTCTTGACAAGGGATGCGTACGACCAAAATTTGACTAAATAAACATGTTTTAACTAAACACCTTGAATTCCTCAATCGGTGAGTACTGAAAAGTTACAAAAAGAATTTATTTTTGGGAAAAATACTAAATATCATGTACGGTAATTAAGTAAAAGCAAGTGTAAAACCCTATTCAATCTGTTATAATGATGGTACTATGCTGGAATGAGAAATCAGTTTATTTACACACCATCATGCAATTTTATAACTTAATTCACATTCCGAAAGCCTAATGAGGACATGTTTTCAATATATTTTGGGAGAGGAGTGAGAGAATGCACAATCATTCAACTTACTTTTATAGGACTATGTATACTAATGATGCGCACAAAAATTTGTTGGACTTTAAAAGAAAAGAACAATTACTTGTAGAAATATTATCCAATAAAAGCAAGTCGGATAGCGAATTAAATAACTATCTTACGGTTGTTCTAGAAAATAAAAAGGAAAACACTGTAAATTATATTGATAGAATTTTAAGAAAAAGCGATCTTGTTCAGAAAAAGAGTTCTGAAATATCTAAATTTGTAGAATTATTCACTAGAAGATTAGAGCTGGAAATAAAGGGAGCTGATCGTAAATCACTAGAAGTATCAATCAATATTTTAAACTCAACCTATAGCAGTATGAATAACAAATTAGGAGAAATTCAAAAATCTTATGAGACCAGCTTTCAAGGTAATGATGTAATCATAATGTCTGGAAATGTAGAGCTACATTTACCTCATATGGATTACAAAAAGGAGGAAACAATACGTGCAGTTAATAACCAAAGTACTATCAGTATCACTTATCGAAAATAAGTTTGATTTAAGAAAAATACCCTCACCAAATAAAGATGGTGAGCTAACCATTGGATTAGGATACTCTATAAATGGTTTAAAAATGAATGAAGAAGGCGTTTATCAAACAAATGTTTTGTTTGTCATGCTTTTGGGGGATGACGACAACAAGCATGAAGTAATTTTATCATCACTACCAGTTAATTTAGATAAAGAAAACAGTTACCTTTACTTGAATTTTAAAGTAACATTTGAAGCACGTGATTCGATTAATAGCTATATTACAGAAGATACGCCAATAAATATTGAGGATAAATTTAGTGATGAGTTATTTATTATTCTCGAGCCGTTTTTCAGAGAATCTATAACTAACTTGTTTTCTAAGGCTGAATTTCCACTTCCACCAATCCCTTATCATTTTTGGAGAAAAAGTTAATGCTCGCAGATATTCGGAATTTTAGATTTTATTCTAAATATAAACAAAGCGCAGGAGTTCATGAAAACAATTTCTTAAATTCTTTACAAAATATAATTAATAAAGATAGAGGTTGCTTTGAACTTGCAAATCACTTTTTCTATTTGAATGTCGATAATCGACAGCCTATTAAAGATGCTAAAGATAGTTTAGAATTGGAAAAAAAAATTATTGAACTCGATTTTCCAATTAATAAAGATGTAGCGGCGACTCTAATAAATAAATTGCTCGAATTATACTCGATAACTTATAACGAATTTAATGATATTAGAGTAAAATACATAGAATTAATCGTATTAAGGTGGAGAGCTCTACCTGGAAGGTTCTCTAAAGTATTTAGTGAGCCCGTTATTTATTATAAAAGACGGAAGTGTTTTGATAAAGCTGATTATGCAAACAGTTTATGTGATATTGTTCATGTCAATCACAAAGATAAAACTTTTGAAATGTTCGAATGTAAAACAACTATGAAGGCTTTTAACGTTGATTTGAACACCGACGAAAGACTCTTAAAAGAGAAAAAAAACACAAAAAAAAGAAAAACCGTATTACGTTCAAAACGAAAGCAGAATTATATGAGTGCTTTTTATGATTTTATCATGAAAAAATCTAATGTCGCCCACAGTACATTCGCATATGTCACTCTAGCCCCTGCCCAAGATTTACCGTCACTTACAATTGGTAATATTTCTATTCTAACAAGAGAGAATCTTAATGAAATATTCAAAGAAACATTTTGACATTTATCTTAGATTATTCAACTTTAGAATTCTGCAAGCTTCTTCTGTATTTCTCTGAAATATTTTTTTATAAAGTATTAATTGTCTTCAATATAGAGAATCCATTCTTCTCTTAAAATACAAATCCCCTGATGATATTCGCCTCATCGGGGGATTTGTATTTCATTATTCAATTCCGCCACCTCATTGCATCGATATGCGCTTGTTTCGTCGCGGCATCCGCGAGGGCGTATTTGCTCAGATCGCTGTGAATTTGGTTGATTTCCCAAATGCTGAGTACTTCCGGAAAGTATATCATATCATCCGCGACCTCTCTAAACAGCACATTCCGATTCATGACCTTCACTTCCGGGGAATGGACAAACATTTTCTTCAATTCACATCGTTCACTGAAGACGATGTAAGAGCGGAAAACATCATTGCCCAGTCTCAGGTGCTTCTGTAATGCGCTGATGTGCTTCTTGTTTTGCCAAATGGGGTTATAAAATCGAAACTTTTTCCCGCCTTTGAGTGATTGAGTCCAGAATTTTGTATTCTCGTCCCCAAAAATCCAGCCGCTATAATTCTTCGATTCGAACACATAGATGCCAGTTGCCGTGATCATGATCAGGTCGATTTCGGTGGTGGTGCCGTCTTCCTTGGGCACATAGACATTCGTCAACAATTTGTGCTCCTCGCCGAAACGTTCCAAACAGGAATAAATCAAAAATTCCCCATTGCATCCAGGATCCAGCAGCGTTTCAAATAAACTGTGTCCGCTCGCCTCTTTATAGCCTGAGGTTTTGAAGCGATCTTGGTTAGGTGGAATTCTGACCAACAAGGCCAAGAGTAAAAATACTAACAGAAATTCCATAGGGTTCGGCTCCTTTACAGAAGAATGAACTGCTTTTGCATAATGCATATATGATAGAACATCTATTCGGTCATATTGATCTGTGCTAATTCGACTGTTCTATGCCCAGCCCGGCCTGGCTGGTAGAAGGAAATAGGATTCTCTGATGGGATTGCCTTGACTGATTCTCACCTCCGATGAGGAATATGCTTGTCGAAGGTGAGATAGTATAAATGTTGCCAACTCCGACGAAGGGTTTCTCGTCGGAGTTGGTGTAACTGGATGTATGTTCTTCTCCGGTCAGAGCAGCCCCGTCGGAGGTGGGCACACCTTAGGCGTTATAACTCGCGGATGATATCCCCCATCGCATTATGGTATGCATCCAGATTCTCTCTAACGATGTTTTCAGCGATCAACTCATTAATCGCTTGCATATCGATGCGTGCTAGATTGGATTCCTTGATCGAAACTGCAACGCCCCGCCGCTTCAGTTCTTCTATGTTTTCGGTATCTTCCAGGACGCCTTCCCTTTCGATCAGCACGAGGTTCCTTTTGGAAAGCAGTGCCTCTGATATGGTGCCCCAGCCGGCTTTGGCGATGATGGTGTCGCTAGCGGCGAGGTAGTTATGGGTGTCAAAGGTTTCGACAGGGAGATGGACGACGGTGGCATTGGCGGTAGCGGTGATGTTGATACCGCTGGTGGCGAAAATGGTGCCTTCGTAGTTGTCGACCTGGATGGTGTCCAAGTTTGCGGATTTGCCGCAGGTTATGAAGATGCTTGGGCCGTATTGTTTTTTGATGGCGGCGATGCGGTCGGAATCAAAGCGGCGGCAGATGAAACCGACTTGTTTTCTTGGGACATCCAGATCGTGGGTCGGTAGCATCAGGTCGTACTCGATCAGGAGGTCGAGTTTGGCGTAGACTTCCCTGAAGCGGGCGATAAGGGTTTCGGAAAGTCCGAGGTGCTCGTACTGTTCGCACCAAGTGAAGTTGGCGATGCCGATGTTGCGCACACCTAATCGTTCTCCCACTTGAATGCCGATGACGCTGATGTCACTGATGACGCAGGCGACGGGCAAATCGCTCAAAAATGCGACTTCCTCGGCTACAGCCATGTCCCAGCCGGCCATGAAGTCGTTCAGCTCCTGCTTGAGCTGCGGTATGTCGACCTGCAGGCTGTTCTGCTTGTTGACCAGGCCGACTTCGGTGCAGAGGTCCTTGAAGACGATTCGGTCGCCGAAACGCTTCAGATAAAACCGGGCGAAGCTGTTTTGATAGGTGCCGCTCGCGAGATAAATCAGATGATCGGTCGTCTCCAAAAATTCCTCGATGGTTGCCAGGCAACGGGTCATGTGCCCGAAACCATGGGATGATACGTAAAATGCAAGCCATTGGTTGTGCATGGTATACCTCCTTTTTGTTTATGTTCTTTTATTGGATGGTCGTGCTGCTCCGATGAGGAAGACCTTCGCTGGAGTCCAGCTACATCAAGATAGCTCTCCTCCGGCTAACATTTGTTCCCAGGAGTTGAGCAATCCGGCATTGTTTTTTTCTCCGGCGAGCGGAGCGCTCGTCGGAGCTGACACTCTCGGATATTCTTTCGTATCCATTATACTAGAAAAAGCCACCAGAAGAGCATCCATCTTCTAGTGGCTTTCAGGTACCAACATTATTTGAAAAAATCATTTTCCAGACTGTAGCGGTTCCCGGTCAATACATCATATTGGATTTGATCATAGTCCAACAAAATTTCACGCGCTTCTTCAGACAGGTCTTCTCTGGATGATACATACACCCCTGTTTCTGCATTCAAATACATGGATTTTTCAAATGCTGGGACTTCTGACTGAAGTGTTTCCAGCAACGCATCGAAAGGGGACAATCTGGTCTGGGTCATTTCCAGCACTTCCGTGTAGAAATAGATTGGGCTTATGGTACCCAAGTCTTTATAATTACTCTCATAGTTGCTGAAGATGCGCAAAGGTGTTTTATGCATATCTGGAACTGTGTTGGCCTCATAGACCTTTCCACCGAAGACACTCGATAAATGATCGCCCCAGAATACGACAACGGTCGGTTCATCCAGTTCGGCCAATTGTGATGCAAATAATTCCAGTGCTTGGTCCGAATAGATAAGATCCTGAAGGTAATTACGGGCATCGGGATCTTTTATGCCGGACTCTTCATACGTAGGGATATCCGTATACTTATCCGTATACGGAGCATGATTCTGCATCGTAACGAGATGGATAAAATCTTTCTCTGGCGTCTCGTTCAGCTTTTGGAAGGCTTGTTCGTAAGCTGCTTTGTCGGAGATATAAGGATTCGTGTCGATCCTTTCCGTAAAACTCATTGTGGTGTCGTAAATGAACGCATCGAAGCCAAGAACATTATAATTTTCCTTCCGCTTGTACATCGTCGTGTTGAAGGGATGAATAGCCGTCGTAGCATAACCAGCATCCTTCAAACGCGAAACGACTGACGGAAAGCGTTCAATTGTAGACAGAAACTGCGTGTATGTGGAGGTAATATTCGCAGAAAAAGGCTCCATCGAAAAACCGGTCAAAGCTTCAAATTCTATATTGGCTGTCCCGCCGCCATAACCTGGCGAAAGTATCTCCCCATTATAGGAGTTGTCCGCCAAAGCTCTGATAAAAGGAATCGGATCAACTTTCAGGTTAATCCCCTCTAATTCAGTAGGGTCCGAAAAACTTTCATTCATCACAAAAATGACATTTACATCCGGTTCTGTTTTGTCCCTATCCTCATTGATTTCATCTGCAATGGCTTGGTATTTTTCATGAAGATCAGTGATTTTTTTTGCCGAATAATCTATCGGCTCTTCCATCGGATCTGATGGCAGATTATACAGAAACCCTGCGACAAAACCATTCACATAATAATTATCCAATTGGCTCCAATGTATCCAAGCACTTTTCTGTTCATAGGCTCTTTTCAACAAATTACCTTGTTGTTGAAATTGCCCAATGTAAAGCAACCCTAAAGATGTAATCAGTAGGATGGCTAAGCGATTTTTTTTCGGCAACTTAGGGGTTTGTTTTTTTATGTTCCTATGGATCACAAAATAAAAAAAGACTCCGCAAAATAAAACAAAAGCAAGCGCTGTTGCCACGGTCTGTCCAGACACCATCTCAAGTAAAGATTTACTTGCGGTAATCATTTTCAAATCGCTTGGATACAGCGGCTCGGTGCGCTGTCGCGTTTTTTCGAGGTTGACAACCCCCATTATGCCTCCAACAAAGATTAGCAGCAAATTTGTCAACGTGACATCTCCCAACAGAGCCCACAACCATGAGCCCAGAAGCAGCAGAACACCTGTACTCAAAATCAGCGTACCGCGAGTAGGAATCACGCCTCTATTATTGATTACAGAAAGCGTAGTGTCTAAAGTATATTGCAAATACATTTGAATAATAATTACGGTGAAAATTAGACTTACAAATTGCAGAAGAAACCTTCTTTTTCTGCCCTTACGTTTTTTATAATGTATTCTTTTTTCCAACTATGTTTCACTCTTTCTTTAATCATTCAATTACAAAAAGTAATTATACCATAGGTGGGTATTCTTATGAATAGTAAATTGCATCCTGCATTCCCGAATTGTGTAACGATAATCACTCGAAAAACCGCTGTAACGCTTGATATATAGCGGTTTTTTTGTAGACTTATAATTCATTATATAATATAATGTATAACGAGGAGTGTTGATATGGCAGTTATTTTTCAGACAAACAAGAAAACGGGCATTACCTATGCCTATCAGAATGAACCCTACTGGGATAAGGAAAAGCAACAATCACGCGCTAAGAGGACACTGATTGGAAAAGTCGATCCGGTTACAGGTGAAATCATCCCAACACGTTCGTACAAAAAGAAACCGGCCCCGGCATCATCGGAAGTTAAGCCAGGGCCGATCCCAATGACACAAGTCCGAAGAATCTTCTATGGGGCAGGTTATCTGCTCGATCAAATTGGCAAACAGACAGGCGTATACGCGGACCTAAAGGCCATCTTCCCGGAGCATTATAAGCAAATTCTGTCGATCGCCTATTACTTGATTCTCGAAGAGAATAACGCCTTGAGTCGTTTTTCCCATTGGCAAAAACTGCATCATCACCCGTATTGCCAGGATATTCCTTCACAACGAAGCAGCGACCTATTCCAAGCAATCGATGAGGAAGGCCGGATGGCCTTCTTTCAGAAACAAGGCAACCGCCGGATGGAAAAGGAGTATT
>NZ_FOQC01000080.1 GCF_900113645.1 Trichococcus flocculiformis
TCCTTACCGGTTTGGCGATGTTGCCTCTGTCACTGCTGAACAGAGCAGCGTACTTATCTTCAATGACTGACCAGGGAATCGAATCTGCTTTTTTGACCCAACGGTTTTCTGGGTTCATCGTAAGGCCCAATGGCTGATCGAAGTCATAAATGGTTAATTGCCGATTCGTCTGCTTTTTGTACATTTTCATCGCCTCTTTGTATCATTTTTGAAAAAAGTGCACGGGTTTTTGGTATTTCCCTCTGGAATCCATGCATCTATTATACCAAAAAACAGCTAAAAACGCTGTTGCGATAAGGTTTGTTAATTATTCAGTAGACATTATAATAGAACGAGACTTCCTTTGCTATTTTGAGGTAGTCTCGTTTTTGTGTCATTCTTCTGTGCATTTCGTTTATCTTTGTAGAATAATAAGATTGAATAAATGACAGAATATTGAGATAATAATAAAAAGCCAATCAAGAGAAATTGCGTACTTGTCAGGAGGGGGAAATATGGCCTATCAAAGTGAATCAGCATTAGAAAATAAATTGATCGAGCAACTCGTCTCGAAAGGCTACCAATGGGTACCTGAAGTGAAGAGCGAAGCTACAATGGTTGCGAATTTCCGAACGGTTCTGGAGAAACGGAACAGTACCAACATCGGGCAAGAGCCTCTGACCGATAAAGAATTCGAGCGCCTGATGACACAGATCAACGGCAAAAGCATCTTCGACAGCGCTAAAATCCTGAGGGACAAGGTGCTGCTTAAAAGAGACAGCGGCAAGAACCTCTACCTGGAGCTGTTCAATACGAAAGAATGGTGCAAAAACACATTCCAAGTCACCAATCAGATCACCCTAGAAGGGAAATATACAAACCGCTATGATGTGACCATCCTGATCAATGGTCTTCCGCTCGTGCAAGTGGAACTGAAACGCAGCGGTGTTGACATGACGGAAGCATTCAACCAAATCATGCGTTACCGGAAACACACCTTCACCGGACTTTTCCGCTACATCCAAGTCTTCGTAATCAGCAACAGCCAAGAAACGCGCTACTTCTCCAACAGTGATGGAGAAATCCTGAAGAGTCACATGTTCTACTGGTCCGACGTGGAAAACAACCGCATCAATGTACTGAGTGAATTTGCGGAAAGCTTCATGGAAAAATGCCATTTGGCAAAAATGATAGCACGCTACATGGTGATAAACGAAACAGACAAACTTCTGATGGTGATGCGACCATACCAAGTTTACGCGGTAGAGGCGCTAGTACGGCAGGCATTGGAGACAAAAAATAATGGGTATATTTGGCATACAACAGGGAGCGGGAAGACGCTGACCTCGTTCAAGGCTAGCCAGATCATCGCCCAAGAAGAAAGCATCGAGAAAGTCTTTTTCCTGGTTGACAGGAAGGATTTGGACTCCCAAACTTTGGCGGAGTTCAACAAGTTTGAAGCGGACTCTGTGGACATGACTGACAATACCTACAAACTGTTGAAACACATGGGAGACAGGACGAAACCGCTGATTTTAACGACTATTCAGAAGATGGCCAATGCCGTCAAATCTGAGCATAAGGTGATCGACAGCTACAGGGAAGACCGAGTTGTATTCATCATCGATGAATGCCACCGGACCCAGTTCGGCGAAATGCACAAACTGATCCACAAGCACTTTAAGAATGCCCAGTACTTTGGCTTTACAGGGACACCACGTTTTCCTGAAAATCCAAGTCAGGATGGTAGAGTCACGGCAGATATTTTCCAGAAGTGTCTGCACCACTACTTGATCAAAGATGCCATTCGCGATGAGAACGTGTTAGGTTTTTCTGTAGAATACATCAGTACATTCCGAGGACAGTTCGATGAAGAGGATCAGGATAGGGTAGCTGGCATCAATACGAACGAAGTATGGATGGCAGACGAACGGCTGGAGGACATAACCAAGTACATCCTTAAGAACCACCGCAAGAAGACCAAAAATCAGCAATATACCGCCATTTTTACCGTCCAAAGCATTAAAATGGCGATCAAATACTATAATCTGTTCAAGCAACATGCAGATGGAATCAATGTCGCGAGCATCTTTACCTACGGCGCCAATGAACCCGGCAACGAAGATATTTCTACTGAACACTCACGAGATAGCTTAGAGCGCATCATGAAGGACTACAATGAAACGTTCGGCACAAATTTCTCGACGGATAATTTCAATGGCTATTTTGCGGATGTTTCCAAGCGCATCAAGAAAGGCGTTCCTGGCGAAAGACTGGACATCCTCATCGTGGTGGATATGTTCTTGACGGGATTTGACAGTAAGCCTTTGAATACTCTTTACGTGGATCGTAATTTGAAATACCACACATTACTTCAAGCGTATTCCCGCACCAATCGAATCGAAAAGGAAACCAAACCATACGGGAACATCGTGTGCTATCGTAACTTAAAATACCAAACCGATGAAGCTATCAAACTGTACTCGCAAACCAATGACACCAATACAGTGCTGATGGCCAGCTATACGGAATATCTGACCGAATTCAGAGCGGCTCTTGCTTCTTTGCTACAGCTGGCACCGACACCGGAATCAGTTGACCAACTAGAAGCTGAAGAGGATCAGTACCAGTTTGTGGTGCTTTTCCGAGAACTTTCTAAGTTACTGTTGAAGCTGCGGACTTTTGATGAATTCGAATTTTCGGAAGATACCATCGGAATCGTTGAACAAAACTATCAGGATTTCAAAAGTAAGTACTTTGCCATCTATGAAAAGGTGAAAAAGAAGGAAAAAGGGGAAGAGGTTTCCATCCTCGACAACCTGGACTTTGCGATAGAGGTCATCCAAACGGATACCATCAACGTCAGCTACATCCTAAATCTCATCCGTAACATCAATCTGGAAGATGAAGATGAGCGGGACAAAAATGTCGCTACAATCCATCGACTACTGGACCAAGCAGACAATGAAGATTTGCGTTTGAAGGCAGACCTGATCCGCAAGTTCCTGGATAAGGTCGTACCTGTGCTCGACAAGGAAACCAACCTTGATGAAGCATATAATGAATTCGAAGAGGAAGAACGCGAGGGGGAAATCTATGACTTCGCCCAAAATGTAGAGCTGGAGCCTACCGTCGTCAATGAATTTTTGGCTGAGTACGAATACAGCGGCAGTCTGAACCGAGAACGCGTTTCCGATCAGATCAACGGCAGCTTCATCAAGAAACGCAGGAAAATCGACCGGATTTTTGAGTTTGTAATGGAAAACACCCGCAAGTTCATGTCCGTTTAGAATCATTGGTGAATAATGGAAAATATCTTCCTGCGCGTGTCTGTTTACAGCTACTTGGTTGTGAGGTCACGAATGAATTGTATCCAACTTCCAAAAAAATGAGTGTAATTTTAAAAAATTACACTCATTTTTGATTGACTTTGAAATTTTTTAAGACTATGATAGATACATGGTTATGAAATTTAAAGAAATTACAAAGGTGGTGAAGGGATGAAATGCCGAATCGATGAGATTGCGAAGCTGCACCCCGGACAATTGCTGACGCGCATCAGGGAAGTGGATGACCCGAATGCAACTGGTTACGTAGTGTACTCTGGAAAGCATTTTCTAGCCGATTCTTTTCAACCCGAGTCGGATGACGGAAAACAAGATAAAGTCATCCGTACAGATGAAGCTGTGATGCTTGTCAAACAAGGTATGCTTCTGATTAGTCTAACAACGAACAAAGCTGTGATTGTCAGTGAGGCACATGAAGGACACCTTCTGACGTCCAATTACATCCGGGTAGACTATGATAGCAGCAAAATAGATCCGAACTACTTCTGCTATGTCTACAACGAGTCAGATGAAGTCAAAAAGCAAATTGTCATGAATGAGCAGGGAGCCAGTCTTGTATCCCGTTTAAGCCTCCAGCAATTGCGCAAGTTTGAATTGCTGTGTCCCTCTTTGGAGGAACAGCACCGAGTGGGCGCGATATACCGACTTCAACAAAAAAGAGAGCTGTTGCAGTTAGACAAGATTAGGTTAGAAAAATTGGCAGTGCATGCGTTACTAAATACATACCTACAAGGGAGAAAATAAAATGAGTACATCAGCAAAACAAAAAGTGCAACAAGCAGAACTACATAAGAAACTTTGGGCTATCGCAAACGATTTACGCGGTACAATGGATGCCAGCGAATTTCGTAACTATATTCTGGGACTGATCTTCTACCGCTAC
Organism: Trichococcus flocculiformis; assembly: GCF_900113645.1. Classification (GTDB taxonomy): domain Bacteria; phylum Bacillota; class Bacilli; order Lactobacillales; family Aerococcaceae; genus Trichococcus; species Trichococcus flocculiformis. The sequence continues at coordinate 4,210 of NZ_FOQC01000080.1, forward strand.
CTATCCGAGAAAACGGAGCAACGGGTAATCAAACTGTTGGAAGAAGACAACATCAGCTACGAAGAAGCCTGGAAAGATCCAGAATATCAAAAAGGTCTGAAGGAAGAACTGATAGCCCAAATCGGCTATGTCATTGAGCCCCAAGATCTTTACTCTGCGATGGTAGCAGAAATCGAAAAAGGCGAACAAGGAAATTTTGACGTGGAAGTGCTAGAGAAAGCCATCAGCAAGATTGAAGAATCCACGCTAGGGCATGACAGCCAAGAGGATTTCAATCACCTGTTTGATGATATGGATCTGACGTCATCACGATTAGGAAATTCCGTGAAAGCCCGTTCCAGCCTGATATCTAAAGTTATCATCAATCTGAACGAACTTGATTTCATGCATGAAGATGCTGAAATCGATGTGCTAGGAGATGCTTACGAATACCTGATTGGCCAGTTTGCAGCGAATGCAGGCAAAAAAGCAGGAGAATTCTATACGCCTCAACAAGTATCCAAGATTTTGGCAAAAATCGTGACCACCGACAAAACAGATCTAAAAAATGTTTATGACCCTACTTGCGGCTCTGGTTCATTGTTGCTTCGAATAGGGAACGAGGCAAATGTCCGCCACTACTATGGACAAGAGCTTAACAGTACTACCTACAACTTAGCTCGCATGAACATGTTACTGCATGAAGTATCTTTCCAGAATTTTGATATCGAATTAGGCGATACGCTGGAAAATCCACATTTCGAGGGTATGCGGTTCGAGGCGGTTGTTGCCAATCCGCCATACAGCGCGAACTGGAGTGCTGATGCGAAGTTCCTAGACGATGAACGTTTCAGCAGCTACGGCAAACTGGCACCAAAATCAAAAGCTGACTTCGCTTTTGTTCAACACATGATTTATCACTTGGACGATAACGGCACAATGGCGGTTGTTTTGCCACACGGTGTCCTATTCCGTGGCGGAGCAGAAGGTGTCATCCGTCAGTATCTCATTGAAGAAAAGAATTACTTGGATGCAGTCATCGGATTACCAGCTAATGTATTTTACGGAACCAGTATTCCAACCTGTATTTTGGTATTCAAAAAATGCCGCCAAGACGACAATACTGTTCTCTTCATAGATGCTTCAAACGAATTCGAAAAAGCCAAGAATCAAAATAACCTGACTGATGAAAACGTGGAAAAGATCGTAGCTACCTACAAAAATAGGGAAGCAATCGACAAATACAGCTATGTAGCGACTCTGAATGAAATCAAAGAGAATGATTACAACCTGAACATCCCACGCTACGTAGATACGTTTGAGGAAGAGGAACAAATCTCCTTGGACGAAGTCGCAACCGCAATCCAACAGACACAAAAAGAAATCATTCAAGCAGAGAAAGAATTATTTGCGCTGTTCGGAGAATTGCATGGTACGACTGAAGAAGCAGAACGAGAATTACAGAATGCGCTCGCGAAATTGATGAATGTTGGTGATGGAAATGAGTAACAAAAAGCAACAAATTCCTGCCATTCGCTTTAACGGTTTTACTGACGCTTGGGAACAGCGTAAGTTTGAAGAAATGCTTGATAAAAATGATGGAGTGCGCCGTGGACCATTTGGGAGTGCCTTAAAAAAAGAAATTTTTGTTAAAAATAGTGATTATGTCGTCTATGAACAGCAAAATGCAATTTATGATAATTATAAAACAAGATATAACATAACCAAAGAAAAATTTGATGAATTACATAAGTTTTCACTCAAAGAAAATGACTTTATCATGAGTGGAGCTGGAACAATTGGACGTATCTCCAGAGTGCCAAAGGGTATCAAAAAAGGGGTTTTCAACCAAGCTTTGATTCGATTTAGAATTAATAATGAAGGTAAATTGTAAAATGAAATGCATAAGGAAATAAACAAAAAAATCATGTAGATACGATATACTTGTTAGCAACCAAACCAAAAGTATAAGGGGTATCTACATGACCAAAAATAATTGTATCACAGAAAAGCGCACCTTCAAACAACTTACTGACATCCAACGCGGAATGCTGGAACAGATGGCGAAAAGCGGCACCTATAAACAAGCTGAAATGGCGCGAGAATTAGGGGTCAGCCAACCCACTGTTTCTCGTGAGTT
>NZ_FOQC01000002.1:0-16163 GCF_900113645.1 Trichococcus flocculiformis
TATTTCAATCCACGCACTCGTGTAGAGTGCGACTGCTTATTTTATGCGGTTCCTATCCAATATCTACACTACATAAGCGAAATAGTGAAGATATTTTGTATATTATCCAGATAAATAATCCTTTTTTAGCGCGACTGACCCGACTTTTTATGCTCAACACAGGTTCGCTACAATAAGAAAACATCCGATTCGGGATTATATGCCCCATCTCTCCCCATAGTTTCTACTCTACTTATCCAATTTTTTCCAAGTAAGTAGAATCGAAGTGAATCTTTTTGATGATCAATTATGCCGTCCAATTGTGATTTTACTTTAACAAATTGAGCTGGATCAATCGTGCATTCAAAAACCGAATTCTGAACTCTCTGACCATAGTTGATACACGTTTTTGCAACTTTTCTCAATCTCTTCCTTCCAGATGGATCTTCAGTATTTACATCATACGTTATTAATACCATCATCAGAATCATCACCTCTATGAGATAAACGGTGGATATTCATCCAGATCACCACGAATATGTCTTGACAACAGTTGTGCTTGAACATAAGGAATTAGTCCAATCGGAATCGTCTCTTTTATGAAAGGATGTGTAATTTCGATTTGTTTCCTTTTTTGCCATTCGGTTAATATTTTCTCTCTTCCTTTTTCGTTTAAAAGGACTGCATCATTTTCTTTCACTTCAAAATCACTCTTTGATATTTGATTACGATTAATCATAGTCAATACCAAGCGATCAACCATGTATGCCCTCAATTCTTCTATCATATCTAAAGCTAGACTTGCCCTTCCTGGTCTATCAGTATGGAAAAAACCTACGTAACTATCTAACCCTATAGTTTCTAAGGCTGCTTGAACCTCGTACGTAAGCATGCTATATAAAAAGGATAACATAGCATTGACCCTATTCATAGGAGGTCGCTTACTTCTCATAACAAATTTGAAATCCTCTTGCTGACTCAATATTAAAGAATCGAATTGTTGAAAGTAAATCCTAGCAGCATCACCCTCGACACCTCTTAAACTCTCTTTTTCTCTAATATCATTCACAACTTGGATTTGGTTATATAAGTAATCTGTTACCTTTTGGATCTTCTGGGAATCAATTTTATCTGGGTGATCTCTCAGTAGTCTTAAATATACCTTCCTGCTGTTAATTAACTTAGCTTCAATGCACCGCTTGGCAATCATCAAAGAGCGATCATCATCCGATATCCGATATTGCGTCCGTCTTAAAAGAACGTTCCCATTTGTAACACCAATAAACTTCCCGCAAAATCTACCATTAGGAGTTAAAAAGGTAATTGAAATATTGTTTTCATTGCATAATTTTACAACACCAGGACTTGCTCCGACGTAATTAAAACATACGATACCTTCAAGTATATGTATTGGGAATCTCCGAATGGTCTTACCATCTTCTTTGATAATTATATTCTCGCCGTCACGAGCAAGATAGTATTCTTCATTTGTTATGTATAGCGTATTTAACAGTTTTCTCATGTCAAATCCTCATCCAATCGCTGCGACATATAATTTGCTATGCTTACTTTTTTCTTAGTTATTCTAGGCATACAAATATCAACAAGAGAGCATTCTTTGCAATTTTTTGATATTTCTGCGGGTGTAGTGATATTCTGTTCATAAAGATGATGCATTTCATTCGATAGGTGAAAAACTAAATTTCTCAGCTCTTCAGTAATGTCCACTTCTATCTTCTTATTTGTTTGATTATAGTACAGATAGGATTTTGGAATTTTTATATTTAACTTTTCCTCCAAGCAAATAACTTCCGCCACCAGTTGGACGATATCACGTAAATCTTTTTTTTGTTTTCCCCGCTTAAATTCTACGATTACAGGAGACCATTTCCCCCTCTTACCAGGTACCGAAATTCCATTTATGTCATCTTTTGTAAATTCTACAACATCTAACACACCACTCAAACCTAACAGGGATGAGGCAACCGGCATGGCTCTAGAAAAAAATCGGTCTTTCCTTTTTTCCTTTACATACGGATTATCCGCTTTCGTATGAAGCAATTGTCCTTCCATCGTCCATCTGTTTTCGCTCCATTGCTGTTCAATGTGTATTAAGCACCACTGCCGTTTGCAAAAGTAAAAATGCTGTATCCCTGACAGCATCAGAAAATCATCGCTATCATAGACCATACATATGTTCAAACTTAAGACCCAGCAATCCTGCTTCCTCAATTTTCTTTTCATCCAAATGGATTTGATAGTCTTCATAAGAATGAACGTCAAACGAATCCAATTGCTTATAAGTTAACATATCAAACACTTTAGAACTTGATATCACACCTAACTTAGAAGGATGTGTGAACCAGTATATCTCTTTCACATCCATGCTCCCTTCAGGTCTTGCAGAAGAAGAATCGTTTACAAAAAGAGTACGAAGACTTTCCTTAAGTATATCAACATCTTCATTCGAAAAGCCGGTTTTTTCTGCAAAATAAGCATTTATGCTTCCTTTAATCAAGTATACTCCGTACTCCACAAATGGTTTTGTTCCCATGGTATCTGAAGATCTTCCCTCTGCCTCCATTCCGTTTGTGCTACGAGTGATTTGCATTGAAGTAATATTTACAGGAGAGAGACTTTTGGCCATGCTGATTGATACTGGACCACGTATGCCAATCGATTTTTTGTCGAATGTAATAACCTGTCCGAAACTTCTTACGTCGAGCCATTCATCGCATGCTCGTTTATAGATTTCATCATCAATGTCTTTAGGTGAAAATAAATTTTGATATCTTTTTTGAAGAGAACGGAATCCATCGTCAATACGATCATTAGACTTTACAAAAATATTATATCCCATATCCTGCATGCGATTGCGAATTTTCCTTTTAATACTGACATCACTCATTACTCCTAGGCCCTCTAAGTCGGTTCTGGGATAATTTCCATTTAATGGGTCCCCATTAGGATTAGCGTCCACAACTTGTACTGTTACAATAAAATCAACCTTTTTTTCAAACTTCGTCATGATTATTTTCCTCCCCTTGATTCATTTTTTTTGTATAAGTTTGTTTTTTTTGAGCGTAGTAACCGAAAATAAAATCTTCGTTCAATCTTGAATTTTGTTGTCCACTGCTTAAATTTAACTCATTGATTGCATTAGTCACTTCTGACAGCAAAGCATCATAGTAATAATAATATTTATTGTTTTTTTTCAATCGATCCAGGTAAGGTCTGATTCTCTTGATAAGTATTCCGTACGTTTTTTGAGGTGACTGCATATATGTCGCCCAAAGTTTTTCAGCGTTAGTAATTTTATCACTACTTGTTGCAGTCGTTTCGATTAGTTCAATTACAGCCAGTAACCTACCATACAAGTAATCCCTACTATTATTCATCTCGTCCAACTTACTTGTCACTTCCTCCCGTTTGTAATCCCATTTATATTTTTTTAATACAGAACATGCAGTGTTTAACAGCGTATCCCATCCTTCTTTGTAAGCAATGCGTTTCGATAGATTATTCATTGTCTTATTCACAATATCCATCGGTATTTTTTTCCCATCCACTATAGATGGCAGCAATCGCTCCACAGTTTTTTTCCGCAAGGCATCATCATACATTTCAATGCGTTTTGAATCTTTATTAAAATGTCCATATGTAACATTGGCAATTTGAGACAATGAAGGTGTCTTTACTTTTAGATATTTCCCATAACCATACTGCCAATTTGTTGTTGCATACCAGTTGCTGACGCGAGTGGTCAAATCCCCCATAAATATTTCCCTGAAATATTTGACGGATATTCTTCCATTACTAACTTTATCAATAATTAGTACATAGAAACGTAAGCTATCAAAGTCTTGGTATAAAGCAGAATGTGTACTCAGCATTTCCCCACGGATATGATCATTTACAATCTGCGCTTTGTTAGAAGTTATCGTATATTCTTCCGTGTCATCCCAAAAAGATAACGAATCATCCTCAACTTGAGCCTGTGAAAATGTTTGTTCACCCATAAAATCATAATCATAGTCCTGCAAATCTACACTCGGCCAAGTTACGACCCTAGAACTAGCATCCAGCATGTGACTGGTACTCTTATTTTCCAGTAGATACTTCAACATATTATGAATTTTCTGAGAGGTGACATATCCCACTTTGGTAACAGAAGAACCATCCTCGAATCGACCATAATACGTCTCAATGTGGTTACTAACTGAAATTAATTTCGCATTCCCCATAAGGCCGCGGTGTTTTTTAGTACAATAGGTTTGTAGCCCACTAATATCACATATCTCTTTTGGTAATTTGTCTAATTCACTTTCAACAAAGCTGATATAGTTTTTATGTAATTCCTTATCCTTTGAAACTTTCCGGTTTCTTTTTGACTTTGTTTCAATGCAAAATGTAATAAAATCTTTCGAGGATAGAGTGAAATTACTATCATCAGCCGATACCATAATTTTATTAGCATCGATTTTATATGCTGAACGAGGATAAAGATAGAGTATTATGTCGCTTAAGAGGGTATCTTGTTTCAGATATTTCCATATACTGTTCAATACGATATTTCCATTGTCTCCATCATTAAAGTTTACCCATTTTTCAAGATTCGAAATGTACGCATCAAATTTTTCTTGTGAAAAAGCGCTAGTGATATAGGATAATTCATCACACAGAGGATGTGGTGCCTTATCATTTGCCCTTGCAACAGAAGCTTCCGTTACGGGGAAAATGATAATTTCATTTTTTTCAAGGTAGTTCGCCCTTAAAAAATCTCCCTCTTCGCTTAGTGTTATTTCAATGATATCTTTTCCGTTATTAGAGCGTTTGTTAGTATGAAATATCGGTAGCAATACTGCACTATTATTTAAATTATCCACATCATCAACCAAATCGCTCTCTTCACAACTCAGATAAGTTTTATATAAAGCAGTAAATACATTCAATTTATCTACACCTCCTCCATTTTACATTTTTCGTATTCCTCATCTACTGATGTTATTCCATCAAGCGTAAAATTTTTGATAGAATAATCTCTGAGTTCTTGACGAATTACGCACTCCTCAGGTCGCCCGAATGTAATCACACCTTCATGCATCTGAATAGCTGAAAAGTTGGATACTAATTTTCCAGCTGAAGATTCATCATATGATTCTCCTGGATAAGAAAATGAATGAAACATAATCCCAAAATTAATAGATTTGTCATGATAGTAAGGGACTGCATCTTGATAGTCAGTCGCGCTTATTCTTTCTACCGCTCCAATGCATTCCCTAGTCCCAATAAAAACATCCCGTCGTCCACCTCTGTCTAGTGAACGCAACAATATTTGTTGATGCTTTATCTCTTGTCTATCGTTCTTCAAATCAGGACGATTAAGATTCCATTCAAAATGAAATTTCACCAAGTATTCAACTTTTGTGAGATACGTATAGTAACTAAGATCATTGCCTCCGTTTCCGGTCGTAATTATCGGCCGCATACCCATCGTTTCAGTCTGGATTGGATTCATCACTTTCAATTCATCGATAAAAAAAAGCAGTGTTGGCTTCCAATAAATACCCTCTGTAATTCCTTTCATAGCCTGATATGTAGGGATTGGATAGGTAAATTTCTCTCCTCCCCCTTTTGTGACCGGATCCGTAAATAAAGCATATTCTCCTGTCAAGCGATAATAAAAAGGTTTCGACTTAAATTGTCTATCCATTTTTTACTCCTTCCTTTTCTTTACGGTAAAAGCAATTGCAATGCACTTATGTTTAATCCAATTTTTTCATCGTAATATTCCTTCAACAAAATATTTATCGAGCCATCCATTAACTCTTCAACGTAATCTTTCATTTTACCTATATCATACACCTGTATTGTATACGGTTGCAATTTTTTTAAAACTTTTTTCACATTATTGAATTCATATTTTTGCATTGATTCATGTAGTTCTTCTATGTAATCCAATACGTCGCTATGGGTATCTGAAAAGAAATAAGGAACTATGACTGTGACGGTTTCTTGTTTAATCAGATCAAAACTTTTACCAGCTGTCAAAAAAGATTGCGCTATAAACAAAGAATTATTCAGTTCATTGCAACTATCCCGGGCTTCTTTGTTGTATCCTAATAATTCTATCAAGTTAGTTCCATTCGTGTTGTAACCCATTAACGAGGTCTGATTTGCATAATGTTTTTCATAATACAATTCCTGTAATTCCTCTAAATGGAATATTTGGTCGTTATCCGTAATGTTCAATTGATTCATGGCATATAAGCTTGCATTCCTTGCTTCTTCAATTTCTTTTAGACTCTTCAAATTTTCTTCTTCGTATTTAAAAATTTTAAATAAACCACGAGATAATTTACCGTTTCGATTACAGCGACCGGCTGCCTGAATCAAAGAATCCACTCCGCTTAAGGAACGGTAGACAACATTAAAGTCAAAATCCACACCAGATTCAACTAATTGAGTGCTGACCACGATAATTTTTTCAGGATCGGTCACTTCTTTAAGAGTAATCTTTTCAGTGTAATCCTTAATTTCATTAATAATTTTAATCCTATGTGCCGCACATAAATTAGTGGTTAAATAGAATATCTTAGACTTACTAACTTTTTTTAATTCTTCGTATAAGGTTAGAACAGCTTTTTTTGTATTCAGGATTATCAAGACACTTTTATAGTTGCTTAAATCATAGTTTATCTTATATATGAGTTCACTTGTATTCAATGTCTGCTGATTTTTCCCTATTAAATTATACGCATCTACTCTGGCAAAACTCTTTTTCATTGTTTCATCAAGAATTGCCAAATCAGCGTTGAAATTAGAATTCTGAGTATATTCTATTGGATAGTCTAGTTCCGAATAATCTAAGGTAGGTTGAGTGGCAGTACACAAAACAATATTGGTCTTCATGATAGTACTCATAAAGTTCATCATCAGATTGAAATGATACAGCACATTAACTGGCAAACTTTGGACCTCATCAATAATAATTATGCCATCAATGAATTGATGGAACCGTCGAATATTACTGCTCTTATCTTTAAACATCGTTTGAAAAAACTGAACCATTGTTGTTAGTACCACTGGGCTGTTCCATGAATCAATCAAATACTGTTTTTGTCGATAATCTAAAGTTGAGGATTCCTCATCTGAATTAGTGTCTCTTTCGCTTATGATGTTGGAATGATGCTCCAAAATATAATCTGAATCAGATAATGTTTTTTTTATAACCGCAGCATTTTGTTCGAGAACAGATAGAAAGGCAGTTATGTAAAAAATGCGTTTTTTATTGTGCGAACAAGCGTTGTTTATAGCATAGCGCAAAGAAGCATGAGTTTTGCCAGATCCGGTTGGCATTTCCAGTTTGTATATGCCATAATTATTTTGTATGCCGGCAACACGAAGCTGTTCCGAAAGAAACACACGATTTTTATTAAGCTCACTCGGATTTTCAGATTCACTAAATTGCCGTGCGATATTTTCAACTTCTTGTAGGCTTCTTTTGAAAAAATCCTCCTTTTCAGTTTCATCTATCTTCTTAGTTCTATCGTCTTCAAATACATTCGCAGAGTCGTAAATATCACCCTCTTTTAATATTGATAATCCCAACCGAACAATGCAGTGTAAATAGTACGCATAGGCGTTCTTTAGTAATTTTTTATTTTTCTGATTGCATAATTTAAGTATTTTACTATCTATTGCCTCAAATTCCATTAAAGCATCAGAATAAAAGTCCTCCAAAGTTTTTCCTTTTTGCTTGAATATATCTTCCTTCAATTGATTCACGAATGGTATGACGTCCTCTTCAAAATGATACTCTTCAGTTTTATCGTATGTTATCCGTCTCTTCATAATGTAATCGCATTCAAAATTTACCACATCAAACAAACCATGATGTGAAAAAACTATGTACTGGATAATTTCGTTCATTACCTTCTGAGATCTTTTAATTGGACTTTTCCCTAAAACATTAACAAGGTATTTCCCACCTGCCGAAGAATGGTTCACCCGGTCTTTTGTTCCATTGTTGATATAATGCTGAAAACGACGATCCGCCTTACCAAGATCATGCAGTATCCCTACTAAATACATAAAGTTGGATAATTCAATATGAGCACCTGTCTCTTCACAATATTCAGCAACGGAGAATAGATGCTCTGATAACGATTGTTTTTTCCCATCTGTATTTGATTCTCTATGTGCAATTATCATGATTGTCACCTCTTGATGGTAATATAGCATACTCATTTTCTAATTGCAATAATTAATATATATAAATAGAATCTTTATAGTGAAAATCCCTAACAAATAAAAAATTTGAATTTCCTTTACCTATCATGTAATATTACATTGTCGCGTATGCGTGGATTGAAATTATTTCTATATCTTAATAGATATAAGTGCCCGTGCAGAATTTTCATGTTCTGCACGGGCTATTTTTTTGTTCTGTAATACTAATTTTTCAGAGTCAATTGTCCTAAGCTCAGCAATTTACTATTTCATGAGTCTCCTCAATTTGTTAATCTCCAATTTTTGGGTTTAGTCGTTTTGAGTCTTTTTATCATTGTTTCCTTTTGAGTCTCTTTCCGTCATAAACACCACCGCTCAGTGATTTCCATACTATAAAGCATACATCTATATAGTTTGATAATCAAATCATTTTCATCACTTTTCTCCATCATTTCCACTTCTTAATTCCGCTCATATCATTTCCCCGCCCCATCTAAAAGTGCTACACTTTAGTTGATATAAAAGCAATCATCAGGTTTAATTATGTACAGTCCACATGGGGCACTCACAACGACTTTCAAATCAGAATCATCCTCAGGAATGGAGAGAAAAAACTATGGATACGATCAGCAATTATGTAGATTCCGTCTTCGCACAGTTACCAACCACTCCCGAAGTATCAGAGCAAAAGAACGCCATGCTAACGAAAATGCAGGATAAGTACCAACAACTGAAAGCTGAAGGCAAAAGCGAGCACGAGGCAATCAGCGGCGCCATAGCAGCTCACGGAAACATCGATGACTTCACCTCATCGTCCACAGCATCCGCTTCGGCTGCACCTGCAGCAACCCCTGAAAACGAGGTCTTCCTTTCTCCCGAACAAGTCGACGAATACATCAATCATCGCCACCACTTCGCTTGGGCGATGGCGACCGGTGTTTTCTTGTGCATCATGGGGCCGGCCAGCCTGTTCCTTGGCCAATACCTCACCGGTTTCAGGGGAGGCCGCACGAGTGAATTGTTGGATATCCTGACGATTGTACCGCTGTTCCTCTTTATAGCAGCCGGCGTCGCGCTGTTCATCCTTTATGGCATGAAGGAGCAGCAATTTGAGCTAGAGGAGAAACGGGTCCAGCTCGATACCGCAACCTACGCCAGGCTGAAAGCTGAACACAAAAATTTCCGGCCGCGGCTGGCGGTCGCTGTCGCAATCGGGGTCGCGCTCTGCATCCTGGCGCCCGTCTCGATGCTGCTTTCCGTCGTCCTGCTCGGGGAAGAGAATGGTCTGTCGCTTGTGTTTCTGCTCAGCTTCATCGCGATCGGTGTCTTCCTGTTTATCTTTTATGGCATCCAGGACGAAACGTACGAGAAACTGCTGTCGATCGGCGATTTCTCAAAGGATAAGGCCGAGAAAAATAAATTAGTCGGTATCGTCGCTGGTGTCGTCTTCCCGTTGGCAGCCGCCATCTATTTGATTGCCGGTTTCGTCTACTATGCTTGGGCGAGCGCCTGGATCATCTTTCCGATCACCGGCATCCTCTTCGGGATTTTCGCGACTGTCTATAATGGGTATATGGATCTGAAAAAGAAAAAGTAAGATACCGGAAATCATCTAAAGAAGTCTGCATAAAAAAGAATGGGGTCTGTTCATTGCGTTAAATGAACAGACCCCATTTTTATTTCGTGCCTAAAATAGATTGGTGTCGGGTATTGTGACGGTTTCGACCGCTGAACAGTCGACAGTTGAGGGATCTCTCGGCTGTTCGCTTTGTAATCGATCCAGATCAACCGACACTTCGACTATCTCTCGACTCTTCACGACGCAATCGATCCAGATCACCCGACAGTCGCATGATCTCTCGGCTGTTCGCGACGCAATCGATCCAGATCAACCGACACTTCAGCTATCTCTCGACTGTTCGCTAAGCAATCGATCCAGATCAACCGACATTGCGGCTATCTCTCGGGTTTTCACACCGCAATATGCCGAAGCGCTAGACAAAGGGCCACCTCGAAAATCGAGATGGCCCTTCATGCATGTATTTAACTATTCCACGGTATTCTCATCCATGATTTCGATATTCGTACGCATCAATTCCTCGATCTGTCCGCTTTCTTTCATCTCATCCAAAATGTCGTTCACCGCATCCAGAAAGTCTTTGTTATCTTTCGCGACGGCGATAGCTGACTCGTTTGGCGTACTGGCAACATCAAAGCCCGCGATCTCAAGACCTTCATTCTGCTCGACATATTGCTTCGCAACCGTTTCGACCATCAGCACAGCATCAACCTTTCCGGTCACCAAATACAGGATGGCCGTATTCAATTTCGGTACGGACTGGATTTCAGCACCCGGGAAATTTTCCAGCAAGTACGTTTCCTGGATCGTCGCCTTTTGCGTCGCCAGGCTGGCCTTCTTCAGATCATCTTCCGATCGGATATCCTTTGCATCCTCCGATTTGATCACAAGAGCATCCTTTTGAGTATAGTAAATGTCCGTGAAATCGACGCTTTGTTTTCTTTCTTCCGTAGGGTTCATGCCGGCGATGATCATATCGACCTTGCCTGTGGACAATGCCGGAATCAGGCCGTCGAAATCCATGTCTTGGACTTCCAGCTCGACCCCGAGTTCATCCGCGATGGCTTGGGCGATATCGATGTCGAAGCCGATGATTTTGTCCTCTCCGTCCTGCACAAGATGCCATTCATACGGGGGATAATCTGCACAAGTTCCGACGACCAATTTGCCGCTGTCTTTGATTTCCTGCAAGGCGCTGCTTCCATCCGTCGCAGCGCTGTTCGCTGTTCCGCCCGTGTTTCCGCATGCCGTCAAAGCCAGGAGGCTCATCGTTCCCAAAACCATTTTCATAAACCCTTTTTTCAATCGTGATTCCTCCGCATTCTTTCCTTGTCTCAAAAAAAGGATGCCCTTTTGAGAGCACCCTTGCACTTTTATTGGTTTGGTCTGTTTTTATTCTGCTGTATTGTCTGTTACGATTTGATCGTTAAGTTGGTATAGCTCTTCGATTTTGCCGCTTTCTTTCATTTCATTTACGATATTGTTGACTGTTTCCAGGAAATCGCCGCCGTTTTTCGCAACTGCGATAGCTGCTGCATTTGGCGTGCTGTTGATATCAAAGTTGGCAACCATCAAATCATCATTTTGTGCAATGAATTGTTTCGCAACGGTATCCACCATCATGACGGCATCCACTTTTCCTGTCGTCAAGGACATGATTGCTGTGTTCCATTTCGGTACGGATTGGATTTCAGCGTCTGGGAAAGCTTCCAGTAGATACGTTTCTTGGACTGTAGCTTTTTGCGTAGCCAATTTAGCTGTCTTCAAGCTGTCTTCTGAAGTGAACTTATCAGCATCTTCTTTTCTGATCACGACAATGTCTGTTTGCGTATAGTAGACATCCGTGAAATCAACGCTTTGTTTTCTTTCTTCAGTGGCGTTCATTCCAGCGATGATTATATCGATTTTACCGGTCGTCAACGCTGGGATCAGTCCGTCGAAGTCCATATCTTTGACTTCCAACTCAACGCCTAATTCATCAGCGATTGCTTGGGCGATGTCGATGTCGAATCCGATGATTTCATCTTTTCCGTCTTTAATCAGGTGCCACTCGTATGGAGGATAATCCGCAGATGTACCCATTACCAATTTGCCGCTGTCCTTGATTTCCTGCAATTTATCAGTTGTTGTTGTAGCCGCTGAATCTATTGCGGAGCTGTCCGATGTCTCGCTTGTATTTCCGCATGCCGCTAAAGCAAGAATGCTCATTGCACCCAAAGCTAATTTCAATAATCCTTTTTTCATCCTAACCCCTCCAAATATGTTTTTTATTTTATAGGACTTTCGATAAGAAATCCTTTGTCCGCTCACTTTTTGGATGATTGAAAATCTCATCCGGTGTTCCTTGTTCCATCACCTGACCGTCATCCATGAAAAGGATGCGATCGCCTACTTCTTTCGCAAAGCCCATTTCGTGGGTCACGACTACCATCGTCATGCCTTCCATCGCAAGGTCTTTCATTACCTGCAATACTTCGCCGACCATTTCCGGGTCAAGCGCGGATGTCGGTTCATCGAACAGCATCATATCCGGTTCCATCGCCAAAGCCCGTGCGATCGCAATCCGTTGTTTCTGTCCGCCCGACAAGGATTGTGGATAGACATCGGCTTTTTCGGACATGCCCATGCGCGTCAACAGTTTTCTGGCGATCGCTTCGGCTTTATCTTTTGGGACTTTCTTGACTTGTTGCGGTCCGATCATGATGTTGTCCAATACCGTCAGATGCGGAAAAAGATTGAAACCTTGGAAAACCATACCCATTTTGGTGCGGATGGAATCGATGTCCACACCTTTTTTGTTGATTTCCTTACCTTCGAAGATCACTTTCCCGGATGTCGGTTCTTCCAACAAGTTCATGCAGCGCAAAAACGTGCTTTTGCCGGATCCGGACGGGCCGATGATAACGACCACTTCACCCGAGTTGATTTGTTCATCTATGCCTTTTAGGACTTGTTTGTCCCCGAAAGATTTCGTAAGTTTTTCTGTTTTAATCACTTTGTTTCAACCTCATTTCCAGAATGTCCACTAATTTAGAGACGATTGATGTCATGATGAAGTACATCACAGCAGCGACCACCAGCGGGCCGAATGGCAAGAATGTCGCACCGCGGACCGTATTGGCGGCGAACATCAAGTCGCGTAAGCCCAACACAGAAACGATGGATGTTTCTTTAATCAGCGTCACGAATTCGTTACCCAAAGCAGGAAGGATATTCTTGATGGCTTGTGGATAAATGATTTTTTGCATCGCCATAGATTTACTCATTCCGATCGAGCGGGCTGCTTCCATCTGGCCTTTATCGACTGCTTGGATTCCGGAACGGATGATTTCGGCGATGTAGGCTGCCGAGTTCAATGATACCGCGATGACACCGGACAAGAAGTCAGGCAATTCGATATTGATGACGTACAGGCCGTAATAAATGATGAATAATTGCACCAAAAGTGGTGTACCCCGCACAATTTGGATGTACCCATTCGCTAATATGCTGAGAAACTTGTTGGGCGACATTTTCATCAATGCCAATCCCGTCCCCAAGATGACGCCCAGTACAATCGCACTGATCGAAAGGCCAATCGTGTAACCCGCGCCTTGGAAATAGATCGGCAGATAGGTCTCAAAGAAAGTCAAATCCATTTGTATATAATCCCCTTTTTTATGTTTTTGCTGGTGGTGCTTTGGGTACTAAAAAACCGCCCCTTGTATTGCTACAAGAGACGGGTCAATGTTTGATTCCGCGGTACCACTCTAGTTGATCTGTTGTAAACAACAAATCCACCTCGATTAAATTAACGCATAAAGTGCGTAAAAGGCTACTCAACGTTCACCTTTTCGTCATCCGAAGTGCGCTTCAATTTGATATTTTACTGCTGGGCTTCCACTCTGTCCCGGCTCGCTGGAGAAAATATTCAAATCTACTCTCTTCATCACTGACTTTGTTCTATTCAGTTGTGGTATGAAATCATAATATAAGATTTGAAAAGAACTGTCAACAAAAAAACTATCATTGGATTTTCATCTGACCCTTTTTTTCTGTGAAAAGACGCGACAACTCGATTCTTTTCTCATTTTTTAGCTACAATTTATGCCTCGTCGATAATCTGCTGCACGCGTCCGACTTGGTCGCCTTCAACCAGCATAACTTTGATGCCGTGCGGATGATTGGGGCTGTTCGTCAACAGCCGTTTCACATGCCCTCTTGTCAATTTCCCGGTGCGTTGGTCTTTCTTCAAGACGATATCGACCAAAGCTCCGATTTTGATGTTTTTTCTGAGTTTTCCGTCCATAAATTCCTCTTTCTTAAGCAAGCTCTTTGCTCAGTGTGATGATGTAATCGACCGCTTCGTCCAAATAGTGGATCGTGTCCTGCAGCGCCTGATCTGTTTTGATGTCCACGCCTGCCAACGCTGCGGCTTCTGCGGCTTCCAATTTGTCCCCTAGAGCCAGGAATTCCAACCAATCGGCCACCGCGCCCTCTTCTTCCGCTTTGACACGCAGGAAGGCTTGCGTCGCGATCGTCAGGCCGGCTGAATAGGTATAGGAATACAGGCCCATGTAGTAATGGATCTGGCGCATCCATGTCAGCTCGGCTCCGGCGTTGATTTCCACAGCATCACCCCAGAAACGTTCCAGCACGCTGCGTTTGATTTCGCTCAATTTGCCGGCATCGAAGCTCTTGCCCGCGTCGATCAAGTTGTAGACTTCCCTTTGATAGGCCGCCTCCAGCAAGTGCGTGACAAAATTGTGGAAATAAGTGTCGGAAAGCATCTTCGTCAAAGCGAAGCGCTGCATGCGCGCATCCGTGCTCTTGCGTGCCAATGATTCCGTCAAAAGCAGTTCATTGAATGTGGATGGGCCTTCGATCAGGTACAACGATGGCTCCGAACCGAGGATGCTGTTGTTTTCGTTCGACAAGATCATCTGTCCGGCATGGCCCAATTCATGGATCAGCGTATAGATGTCCGAAAGTTGGTTCGCCCATGACATCAGGATGTAAGGGTGCGTGCCATATGGGCTGGTGCAGAATCCGCCTGTTGATTTGCCGATGTTCTGCGCAAAATCGATCCAACGCTCCGGATAGGCTTGCATGATTCGGTCGGTATAGTCCTTGCCCAAAACGGCTATGGCGTCCTCCACCATCACTTGCGATTCTTCAATCGACACTTGCGGCGAATATTCCGGATCGAGCGCAATCTTCAGGTCGGCGTAGGTCATTTTGTCCAGTCCGCGGATTTCTTTCAGATGGGTGATGTATTTCTGCATGACCGGCGCTAGGTCGTTCATGATTGTGTCGATTTGGCGATCGTACAGGTCGCGCGTCACTTCCTGCCCATAGAGCAGATAGTCGATCACAGAATCGAAACCGCGCATCGTCGCCAGCGTCTTTTCTTTCTGCAGTTGGGTATAATACGCAGTCGCAACCACGTTTTCATAATCGCTGAGGACAGCCGAGAATTTGTCGAAAGCCGCCCGACGGATTGCCGTATCGTCATGGTACATGTAGTAATCTTCATAGAGCACGAAGCTCAGCGGATATTCCTTTCCGTCGGCCGTAAAAGTGCCGAAGTCCATATCGCCAAGGCGGGCCTGCTCATAGATGGCGCTAGGTGCATCCAACGTGGGTGCCAACTGGGCCAATGCCTTTTCGACTTCGGGTGCCAGCTGGATACGTTTGTTTTTCTTGATGTGACGGATGTAGGAAGCGAAACGCGCTTCTTCCGAAACGACCTGATCAAGGATAGCGGCGTCGCAGCCGATCAGTTCCGATTCGAAGAATGTCAGCTGAGCGCTGATGTCCGCCATCGCATTCGCAGTTTGGCGGGACAGCTCGACGTTGTCCGGATCGGTCAGGTCGGTCGCTTCCGGCATCATCGCATAGTGATCCGCCAATGTCGCGGTTTCGATGAGCCTTTCGTATTCCTTCATTGCAGCAAGGATCGTTTTGGCATCCGTGAGTTTGCCTTCATACGTCGTTGCGAAGGCTGCGGTCGCTGCCTTAAGGCCATTCAAAGCTGCCTCGAAGTCTGCTCTTGTTTTATAGAGTGCAGTCACATCCCAAGTCAATGCCTCAGGGACGTCCGCGCGGTTTTTCAGTTGTTCTTGTGTCATGATTTTGGCTCCTTTAATCGTGCTATTCGACGAATATCGAATGGAATGCTTCTATTATATCAAAAAAATGCTGCCGGCGTCGGGTATCGAGCTTGCCCTCAGCTTTGCTCCGGTGAGCGCTCTTCTCAACGGAGGTGGGGTTCCGGTAATCTGCTCTGCTCCTGTAAACGAATGTTGGCCGGAGCTGGGCGTGAAATCGCAGGATGTCCTCCGTCGAGCGATGGTTCGTCGGAGGTGCAGACTTTGCGCTCGCCTCAGCTCCG
>NZ_FOQC01000002.1:16427-41289 GCF_900113645.1 Trichococcus flocculiformis
TGTCCTCCGTCGAGCGATGGTTCGTCGGAGGTGCAGACTTTGC
This sequence comes from Trichococcus flocculiformis, assembly GCF_900113645.1. Taxonomy (GTDB): domain Bacteria; phylum Bacillota; class Bacilli; order Lactobacillales; family Aerococcaceae; genus Trichococcus; species Trichococcus flocculiformis. Next base: position 16,471 of record NZ_FOQC01000002.1, read on the forward strand.
GCTCGCCTCAGCTCCGGCGAGGAAATCCCCACCGGGGTTGGACTCGCTCAAAATATCCGGCGCTGCATGAACCTTCCGCGGCCAAGCAAAAGGCCCCGCTAGCGAGGGCTTTATGCCTTCGCCCGCGAAGGCCGCTAATCCGTTCTCTTAGTATGTTGCTTCGATGGCTTGGACCTGGTCGTAAAGGTATTGGTTCGTCGGAGCAGGCAATCCGTATTTTTTTGCTCTTTTCAGTATGGTGCCTGCAAACAACTCGACCTCTGAAGGCCGTTTCGCAATGCCATCCTGTCGCATCGATGGCATCCCCAACGGTGTCAGTCCATCGATGATCGCCAAGTCATTTTCCAGATCGGTTTCGGTCAGATTGATGCCTTCCTTCTGGGCAATCGGCAGGACTTCGCGCATGGCGGCTATCATCAGATCCCGGGTTGGTCCCTCTTTATGGATGTCACGGAAAGTGCCTTCCTTCACCATCAGCACTTGATTCACGCCGACATTCAGCATGAATTTCGCCCACATGCGGTGGAGGATATCCGCTTCAACAACGTGCGGCAAACCTGTTTCTTCGAAGAACGCTGCCACCGCATCCAAACGCGTCTGTTTTTCGGGAGCATCGATGCCGATGCGCAGTTCGCCGATATGGACAGACTTCACATCGTTGCCGGTGCGCAGTGCGTCCATCCCTTGGGCTACGCAGTGGACGATCTTCTCATCGCCAAAAGCCGCGCCGATGACTTCTTCGCTGGAAATGCCGTTCAGGACCGAAATGATCGTCGTATCCGGACCGACTTGGTTGCGGGCTGTTTCGATCGCGTCATCCAATTGGGTTCCTTTTACGGCTAAAATGACAAGGTCTGCAGGTTCCAGACTGGCATCTTTTTCGTCGACGTATTGGAAATCACAGGGCTCCCCGTTGAAGGAAATGCCTTGTTCCTGATAGCGCGCCATCCGCTCTTTGTTGACGACGATGCGCACGCGATCCTTTCCGATGGCTTTCGTGAAATGGTTTCCGTATAGGATTCCTAAAGCGCCCAATCCGATGATGGCTACAGTTTCAATCTTCATTCTCTCACGCCTCTTTCAGAAAAAAATCTTAAAAAAATTTCTCTATTCAGCTGGTTTGTATTTGCGCAGCTGTTCGATCAGATACGGCAAGTCCGTCTCGAATTGGACGCCATAGTGCAGTTCGCGTCCGCTTTTCAACGTGCGCTCGATCACCTTGTTGTTGTAGTGGACGGCCGTTTCGGTGGCTACGGTCAGTGGGAGGTTTTGGAAAAGCAAACCGCCAACCACACTTGTGAACAAGTCTCCTGCGCCGTCATAGTGGCCGGGAAAATGTTTCGCGAAGGTATACTGCGCTTCAGGTTCGTCTTGGCTGATGCAGACGGCCCCTACTTTTTCCATTTCGAGGGAGACCCCCGTCAAGATGACGCTCTTCGGATTCAGCACCCGCAAATCAGCCAATAATTCCGCAACATCGGCTTCCTTATATGGCTTCTTCAACATTTGGCGTTTGGTCAAAAAGCAGGCTTCGGTCACGTTGGGCGTGATCACGGTCGCTTCATTGCAGAGTGCCGCCATTTCATCCACATATTCCAGCGTGAATCCCGGATAGAGCACGCCTTGATCGCCCATCGCCGGATCAAGAATGATGTGGGCATCTTCGGCCGCAAATGTATGAATAATATCGCGTACGATGTTGATTTGCTGGCGCGAACCCAGATAGCCGATCAGGATGCCATCAAACTTGATGCCCAAAGACTGCCAATGCTGCAGGATGCCTCCCATTTCCTGGGTCAGATCCAAAAAGGTATAGTCTTCAAATTCTTTACCCGTATGGGTGGACAACAGTGCTGTCGGCAGGATGCTCACCCAATTGTCCAGGCAGCTCACTACAGGCACCGCCACGTTCATCGAAATGCGACAACTGGCGGAAATATCTTGGATAATCAATACCCTCGGTTGACTCAAATGCTTCACCCCTTCACTTTAAAAACTCAATTATTCCCATTCTATCATCTTTTCATTGGATTTTCTGATTTTTCCATCATTTTGGAAATTATTGTGAAAACGATGAGAAAAAGAGTGCAAACTTCTGCATAAGGGCTATAATAAAAAATAATACTTGGAGGAGAGTTGCATGAAGACCGAAAAAAATAGTACTTACAGATTGGTTATTTTGGCCTTATTTATAGCGTTTACCGTCGTCATGACCTTATTGTTCCGCATTTCGATCCCTTTTGGCTACGTTAACTTGGGAGACATGGTGCTCCTGTTGGCCGGTCTGTCCTTCGGAAGCAGCGCGGGCTTTATCGTCGGTTCACTCGGCAGCATGTTGGCTGACCTGTTCGCCGGTTATGCCTTCTATGCGCCGATTACTTTTGTCGTGAAAGGTTTGGAAGGATTCTTTGCCGGCTGGTTGTTCCAGAAAATGGATCACAAAAAGCCGTTGGTTGCCACGGTGATCGCCGGTGTGTGGATGGCGATCGGATACGCCATCGGGGACACGATCCTATTCAGTTTTGGTGCTGCGATTGCTTCCTTCCCGTTGAACATCGCGCAGGGCCTCGTCGGGGCTTTCTTGTCCACCCTCTTGTATCGTTGGTTGAATCCTTACATCACGAAGAACTTGAAATAACGAATGTGCGCCCACTCCGTATGGTTAGCGGAGTGGGCGTTCTTTGTGCATCTATGCTGCTCAAAACAGCAGCGCAGCCAACAGCGGGATCGTGAACACCGACAGCAACGTCGAAATGAAGACGTAGCGCGTTGAAAAGGCTGTGTTGCCACCGTACTGCATCGACAATGCCACAGCCATCGCCGGGCCAGGCATGGCCGAAATGATGACGAGAATCCCCAGCATAGTCGGATTCGTCAGGATGCCCTTCGTAGCCCACCAGAGGAACAACGGAATCACGATCATGCGGTAGAACGCAAACAGATAGATTTTCCATTCCTTGAAGGCACCTAGGATATCGATGTCGGCCAATGACGCGCCGATGATGATCATCGCCAATGGGGACGTGATATTCCCGATGCTGGTGGCGGTGTCCATCACCGACGCCGACAATTTAACGTCGAACAGGAACACGAACACCGCGAACAGCGAAGCGAGGTTGCCGGGATTCAGGAGAATCGCTTTCAAGCTCGCCCGCGACTTTTTCGAGCCTTTCGCAATCAGGAAGACTCCCAAAGAGTAGATCAACAGGTTGTTCGGGATGCCGTAGAGCGAGGCATAAAAAAGGGTGCCGGTGCCGAAAATAGCCTGCACGACCGGCAATCCCATGAAACCATTGTTCGTGAAGATGGTCAGGAACTCGATGATCCCTTCCGTTTCCTTATCCGCGCGGAACAGTTTCGGACTGAACTTGGCCAATCCGACCGTGAAAAGATACATCAGGGTAGCGGTCAACAAGACGAAGAGCGTGTCCGACTTCGTACCTACCTCGCCTGCACCTTCCACCGATGCGATCACAAGCGCCTGCACCTTCCACCGATGCGATCACAAGCGCCGGCACCGTGACATAGGTGATCTACGCTGCAAAATTGGCGTTCGCGTGCTTGTCGAAAACTTTCATGACCGTCGCGAGATAGCCTACAAACATGATCATCACCAGCATGATCATCCTACTAAATACAACACTAACATCCAAAATTCTTGTTCCTCCTCTGCCGACCATCCATTTATATATCCAAATTCTAACATAGTTCTACGTTGAAATATTATTTTCCATTACGTTTCAGGATTCTTCCTGTTCCGTACAGGGCATAACAATCGGTATCTGCCGCACAGAATGTTAGAATAGAAGCAGCCATATAACGAATGCTTCTGTCACATTTCGTCCTGAAAGGTGGATTACTATGCAAAAAAAATTGACGATCCTTCAGATCAACGACACCCACAGCTACTTGGAGTTGCACAACGAACTGTTCTATGAAAGGGACAAATTAGCGTTCCGCAAGGCTGGGGGGTATGCTCGTCTCCAAAGCCTGATCAAAGATTTCCGCAGCAAAAATCCGACACTCGTTTTCGATAACGGCGACACGATCCATGGCACCTACGAAGCGATCGCTACGAAAGGCTGGCACATGCTGCCCGTCCTGAACGAAGTCGGCTTTGATGCCATGACATTCCACTGGGACACCGGCTTCGGTCCGGCCAATCTGAAAAAAATCGGCGAACAACTTCACTACCCGATTCTCGCGATCAATGCCTATGAAAAGGAGAGCGGCAAGTTGGCGTTCGCTCCTTACAAAATCCTGTCCGTCGGCGATCTTTCGATCGGCGTGATCGGCATCGCCTGTAATATTATCGATAAAACGATGCCGCCCCATTTCAGCGAAGGACTTTCTTTAACTTTGGGGCGCGAGGAACTGCCGGGTTATGTAGCGGAACTGAAGGAAAAAGATGTCAATCTGATTATCGTCCTGTCCCATCTCGGTTTCCCGCAGGATCTGAAATTGATGAGCGAGGTCGAAGGCGTGGCGATCTGTCTGAGCGGTCACACTCATAATCGGCAGGAGCACATCGTCCATGTCGGCGAAACGGCAGTCATCCAATCCGGCTCGCACGGATCTTTCCTTGGCGCACTCGAAATGACTCTTGAAGACGGAGTGATTCAATCCATCGAGCACCAACTTATTCCGGTGACGGAGGATATCCCGGAAGACTCCGAAATGAAATTGTTGGTCGAGGATGCCCTCTCCCCATATCGCGAGAAATTGGAGCTGAAAGTCGGTGAGACCAAAAAAGTGCTGCACCGCGGCTGGAGCGTCGAAACAACGATGGACAACTTCCTCTTGGATGCGATCCTTTTCCACACGAAAACAGATCTGGCCTTCTCCAACGGCTGGCGCTACGGGGTTCCAATCCTGAAAGGCCCGGTAACGCTGAGGGAATTGTTTCAGATCATTCCGATGGATCCGCCGATTTCAACTGCTATCCTGACTGGTTCGGAAATAGTCGCTCTGCTGGAAGAAAACCTTGAGAGCACCTACGCAGCGGACCCATTTAATCAGATGGGCGGCTACCTGAAGCGGGCGATGGGCTTGCATGCTTACCTGAAACTGGAAAATCCAAAAGGAACCCGTGTCCAAAAACTTTTCATCGCCGGCGAAGAAGTCATCCCGGATAAAGAGTACAACGTCAGCTATGTGACCAATCAGGGTGTGCCGAAGAAATTCGGAAAAGAACACAAGAATCTGGAAAAGCATGCAGTCGAAGCGATGATGGATTACTTGGCCGAAATGGGCCCCTATGAAAAAGACTTGCGCGGAACTTATCAGATCGTCTGACCTATTTATGCAAAAAAAGTGGCCCGGCCCGCATATGCGAGGTTGGACCACTTTTTGTTTGCATTCATTCTATTTGATCATCGAAAATTTAGCTTCGAGGATATCCTTTGTGACGGCCCCGATGATGCGCTCGTAGATTTTGCCGTCCGATCCGATCAGATAAGAGGTAGGCAGCGACTGGACTTGGTACTGATTGAATACTTCCTCCGTGCCGTAAAGATTCAGGAAGCTGATTTCATTTTCCTCCAAAAACAAAGCCGCGTTGTCGGGATGGCTTTCCGAAGTCGTGACGTTCACGCCGAGCACCACCGTATCTTCCTGCTCCTCCGAAAATGCCTGCAGATGAGGCATCTCGGCCTTGCAAGGCGGACACCAGCTGGCCCAGAAATTCAAGAAGACCTTTTTCCCTCTGTAATCGGAAAGTTTCACCGCATTGCCATCCATATCCTGCAATTCAAAATCGTACGCGATCTGTCCGATGTTGATGCCTGTTTGGGCTTTCACCGCTTCGGATGCTGCCGTTTCATGGGAAACCGTCCCCGTTTCGCTCGTTTCAGTACCCGCAAAGTAGCTTTTCCAGAAATCGAACAGGACCCACAAAAAAGCGGCCCCCAATAAAAACCAGATTATTTTCTTCTGCACAAACAAATCCCCCTAACCGAGGCGCTCAAAAGGCGTCCCTTCCAATAAATTCAAGATAGCGATCGATAAAGCTTCAAGCCTTCCAGTAAGCAACAACAAGCCGAACAGGATCATCAGCCACCCGCCGATTTTCATGAACCTTTCGCTGTACTTCAAAATGGATTTGAGCCTTCCGATGAAAAAGGAAACCAGCAGGAATGGCACCGAAAAACCCAGCACGTACATCAGAAGATACAGCACCGGTGGCGACCCCATCGCATTCCCCAGCAGCAGGATCGATGAAAAGATTGGACCGATACAAGGAGTCCAGCCGGCAGCGAAGCCCAGTCCGATCAAAAATGTCGAAAGGAAGCTGACGCCTTTCGTCATCTTCAGCTTCCGGTGGTCCCCCAACAGAAGCGGAATCTTCAGATAGCCGACTGTCGTCAAGCCCATCAGGATGATGAGCAGTCCAGATAGACGCTGCAGCAAGACGCTCACCGGACCGGTCAGCACGGAACTGAAAAGATTGCCGAGATAGCTCACGCCCAATCCCAAAGTGAAGTATACAGCCGATACCCCCAAGAGAAAGACGAGCGAGTGCAGCATAATGTTGCGCCTGACGGAAAGTGAGGTATCCTCTTTTATCTGCTTCACATTCAGGCCGGTGATATAGGAAATGTACAATGGCAACAGCGGCAGCGTGCACGGCGACAGGAAGGACAAGGCGCCCGCCGCGAAGGCCACCCATGTGGTCAAATCTGTTTCGATGGCACTTTCCCCCTAACCAAGACGATAAGAATAAAAGCAGACACAGCCGCAAGGATGAGCTCCGGCGTCACAACCAAACCAAAATAAAGGACACTTTTCCCGTTCATCAGAGCAAAATGAACGATTGCGCCGATCAGCAGCATAACCGCCAGCAGACTGTTGCGCATGGCGATGAACGTGACCGCAAGCAACAACAGCAGGCCCAATCCGGCCAGCCCGATCGAGATCGGATTCTCATATAGGCTGTAATAGAACAAATGGTTGATCGAAAACAGCAGCAGGAGCAACTGTAAAAGAGCGTCCAGCAACGAGCGATCCGCCAACAATTTCGGCAACTGTTTCCAAAGATTGTACGTTCCGGTGATGATCACAGCCGCAAATACGGCCTCTTTCGTCAAAAGCAAAGCCTGGTAAGGTGCGCGCATCACTTCGGAAAAATGAAGCAAGGCATTGCTGCCGAACGCAAGAGCCAACAGTCGGAACAGCTCGTCGCTCAGCTTGGAAAGTAGCTTCGCTCTTCGTGTTTTTTCGAGGGTGGTCAGTAACCACCAGCTTCCCGATCCGGCCAAGAGCAGCAGGACGGGGATGACCACCGGATTTGATAAGATGTTTAAAATATGATGACCCCTTTCCAGTTTTTTTGAGGCAGAATTGATTCTGCCCGAAAAGTAATTCAAGCATAGCACGGATCTTTTCCCCAAGCACCAAATATGCTCCCGGGGGTATTCTCATGTGCCTGTATTGACTCAGAAATACCCGTCTTTTCCGGCCACAACAACACCAAAAAAAAATAGCCCCGGCGGATTCTGCTTATGGACTGCAGATTCCGCCGGGGCTATTCAGATTCAAATTCACATTTTTCTTACGTCATAAATTTCCGGATCAACGCGTTCCAACAGGCCGGCTTCCTTCCCGGAAACAGTCAGGTAGAGCTCGTGCATCGCCCGGGTGCAGATTGTGTAGAGAATCTGCATTTCATTTTGGGCAGCTTTTGCCGGATAGTGGCAAATCGCAAAAACGACATCGAATTCCAGACCTTTAGCCAAACGGGCCGGCATGATCAATACCGGATGATGGCTGTTGTCGGTATCCTGCTGCACGAGTTTAAAGTCAATACCAGCAGCCGACAGTTCATGGCTGATGCGTTCCGCATCTTCCGCATTGCGGCTGATGAAAGCCACGCGCATGCCGGCAGCGACGCTCGCATCCACCTTCTGTTTGATGTAGTCCATATCGAGCCCGCCATCGTCGGTCAGCAGCACTTCCGGTTTCTTGCCGGAACGGATATAGGTCCCTTCCGGTTTTTCACCTTCGATGAAGCTTTCCGAGAAACGGACGATTTCATTCGTCGAACGGTAGCTGGTCAGCAAACGGTAAGAACGGAACGTACTTTCGGAAAAAATGGTCCGGAGATCATCAAAGGAAAGACGTCTGTTCAGGATATTCTGATTCAAGTCGCCGCTCAGGATGAAGCGTGCGCTCGGGTAGGCATGCTGCAGCATCTGCAGTTGGAAAGGTGAAAAATCCTGCACCTCATCCAGGCAGATGTATTGATATTTCATGTCGCTGGATGGCCCCTTCAGCAACAAACGCAGACTATAGTAGGCATCCAGATCTTCAAGCAGCACGCTCTTCTCTGCCATGTGTGCCGCAACCACAGCGATGTGGGTGCGCCATTCATCCTCATCCAAGCCGAAAGCATCCAATGAAAGCAATTTAGGAACGGCTCTCAGGAAATGGATGTATTGGTTCTTATAACGGATAAAGGCCAGCGCTTCGATCCTCGCGACGATCGGTTCGAAAGCGTCCTCCAGGATATCAGCCGTCATGGCCTCTTCCATCGCTTTTTGGTTGTGGGTCTCTTTCTCGTAACGGTACAGATCCAGATCGGACATGGCAATCATTTCTTTTTCGACCCATGGCTTGCCTTTTTGCGATTGTTGGATGCGTTCCACGCGCTGCAGCAAATGTCTTTTGAGAATATCCAATTTGCTGGCCAATGAACCTTGGCTTTCGATGCTATAGAAAGCCGACTCGATCTCCTTCTCCGAAAGGATGATGTCACCGCGGAAACGAATATCCGAGAATTTCAGGTAGCGTTTCTTCAGGAGCGCGCCGTATTTCTGCAACGCTTCATAAAAAGCCAAGCTGCCCTTCAGTACCGTGACCTTGGCTAAGCTGTCCTCTTGATCGGTGCGCAAAGAAAATCCGGTCACCTTCCGCTCCATGAATTCGCTGAAGGTTGTGTTCCCCACATTCAGTTCGCCCAATGCAGGCAACACTTGGGAAACATATTCCTGGAATATTTTGTTCGGGGAAAACAGGACGACTTCTTCCGACTTCAATTGGTCTCGGAAAGCATACAGTAGATAGGCGATTTTCTGCATCAGGACAACTGTTTTTCCTGATCCGGCAACCCCTTCTATCAGCGTGACGGCCGCTTTGGTTTCCCTGACGATCTGGTTCTGTTCTTTCTGCAAAGTGGATACGACCGTGCCCATCTGATAGGATGAAGGTCCTTCCAACACTTCCAGCAAATACGGATCGCCCATGACATTGTCCGTGTCCATCATGCGGATGATTTCCGCCTGTCTGATCAAAAATTGTCGTTTCAGGTCAACGCCGTATGTCATCGGTTGATCCGCTATCATCAGCTTCACTTTTTCGCCTTTGCTGCCTTCATAATAAAGCGATGCAATGGGTGACCGCCAGTCGACGATCAGGTTCTCATCTTTTTCGAACAAAGATCCGATCCCGATATAGATGGTTTCATTGCCGTACTCATCGTGATAGTCGATACGACCAAAGTAAGGCTCATCCTGCATTTTTTCCAATACTGCGACACGCTCATTGCTGTTCTGTAATTCATTGTTGCGAATCATCAGTTCCTGTTCGAAGGCCCGCAGTTCCGCCGACGATTCCCAGACGCTCTCTGAGGATCCTTGGCTGATTTTGATCTCTTTGGATTCCTTTAATTGCTGTCTTTGCTTTTCACTTTTTTCTTCTACTTGCTCGGCCAATCGTGTTTTTTCGTCGTTGATGACTTTAATGACGCGATGGACACGTTCCTGTTCTTTCGTTAGATCTTTATGCAACCAACCGACACCTCTTTCTTAACAAAACTCATGGACTATTCGGTCTACTTCACTAAATGCGACATTTAATAGTATACCATCGTACAGGGATTCTGGCTATTTATTCCCCGCGTCTTGATAGAAACGATTTAAATCAAAAAGCAGCCGGAAGGAAGGGCCTTTTGCAGCTCTTCCTTCCGGCTCATTTTGTTGTGCTGATTACCTTTTTGCAGGTCCTCGCGCATTTGTATCTATCCATTGAGGCTGTTTTCGATCGCAGTGTATCCTCCCAGGATATTGATGATTTTTTTGAATCCCCGCTCCTCCAAGGCGCCGATGGCAACTGCCGAACGGACACCGGATTGACAATGGACGTAAAGAGGTTCATCCATTTTAAACGGCAACGGGGCCTCCAAAAGTTTTCCGAGGAGCACGCGTTTGGCGTCGGAAAGATGCCCTTCATTCCATTCGCTCTGCGAGCGCACATCCAATATCTGCAGATCCTTTTCTTGGCGCAAAGCGATGAAGGCTGCTGCGGTGATCGTTTCAGTCATCTTACCGCCAGCGATTTGCCCGGCATCCAGATAGCCTCTGACTTGGTCGAACCCGATCAGCTGCAGTTGACGGGTAGCTGTTTCAGCATCTTCTTTGGTTCCGATGAGCGTCACTTGCCCGTCGTAATCCAGGAACCACCCCACATAAGTCAAAAACTTTTTGTTCAACGGAATATTCAGCGTTCTTTCGATATGGCCGGTTTGATATATCTCTTTCGCGCGCAGATCGATCATCCTATCATTCGGCCCAGCCTGTTGCAGCGGGAAAATCGGATACGGTACATAGGCGCCGCTGTCCCGTTTGTTGATTTTCTTCATTTGTGCAAAGTAGCTGGGCGGCTCAGGCTGGTCCTGCGTCAACGCCTCGATAAAGCTCGTTTCTTCATCATATTGGAAAGCCCAGTTGTTGTATTTTTCGTAGCCCAAAGTGGTCATCGGAACGGCTCCCAGCGACTTTCCGCAGGCGCTGCCGGCGCCATGTCCCGGCCAAATCTGCAGATGGTCCGGATAGTCAGCCATTTTCTGCAAGGAACGGAACATCGCTTTTGCTCCGATTTCAGTGGTCCCTTGCATATGCGCAGCTTCTTCCAGCAAGTCCGGCCGTCCAACGTCGCCCACAAAGATGAAGTCGCCGGTGAACACTCCCATTGGAATGTCCGAACCGCCGCCGATGTCCGTCAAAACAAATGACACGCTCTCTGGCGTATGTCCCGGCGTGTGCACCACTTCCAGTTTGACTTTCCCTACAGAAATGATGTCCCCATCCTGCAGCAGCACACTACCTTCAGGCAAATTCTGATAGCGCCAGTCATCCCCGCCCAAGTCCGATACATACAGTTTGGCACCTAAGCGCCTTCCGCTTTCCTGAAGACCGGATGCATAATCGGCATGGATATGCGTTTCCGTGGCTGCAGTGATGACCAATCCTTCATCCTCGGCTGCCTGGATGTAATCATCCAAGGCCCGCAGGGGGTCGATAATAATGGCTTCTCCCGTTTTTTGACACCCCACTAAATAGGAAAATTGCGCTATGTGCGGATCAAAAAATGATTTAAAAAACATGCATAAACTCCTCCTTCATCTGCTCAAACTAGCGACAAAATTGATGGTCGTGGCAATGATGGCTGTCCCGAAAATGAAGGACAACAGGGCGTGCCCCAGCGCAGCCTTACGAAATTCCGGTGTCGTAAAAGTCGTGTCGGAGACCTGATAAGTCATCCCGATTGTGAACGCCAGATAAGCGAAATCCCAAAAATTAGGTTTCTCGGTCCCTTCAAAAACCACACCGCCGTTCACATCGCGATAATACAGTTCCGCATACCGCAACATATAGAGTCCATGCACCGTCGTCCAGGAGAGTACGATGCTGAACAGGCCAAATCCGATTGTCTCGAAACTGCGTTCTTGGGTGGTCAACATCAACGCGACAGCCCCAATACTGATCAAACATGCCAACAGGACAAAAAAATCGATCGTCGAATATTGGATATCCTCTTCTTGCGCAATCCGTTCCGTTTCCGTCCCATCATGAGGATGAAAATCCTTCCACAGCAAATACAATAAAATGATTGCGGCACTGTCCCAACCGATCAAAGGGGCCAATTCCCAACGTAACAGGAAACCCGCTGTCAACCCGATACTGGTACCGATCGCTCCAGCAATCAGAAAGCGCGTCCTCTTTTTGCGCATATCCCTTCCTGCTTTCGTTTGATCGGCAAATAGATGGTTTCTTTTCATCATGGCAGCCCCCCTGATTTTCGGCCTCATAGTTCTTTCAGATGGTGATTTCGATTACATTCTTTTCTGGATCAAGGAACATGCTTTCGTAGTAGCCATCCCCCGTCACGCGCGGTTGGCTTTTGCATGTGTACCCCGCTTTGATGAGCCTGTCGGTGAAAAAGTCGACGTTCTGCTTGCTGCCGACGGAGACAGCCAGATGCGCCCAGCCCAGCATATCAAAAGGATAGCGTTCCGTGACATTCATCCTCTTCATAAGTTCCAAACGGGCTCCTTCACGGAAGGTAATGAAGTAAGATTGGAAGTCTTTTTCAGGATTCCGATATAATTTATTAGCCTTTCCGTCAAAAAAACGAACATAAAAATCGCGCATCAACTCCAAATCATCCACCCAGACTGCAACATGTTCTATCTTCATAAGTTTTCACGTCCTCTCAAATCCTTGCCGGTGCGCTGGAGACAAACTCTGCGCGGATGGCCTGCAACAAAACATCCCGGAATCCCTTTCTGGACTTCCCTCGAAAGCGTTCCCTCAACCTGATTTTATCACATTGCTGGCGCATATGCTTTCCCGGAGAATCCGGATGCACTGTCACCGAATGTGTCTTTTTTGCCATTTTTTTCAAAGCATTTTCTCAGCATCCACTCAGAATATGATTGACAGACTGATTTGTATTTGATAGTGTGGAGTTAACAAAATACGATTCGATGTGATGAAGAGGTCGCGGTTAACAATCAGTAAGGGGTTCCCTGAAAGGTGTTGCTGCCGAAATACTCTGTATTGGGGCCAAGGTTGAATAAATCTGGCACTGTCGGACAAAGCCGCCCAGCTTTGTTCGGTGAGCTTCTCACGTTGGGGCAAATTGGTGGAATTCACTATCTGGATGCAATGTTTCAGCTTAAGCAGCCTGTTTTGAACGACTATGAGACCATTTGCTCATAGTCGTTTTTTGTCTATTCATAAATAAAACACAGAATTCAGGAGGAAGATAAGCATGGCTATTTTTGAAGGCTCAGGCGTCGCTATTGTTACGCCGTTTAAAGATACGGAGAACCAAGAAATCAACTACGAGGTATTGGAAGAACTGATCGAGTTCCAGATTGCGAACGGAACCGACTCGATCATTATCGCAGGAACAACCGGAGAGGCTTCCACGCTGACGGATGAGGAACAGCTGGATCTGATCCGCTTCACTGTCGAAAAAGTCAATGGCCGCGTACCCGTCATCGGCGGTGCCGGAAGCAACGATACGCGCCACGGCGTCGGATTGACGCGCGCTGTCGAAGCAACGGGTGTGGATGCAATCCTCAGCGTCACCCCTTACTACAACAAAACATCGCAAAAAGGCTTGATTGAACATTACAAAGCTATCGCCAACAGCGTGAAAGTGCCGATCGTCCTTTACAATGTGCCTGGCCGTACCGGTCAGAATATTACCCCAGAATCTTTGGTGGAGTTGGCGAAAATCGACAACATCGTTTCGTTGAAGGATGCTACCGGCAACTTCGGCCAGGCAGTGGACAACCTGCGTCTTTTGGGCGATCGTTTGGACATCTACTCGGGTAACGATGACACGATCATCCCGCTGATGAGCTTGGGCGCAAAAGGCGTCATCTCCGTCCTTGCCAATATCGCACCGAAAGCTACAGCCGAAATGACCCACGCTTGGCTAGATGGCGACATCAAAAAAGCTGCAGCAATGCAGGCCGAGTACAAAGAACTGATCGACTGCCTGTTCGTGGAGCCGAATCCGATTCCAGTCAAAGCAGGAATGCAATTGTTGGGCTTCAATGTCGGACCGATGCGTCTGCCTTTGACGGATGCCGATCAAGCAGTCATCGACCGTTTGGCCGCAGCCATGAAAAAAGTTGGTTTGATCTAGAACAACCCAAAAACCCCTTCCGGAATAATTTTTATTTCCGAAAGGGGTTTTGTATTTGTCAGAAAAGATGCAGCAGATATTTATTTACCAATAAAATAATCAGTACAAGAAGCATAACAATGACAAAACCGATGGCTCGCTTCACATAGAACTCCCTCAACTTCATGGAAATCCCCTTCCATGACCGCTCTGGAAAAATCTTTTATTTTATGACTACAAGCTTTTTGAAATGGGCCTTCGGAAAGGCACTGATGCCGATGCCGTTCGCATCCCCCAGCTTGATTGTGCCTCCGGTGAACAGCGGACCGCCCTCATAGGATTCGATTTTGTAGAACGACGGCCCAATGAGGTCGACCATCGTGATGCAGTTTTTAGCGGCTGCCAGATGGGCCGCTGCACTGACCGAAATCTTGCTTTCCAGCATGCAACCGATCATACAATCCACCCCGTAGGTTTCCGCCACGGTGCAGATTTTGAGGGCCTCGTGAATGCCTCCGGTTTTCATCAGTTTGATGTTGATGAGGTCGGCTGATTGTGTCTGGATTATATGGAGGGCATCCTTCATGGAAAAAATACTCTCGTCGGCCACTATCGGTGTTTGGACATGTTGCTTCACAAATTTCAGGCCGGCCAGATCGTGCGCCTTCACCGGCACGCTTTCTAATCTGGGATAAGGCAGCGGCTTTTTCAGCTGATTTTGTTCCACCACCCGTTTGTATCTATTTTACCAAGAAAACGCTTAGGCACCAAACGGGAGGCCGTAGTCTGCTGGCTTCTCGATGAAGCACGATAAATAACGTCCAAGCGGCCAGCAGCGTTACACTGGTCGCTTGGACGTTATTTTTTTCTGCTTACAGGGCTACGGCGGAAATTCGGCTATCATTTTTGCTCGTGTTCTCCGGCCAAGAGGAGCTTCGCCGGAGGAAAACTTGGTTTCGGGTTGCCTCCTCAGGTGAAGATTGCTTCACCTGAGTTCAGGAGCCCCATTTAAGCGTCTCCTCCGGCCGCATCAGAACTCACCGGAGAAAAACAGCTGAATCCAGTTCGGTTTCTTTCGGCCAGCTTCGCTTGCGCTAGCTGGCCTCCCGCATTCATTATCCTTGTTTTTTCTTTTGCTGCCTGCTCGTCAGGCGCACGACCAAGTTGCGCGGCGCCAGCTTCGACGAGAAGAGCGCTCCCTTCAGCAACATCGTCGGAACGATGATTTTCTTGCGTTTATACATTTTATCCAAGGCATAATTGACGCAGTATTCAGAAGTGATGCCCTTCAGATTGAACTTCACATCAGCTACTTTATTGAACTCTGTGTCTACCGGCCCCGGACATAACGAACCGACGTAAACGTTGCTCTTCTTCTCTTCCAATTCTTCAGCGATTGCAGAGGTGAAACTTGTTACGTAGGCTTTGGTTGCGTAATAAGTTGCCATGTAAGGCCCCGCTGGCATCAGTCCGGCAACCGAAGCAACATTCAGAATATAACCTTCATTTTTTGCGATCATATCCGGCAGAAATTTCTTGGTCAGAATATGAACCGCCTTGATGTTGACATCGATCATCTCCAGTTCCTTGTCCAGGCTGGTCGTCGTGAACGCGCCGAAATCGCCGAAACCGGCACAATTGATCAGCATGGAAATATTTTTGCCCTTCGTTTCTTCGTACAGACGGTAGCATTCCTCCGCCTTAGCCAAGTCCGCTGTGATGATTTCACTTTTGGTCGACAAATGTTTGGCGATTTCCAAAAGTCGATCCTCACGCCTCGCAACCAGAATCAGATCGTATCCTTGTTGGCTCAGCTTCTTAGCGAACTCCTGACCGATACCGGAGCTTGCGCCAGTGATGAGCGCTAGTTTATTTGTCATTATTTGTCCCTCGCGTTTCGTCAAAATGATAGTTGTATTTAGCGTATCGTATTTGCTTCATCAGAGCAATATTTAAGTGCATCTGCTAAATGTTTTCACTATATTGATAGAAACTATTTGAAATGATTACCGTAATATATAGGTAAACAGAAATGAAGGAGTGGTATTTTGCGCCATCATAACGATTCTTATTTCACTGGGACACTATTGGAGTATTTGGGTATGATGCTTGTCAGTTTTCTCGCGGGCTTTTTCACTCTCGGACTGGCTACACCTTGGGCTTTCTGCCACCGGGAAAGATGGGTCGCCAGGCATACCTACATCGAAGGTCGCCAATTGCATTTTGTCGGAAAATCCTTTGATCTGTGGCTTTTATTGCTGAAATGGACTCTTTTTTCAGTCCTGACTTTGGGCCTCTACTCTTTTGTTGTGCCGATACGTTTCCAACAATGGCGCATCAAAAATACTTATGTTTACGGCTATTGGGACGAATACTACGCGACGGAATAACAACTTCATCCAAACAAAAAACCCCAAACACGGGGTTTTTTCGTTATCTTAAACATGCATCCGTTTCTCCAACTCGCGCCAAATCTCTCCGCCGTGATAGAGCAGGATGATGACCAAGGTGACTGCACTCATCATCACCGACAGACTTGAAGGCAATGAAGTCGTCACCCAATCCAGTGTCAGGAACAGTGCCGGCAAAAGCCCTAACAAGGCGGCTGTCAATAAGTACAGCACGTAATCCCTGACGCCTAAATTGACAAGGCGAACCGCGATATATAAGGATATGATCGCAAAACTGCAGATGATCGGAACAGCGTAGGTAGTCGACCAACCGCTCCATCCTGTAAGGTAATCCAAATAAATGCATAGGAGCGATAAGGAAACAATCAGATAAACGATGCCTTTTGCGATATTCCTACGTTTCCGGATCAGAATCAAAACCGAAAGCCACATGCTCATGATTCCGAACAGGGCAAGTTGCAGATTCTCCATCCGTCCGATCCAGATCAATTCGATCAGCAGAAAGGCGATGATCAGAACGAAGGAAATCAAGGTCAAATATTTCCAGACTATTTCCTTATTGAACCGCAGCGGAATCTTCGGATAGGGATCCGGCAGCACCGGATCGGCGGCTTCATCCAATGTCGTTTGGCACAAGGGGCATTGATCCCATTCTCCCTTGATGGTCGCGTTGCAGTGATGGCAATATCTCATTCTAACTCACCTTCCAAATCTTTACTTGTGACCTTATTCGCTGCGACAGTTACGTCTATGCCTGCGTGGGTCAAAATCCGGACAAATTGCTCCTCGATCGTGGATTCGACAAATGGTGAGGTGAAACTGACGGTCAGCTGGTCTCCATGGCTGATGGCGCAAAATTGCGGACGGACCGCTGAAGTGTGGAAATACATTTTTTCGATGTAGCCGTCGATCGGATCAGGAAACGTGACCTTTCCTAGATTAGAGATCGCAATCGTCAAATTCCGGTTGCTGACGTAATTGACCAGCTTCAGAACAAGGTCTTTGATCGGTCGGAAGACCACCCGCGTGAAGGGGCTGTACTCGAAGGCAATCAATGTCCTCAGCTTGTCCTCCAAGCTTTCCGGTGTAATCTGTTGCTGGAACTGCTCCTTCAGGGTTTGGGCTATTGCGCCAATATCATCCGTATTGTCCTGTTCATTTGTGGTATAGATCAGGCGAGTTGTGCTGAAAAAATTCCTGGCAGAATTGGACGGGAAGAACTGCCTTAAATTGACCGGAACAGAAACAGCCATAGCCGATCCGGGTTTAAAATCGGGACTGGCTCTGCGTACAGCCAGCATAAATACTGCAGTCAGATACAAGGTCAGCGATGTTTGCTGCTCCCGGGCCAAAGCAAGCACATCCTTGACCGGCAGCTCCAATTCGATGACATGTGGCCGGTTGTCAGGCGTCTTTTTGCCGCGGAACTGGTGCACCGGCCGCTTCTGCTTATTTTCCTCAGGCAAGGCACTCTTTTGCGATGGGCTCTTTCCAGCCAATTGACTGACTTTAGCGAAGGAACGGATGGCGGATTGTGCCGCGTCAGTAAAGTTCTGTTTCTTATTCTTGCGGAAATAGTGCGCAAAACTGTCCTCCAGTTGATGGTTCAAGCGGTCATGCGCCGCGGCACTCAGGCCTTCAAAAGCCTCGGGGTGCCGCAGCATGATATACGCCTTCAACAGATCCTCGAAAAACCAGAGCGCACCGGTTCCGTCCGACAAGGCATGGAACAATTCCAAATGAACCCGATTTTGGTTGTAGAAGACTCGAAATAACAGTTCCTTCCGATCAAAATGATAAATTTGTGCGCAAGGAGGTAACGTGTCGGCCGTCACTTTTGGCTTCAGATCGCTTTCTTCCAGATAATACCAGAAAAATCCGCGCCGCAAAACACTATGATACAGCACATAATTTTCATAGACCTCATCGAGCGCCCGCTGAAGCAGGATCGGATCCACTGAATCGATCAATTCCGCACTCATGCGGAAGACCTTCGTATCACTGTTCGTCATGGCCGCTAAAAATATGTTGGAGGCATTATCCAAACGTACCCACTTTTTTCGGTTCACTGCTGCCCCTCCTTTCTTCCTTCTTTTCTATAGAACGAGCTTCTTGGCTTATGCATTAAGAAACGCATTGATGACTTCGTAGGCTTCTTCAACCGATTCGGCCGTCTTCGGATAGGTGATGAAGCCATGGACGATACCGTTCACGCGATGAACCTGCACCTTGTTGCCGGCTTTCTGCAACGCTTCCGCGTAGGCTTCGCCCTCATCCCGCAACGGATCGAATTCGGCTGTGATCACCAACGTTTCCGGCTGATTTGACAAATTTTCAGCCATTAAAGGTGCGACATACTCATTTTTACGAAGTTCAGGATCAGGCTGGTATAGCGCCATATATTCTTCCATTTTTTTGGCAGTCAGTCCGTAATCCTGTCCATTCGTACGGATCGATTCGAAAGGAGAAGCTTCCGAATGATCCCAATAGGTGACCGGATACAACAAAATCTGTTTGATTGGCGTCGCTTGACCTCTATCACGGAGCAGCAAAGACACGGCTGCGGCCAAATTCCCACCGGCTGAATCGCCGATCAGAATCAAATCTTTTTCATCCGATAAGCCGCTCATTTCCAGATGCTTCAGCAATACTTCCGCTACCCGGTAACAATCATAGAGGCCTGCCGGATACGGATGCTCCGGCGCCAAACGATAATCGACAGAATAGACCGTTCTACCGGTCAGATCCGCCATATTGATACAGGCATTCGTATAGGTTTCGATGTCACCGATGACCCACCCACCGCCATGGAAAAAGAGCAAGGGTTCTTTATACAGATGCTCTTTCGGATAGAAGACACGCACGGGAATATCATGGGAACGGTCCTCCGAATAGATTTTGTGATCCATGATGATATAACCCTTTTTTGGTTTTGGAGCCAAAATCTGCTGCACTTTGCGGACGCGGGCGTAATCTTCCTGCATGTTGATTTTTGGTGACGACATCAACTTGAGCATCAATTTAAACAATGGATTCATTCAATTTTCCTTCCTCTGACAGCGTTGGCTGTTCTGGTATCTTTGCTTTATTATAGCACAGGATGAGCTAGTCCCATCACAGTTGGACCCTTCGTGAAGGCTGCAGGTGTGATGGATATGCTGCAAGGGACACTGCTGCTTGAGGACCTTCTGAATCCGCTGCTGATTACGGGATTGATAATTGCTTCAAGCCTCTTTACCGCAGGGAAACTTTTCAGTAAGACTACTTTATGAAAGTAAAAAAACGCGCCAGCCAGCCCTTTTCCGGCTGATGGCGCGTTTTTTGATGTTTTCGGTATCCGATCAGTCGACAGATGTTTGAACTCTCGGGTATTTCCGTCACCGGCCTAGGCTCTCGCCCGACAGCGGACCGATCCTCAGCGCATTTTCCCCAACAGCAAATACAGGAAATAAGGCGCTCCGATAAGAGAAACGACGATACCCGTCGGAAAAGCGGTATCCATCACTGTGCGGCCGATCGCATCGGCAATCAACAGGATGCTGCTCCCGACCAAGAGCGCGATCCAACTGAAGCGTTCATGCCGTTTGCCGACCAACTTTTTGGCGATGTGCGGGGACATCAGGCCGATGAAGCCGATGTTGCCGGTCAACGAGATTGCCGCTGAGGCGATGGCGACCGCACAAAGCAGCAGAATCAATTTTTCGTTCCGGAGCTTCAATCCCAAGGCAATAGCTGCCTCCTCACCCAGCGCGAGAATGTTAAGCGTCGGGGCCTTCAGGAAGAGGACACCCATCGCCAACAGCCAACCAGGCAGGATTGTGAACACGAACGGCCAAGTCGATCCCCAGATGTTTCCCGACATCCAGGCGGCGATGAAACTGACGTCGGTCCGGTCAGAAGCGGACATCAGCAGGACGATCAAACCCGAAAAGGCGGAGGAGATACCCGCTCCGATGACCACCAGCTGCATCGCATGCTGTTTATGGCTGCGGCTGAAACTGAGCAGGTAAACCGTGGAGGCAGCCACCAGCGCACTGATGAAAGCGACAAGCGGCAGGACCGCAGAAAACTGCAGCATGCCTTCGCCCGCGAACAGATAGAAGATCGTCACGCCGAGACCGGCACCGGAATTGATGCCCAGTAGGCCCGAGTCGGCCAGGTCGTTGTTGCTCAAGGTCTGCAGGATGATACCGGCACCTGCCAAGCAGGCGCCGGCCATCGTCAACACCAAAGCCCGGGGCAAGCGGATCTGGTAAAAGACGTAGTTTTCTTTAAAAACCCCGTTACCTGACAAGACCTGCAGGATACGGTCCAACGGAAGCGACGAATAACCCATGGACAAGGCCGCAAGGAAAGCCACCACGAACAAAAAGAGGAATAGCCACAATTTTTTCCGATAAGTTAGATTCCATTCATTAAACAGCTCGGATTCCCCCTTTTCTGGCGATTGTCACGTAAAAAGGCACGCCGATCACGGAAACGATCGCCACAACGGGAATTTCGAAAGGACTGACGACCGTGCGGCCGATGTAATCAGCCAGGATCATGAAAGTCCCGCCGACCGTGATGCACAACGGAATGATCTTGCGGTAATCCTGCCCGACCATCTTGCGCACGACATGTGGAATCATCAAGCCGATCAGAGCGAGATTGCCGGCGATGGCAACCGCGCTGCCCGCAAGCAAAGTGATCAAAAGAATCAGGACGGTCCGGATCAGATTGGTCCGTTGTCCCATGCTGATCGCTGTTTCCTCGCCCAAGCTCAGCACCGTCAACTGGCCGCTGAACACCAGGCTCAACAACAGCGCCAGTCCGATGACCGGGGTGATGCTCAAAATATTCCAATCGACACCCATCAGGCCGCCGGAAGTCCACATCGAAACGTCCTTGGAGATGCGGAACCAGATCGCGATCCCGTCCGCGATGGCCTGGAAAAAGAACGAGACGGCTGCTCCAATCAAGATCAGGTTCAAGGGTGATTGTCCGCTTCTGGTCGCATTACTGAGACCGTACACGAACAGCATCGCCAAACCCGCACCCACGAAACAGGCAATGGAAACGAGCAGGTAGGAACTCTGCGGAGCAAAGGCATAGACCAAGGCCACCGCGATGTTCGCTCCGGAAGTCAGCCCCAAAAGCCCAGGATCGGCCAACGGATTCCGCGTCAGCGCCTGCATGATCGCTCCGGCAACAGCCAAGGAACTTCCCACGAAGAAGGCACCCAGGATGCGCGGGAAGCGGATGCCCCGCAGGACAAGATAATAATCGCCGCCGCCTTCCCCGATGAGCGCTTCGAACAGGTCCGACCAATCCGTATCCGCCGCTCCTGTGTAAAGCGCCAGGACCGCTGCCACGATCAGCAACAAGACAGTCACTGCCAGATAGATTCCGAAGGCCTTTCGTTTCCGTTTAATCACTGCAATCGTCCCCTCTTATTCCGCTAAAAAGGATTCCTCGAAGAAGTCCAGTTGGTAATCCAAAGATAGCGAATCATTAAAATAAAATGTCTCGGCATCCGCCACAAACACTTGGTTGTTCTGCACGGCCGGTATGTTCTGGAACCATTCAGCATCCAAGAAGCTCGTTTCCGGATCGGTTGCGGCCAAGCTCAAGATCAGGTAGTCGCCGATGTAATCGCCGAGCACCTCTTCGGAAATGGCATAATAACCTGCATCCAAGGCGTTCTCTTTGACCGTTTCCGGCATATTCAGGCCCATTTCCTGATAAAGGATTTCCGTGCCGCGTGCCCAGTTATCGCCGAAAATGTACATCTGTTTTTCGAAGTTCTCGGCAACTGTTACTGTTGCATCTTCGCCGATTGCTGCCTTGATTTCTTCTCCAACAGCCTGCGCTTCGGTCTGGAATTCCTCTACCCACGCGACAGCTTCCTCTTCCTTGTTGACTACTTTCCCGATTTCCACGATTTGATCCAAGTAAGAAAGTTCGCCGTATGTGAACAGGACGGTCGGCGCGATTTCCGACAATTGGTCGGCATTTTCGATGTTGTCCAAGCCGATGATCAGATCCGGTTCCAATTCGAGGATTTTTTCGACGTCGGCATTCGAAACGACTGCGACGCCTGAAAGACCTTCGCTGAAATTCGGGTTACCGGCTGACCAAGCATCCACGCCGACGATGTTGATGTCGAAGTTGATGAGATCCCCAGCATAGGACGACAGCACCACTACCCGTTCCGGGTTTGCGGGAACCGCGATTTCTTCGCCGTCGACCGTTGTGTACGTCACCGTTTCGGTTGCTGCACTTTCGCTGGTCTCATCGGATGTGTCCGTAGCGGAACAGGCCCCCAAAATCAAGCCGGCACTCAATAACATTGTCAGTGATAGTTTGTTTATTTTTTTCATGTTCATTCTCCTTTTTTTATCAATTCATACCCGATGATGACTGGTTTTTTTGTCTTTGCGTCCGGCTGGATGGTCGGGCGGATATTGAAGATGGCCGCGATGTTTGCTGCGGTGACCAATTCCTCCGCTGAACCCTGGCAGACGACATTGCCGTCCGAGAGCGCAACGATATGGTCGGAATAGAGTGATGCCTGATTGATGTCGTGCAGCACCATCACGATCGTATAACCTTCCTCTTCATTCAGTTTCTTCAGCAGTTCCAAAATTTCCAGTTGGTAACTGATGTCCAGATAGGTCGTAGGTTCATCCAAAAAGATGATGTCGGTTTTTTGCGCCAAGGCCATCGCCAACCAGACCCGTTGCCGCTGTCCGCCCGACAGTTCATCGATGTAGCGGAAGCGCAACTCGTCGATTTGCGTCTTATCGATGGCCCAATCGATTATTTCCTTGTCCTCGCTGCCCAGTCCCCTCAAGCCTTTCCGGTGCGGGAACCTTCCGTACGAGACGATTTCCTCGACCGTGATGCCGGAGAGGTTTTCCTGACGCTGCAGCAGGATGGCGATCCGTTTCGCCAACTGTTTCGTATCCATCGTAAAGATCGAAACGCCGTCCAGCAGAATGTCGCCGCTCGAGCAAGTCAGGATGCGCGACATCGCCTTCAACAAGGTCGATTTGCCGCAACCGTTCGGCCCGATGATTGTCGTGATTTTTTGCGGCGCGATGGTGACTGAGATATTTTTCACAATGATCTGCTTGTCGTATTTGATTTGCACCTCCTCAACTTTCAGGCTGCACATGCCTTCATTCCCCTTTCTTTATCCTTGCAGAAGCGATCCATTTCCGGATCGTTCTTGACATTTTTGAATAAAAATTATTTAATTGATAATGAGAATCATTCTCATTTATAATTTATTCCATTATCATTCATAACATACAATTAGTCAACAGTAAATGAGGTGGTCTTTTGAACGAAGTATTTGACGTAACGATAATCGGTGGCGGGCCTTCGGGTCTGTACAGTGCTTTCTACAGCGGTTTGCGCAATCTCAAGACGAAGCTGATCGAATCCCAGTCCGTCCTCGGCGGCAAAGTCAACCTGTACCCCGACAAAATCTTGTGGGATGTGGGCGGTCTGACGCCGATCACCGGCAAACAGTTCCTTTCCAATTGCATCACGCAAGGTCTGACGTTCCACCCGACCGTCTGTCTGAATACGGAAGTCAGCCAGATCACCAAAGTCGCCGGCATTTTCGATATCAGGGCCAGCAACGGCGACCATCATTACACAAAAGCGGTGATCCTTGCATACGGCAGCGGCATCATCACGCCGAACAGGTTGGCGGTGGACGGTGCGGAGCAGTTCGAAAGGACGAATCTGCATTACATTCCTAGCAGCCTGGATGCGTTCCGCAACAAGGAAGTTTTCCTTTCGGGAGGCGGAAACACAGCGCTCGAGCAGGCGAACGAATTGCTGGCCATCGCAAACGGAGTGACGCTTGCTTGCCGCAGCATTGAACTGCGCGCCCATGAACACAGCGTGGAGACCTTCCGCAACAACGGCGGCACGCTGCTTCTGGAAACGCAGATCCGCTCGTTCCGTTCCAACCACCAAGGCGAGATCGAAGCCATTTCCCTTTCGGTCTCCGGTGAGCATCGGACTGTGGCTGCCGATGCGGTCATCGTCAACCACGGCTTCGCCAGCAAACAGGCTATCGCTTTTGGGGATGCGATGGGACTCCAGTTCAATGACAATCATTTCATCGAGGGCAGCCCCGACAGCACGATCGGCCACCCCGGTATCTTCGCGGCAGGCGATGCGATCGCCTACAAGGGCAAAGTCAATCTGTTGGTCGGCACCTTCCAGGATGCCGTGAACGCAGTGAACAGCGTCAAACAATACCTGAACCCCACCGCTGAAAAGCACGCGATGGTGTCCTCTCACAACGAAGCCTTCGTGGAGAAAAATAAACAGTTTAGTTTGTAGATTTGTAGATTTGTAGATTTGTAGAAACGCAAAAGCAGCCGAGGGGAGTCCCCTTGGCTGCTTTTGCGTTTTTACTTGTAGTTGTCCAATTCTTTCGGGTTATCGGACAACGAACACTACATTCGTTCTACGGTTGTCCGATTCTTTC